>JAAVFL010000054.1 GCA_014800795.1 Bacteroidales bacterium | reverse complement strand
GAGAAGTTAAACCCCGCCGCGCCGATGGTACTGCGAAAGTGGGAGAGTAGGTAGCCGCCCCCTATCACAGAGCGCCCTCACACCGGAATGGTGGTGAGGGCGCTCTTCTTTTGTTATATTTCTATCGGTTGTTGTATCTCTATCAGTTTGTCTTAATCAGTTGTTGTATCCATATGAGTCCGGCCGCCGTCTTATAGCAGTTGCCGCCGGATTACTACTGTCCGCCGTGGATAGCTATCTCTCAACTCGGATTAATGGTAGGCACGATTTGCAGGCTGGCTGTAAGCTGTTTCGGCTGCGAACCCCTGTTGAGGCTGTGGAAATGAGTGATGTACTGTGAGAATGAATCTGAATAGCGGTTATGAATTAATTTAGTATGAATATGGAGAGAATGATTGAGGGAAAGGTTGAGGAGGCTGTGGCTAACAGATGGTTGATTATTGTTACCGCCGGATTACTCCGGCAACCAGAATATCAGACAGCCATCCGATTATAGCTGTGCGTTCGTTTGCACCTATCCATTCTGATTGTACTGTCCGCCAGGATTACACATGCAAGCTAATGAAAATTCCTGAATCATCTGACACGAGTCGGCTTTATTTGACTTCCTTTGAATTGTTGCGTAATGAACGCACTTTTGAGTAGCTCAGGTGATGATGTTCATCAGCACACGACTGCGATCCTGAATTTTACTTTTGCTGTATCCGTTTTTTTTTGTAAATTTGCATAGATATAGTGAGATTGAATCTCGTATATCATGAAACCGATATTGCTGTAAATTTAACTATTAATTGATAGTGCGCCTGTTAGAGAGACATATTCAGTATCTTGTACGTCGACATGAGTGTGTTGTCGTTCCCGGACTTGGCGCCTTTCTTTGTCAATATCACAGTGCGCGGTTCGACGATTCCTGTAATGTGATCCTCCCTCCCGGGAAAAAACTCGCTTTCAACAGGTGGCTTTCAGAAGACGACGGCCTGTTGTCTCATTCTGTTGCGCGGGCTAATGGTGTTTCAGTTTCAGAAGCCACGAATCTTATTCGTGAAGAAGTCGAGGATATTCAGGATCGTTTGTCTGCAGGAGAATCTATCGAATTCGGTAAGTTGGGTACATTCAAGGCGGACCTCTCTTCAAAGGAGATTGATTTTATCCCTACCAGTAATCTATCAGGTATTAATTCCCCTCTTTTCGGTCTGTTGCCTCTCCAGTTATCGCCGTTGCAGGATACCGGATACAGCTCATCGTCTGTTGAATCCCAGTCTGTAGGTGCGGGGTTGACACCGGGGGATAATTCCGGGAAGAGGCGGCTAGTGTGGTTCCCCCCTCAATGGCGGGCATACGCATCTGGCATTGTTGCATCTTTGGCTGTGTTTTTGACACTTCTGTTTTTCATAATGTCTCCTATCCGTGTGGATACGAACACTCAGTCTGCTTCTATTGCTCCAATAAGTAGTGTCGCTCAGGAGTCGGCTATATCGTCTGATACAGTTTCGGACAGTTCCCCTGCCATAGTGGATGAAGCTCCCGACAGTGTTTATTACGAGCCGGCAGAATCATCTTGTGAAGCTGCATCGGATGGGCTTGAATCAATTTCTGATGAAATATCTGATTCGGTTTCCGATGAGTCAGCCGAATTTGGTATAGATATTGTAACCGATAAATCAGCTGATTCCCAAATTCGTTTTTCTGCAGGCGATCCATATATCGTTGTAATAGCATCTTTTCCCAGCTTGTCGCTGGCAGAGAGTTTTATGAATGATAAAAGCAATATGCACCTTGGTGTAGAACATATGGACGGCCGCTACCGCGTATATGCGGCGACCGGCAATAATTATTCTACGGCCATGAAAATGATGGAGCTTGTGGGTCAGCAAGATGCATGGATTTGTCGCAAGTGAGCATATATTAATTATTTTCTTGTGTACACAAATGGATAATCTTCATAGTCTGCTTCTAAGTCGCAGAACAATACGAAAGTATACTGATCAGCCGGTAAATCCCGATGATGTAAAGCTTATCATCGAGGCTGCACTTACTTCACCTTCTTCCAAAAGCGTACGTCCCTGGCAGTTTGTAATCGTAGAGGATAAGGACATGTTGGCACAACTCGGTAAATGCAAGCCCAACTATGCCACTTCTATATCAAATGCACCTCTTGCCGTAGTGGTAACCGCCGATATGACAAAGAGCGATGCCTGGATTGAAGATGCCTCCATCGCGGCGCTTCTCATGCAGTTGCAGGCTCAGGATCTCGGACTTGGTTCCTGTTGGGTAGAAGTGCGCGATCGCTATGACGAAGCCGGTGAGCCTGCTGAGGATTATGTCCGCCAGGCGCTTGGAATTCCTGAGGAATTCGGGGTTCTTTGTATAGTTTCAATCGGCTATAAGAACGAGGAGCGCCGTCCGATCGATCCCTCAAAACTATTATGGGAAAAGGTACACATCGGAAAGTGGCGCGCTGATGAATAATAATAAAATCACGGTTTCCTCCCGTCCGCGCATATGCCTCATAGGAGCAGGCAACGTGGCTACTCATCTTGGATGCGCTTTAGCTGAAAAGGCAGATATCGTTCAGGTCGTAAGCCGTCATATCGACACTGCCAGTCGACTTTGCTCACTTATAGGCGGCGAATGCGAGCCGGTTGCATCTATTTCCGAACTCAGGTCGGATGCGGATTTTTACCTGCTTGCGGTAAATGATGATGCGCTCCACGATATTGTGGCTTCAACCCCCGACTTCCCTGGAATATGGGCACATACCTCCGGAAGTGTTCCCATGGAAATCTTTACCGGGGAAAAATCCCGATTCGGTGTTTTTTATCCTCTTCAGACATTTACGCGCGACGTATCTGTAAATATGCCTGAAGTCCCCTTTTTCATAGAGGGTTCATCGGCTCAGGTTACCGAAAGTCTTCAGAATCTTGCACGAGAAATATCATCACGTGTCGAGTTTGCCGACAGTATCCGCCGGCGTCAACTTCATGTAGCAGCTGTATTCGCATGCAATTACGCAAACCTGATGTGGGTGGAAGCCGACAATCTGTTGCGCCGTGAGGGATTGGATATCACATATCTGATGCCATTACTTAAGGCAACTCTTGCTAAAATTGAAAATATATCTCCATACGAAGCCATGACCGGCCCCGCACGACGTGGCGATCGAGAAGTGATCGAGAAGCATCTCGCATTGCTTGAAGGGCGTCAGAAAGAGATATACCGTATGCTTGCCGATACCATACTTGAAAAATATCATCATAACTGATAACACGTAGTATAAATCATTAGATTACATTCAATTATGAGTAAGATAAACTATGATTTAAAAAAGATACGCGGAGTCGTGTTCGATGTCGACGGAGTTCTGTCGCCATGCCTCCTTCCGCTTGGTCCCGACGGTGTTCCCTGCCGTATGGCAAACCTGCATGATGGCTATGCACTGCAACTTGCTGTGCGCAAGGGACTGAAAATAGCTATTATAAGCGGGGCAACAGGGGATGCTCTGGTGAACAGATTCAGAAATCTTGGTATCAATGATATTTTTCTTCAGGCAGGAGTGAAGAAGGAAATACTTGACCGCTGGCTGAAGGACAACAACCTTTCACCCGAAGAAGTCGCATACGTGGGCGATGATATTCCCGATACCGAATGCCTCCGTGCGGTAGGTTTGTCTGTAGCTCCGGCTGATGCGGCTGCGGATGTGCTTGATATTGTTAAATACGTCTCGCCTGTCAACGGTGGCTATGGAGTTGCACGCGACCTTCTCGAAGAAATTCTCAAAGCAAATGATCTGTGGCCCTCTACCGATATTGCGTGGGGCTGGAACAAAAGATAAGTCGCTAAATATCATATGCAACCATATTCACATGCGATTTTCGGTAACCGTCGGCTGCTTCTTGCAAGTGCTTCGCCACGCCGCCGCGAACTTCTCGGTCTTATAGGTATTGATGTAGTGACGGTTCCGCTTCAGAATATCGACGAGAGCTATCCGTCGGTGCTTTCTCCTGCGGAGGTCCCCGAATATATATCACGTAAAAAGGCTGCGGCCTACACCCATCCTCTCGCACCTGAGGAAATTCTTGTTACAGCAGATACGGTGGTGATAAACAACGGTTCTGTTCTTGGTAAGCCGGCCGACGAATTCGAGGCAGCACGCATGCTTGCATTACTTTCGGGACATGCACATTCGGTTGTTACGGGAGTTACGCTCGTCACCTCCTCCGGTTCCATATCTTTTTCAGATACCACACATGTGGAATTTGCTGATCTGTCAGAAGAGGAGATCGCTTATTACATCAACAATTATCATCCTCTCGACAAAGCCGGTGCCTACGGAATTCAGGAATGGATAGGGTATATCGGCGTGAAAGGCATCTGTGGCGACTATTATAATGTAATGGGCCTCCCTTTGCGCAAACTTTACGAGCATATCCGCGCACTTGATTGACATGCATACATACACGTCCGTAGTGCGCGGTAGTCTATTTACCGTATTAACCGACTGAGACTCCGCTAAAGTTGCTCTCCTTCAGGATGTGCTATTTAATTTAATTCGTGATTTGCAGACGGCGGTTTATCTCAGATGTCTCCAGAATGAAGAAAGTCGGCTTTCCATCGGGGGAATATGCCGGGTCCGGAAGCGAAAGGAAACTGCTGAGAAGCACCTCGGCTTCCTCATCGGACAAAGAGTGATTTCCTCCGCTTGCGGCGGCTCTGGCCATTGATAGTGCCACCCGTTGTTTGAGTTCCGCGCTAGGCATAACTGTTTCATCTGCAACGCTTTCAATCATTTTCATCAGCGTGTCGGCTGCGTTCAGATTGGATATGGCTGCCGGAACGCCGTTTATCGCCCATACATTGTCACCCAAAAAAGATAAGTCGAACCCCAAATGTCTTATTTCCTCATGCATGCTGCCTAAAGTAACATTTTGAGCTACAGTGAGAGTAACCGTTTCAGGAAACAACAACTGTTGCGATTCGCTCAGAACACTGTCGGAGATTTCAATAAATTTTTCATACAACACTTTCAGATGGGCACGGTAGCGGTCGATTATCATAAGTCCGCGCGCAGCCGGAGCAACCATTATTCTGTTGCGGAATCGCAGCAGACCGCTTGATTCGCATACCTCCATGTCCGGAAGTAACGATGTATGCGGGTCGTCGGCTTCCGGTTCGTTGTCGTTGTTCAGAGCGCTTCGCTCAACTTTCTTCGGGGATGTAAAGTCTGTGGGATCCGGTATCTGGTTGCCGGATTTCGTGGCATTTTGAAAATCGCGGTACAACCGGTCCCAGTCATTCAGCGCGCTGCTGCTTTTAATCTCGTTTTCCGGTTCTGTCAGGTTCAGAGCCGACGGAGCTTTCACGGAATGTTCCCCTGTTTTCTTATCAGGTTTCAGGAAGTCGTCGGGCGAGGAGGCAAACGGATTGTAGTCCTCACCGGGAACATCACTGAACATCGGCGTAGTCACAGGATTGAAAACCGGAATATCTATAGCGTCCGCCGTATCGAAATCTATTCCCGGAACCCCGTTATATTTGCCAAGTGCTTCTTTAATAGCAGCTACGAGTATCTGCCATATAGGAGCCTCATTTTCAAATTTAATCTCGCTTTTGGTCGGATGTATATTCACATCGATTGTGGCGGGATCTACTTCGAAATTTATGAAAAAGTTCGGCTGATGATCTGCCGGGATAAGATTCTCATAGCAGTGCAGTACAGCTTTCTGGAAATACGGATGACGCATATTGCGCCCGTTCACAAAGAAATATTGCAGCTGGTTGCGCTTGCGGGTGTTTTCCGGAAGTGAAACCAGACCGCTTATTTTCACCAACGAGGTTTCGGTGAATATCGGAATCAGCTGTTTCTCAAGAGCCTTACCGAACAGGCCTACGACCCTCTGTTTCAATGAACCAGGTAACAGTTGGTGAAGTGTCACATCGTTATGTACCAACAGGAATTCCTTGTCGGGATTGACCAAAGTCAGACGCTCGAACTCATGCACGATATGTGAAAGTTCTACAGAATCTTTTTTCAGAAATTTTCTGCGGGCCGGAAAATTGAAGAACAGGTTTTTGACAGCCAGATTAGTTCCTGCAGGACATGCGTCTGCCTCCTGACTTTCAAACTTTGAGGCAGCCAGTTGCAGCCGTGTCCCTATTGTATCGCCCTTACGCATTGTTTTTAGTTCAATCTGCGCGACTGCGGCTATCGACGGAAGCGCCTCACCGCGGAATCCCATTGTATGGAGGTCGAACAGATCGGAGGCATCCTTTATCTTTGATGTAGCATGACGTTCGAATGCCATACGTGCGTCCGTATCAGACATACCGCAACCGTCGTCAATCACCTGTATAAGATTTTTTCCGCCGTCGCGCAATATGATCTTAATATTATGCGCTCCGGCGTCAACAGCATTTTCTACAAGTTCCTTTATCACCGAGGCCGGTCGCTGAATTACCTCCCCGGCTGCTATCTGGTTCGCTACCGAATCCGGCAGCAGTCTGATTACATCGCTCATCTGACTTAGGTATATTTACGTGTAAAGTTACTAAAGTTTTAGTAATTTTGCAATCTCATGATCCTCACCATTGGGCTTTTTTAGGTCATATCTCGTTATGAATGAACTGTTTTACTATAATCCGGGAAACGACATAGCTCTTGCTGTCAATCCGGCGGCATCATTTACTCCTCCACGTCAGGCTGCTCTTCTCGCACACTACGGCGCGCCGCTCATGTGGTGGATGGGAGATACCGCCGACTTTGTATTGCTACCCGATGCAATGTCCCCCGACTATTTGTATCAGCTTGATATATGGCAGCGAATGGTAACGGAGCGATATGGCGGAGGACCGGTCTTTACTGCCGATTGTGGCGGGCTTTCCCTTAGCGGAGTGTCGCCATGGGGCTGGAGCCGTTATACGGTGGCCAGACTGATCCGTGCGGGTGTGGATGTCCGCCTGCTTGCTGATATCCCTGTGGAAATTATAAGGCAACTGAGCCACAGACATACAGCCGGATTAATCAATGAGGCTATCCTAACATCCTTAGGCTCTTCATGGGGCACATACCTTTTTGCCGAGCCGGCCTTTGAAGCCCGCTCCTCAGCCGAAGTTTCAGCTTTTATATCAGCCGCCGGTGCATCGGAATATTATATTAAGTCTCCATGGTCGTCGAGCGGGAGGGGAGTGGCAAGCAGTCGTGTCATGACGCCGGTCCAGTTAATATCGCGATGCGAAGGTGTGATCCGCCGTCAGGGTAGTGTCATGATAGAACGCGGGCACGATAAAATTTGCGATTTCGCTATGCTTTTTGAAACCGGATCCTGCGGGCAGATACGTTTTGTCGGCATGTCGAGCTTTTTTAACGGCCGCGATGTCTCTTACAATGGCAACCGTGTAACTTCCGACAGCGCTATCATAGCAGATTTATGCAGCTATATCCCGGAGAAGCTCCTTACTGACCTGATTGAATCTCTCCCTTCAATACTCACCGATATTCTCGCTGGAGCATACAGTGGATATTTCGGTATAGATATGATGGTTATATCATCGCCGTCGGCTCCGGCAGGATTTGCATTGGTGCCATGCGTCGAGCTTAACCTGCGCATGACGATGGGCGTCGTTGCCCATAGGCTGTTCACACGATTAGGCAATGTATCCGGAGTGATGAAAGTGATTACACCTGCCGATAAAGTTGTGCCGTTGCCTGAAAATGCCGTGCCGCTTGTTCCGCCAAACGATTATTTCAATATCGTCTTTATTCCGTCACATTCATCGAACCAGTGAGGAAGATAGATTCTACAATGCTGTCATGGGCTATACCGGCGCTTCCGGCAATCAATATGTGGCGAAGAGCCTTCCGGAGGCGTCAGCGTGCCCCCGGGAGTGAATACAGGTATTCCACTTCCTCGCCCCAGATTTCTTCGTTAGGGGTTTCGAGAATCAGCGGGATATCGTTCATGCGGGAATCTGCCATAAGCATCTCGAAAAACGGTTTTCCCAAAGTTCCCTCTCCGAGCGATTCATGTCGGTCCACATGCGATCCGAGACCTTTCTTCGAGTCGTTCAGATGCATCCCTTTGAGATACCCGAAACCGATTACCCGGTCAAATTCCTCCCATGTCTGTTTATATCCATCGATTGTGGCGAGATCGTATCCTGCGGCATAGGTATGACATGTATCCACACATACACCTATACGGCTCTTATCCTCGACCATGCTTATGATTTCTGCCAGATGCTCGAATCGGAAACCGAGATTAGTGCCCTGACCTGCTGTTGATTCTATAACGGCTGTTACCCCATTAGTCTTGTTCAGGGCGATATTGATGGATTCGGCGATTGTACGCAGACACTCCTCCTCCGACACAAGCTTCAGATGTGAGCCTGGATGAAAGTTGAGCATAGTCAGACCCAGTTGCTCGCAACGGTGCAGTTCGTCAAGAAAAGCCTCGCGCGACATCCGTAGCTTTTCTTCATCGGGCGCACCGAGATTTATCAGGAAACTGTCGTGCGGCATGATTACGGCTGGCGCAAATCCTGCGTTTTCACAATTCTCACGGAATTTCCACGCTTCTTTATCCGGAATAGGTGCCGATTTCCAGCGCGACGGATTGCGCGTAAACAGTGCGAAAGCCTTCATATTGAGCGCGGCGGCGCGTAGGGGAGCGTTTGATACACCTCCGTCAACCGATACGTGTGCCCCGATATATTTCATAGGTCGTAATTTTCAAGTAAAATAATGATATGCGATTGTCTGCGACTACACAGACATCGCCTCAATCTCATGCAAAAATAGCATATTTCCCCGTTCCTGCCAACTTCTTTCGCATAAAAGTCTGCGTGTATTCATAATCCGATTCAGGATGATCGACAAATCATATCATCGCCAGGTTGGCTCATTGGGAGAATTATGCTAAATTTGTGAATGCTTTCACTGATATCGATGAATTCAATCGCACTGATTACTACGCTCGCTGTAGGAGCTCTGGCAGCTCCTACAGGCCTGCGCACAGAACTTATAGAGGATACCCGCACTGTTTATTCAGCCGGACAACCAACATCCGCAAATCTTAATGATGTGATCGTGGCATGGCAGAGAGGAAGCTCCGGGCTGTTGCAGGTCGCGACAGTCGATACCCCCACTCCCTCATTCTCATGGCGCCTTCCGGGTGAGGTGTCGCGACAGAGTGCCTACCGTATTTTGGTGGCTTCCGCCCCTGAATTACTTCGTGAGGGAAGTGCCGATGTCTGGGACAGCGGCGATGTATCAGACACAACGGTATCCGGTATCAGACTTCCGGATGGATTGCTGTCGCCGGCTACTGTTTACTACTGGACTGTTAAAGTCGCCGGATCTGACGGGAATTTCACGCCATATGCTCCGTCAAACTCCTTTTTGACAGCAGATGAGTGGACTGGTGGTTTTTCACGCTCACCGTTACAGAAAACGGTTCAGACAGCGCGTCCGGTTTCAGTCAACGCTGATGGAAATATGTTTGCCGATTTCGGAAAAGCCGCCTTCGGACAGCTTTCACTCGACGTTACCGCCGCCGGACATGATACGCTCACCGTACACCTTGGCGAAGCAGCCTCAGGCAATAGCGTGAACCGTGATCCTGGCGCTACAGTCCGATACACATCATATCGGTTACCTGTTCACCCGGGAGCTGACACATATACCCTGACTATACGCCCCGACGGACGCAACGCTCAGATTAAACCCCACGGCAGGGATGTTCGCCCGGTTCTAATGCCCGATTACGTAGGAGAGGTTTATCCGTTCCGTTATTGTGAGATAGAGACCGGAAGCTCCGAAGTCACCGCTATAAGGCGGCCGGTAGTGCATTACCGGTGGAACGAGGACGCATCTTCGTTCACATCCTCGGACAGCGTTCTCAATGCAGTGTGGAATCTCTGCAAATATTCGATATTCGCTACAAGTTTCGCCGGGGTATACGTTGACGGCGACCGTGAGCGTATCCCATATGAAGCCGATGCGCTTATCAATCAGCTCAGCCATTACTGTGTCGACGATGAATACACTATCGCGCGATACACGACCCATTATCTTATGGACAACGCTACCTGGCCTACGGAATGGATTCTGCAGGCCGTTCTTCTGGCATGGAACGATTATCTATATACCGGAGATGCAGCGTTGTTAAAGGCAGATTATGAAACTCTTAAAGCGCGCACGCTCACTGATCTTACGGAAGAAAACGGTCTGATAAGTACACGCACCGGCCGCCAGACGCCGGATCTGCTCAGGCGGTGCGGTTACTACGGCGACCGCATTCGCGATATCGTTGACTGGCCCCAGAGCGGAGCTCTCGGGGTGGGGAAAGAGGAACCCGGCGAGGCCGACGGTTACGATTTAGGTGATTACAATACTGTAGTCAATGCCTACCATTATCGGGCGCTTCAACTGATGGAGAAGATAGCAGGAGTGCTTGAAAAAGATGCTGATGCAGCCTTTTTCGCTTCGCGTGCCGCTAGTGTGCGTGCGGCTGTCAACAGCTATATGCTGGATAAAAAGAGGGGGTGTTATCGTGACGGCATAGGTTCATCACATTACTCACTTCATGCAAGCATGTTCCCGATGGCTTTCGGTATGGTGCCGGAAAAATACCGTTCTTCTGTGCTTGACCATATACGCTCCAGGGGGATGGCTTGTAGTGTCTACGGTTCGCAATTTCTGCTCGATGCGCTATATGATGGTGGATTAGACAATCATGCCCTCGGATTGCTCACCTCGCGCGGTAAACGGAGCTGGTGGAATATGATAGAAAACGGATCTACCGTTACATGGGAAGGATGGGATCCGCAGTTTAAACCCAATCTCGACTGGAACCATGCATGGGGAGCTGCGCCGGCGAATATAATAATTAGGAAGCTGATGGGTGTCGAACCGGTTGAACCGGGATGGAAGCGCATGACGATTCATCCGAGGCCTGGCAATCTCGAATCTGCTTCTGCTGTAGTCCCGACTATACTTGGTGCTGTGGAGGTAGCTTTCTTAAATACTGCAGATGCCTTTGAAATGAACGTTACGATTCCGTCGGGAACTGTTGCCGATGTTACTGTACCGGCTCCTTCCCGAAGTTCATCGCTATATGTCAATGGTGGAAAATGGCAGGCTAATCCGCTTCGGACAGATGGCAATTCCTCGCATCCTGCTGCTTTTACTCTTCAGCTTACACCGGGATCCTATACGCTATCGGCCCGTTGATTTTTATTCAGCGCATACTGAAGCTTAAATTTGCATTATCTGCAATGGTATTTTCAAGATAAATGTGCTAATGTATTGGAATTTTACGTAACTTTGTGCCTATTGCTACCGACTGCATATTACACCATCAGAGGTGTCGCTACATAAGTTTATGAAAACAATCTTTCAAAGAAAAAACAAACCGGCGGAGGAGAAGATATACGGATTGATCGGCTTCCCTCTGACCCACTCTTTTTCTCAGACTTTCTTTAACCAGAAGTTTTCCGCAGAGCATATCAATGCCAGATATCTTAATTTTGAAATCCCTGATATCGGAGACTTCATGGAGATACTTGCCGAGTATCCGAATATAGGTGGACTGAACGTCACCATTCCATATAAAACCCTTGTAATGCCATATCTGACAGATATCGATCCGGTAGCGAAACGAATCGGTGCGGTGAATGTTATCCGTGTTGTCAGAAACGGGAAAAGCGACAACGATTTCAAACTTGTCGGGTACAACAGCGATATCGCAGGGTTCATGAATTCTATCCGCCCGATGCTGCAGCCATATCATAAAGCTGCTCTCGTGCTGGGATCGGGAGGAGCATGCAAAGCTGTATGTTGCGGGCTGGAAGATCTCGGAGTGAAACCGCTCGTAGTGTCGCGTACTCCGAAGGAGGGGATGATATCGTATGATGATATCACTCCGGAGATTATGAATACGCATAAGGTAATCGTGAATACCACTCCGTTGGGAATGTATCCTCATGTGGACGAGTGTCCGGACCTTCCTTATGAGCTGATCGATAAAGAATTTCTCTGTTACGATCTCCTTTATAATCCGGATGTGACTCTTTTCATGAAGAAAAGTGCCGGACATGGTGCCGTGACTAAAAACGGCTTGGAAATGTTGCTTCTCCAGGCGTTTGAATCATGGGAAATATGGACAGGAAAACGATGAATGTAAATTAATAAATTGTAGAAGAATATCCCTTTATGACTGATAAAACAGCAAGTAGCAATCTCATTTCCCGGATTGTATATATTGCGGCGATTGTAATAGCTGCACTCCCGTGTAAGGAGCTTTTCGGAGTTAATGAAATCGTGACACCGGCAGCCGCGTTGTTCGCAGGGCTTGTGTTCGCTATGATTTTCAAAGTGCCTTATCCGAAATTCAATAAGAACGGATCGAAATATCTTCTTCAGGCATCGGTTGTCGGATTGGGATTCGGCATGAATCTCATAACCGCTCTAAAAAGTGGCACGGAAGGAATGCTTTTTTCCATTGTTTCCGTAATCGGCGTGATGATTTTCGGAGTGCTTATCGGATACTGGTTGCGTCTGAACCGAAAGACGGCATACCTGATTTCATCGGGCACAGCCATTTGCGGAGGGAGCGCGATCGCTGCGGTCGGACCGGTATTGAAAGCTGACGATCATGAAATGGCCGTTTCTCTCGGAGTGATATTTATTCTCAATGCAATAGCGCTTTTTATTTTTCCACCTATCGGTCACTATTTTAACATGGGGCAGGCGCAGTTCGGAACATGGGCTGCCATTGCCATCCACGATACCTCTTCCGTAGTAGGAGCCGGCGATGCGTATGGTCCCGAGGCATGCCAGATCGCAACTCTTATCAAATGCACGCGTGCGCTGTGGATTATTCCCCTTGCATTTGTCACCATGTTCATCTTCCGCGACAAGAAAGGTAGCAAAATCACTGTCCCCTGGTTTATATTCCTGTTTGTGTTGGCGATGGTGGCTAATACCTACTGCCATATCCCGGTAGGAATTACATCTGTTATTGTGCTTATTGCCAAACGTGCGTTGGTAGTAACGCTGTTTCTCATAGGAGCCGGCCTTTCTGTATCGATGGTGAAAAAGGTTGGTATACGACCGCTTCTGCTTGCTGTGATACTTTGGATCATCATCGGTGTAAGCAGTTTCTTTGTCGTAATGGCAACCATCCCGGCATAGATCCTCGTTATTAAAAAACTCTGGTAAATGAGTTATCGTTCTCCGCTCCTTGCTTCAATGCCGCTATTACCGGCGGTATTGTCACTTGCGGCGGGTATTCTGGCGGCAACTCTGTTTACAGAACATACGTTATTGTTAGCCGCTGTAATAGCGGCTATTTGTTTATGTACGGTCTGGATGAAGCGGCCGTTGGCCGCTCTGTCTGCAGCATTTGCTACCATCGGATTGCTGACGGCGATTGCGCATACGCCCCCTTCTGTACGCCTGACCGGTATTGAAACCGGATATATAGGCACTGCCACAGCTGTCGACAGGTATAATTTCAGCCAGAGGGTTGTGGTAAGGCTTACCGGAAGCGAATCGGGGGAGGAGGTTCTGCTTTATGTCCATTCATCTATGCCGGTAGTGGAGCCTGGTGATACGATACGCTTTACCACAGTTTTACGGCCGGTTAACGGGCCTGATTCGCAGATACCTGATTTGCGTTCGGCTCTTCGCGGTGCTGAGGTATATAGGATTTCAGCCATTGCTGATGTCACACCCGCTTCCATTACCGGCAATTCTGACGATTTCACTGTTTCAACACCTCGGTTTCCATCTATATCGATCCGTCTGTACCGTATGCGAATCCGGTTCGTCGATCTGATTTACAAAAGCGGTATATCTGCCCCGGCTGCAGCGTTTCTTGCGGCTGTTCTCGTCGGAGACAGCAGTTACCTGTCCGATGAGACCCGCGCCGTATTCAGCCGCACAGGAACCGCACATATGCTTGCCTTAAGCGGTATGCATGTGGCAGTTATCGCTTTTTTAGTATCGCTTATATTCTTTCCTCTACGGGTTTTGGGACACAGGAAATGGGCAATGCTACTTACAATCCCCATGCTGTGGTTCTACGCAGCTCTTACCGGAATGTCACCCTCAGTGGTCCGGGCTGTTATTATGGCATCTGTAGTTCTGACCGGACGGATAGTACATAGAAGTAGTTCACCTCTGAACTCCCTTTGTCTCGCAGCATTATTGATTCTGCTTTTCGACCCGTGGCAGCTTTTTTCGGCTGGATTCCAGCTCTCTTTTTCGGCCGTGGCATCGATTCTGATGTTTTCGTCCGTTATATTACCTGATATACGTATGTGGAGCTTCGTACGGCAGGCGCTCGGATGGCTGGTTGTTTCTGTTTCAGCTGTTATTGGAACCGGAGCGATTTCTGCATGGTATTTTCATCAGATCCCGTTATTGTTCATCATAGCTAACATTCCTGCGGCATTTATGCTTCCGATTCTTATGGGTGGTGAACTTGTCAATGTGATGATGACTGCCGCCGGATGGAACTCTGAAGTGCTTGCATCTCTGGTAAGCGCATTATATGGATGGCTGGAAAACATAGGTAAGGCATTGGCCGATATCGATGGAGCCTCACTGACCGGCATATATTTTTCACCGTGGCTTCTGGTGCCATACTACCTTGCTTTGATAATGGCATGGATCGCATTGAAACTGAAGAGAATGGTATATTCAATAGCCTCCGTCATGCTTTTTGTATTTTTCGGAGGGGCGTATGCCATTACAGAGTCACGCCCCGTTCGGGAAGAAGCTTATGTGGTTGAATACCCTTATTCTACAGTAATTGTGGCTTTTGATGGCGAGAATTGCTCTCTTCTGACAGATGCTCCCGCAACTCAGTTCGATAGAATTTCTAATGTGATGCAGCAAAGGCTTAGCGATTTCTCACGCCATCGTAGAGGAGGAGATATCAGAGCCGTGAATCCGGTTATTGAAAGTAATATGATATCTGCTGATTCTGTGCTCTGGCGTTTCGGTAATCTGACGGTTGCCCCGGTCGGTCTCAGGAGAAATCTGCATTCTCTGGTTATCAGACCGCGCTATGCTCTTGTCAGTGCCCGCTATTTCGGCTCAATGCGTCAGGTCGTGGATTCGTTGCAGCCGGATACGGTAGCACTGGCTGCGAGTATAACCTATGAACGACGCATGAAATATGCCAGGGAGCTCGATTCAATACGCAGACCTTATAGAATAGGTTTACCGGTCCGGCTTCTTTGACAGCAGTATCTCGTAGCCGTGTCGGAAATAATCGGCTTCGAATTCGCCGAATCGGCATATCTCATTACCGTACACAACGATATCGAGGTCTATAACCACTTTTCCGGAATTTTTGTGTCCGGCCCTTCTTCCCAGATTACTTTCGGTTTCTTTCAACCAAGTCTTTACCGCTTCAAGACTTAGTTCCGTACGTCCGGAAACAACAGCATTGGCATATACCGGCCCGTCGGCCGGAGCCGGGGGATAGGGAAGTGTTCTGTATGGTCCGCAGATGTGTGCGTCGGTCAGTTTACTTTCTAACGCATTGCTCGCTTCTTTCACCCGTGCCATAGCATCCGGTTCATTTGAGCCTATACATATATATATTTGCTGCATATCCGCCATAGCGACTGTGGTGTGACTGAACAGAGTTTATTTTATTAAGTAAACCGTAAAAAATTTTTTTATACGATACAGGCTGATTTTCAGGAGTTACTTATGTGCCTGTTATGTCTGAGGCACATCACGCAGGGTAAGTGCTATACGATCGCGTTTAAGATCCACCTCGATAACCTTGACCTGGACATGCTGGTTGAGTTTTACAACTTCAGACGGATGGCGCACTCGTTTCTGCGACAGCTGCGATATATGCAGAAGACCGCTTTTATGTATCCCCAGATCAACGAATGCTCCGAAATCGGTGATATTATTGACTATCCCGGGAAGTATCATCCCGGCTTTAAGATCGCTGATATCATTGATGGTATCGTCGAACTCTACCGTTTCTGCCTCCTGACGCGGGTCTCGTCCGGGTTTTTCAAGTTCACGGATTATGTCGGCAAGAGTTTCCATTCCGGTCGAGCCATCGGTATAACGGCTGAGATCGATTGTTTTCAGTAAAGACGGGTCGGCAACGATTTCCGGCAGTTCTTTCCCGAGATCTGATGCCATTCGGGCTACAAGAGGGTATCGCTCGGGATGCACCCCGGTATGGTCAAGAATATTTCCGCCGGTTGGCACCCGCAGGAATCCCGCAGCCTGCTCGAAGGCCTTCGGACCCATTCTCGGAACACTCCTGATGGCCTCCCGCGAGGGGAAATCACCATGCTCGGAACGGTATTTCACTATGTTCCCGGCGAGGGTATCACCTATTCCCGAAACATATGAGAGCAATTGCCTGGAAGCTGTGTTTACGTCCACACCGACAAGATTCACACACGATTCAACTGTCATATCAAGGGCGCTTTTCAATCGTGACTGATCCACATCGTGTTGATACTGACCTACTCCGATTGACTTCGGATCGATTTTAACCAATTCTGCAAGTGGGTCCATCAATCTGCGTCCGATTGATACCGCACCGCGAACGGTCACATCCTTGTCGGGAAATTCATCGCGCGCTACTTTGGATGCAGAATAAATCGAAGCACCGTTCTCGCTGACAATGAACAATTTAACATCAGGTAGGGCAAGCGAACGTAAAAATTTCTCTGTCTCACGGCTTGCAGTACCGTTGCCCAAAGCGATAGCCTCTATTTCATATTCCATAACAAGATGGAATATCGTATGAGCAGCTTCGTGAGTGTCGCATTTGGGAGGTGTCGGATAGATTACCGTGTGAAACAATAAGTTACCGTTGCCGTCAAGGCATACGACCTTACATCCGGTGCGGTAACCGGGGTCTACGGCGAGTATCCTTTTTGATCCGAGAGGCGAGGCGAGAAGAAGTTGACGTAGATTGGATGTAAATGTCTCTATAGCAGCGGTATCTGCTTTTGTCTTAGCATCTGCACCTGTCTCATTTTCAATGGCAGGACGTGTCAGGCGTTTGTAAGCATCTTCTACAGCATGTCTTACAATCTCAGCCGATGCAGGTTCGCCGTTTCTTTTTACAAACAGGGGATACAAACGGCCAAGAGTTCGCTCATCGTCCACACCGATGCTCACTCGTAGTAGTCCTTCATTCTCACCGCGCCTGATTGCCAGATAGTTGTGCGAACTGCAGCGATTCAAAGGAGCGCTATAGTTGAAATATGTGGCATAATTTGCGGCATCATCCTCTTTCCCTTTTACAACTTTCGATGTAATAGTGGCGAAGCGCTGAAACTGATTCCTCACTCTGCTGCGGGCAGCTTCATTTTCGTTGATCCATTCGGCAATAATATCTGACGCTCCTGCAATTGCAGCAGTCTCATCTTCAATATTTTCATTTATGAAACGTGTGGCAGCTTTCGCAGGGTCGGCGCAAGTCTGCGCCATAATAATTTTAGCCAGCGGTTCAAGACCGTTTTCGCGAGCTATCTGTGCGCGGGTTCTCCTTTTGGGTTTATAAGGCAGATATATGTCCTCAAGCAAATTTGGATCAAAGCAGTTGAGAATCTTTTCCTCAAGCTCCGGCGTCAGTTTCTCCTGAGCTTCTATTATGTTGAGAATATAGTTTTTACGGTCAGACAGTTCCGCAAGTTCCTGCGCTCTGACGTCAATGGCGAAAATAGCGGTTTCATCGAGTGAACCGGTCAGTTCTTTTCTGTAACGGCTGATGAATGGAATCGTCGCACCATCCTGAAGGAGTTTTATTGTGGCAGCTACGCTTTTTTCCGGAATACCGGTTTCACGGGCGATGATGGCTGTGATTGAGGCGGGGGGAGTATCAGACATATAGGTGAAGAGGCTATTTTTTACGTAAAGTAAATACCGTTATCTCGGGAGTGGCGCCAATGCGCATAGGTATACCAACTGTTCCGCTGCCGATATTGACATACAATTTATGGCGTCCGTCAGTATCGTGGTACATTCCTCCCCATGTCGGATAGCGCAGACATGCAGGCGATATTCCTGCTATCTCGATCTGCATGGCATGGGTATGTCCTGACAGAGTGAGAGGTATGTTGACCGCAGGATTGTCAGCTATGGAGTCGACCCAGTGACGCGGATTATGGCTGAGGAGTATCTTTACATTGTCGTCGGATAGATCAGGATAAGACGCCGTCAGCGAGCCGTAGGTATGGAAAGGAGGTTCACCGATATTTTCTACTCCGATGAGGGCTATAGAGTCATTGCCGCGATGAATCCAGCGGTGATCGTTAAGCACCAGATCTATTCCTGTCAGACTGTAGCTGTCATACAGGGCCTGCATATTGGAACGCTTGTCCGATTCACTTTCCCAGTTTTTGTAATCGCCGTAATCGTGATTGCCCAATATGGCGAACGTTCCATATGGAGCGTCAATATGTTTCAGAACTGGTAAGAATGGTTCAATTTCATCGCTTTGTCGGTTTACAATATCTCCTGTAAAGACTATGGCATCGGCATTCAAGTTATTAAGTCTGTCGACCAGACGTGATACGAATGCGGTATCTGTTCCGAAAGTTCCGGTATGAAGATCGGAGAACTGAGCAATCCGGAAGCCGTCGAACGAATCCGGAAGGCCTTCAATCTCTACAGAAATTTCATTTATATCCAGATTGTTGCGGTTGATAATAGCTCCCCACCACATAGTACAGAAACACACTATGCCTAATCCTATTCCAATAGGAGTGAGCCATTTGATACGGCTGTGATGCCATAAGACCGGAAGCCGTCCTATCAAATCGAAAATAATGGCTATGTATTTAGGTATGTATGCAGTAAGGTAGGCGAAAAGTAACCACATCTTTACCAGCAGCGAGGTTCGGTTTCCGCTTCGTGCAGGAAGCACGATCTCGACGATCATAAGTGCGATAAGCAGTATTGATGTGTATAACTGCAGACGGCTCCATTTTTTGCAGCGACATCTGCGGCGTAACTGTGTGTAAATGTAAAAATCTACAATACAGTTCAGTAGCAACGCTATAAGAAGCGCAATGAATGGGGCACGCATTATGAAAATTTATTTAGTTTTAAAGTATGAGTATCATGCATGGCGGCGCATGATATTTTTATTCATGAATCTGCAGTTTGTGTAAGCGCATGAATTTTGTTTCTCAATGGATTGGCGTACATCGTCAGGATTGAATCGAACATGAACCCGCGTTCCTCTGCTGTTATATCGGGCAGATCAACCTTGTCAAGCTGGCTGTTGAGATATGCATCAAAATCGCGTACATCCGTTTCGGTGTATCGGTCTGAAAATTCTGTGGTCCCGTTCACTCTATCGTATGCGATATAATTTACCGGGAATATCTTGTAGCCGCGATGAATCTCATTATCGATTAACGCACATACTTTTCGGATTATCTCTACTTTATCTGTAAGAGGCAGAAGTTCTTTCAGCCGGTCGTTGATACATCTGCCTGCTGCGAAGTGAACCTGACCCTTGAACTGGAGAATACCTGTCTCCATGCTGAAAAGGTCGTCGCGCTGTGATTTTTTGAATTCAGGATCGCGTCGCCGCGCAAGGAATTCGCGTGCTTTCAGATAATCGTTCGGGTCATATTCGTAAGATATGGCTGTAGGCAGAATATTCAACGCCATGAGCTTTTCTGCAACCGAAGTTCCCTCACCGGAAAGAGCGAGCATTTTTATTACGCTTTCCTGAGTGACATCGTTGGAGTCTTTGGCTCTGCCTTCGCGTTGGGCGAGCCATACCGATTCATGTTTCTCTCCGATGCAATAGCGGATATATCCGGACAGCTGTTTTGCTGCTTCCAGAGCTTTTGTAAGACGGAGATTGCGCTTTACTATAATACCTTTGTTAAGGCGGACGAGATCTTCGATCCATTCGTAAATCAGAAGATTGTCGCCGAGAGCGACTTCCTGGGCCGGCCATCCGCGACGAATCATCGCCAGACCGAGAAACGATGCATCCAGCACGATATCACGGTGATTGGTGATGTAGAGATAGCTCCCCTCGGGGTCGATATTCTCAAATCCAGAATCGGTTACTCCGGATGTAGTCTTTTTCTCGAGAAGAAGCAGAATCCCGTACATAATCTTGTGCTGGAATTCATTCTTGCTCCTGATCTTTAGAAGTTCGCTGACAACCTGATGGTAGTTTGCATCGGGCATCACATATTTTATAGCGTTTTCAAATCCTGGTTCTTTTACCAGACGCGACATGTATTGTTGGAAAACACTATCGTCATAGGGGGCTATGTCATTAAATTCTTCCTTCATTTTTTCTAATTACTTAGAGATGGTCAGCCACGCAGACCGGTGGAGAGAGAAAGATGCGACCGCGCATATGACACATTTTCGTTAACGCACAACGCCGATTCAGACGTATTGCTCCCGAAAAAGGGAATTTGGGAACAAAGTTAGCGATTTGCCAACAATCATTAAAATTTATTTTGCATAGATTATCGGCGATAAGGTTAAATTATCAGAAAACCGGTGAGCGAATCGTAGCGTATAAGGCATCATTGGCCGGCATAGCTCAGTATTACCGGGCTTTCCACATCAACGCCGAACTCTTTGGCACGTTCGAGAATAGCCTTGGCAAGTTTCGGTCTGAGCTGTTCGGGGCAGTAGCGGAAATAGGCTTCAGCCGCTCTTACGTGGGCAGCGTCCGGCATAGGGTATTCACGTCTTTCGGGTAGCCCGAATACAGCGTCGGGCAATTCTTTTTTCTCCATATATGTAATTCTATCGCTCATTTTTCTGTAGTTTTATGCGGTACATTAATCTCAGTCTGTAAAGTAAGCCGGAGATATCATGATATCCGGTTTCATTATAAAACAACTGCCATCAGGAAATGTTATCCTGATGGCAGTCGTTTTATATATCGTTAGCAGAGACGCACCGATATATTCTATATTCCAAATATTTATACGATAGTATTTATACGACAGGCAGGTGAGACATGAATAGGGATTCTATCCATATGACAATCATACCGGCAAGATAGCCTATGAGTGCCAGCCAGGTGATTTTGCGGGCGTACCACAGGAACGGAATCTTCTCTATACCCATGGCAACAACCCCTGCCGCTGATCCGATTATCAGGAGCGACCCGCCTACGCCTGCGCAGAATGTAAGCAGGTGCCAGAACAGACCGTCTTCTATAAAGAGTGATGCCCAGGACGGATCTGCTGATGCCGCTATCATGGAATCGGTCATCACAGGATACATGTTCATGCAGGCTGCCACAAGGGGAACATTATCGATGATAGAGGATAGCGCACCTATTATACCGTTGATGATGTATGGCTGATGGAAAGTAGTGTCGAGCCACTTTGCAAGATAGTTGAGTATGCCGGCTTGCTGAAGTGCGCTTACTGCCAGAAGGATTCCGAGGAAAAAAAGGATTGTCGACATGTCGATATGTCGTACGACCTGCGAAATGCGTCCCTCTATCTTCCCGTCAAGACGATAGCGTCGTACGATAAGTTCGGTTAGCAGCCACAGCCCACCGAGCGATATAAGGATTCCCATATACGGAGGCAAGTGGGTGGTTGATTTAAACAGAGGCACGAACAGCAGCCCTGCCACACCACAGATAAGAATCAGTATGGAAAGTCCCCTGTGGTGACGGGACATTTCATAACCGATACGCTGGTCGTTCGAATTGAGCGCTTCCACCGGTCCCGCGGTGATGTAACGTGTCGCGATCCATGTCGGTATCACCATCGACACCATGGAAGGAATGAGCAGATTTATGATCAGATCAAGCGAAGATACGTAGTTTTTCATCCATAGCATTATGGTGGTGATATCGCCGATGGGCGACCAAGCGCCACCGCTGTTGGCTGCCAGTACTATGACGCTTGCGAATATCCAGCGTTCTTTGGTGTCGGACAGCATGCGCCTGAGCATCATCACCATTATGATGGTGGTTGTCATATTGTCGAGGATACTCGACAGGAAAAAGGCAACGAATGCCATTACCCACATCAGACTGCGCTTGTTTCCGGCATGTATGTTTTTTACAATGATATTGAACCCGCCGTAGCGGTCGATCAGTTCCACGATAGTCATGGCACCGATTAAGAAAACTACTATCTCGCAGGTATCTCCCAGAGCGACAATAAGCTCTTCCGAGAGGTTCGGATCATGGGTGCATACCGAATATGCCGCCCATAAGATTCCGCACATCATAAGGGCGAATGTAGCCTTGTTGATGTTCAGTACATGTTCGAGGGCTATGAGCAGGTAGCCTACCACGAACACGATAATCATAAAGGTAATCATGGTGTTTTGATGATATGGAACCGACGGATAGAATGGGGTACCCGCCGGCCGAGTTTGGGTAAATTGTAAGATTGATTTTTAGTATGGACAAAGGTAGAAATATATTATGGAAAAAAATCCGTATTAAGACTTTTTAGCCAAAATTCAGACATTCGGAATAGCAAAAATCCTCCTTCATATATAGGGGAGGATTTTTGCTATTCGGTCGGATTGCGATGTGGGTCAGGGGATGCGTGTGATTAAAGCTCCGAGCCTGTTCAGACGCCCGTCTATATCTTCATAGCCCCGGTCGATCTGCTCGATATTGTCGATGGTGCTTGTTCCTTTGGCAGACATTGCTGCAAGCAGAAGAGCGATGCCTGCGCGTATGTCGGGAGAAACCATATGGTTGGCTCTGAGTGTGAATTTATGATCGTGGCCTATTACCACTGCGCGATGTGGATCGCACAGCAGGATCTGCGCTCCCATGTCGATAAGGCTGTCGACAAAGAACAGACGACTTTCGAACATTTTCTGATGAATCAGCACACTGCCTCTGCATTGTGTGGCCACAACGAGCATCACGCTCAGAAGATCCGGAGTAAGTCCGGGCCATGGCGCGTCGGCGATGTTCATTATCGATCCATCGAGTGCGGTGTCTATCACATAGCTGTCCTGTGCCGGGACATATATGTCGTCGCCACGTTGTTCAAGCCTGATACCAAGACGCCGGAAACTCTCAGGAATGATTCCAAGTTCGCTATAGCACACGTTTTTTATCGTAATAGAGCTGCGGGTGATCGCCGCCATCCCTATGAAACTTCCTACTTCGATCATATCAGGGAGAATATGGTGGCTTATGTCGTGACATTTATCCTCACATCCGCTCAAAGCCGGATTCCCTTCGATGGTTAAAAGGTTTGAACCGATACCGTCTATTCTGTAGCCTATTTGGGTCAGGAGGGTACATAACTGCTGCACATATGGTTCGCATGCGGCATTGTATATGGTCGTGCTACCCTTTGCACATGCTGCAGCCATTATGATATTTGCTGTACCAGTCACCGATGCTTCGTCAAGAAGCATATAGCATCCTTTCAGGCCGTCGGGGGGAGCTGCAAGAAGATATGCTTTCTTTGCAGGATCATATTCGTATGTGGCTCCGAGATTCACGAATCCCTGGATATGGGTGTCAACCTTTCTGCGTCCGATCTTGTCGCCTCCGGGTTTTGGAAAGTATGCTTTCCCGAGCCGTCCGAGCAAAGGCCCTACTACAAGCACCGACCCGCGAAGCGCAGCACAGCGTTTCACGAAGTCGTCGCTCATCACATAGTCGCGGTCTATTTCATCGGCAGTAAAAGTGAAGTGGCCTTTCCGGTGACGCACAACCTTCACTCCCATCATTCCCAGAAGAGCGATAAGGTTGCGGACATCGCTTATTTCGGGTACATTGGTGATCGTAACCGGGTATGAAGTGAGAAGTGTGGCGCTGATCACCTGCAACGCTTCGTTTTTGGCTCCCTGAGGTATTATCTCACCGCTTAGCGTGCGGCCTCCCTCTATAACGAATGAACTCATACTATGTGTCTTTATTGGATGGAGCGGCCTATGGCCGCTGCCGGATAAAATTCAGATGTGGATAACTTCAGGCATCAGGTCAATACCGAACGTGTCGAATACTCTTTTTCTGACCATTTGTTCAAGACTTACAACGTCGCTGCCGGTTGCATTTCCGGTTGCATTCACAATCACGAGAGGCTGCTGTTGCCATAGGGCGGCTCCTCCGCACTTCAATGGTTTGCATCCAGAGTTATCGATGAGCCATGCGGCTGAAATTTTTGCATATCCTGCAGGGGTAATATGTGCCGGAATCACACGGTTCACATTACGGCATATCATATCATATTCGTCTGCTGGTATCACCGGATTCTTGAAGAAACTGCCGGCGCTCCCCGTAACGGCAGGGGAGGGAAGCTTGCTGTCGCGTAGCGAAATCACTATTCCGCGGATGAGCGCAGGAGTTACGGCTTCAGACGGGGTGTTGCTGACAGCTTCTTTAAGTGCGGCGTACCCCATACGCGGATTCGGTTCGACCGATAGGCATAGTGTCGCTCCGGTTATAATATATCTTCCCGGAGCTGTATGTTTGAAAACAGAATCGCGATAGCCATACCGGCAATCTTCTGCCGGAATGGTAGAGAATTTTCCGTTCACTGTGTCGAATACATCCACGTTTAAAGCCAAGTCGCAGAATTCTGTACCGTATGCGCCTACATTCTGCACTGCAGCGCCTCCTATCTCGCCCGGAATGCCTGACAGATTTTCCATTCCCCACAGAGAGCGGGCCGCGGTTATGGCGCAGAGATTATCGACTACACATCCCGAGGCGGCTCTAAGAGTGACATGACCGTTATTGTCAGGATCGGAGAGTGAAAAGCTGTTGTTGCGGCAATGGATTATGGTGCGCTCCGAGTGCCCGTCGGTGAACAGCAGGTTACTTCCACCTCCGATATGCATGGCATCGCGTAGTAAACCGTCATTCCACAGAGCCAGCAGATCGCTGTCGGAATCATATTCAATGAAACGGCCACATTCGGCTTTGAGGCCGAATGTGGTCATTTCCCTGATATCCTTGTTTTGCTCGATTGTAATCAAGGTCGTAAGTGTTTGCTGATGGATCAGCCTCCGAAATTGTCGTAATGAACGCTTGCGGGATCCACACCGAGCGAGTCGAGCATGCCGTTGACAGCGTTGCTCATCGGGCCGGGACCGCACATGTAGTACTCGATATCTTCCGGATTCTCATGGTTCTTCAGATATGTGTCATATATTACCTGATGTACGAAGCCGGGGGTATATTTTACACCGGCAGCATCGGCAGCCGGATCGGGACGGTCGAGAGCCAGATGGAAATGGAAGTTGGGGAATTCCTTTTCGAGTTTGAGGAAGTCGTCGAGATAGAACACTTCGTTAAGCGCGCGGGCACCATAGAAGTAGTGCATCTCGCGATCGGTGGTGTGGAGTGTCTTTGTCATATGCATTATCTGGGCGCGGAGGGGAGCCATACCTGCTCCACCACCGATCCACATCATCTCGTTCTTTGAGTTGAAGATCGGATGGAAGTCGCCGTAAGGACCGCTCATCATCACCTTGTCGCCGGGTTTGAGGGTGAATATGTAGGATGATGCGATACCGGGGTTCACATCCATGAAACCTGTCTGGGGTTTGGGTTTGAACGGCGGGGTCGCTATGCGCACGGTGAGCATGAATCTGTCGCCTTCGGCGGGATAGTTTGCCATGGAGTACGCGCGTACGGTAGTCTCCTTGTTGACGCATTTGAGGTTGAACAGGCCGAATTTTTCCCATGCCGGGAGATATTCCTTGCCAATAGAAGCTTTATCGATATCCTTGTCGTAGTCGATATGGAAAGGGGGTATCTTTATTTGGGCATATGATCCGGGGATGAAGTTCATATGCTCGCCGGGAGGAAGGGCCACGATGAACTCCTTGATGAATGTCGCCACATTGTTGTTAGAGACGACAGTACATTCATATTCCTTGATGTCGAGAACGGATGCGGGTACCTTTATGTCAAGATCGTTTTTAACCTTTACCTGACATGCCAGACGCCAGTTGTCCTTGATTTCCTTACGTGTGAAGTGAACAGCCTCTGTGGGCAGGATTTCGCCGCCGCCTTCGGTGACCTGTACCTTACACTGGCCGCAGCTGCCTTTGCCGCCGCAGGCCGAGGGTAGAAATACATTTTTGGTGGCGAGAGCCGACAGGAGGGGATTCCCCGACTCAACCTCCACTTTTTTATCGTCGTTAATGGTGACGGTTACCTTGCCCGAGCTGACAAGGTAGCGCTTTGCCACGAGGAGCACAATCACCAGCAGCAGTGTGATGGCAAGGAAGATTCCGATGCCGGACAGCAGTGTGGCTCCGAGCTGTGATAACTGTAGTAAAGTCATTGCTTAGCTTAAATTATACGGTTTGTGGTGAAGGTTGGTGTCAGAGTTTGATCCCGAGGAAGCTCATGAATGCGATACCCATGAGGGCGCAGATGATGAATGTGATGCCGATGCCGCGCAACGGTGCCGGCACGTTGGAGTATTGGGATACCCGCTCGCGTATGGCGGCTATAGCCGTGATTGCGAGCAGCCATCCGATGCCCCATCCGGCTCCGGCACATGTGGCTGTCCACACGTTGGCGAAATCTCTCTGCTGCATGAAGAGCGATCCACCGAGGATAGCGCAGTTTACAGCGATAAGTGGCAGGAATATGCCCAACGAGGCATACAGTGATGGGGAATACTTCTCAACCACCATTTCCACCAGCTGTGTCATAGATGCGATAACGGCTATGAACATTATGAGCGAGAGGAAGCTGAGATCGACATCGGCGAAATCTTCGCCCAGCCAGCGCAGCGCTCCTTCACGAAGCACATAATTCTCGAGCAGATAGTTGATGGGAAGTGTAATGACCAGCATGAATGTTACGGCCACACCGAGCCCGAAGGCAGTCTTCACATTCTTCGACACGGCAAGAAAAGAACACATGCCGAGGAAGTAGGCGAACACCATGTTGTCGACAAAAATCGACCGTATGAAGAGGTTCAGATTTTCCATTTTGGCTTTACGTTGTTATTAAACGCGTGGTATTTGCTGATTAATGAATCGTTGGAACGGTTGAGCGGGTTACTTCTCCTGCAAATCTTTGTTGAAGGAGCGGTGTACCCATATGATGCATGCTACCACCAGAAGAGCCATCGGTGGAAGGATCATAAGACCGTTGTTGGCATATCCGGCGTCGTACCAGCTTTGCGGTATTACCTGATAGCCGAAAAGAGTGCCGCTGCCTAACAGTTCGCGGAAGAAGCCTACGATGACGAGGATTATCGTATATCCGATGCCGTTGCCGACACCGTCGAGAAACGAAGGCCAGGGCTTGTTGCCCATAGCGAACGCTTCCAGACGCCCCATCAGAATGCAGTTGGTGATTATAAGCCCGATGAATACCGAAAGCTGTTTGCTTACATCGTAGGCGTAAGCTTTGAGGAGCTGGTTGACTATGATTACCAGGGCCGCCACAACCACAAGCTGCACGATGATACGGATATTTGTGGGAATCGTGTTGCGGATAAGCGATATGATCACGTTGGAGAAGGCGAGTACGGCGATTACCGAGATGCCCATTACAAGTGCGGGTTCGAGTTTCGCGGTCACGGCGAGACACGAGCAGATGCCGAGCACCTGAACGATCACCGGATTGTCTTTTGAGAAGGGATTGAAGAATATGTCCCTGTTGCTTACTTTATCTGCCATGACGGTTTAGTTGTTTCTGAGGGTTTCAAGATATGCCTTGTAGGGCAGGAGGCAATCATCGAGCATGGCTCCCACACCTTTTGATGTGATGGTTCCGCCCGAAATACCGTCGACATAATCCATGTCGCCTTGTGGGACCTGTCCTTTCTTCACTACTGTTACGGGAAGGAACTGACCGTTCTTGAACATCTGTTTACCGTTGAACTGGTCTGTGAAATCCGGTTTGGTTATTTCTGCGCCGAGGCCCGGGGTTTCTCCCTCATGGTCGAAGAATGCGCCGTAGATCGTGGTGCCGTCGCTGTCAAGCGATACATATCCCCAGATCGGGCCCCAAAGTCCCATGCCTGCCAGTGGAATGATATATTTCGTTCCTGCATCCGGAAGTGTACAGATGTATACGGGCAGCTGCCGGTCGGCTAAAGGTCGCTTGGTTTCTGCTGTGACATTGACATTGAACGCGTCCACACCGTTTATCTGTTCTCCGGCACTGTTGACAACCAATGTGGATGTGATATATCGGTGGTAATCTTCTACTATGGTAGCGCGATCTGATGTCACGTGTACCGACTGTAGAATCTGCTTCATTTTGTCGGCATCGGCGTTCTCCGTCTGTCGGTCTTTCAGCGACATTGCGGTGAATGCGAGAGCGGCACCGACGATCACGACCATCGCCGTGATATATCCGATGGTGTAGACATTACTCTGTTTGTTAATCATGATCGGTATGAGTTGTCAGATTATTCGTGATAATGAAATGTGTATTATTTCTCTTCGGTAGCCTTTCGGGGCAGACGCTTCATGCGGCGGCGGACATTAGATTCGACAACACAGTAGTCGATGAGCGGTGCGAAGGCGTTCATCAGCAGTACTGCCAGCATTGCTCCTTCGGGGTAGCCGTTGTTGTAGGTCCGTATGATTACCGCTATGGCGCCTACAAGGAAACCGTAGATGTATTTACCTGTATTGGTGCGACATGAGGTCACAGGATCGGGTGCCATGAATACTGCGGCGAAAGCAAATCCTCCGAGGCAGAGTTGGTCGGCCACACTGAGGTAAGACGCAGGATATGTTGGTGTCGCGAACGTATTGGCTATCAGTGCCATCACGGCTCCACCGACGAATACCGACAGAATTATCCGCCAGCTGGCTATACCGGTAAGCAACAATAGAACCGCACCGATAAGGATGCAGAGTGTGGAGGTCTCGCCGAATGATCCGGGAATAAGTCCGAGGAACATATCCCATGTTGTGAGCGGCTCGTGGGTGATGGTTGTGAGTGACTGTGCGAGCTGAGCCTGCGATGTGGCACCTGAGGTTGCGATCTGTCCCAGCGGAGTAGCTCCGGTGAAGCCGTCGGGGGCTGTGCCGCCGATACCGAATACTGAGCCGAGCGATACGAACACACTGTCGCCGCTCATTTTGGCCGGATAACCGAAAAAGAGTACCGCACGGGTAACGAGGGCTACGTTAAAGATATTGTATCCGGTTCCGCCGAACACTTCTTTAACGAATATGACACTTATGGCAGTTGCCACAGCGATCATCCACAGTGGTGTCTCGATAGGGCATATCATCGGTATAAGCATGCCGGTTACGAGGAAACCTTCCTGAATCTCCTCACGGCGCCACTGGGCTACAACGAATTCGATTCCGAGGCCTACGACGTAGGCCACAACGATGCGCGGCAGTACGGCGAGGAAGCCATAGAGCATAAGCGTCCAGAAGGGGAAGGTAGTCTCACCGCATGCAAGCCAATGCTGATATCCGGTATTGTACATGCCGAACAGCAGGCAGGGGAGCAGCGCTACGATCACTATGATCATGGTGCGCTTGGAGTCCATGCTGTCGTGGATATGCGCTCCTGAACGCGAAGTTGTGTCAGGAGTGAAAAGGAAGGTGTCGAAGCCGTCGAACACCGAGTGGAAAGCATGCAGTTTTCCTCCGGGCTCAAACGACGGACGCGCCTTATCAAGCAATTTCTTTAGAGCTTTCATTTCGTATTATATAGTAGTGAAAACAGTTTTTTCTTTCTATTCGCGTTCGATGTATCGACTGGCGTTATTCCAATTCTTTCCGTAGGTAATCGAGTCCTTCGCGCACTATTTTCTGAAGTTCAAGTTTCGACGTATCGGCATATTCGGCAAGCGCGAAATCCTCCGGCGCCACTTCGTAAATTCCGAGCTGCTCCATTCGGTCTATGTCGCGGGCAAGGATTGCCTTGATTAGATATTCGGGAAGAATGTCCATCGGCAAAACCTTGTCATATTCTCCACTCATGATCATCGCACGGCGACCGCCGAGCAGGCGTGCGTCGGGGGTGAAAAGTCTCTTGCCGAGGAAATGTCCTGGGAAAGAGGGACTGGTACTCATCTTTCGCGGCGACAGGGATGCCCATCCCATGAATTCAGCGACATCATCACCCTCCGGAATGACTGTTACCTGACGGTATGGGAAGCGCAGATACCCGTCGGCTTTCTCTGCGTGGCCGGTGAGTACGTTACCGGATATAATGCGATGGTGACGGTTGTCATCTTTCACATTATCTTTCAGTAGGGCGGAAAGTTCCGCTCCGATGAGAGTGTTGACAAGCTGAGGCTGTATGATCTCGGATCCGGTCACTGCGACGACGGTATCCATAGGCGCAAATCCAATGAGCATCAGTGAGCCGATGCGTGACAGTACATCGAGGGTGAGACATACTACGGTCTCTCCCTTGTTGACAGGGGCGATTGCAGCTATGAGTGTTCCGGCATTTCCGGAGGGGTGAGGTCCGGTAACATCGATCATCTCGGCTCCGGCGATATCGGGGAGGTTTTCTCCGGTGCGGCGCGACACATATACTTTCCCTTCGGTGAGGACCGAGAGCAGCTTCACTCCTGCCTCGAAGCGAGCCTTGTCGTCGGCAGTGAAGTCTGCGGGAGTATAGGAGAGGGGAGCGGAGTCGAACCCTGTTACGAAAATATCGCGGATGGTGGCATCAGGATCCGGAATTATATCGTAGGGACGCTGGCGCATGAAAGCCCATAGACCGGACTTCATGAGAAGCGAGCGTGCGGCGCCGGCAGAGGATGTAGCTCCCAGGGTATCGTGTTTCAGCGCTTCATGCTGACCTACCTCTACAATCACACGCATTATTTTGCGTCTTTCGCCACGGACCACAGCTTTTACTGTGCCGGCGGCAGGACTGACAATCTTGATGTCCTCATGCAGTTTGTGGCGCATCAGAGGCTGACCGGCCAGCACCGTCTCACCCTCTTTTACTTCCATTTTAGGAACAAGACCCTCGAAATCGTCGGGGACAATTGCCACTGTAGGGGTCGACGAGCCGACAATCGCTCTCGTGTCGGCTACGGCACCGGCGAGATGCAGGTCAAGCCCCTTTTTGATTCTAATCCCGATACTCATTGTACAGATTTATGTAGTGGTGATAAGAGTTGTGTTGATTGCGGAAAATTTTCCTCAATTACTTTTCAATGCGCAAAGGTAGTGATAATTTTTGTCTCATCTTATTAAAGTATGCAAAAAATAGGGCTTATTTCAGACTTATTATATTGAAACGTCTGAAATTCCGTTGTTAAGGCGGAGTATGGATCGCATATAAGAGTGGTTGGCCTTATCATAAGATTCATCTCCGTAGAAGCTTGCTCATCGTGCGGATAGGAAATTTTATTAATGAAAATTTTGCCATATTAAAATATAATGATAATTTTGCATTTAGCTTTTGCCATGGAGTTCTTTTCCGAATGAAAGTTCAATGCACTCCGCACTGCTGAAGTCTGTGCCATGAAATGCGTTTGGATGTGTTGCTTTCCGTAGCTCTGTGCTGTCGGGGCGACATTACTGCCGTAGAGTTTCCGCGTAGTCTTATGCGCCTGACTGAAAAGGAATTGAAAGAACTTTAACTAAAATGTGTGAAGCAAGTTAAATATTGAAAATATCTTTAACCGAAATCATATTATAATTATTTTCATAAAAATCTATTAAAAGTACTATTACAAGTTATGGAAGCTCAAAAGCCCAATTCCGCTCCGACTGTAAAACCCGGTAGCAACGTACGTGGTATCAAGAATGCATCCTTGGTAATCCTCGCCTGCTTCGTAGTGGCAGTTTGCCTTTTCCTCTTTGTGTTCGGTCATCCCTCTCACTTCAAAGATGTTGAGGAATTCACCGGCTCATCAATGTGGTTCGCTGGTGACGAGTTCGCAAAAGCTCACCCCAATGACCTCATCGGAACAATCTTCAAAGGTGGTATCATCGTGCCTATTCTTCAGACTCTCTTCCTTACCGTAATCGTTCTCTCTGTAGAGCGCGCTATCGCTCTCAAGAGTGCCAAAGGTACAGGTAGCATCGACAAATTCGTTGCCGCAGTTAAGAAATGTCTTGCAACCAACGATATCAAGGGCGCTCAGGAACTCTGCAAGAAGCAGAAAGGTTCTGTTGCCGCAGTTGTAAGCGCAGCTCTCAACCGCTACGAAGAAATGGATCGCAACACCGTCCTCAGCAAGGAGCAGAAAATCGCTACCCTTCAGAAAGAAGTAGAAGAAGCTACCGCAATCGAGATGCCTTCTCTTCAGCAGAATCTCCCCATCGTGGCTACACTCACAACCCTCGGTACTCTCGTCGGTCTTCTCGGTACTGTGATCGGTATGATCAAGTCGTTCCAGGCTCTTTCCGCATCAGGCGCTCCTGACTCGAGCGAACTTTCAACCGGTATTTCTGAGGCGCTTGTGAACACCGCTTTCGGTATCGCGACCGGTGCTTTCGCTGTTATCTCCTATAACTTCTACACCAATAAGATTGACACTCTGACCTACGCTATCGACGAAATCGGTTTCTCAATCGTTCAGTCGTTTGCGGCTACTCACTGATCTCATATTTATCCAACGATAACAATTAACAGAAATTTAATCAAAGGAAAATATGGGAAAAGTAAAAATTAAAAGAAAGAGTACCCTCATCGACATGACCGCGATGAGTGACGTTACCGTTCTTTTGCTTACTTTCTTCATGTTGACTTCAACCTTCCTCCAGAAGGAGCCGGTGACAGTAATCACCCCTTCATCGGTCTCGGAGATAAAGGTTCCTACAGCTAACGTGGCTCAGGTCCTCGTAAGCCCGCAGGGAAAAGTGTTCATGTCGGTTCTTGGTGACGCTGATCCCGAGAATGCGGAAGAGTGGGGTACTGAACCCCTCCGTCGCGAGGTTCTCAAAACAGCCGCCGCCGACTATGAGGCCAAGACCGGTAAGAAAATCGGTATCACCTCGTCCGATTTGGATAAGTTTGCAAAGAACGCCTCATTTGGCGTGCCTCTTGAAAAGATGCATCAGTTCCTATCGCTTGACCAGAGCAAGCAAGATGAGTTCCTCAGTCAGACAGCAAATGCTCCGGTGACAATGGGAAATCTCACTCCGAAGGACACGGGCATCCCCTTCAAGGACATCGTCTATACCGATCAGGATGGAAATAAGTTGACCACCAACGAATTCCAGATCTGGATGCGTGCGATCTACAACTCAAGTAACCCCAACATCCGCGAAGCAGTGCAGAAAGGCGAGGGTATCGCTGTGAAATCTGACCGTGGCACGAAGTTCGAGACCATTCATCAGGTTCTTGACAATCTTCAGACCATCAAGATGAACAAATTTTCTGTAATGACCGCGCTTAAAACAGAGTCAGACTAATCAATATGGCACAAATAGAACAATCTTCTGGCGACGGCAAAAAGAAAAAAGGCGCCCAGAAAAAGATGGCCATTCATGTGGACTTCACCCCCATGGTGGATATGAACATGCTTCTGATTACGTTCTTCATGCTCTGTACCACTATGATCAAGTCGCAGACGCTCAACATCGCGTTGCCTACCAACGAGAAGCTTGAGCAGACTGAATTACAGAAAGCCAAGGAATCCGAAGCCATAACCCTGATTCTCGATACCGATTACGACGAGGATGGCGGTATAAAGAGTAATACAATTTACTATTATACCGGTAAGCCTGAAGTTGAGTATAACGGTTCAGATGTGGCTTCAAGTAATCTGAAGGTTACTGAGTTCCTCGGTAACGACGGGCATCTCCAGCAGGGAGTACGTAAGATTCTTCATGACCGCAACCTCGGTGTGCTCCGCGATGTGGAAAAAAAGAGACAGGAATGGCGTGATAAGAAAATCTCTGAAGAGGATTTCCAGGCAGCAGCCAAGCAGATCCGTAACAGCGATGAATATGAGCGTCCGGTTGTCATTATCAAGCCTCTTCCCGGGGCATCCTGGGAAAGTGTGATTTCCGCACTCGACGAGATGCAGATCAACCAGATTTCGCGCTACCAGCTCGGTACACTTACTGATGTGGACGAAGCTATGGTAGCCGACTTCAAGGCCAAGAACGGTAAGAACTAACAGTGATGATTGACTATATTTATTAACCCGTAAAAGAGAAATCAAATGGCAAAAGATGTAGATCTTTCATCAAAAGAATGGACCGACATAATCTTTGAAGGTAAAAACAAAGAATTCGGTGCATATACCCTTCGTCGTGCAAGCGACGGACGCCATAATAAGGCGATGATTATAGTTCTGATCGGACTTGTCGTGCTTCTTATCGGCGGTTATATCTGGAGCAGATACCAGGAACGCCGTGCAGAGGAAGCTGCCGCGCTTGAACTTCTTGCACAGAACGAGCAGGCGCTTGCAGAAATGGAGGATATGGAGGATGAGGAACCCGAACCTGAGGAAGAAATTCCCCAGGCAATGGAGGAACCTCAGGCAGAAGAAGCTCTTCCCGAAGAGATTCTCAATACTATCAAGGATACCGAGATCGCTGTAGTGGAAGACACTGAAGTGACAGAGGACATTACCTCGAAGGACGAAGTAGCGGAGTCTACGGCAGCAGCCGGCGCGACAACCTTCGATAAAGGTACCGATGACCTCAACGTGGTTCGTGAACACAAAGACGAGATTATCGTTGAAGAGAAACATGAGCCCGTGAAAGAAGCGATTTTCGAAGCTGTCGAGCAGATGCCTCAGTTCCCCGGTGGTGAAGCCGAACTTCTCAAGTATATCGCTTCACACATCAAATATCCTACGATGGCGGCTGAAAATAATATTCAGGGTCGTGTGGTAGTGAAATTCGTCGTTACCAAGACCGGCCAGGTGGGTGATGTTGTTGTGGTTCGCGGTAAGGATCCCGACCTTGATAAAGAGGCTGTACGAGTAGTGAAGACTCTTCCGGACTTCATTCCCGGTAAGATGAATGGTCAGGCAGTGGCCGTATGGTACACTCTCCCGATCAACTTCAAGCTCCAGAGCTGATCCTTTGTTCCGAACATACGGCTTTCCGGCGTGATCAACCCCCGGAGCCAACTGTATATTGATCCGGCGACCGAAAAAATCGGTCGCCGGATTTTTTGTCATACTCCGGTTCGGATAGTACGGTGCATTATGATTTGGAAGTGAATCTGTTTTTTTGTAACTTTGCGAAAGGCGTGTGGTTATGCGATGCTGACCCCGCCCTAGCATAACTAACAATTGAATGTCGTTTTTATGAATTCAGGCATTATAATCCGTTTCGCGATTATCGGAATACTTTGGATCGGCGTATGTTTCTGGTATGTTACCAGATTACTCGCCTCCGGGCAGAACATCACGTTGCTCTCGCTCTTTCCAGTTGTAGCCTCGGCATTCATAGTGTTTGTTCCGTTGTACAAGAAGTATGTGAAGAATGACAAAAACACCGGATCAGAAAAATAATGATGAACCCACCGGAACGGAGCTGTTGAACAATATAGATTCTCCTGCAGATCTTCGTCGCCTGTCGGTGGCGGAGCTTCCCCAGGTTTGTTCGGAAATACGTGATTTCCTGATAGATGCCTTATCGCGTAATCCCGGACATTTTGCTTCATCGATGGGGGCGGTTGAGCTCACTGTTGCTCTCCACTATGTGTTTAATACGCCATATGACCGCATTGTGTGGGACGTGGGCCATCAGGCTTACGGTCATAAGCTTCTTACCGGCCGTCGTGACCGTTTCGAGACGAACCGTAAGCTCGGTGGACTTTCCGGATTTCCGAATCCGGCAGAAAGTGAGTATGATACCTTTACTGCAGGACATGCGTCAAACTCAATTTCGGCGGCTCTCGGTATGGCTGTGGCTACCGAGCTGAACGATGAAATGCCTCGCCGCAATGTAGTGGCGGTTATAGGTGATGCATCTATCAGTGGAGGACTGGCATTCGAAGGTATCAATAATGCGGCCAACACTCCGAATAATCTGCTCATAATCCTCAACGATAACAACATGAGTATTGATCCGAATGTTGGATCGTTACACAGTTATCTGGCCCACATCAATACCTCTAAAGGATATAATGACCTTCGTTATACGCTATACCGCGGGCTGAGGAAAATGAATATGGTGTCAGACAAGAGTAAAGGTGCGATTCTGCGCCTGAACAACAGTCTGAAATCTTTCCTATCGCATGAACAGAATATTTTCGAGGGACTTAATATAAGATATTTCGGACCTGTAGACGGTCACGATGTGGCAACATTGGTAAAGGTGCTACAGGACATCAAGGATATGAAAGGTCCAAGGATTCTTCATATCAAGACACAGAAGGGGAAAGGATTTCCTGCGGCGGAGAAAGATCCCGCCACCTGGCATGCACCCGGTCGCTTCGATCCCGACACGGGAGAGCAGATATCCGGCAATAAACCGGGAGAAGCTCCTGCCGCGCTGAAATATCAGGATGTTTTCGGCCACACATTGCTTCAACTCGCGAAGCAGAATAAAAAGATCGTCGGCATTACGGCGGCCATGCCATCGGGTACCTCAATGAGTATTCTCAAAGATGCCATACCTTCAAGAGTGTTTGATGTAGGTATCTCCGAAGGGCATGCCGTAACTTTCGCCGGTGGTTTAGCCAAGGAAGGACTTATGCCTTTTGTCGCCATATATTCGTCGTTTCTTCAGAGAGGATACGATCAGATAATTCACGATGTGGCTATTCAGGGCCTGCCTGTAACATTCTGTATTGACCGTGCCGGTATAGTAGGAGAGGACGGAGTAACCCACCATGGTGCTTTCGACATAGCCTATATGCGCTCGGTACCGGGAATGATCATAGCGGTGCCCCGTAACGCAGATAGCCTCCGGAATATATTATATACAGCTTCGCTACGGGAAAATTCACCGATGGCGATCAGATATCCGCGTGGTACGGCAAAAGAAGCAGATCTTTCAAAGCCTCTGCACCGGGTAGAGATTGGAAAGGGTGAAAAACTGCGCGAAGGCAAGGATATAGCTTTCATATCTGCCGGACCGATAGCGGAAGAGGTGAGCGATGCCATAAAACTGCTTGAAGCAGATGGAATAGATGCGGCCCATTACCACATGACTTTTATAAAACCTCTCGATGGCGATATACTCAGGGAGGTTGCAGCTTTGGGTTGCCCTGTAGTTACTGTGGAGGACGGTACTGTATGCGGAGGACTCGGAACGGCCGTTACGGAATGGCTCATAGATAATGATACCGCCACGAGTGGGCAAGTGTTCAAGATCGGGATGCCTGACAGTTTTGTGGAACACGGGTCAGTGGCTCAGTTGCGTAAGCTATGCGGTATGGATGCGGAGGCTATAGCGGCCGCTGCCCGCAGGCAATTGACCTCTGTTAAACATTCGGTTCTATGAAGATAGTAATCGCAGGTGCCGGTGAAGTAGGATCCCATCTCGCCAAATTGTTGTCGCGCGAGGAGCAGGATATAGTGTTGATAGACAATGATCCTGCGAAGCTTTCAAACCTTGATGCCAACTACAATCTCATGACCAGGGAGGGAAGCTGCACTTCGTTCGCCGACTTACGTGCGGCCGGTGTGAATGCTGACTGCGATCTTTACATCGCTGTGAGCCCGTTTGAAAACACAAACATTGTGTCGTGTGAGATTGCCAAGAGACTCGGTGCCAGAAAGACAGTGGCCCGAATAGACAACTATGAGTTTCTCGATAAAGAAAATCGTGCGCATTTCACATCAATGGGTGTGGATCATCTTATTTATCCGGAAATGCTTGCAGCCAGTGAGATATGTACGGCGCTCGGCAAGCCCTGGGTGCGCAACTGGTTTGAACTTCACGATGGTGAGCTAATAGTGGTAGGTGTAAAACTCCCTCACCATGCATCTCTGGTAGGGAAGCGCCTGCGCGACATCACATACGGTCAGCATCATTATCATGTATCGGCTATCAAGCGCCGCCATGAAACGATTATTCCCCGAGGTGACGACACGGTTCTTGAGGGTGATATAATGTATTTCACCACAACCCGCGATTATGTGGATGAAATACGAGAAATATGCGGAAAGACCGATTACAAGATCAGGAATGTGATGATAATGGGTGGTACGCACATTGCCGTACGTCTTGCAAACATGGTTAAAGGACGTTGGAATCTGACCATTATCGACAACGATATGGATATATGCCGTCGTCTTCCAGAAAAATGCTCGGGGTGTGGCGATGTTCACATTATTCATGGAGACGCACGCAACAACGAGCTTCTTGCCGAAGAAGGAATAACGGATATGGACGCCTTTGTAGCGCTTACCGAATATTCCGAAACCAATATCCTGGCTTGCCTTACGGCTAAGGAATTTCATGTAAATAAAACCATCGCCGAGGTAGAGAACATACAGTTTATCTCGGAAGCGGAGAATCTGAATATCGGCACGGTAATAAACAAGAAACTGCTTGCGTCAAGCAAAATTTTTCAGTTGTTGCTCGATGCAGACGAGAGTTCGTCGAAATTCATGGCGCTTGCAGATGCCGAAGTTGCTGAGATAGAGGCCCGGCCCGGTTCGAAAATAACCAAAGCGCCGGTGATGAATCTGAAACTATTCCATGAGATGACGCTCGCGGGGCTTATCCGCGATGGTAAGGGGATGCTCGTAGATGGCCGGACACAGATACAGGCAGGCGATCATGTGGTGGTTTTCTGTCTGTCTGGGCATATCCATAAGGTGGAGAAACTTTTTGTGTGACACGTAATGGCGCGGAGAAACCGAATAAATTACCGCATGCTTGTGCGGGTTATGGGATGGCTCGTGATGATAGAGGCTGTCTTTATGGCTGTTCCTCTTGCCACGGCATTTTTCTATGGAGAGGATGATGCGCTTGCCTTTGAGGTGGGATTGGCGGTGACAGCCGTTACCGGGGCTGGCATGACGTTTTTCAGTCGCCCGAGGCGTTCGGAGATGGGAAAGCGCGAGGGATTCCTCCTTACGGCTCTTGTATGGGTGATATTTTCGTTGTTCGGTATGATTCCGTTTATTGTGAGCGAGGTACCCGTCAATTTATCAGAAGCTTTCTTTGAGTCAATGTCAGGTTTCACCACTACCGGTGTATCGGTTATGGAGAATATCGACAATGTGTCTCATGCGATTCATATGTGGCGCTCCCTCATGCAATGGATCGGCGGCATGGGAATCATTCTGTTTACTCTCGCCGTATTGCCGATGCTTAATTCATCGGGTGGAATGCAGATGTTCAATGCCGAGACCACGGGCATAAGGAGCGAGAAACTGCGTCCGCGGGTAAGCTCAACGGCAAAAAGGCTATGGCTCGTATATGCTCTTCTTACTCTTGCGCTTGTATTGCTCTACATGTTCGGACCGATGAACACATTCGACAGCATCTGTCATGCCCTGTCAACAATGTCGACAGGAGGATTCTCAACTCATCAGGCATCGATCGGAACGTGGGATTCGCTTTACGTAAAGATTGTGACTACGCTGTTCATGTTCGTAGGGGGCGTGAATTTCGCCCTTATCTTCAAGGCTTCTACCGGCGAGTTCCGGAGCGCATGGAGCAACGAGGTCTTCCGGATGTATGTGAAAGTTATTTTTGTCCTGTTCATTCTTTTCGATCTGGCCCTGGTTTCAGGCAGCGGTATTCAGCTCACTGTAGAAGCTCTGACAATCGATCCGCTGTTCCAGATAATCTCAACCATTTCATCCACCGGCTACGCGGTTGCAAATCTCAGCGACTGGGGACTTTTCATTCTCAGCCTGATATTCGTAATGATGTTTTTCGGTGCCTGCGCGGGGTCAACATCAGGTGGTGCGAAACTTGACCGTGCGATTTATCTGTTCAAGAATTCGCGCAACGAACTTTACCGCTGCATCTATCCTAATCATATCCTTTCGGTCGGCATCAATGGCAAGACGATGGCGCCGGAGGTGATCAATAAAGTGATGGTGTTCCTGTGGCTGTATGTGATAGTGATTGTGGCCGGAGGTATGGCGCTTGCGGCAATGGATGTGCCTCTTGTCGACAGTTTTTTCGCATCGTTCTCCTGCGTAAGCAACACGGGGCTCGCGCCTGAAATCACCGGATACGGGGGCCAGTTCAATCTTATTCCGGATCTCGGCAAATGGGTGTTGTCATTTCTGATGCTTACGGGTCGTCTGGAAGTCTTCACTGTGTTGGTTCTATTCGCCCCCGGATTCTGGCATAAATAAATCCGCGATTATCCCTTGGGGCTGATTCCGAGTTCCTGCCGCAGGAACGGGGCTGTAGGAGAGTCGCATTCCGCAACCTCTTCAGGGGTGCCTTCCGCAATGATCTGTCCTCCGTTTTTGCCTCCTGCCGGTCCCATATCAATTATGTAGTCGGCGCACTTCACCACATCGAGGTTATGTTCGATCACAAGAACTGTATTACCCTTTTCAACCAGTCTGTTCAGCACACCGAGCAGTACTTTTATATCCTCGAAATGAAGACCTGTGGTAGGCTCGTCAAGTATGAACAGGGTTTTTCCGGTGTCACGTTTCGCCAGTTCGGTGGCGAGTTTCACACGTTGGTTCTCTCCTCCTGAAAGGGTCGACGAGGGTTGCCCGAGTTTTATGTATCCCAGACCTATTTCCTGCATTATTTTCAGTTTTTTCAGGATTCGGGGTTGTGCGGCGAAAAATTCCACAGCCTGATTGATTGTCATGTCAAGTACATCGGCAATGGATTTTCCTTTGAAACGTACCTCGAGGGTCTCCCGGTTGTATCGTTTACCGGAGCATTCCTCGCAAGGCACCAGAACATCGGGAAGGAAGTTCATTTCAATTGTCTTATAGCCGTTGCCTTTACAAGCTTCACATCGTCCGCCGGCCACATTGAACGAGAAGCGTCCGGGCTTGTAGCCTCTTATTTTCGCTTCGGGAAGGTCTACGAACAGATTTCTGATATCGGAGAATACTCCGGTATATGTTGCAGGATTGGAGCGTGGCGACTTGCCGAGGGGCGATTGATCGACGGTAACTATTTTATCGATATGTTCGATACCCCGGAGTTCCATGTGGGGGAGCGGTTCCTCTTGAGAACGATAGAAGCGGTTCGACAATATCGGTTGAAGGGTACCGTTTACAAGCGACGATTTACCGCTTCCGGATACACCGCAGACACAGGTGAAAGTGCCCAGCGGAAGGGTGAGATCAACATTGCGGAGGTTATGTCCGGTGCATCCGAGCAGTTCGAGCTTTTGTCCGTTCCCCTTGCGGCGCGTCTCCGGTATTTCGATAGCAAGATTACCATTGAGATATCCGGCAGTGATGGTATCGGTAGCGAGCATTTGCCGGGGTGTACCCTGAAACACAACCTCTCCTCCTTTCCGGCCCGCTTCAGGACCTATGTCCACTATATAATCGGCGTTGAGCATCATATCCTTGTCGTGTTCGACAACGATGATGGAATTTGACGCATCGCGAAGTTTCTTCAATGAATCGATAAGGCGGTTGTTGTCGCTCTGATGAAGTCCGATACTCGGTTCATCGAGTATGTATAGAACGTTCACCAGCTCCGATCCGAGTTGGGTCGCAAGCCGTATGCGTTGGCTCTCACCACCGGACAAGGTGGCGGAGTTGCGGTTTAATGCCAGATATCCCAGCCCTACATCGACAAGAAAACGCAGGCGACCGCGAATTTCTTTCAGTATCTCGTGGCCGATGGTTTTCTGGCGGTCGTTCAATCGTGTTTCCACTCCTTCCGCCCATTCAAGCAGGTCTGTGATATCCAGACGCGATAGTTCGGCTATATTTTTCCCGTCGACGAAGAAATGAAGCGCCTCACGGTTGAGGCGGTCACCGTGACATTCGGGACACACCATGCGTGAGTAGAATTTACCACTCCATTTCTGAGCTTCTGAGGTAGCATCGTCTCCCTGCTGCATCTCGATATATTTTACCAGACCTTCGTAGGAGAGGAAGTAGTTGGATATTGAGTTAGTCTCCGATTTAATCTGCAATCGCTCGGGTGTTCCGTTGAGAATGTCGTTGAGAGCTTCTTCAGGCAGATCCTTGATGGGTGTTTTCAGATCGCAGCCATATTTTTCGCATATAGCGGCCACCTGCCAGAATATCATCGAATTTTTATATTTACCTAAAGGAACGATGGCTCCGTTGTGAATGGACAGTCTGTCGTCAGGAATAATCTTGGCACGGTCGACAATGTTGACAGTACCGAGCCCCTTGCAGCAGGGGCACGCTCCGAGCGGAGAGTTGAATGAAAAGTTGTGAGGTGCCGGTTCGCGGTAGCTCAGTCCGGTTTCCGGGTCCATGAGCGATTGGCTGAAATGGGCGAGCTTACCATTGTCCAGATCAAGAACCATCATCTGGTGCCCCCCCTGACGGAGAGCGTTCGCAACCGAATCACGCAGGCGGGAGTCGTCTTTGCGCGATACTTTGAGTTTGTCTACCACCAGTTCTATCGAGTGATTTTTGTATCGGTCGAGTTTCATACCGTAGACCATCTCACGTAGCTCGCCGTCGACACGTACGTTGAGGTATCCCTTCTTTACAAGTTGCTCGAAAAGGTCTTTGTAATGTCCCTTACGGTTATGTACGAGTGGTGAGAGAATATAGATTTTCCTGCCATCGTATCGGTCGAGTATCATCGACACGATTTTTTCCTCGGTGTATTTCTCCATCGGAGCGCCCGACAGATAGCTGCGTGCCTCTCCGATACGCGCGTATAGAAGTCGGAGAAAATCGTAAACCTCCGTGGTTGTGCCGATGGTGCTTCGTGGATTACGGTTAACGGTTTTCTGTTCTATGGCAATTACAGGAGAGAGCCCTGAAATTTTATCAACATCAGGGCGCTCCATATTTCCGAGAATATTGCGTGCATAAGCCGAAAATGTCTCGATATAGCGGCGCTGTCCTTCGGCATATATTGTGTCGAATGCCAACGATGATTTTCCGCTCCCGCTCAATCCGGTTATAACGGTGAGGCTGCGGTGCGGTATACTGACATCGATATTCTTCAGATTGTGTACCCTCGCACCGATAACTTCGAGGGTATTGTCGGAGTTCATTCCGGCTGTAGGTTCATAAGCGGTCTGCTTTGCAGTGATTTCTTTATTACGGTTCATCGTCAATCTGCCCATCGGGGATTATATAGATGTTTTTTAGTAAGAGGATTGGCTGAGCGCGATAGACTTTCGGGTTTCGGCACTTTGATGGTATATGTCTTTCCGGCTGTCACAGGAAGGCTTTTGGCTCTGATCCATGGATTGAACTCGCGAAGCAGAGCATATGTGGTGCCGTGGCTTTTGGCCCATGCAGCCAGGTCATCTATTGTAGATGATACATTCACCTCTGTATAATCCAACTGCGGATAGAACTGATCGGGCTTTAGATGGAAACCATATTTTGATGGGTTTTCCATCAACGCCTTAGCTGCATAAACGCGGAACGGATAACGCGACGTTTCCTCTACCAGATAAAGATCGAATGCGCTGTCGGCGAGTTGGGAGTCCAGTTCGGTAGATATGCGTCGCTGACCTCCGTTGTACGAGGCCATTGCCGATTCCCAATTGCCGTATTTATTGTATGCGCTTTTGAGATAACGCGCGGCTGCCGCCGTTGCTTTTTCTATGTTATAACGTTCGTCGACGTAATCGTTCACTTCAAGACCATATTCCTTGCCTGTAGATGCAAGGAACTGCCATAGTCCGGCAGCTTTGGCGGGGGAGTATGCTCTCTGATTGAGGGACGATTCTATGCACGCGAGATACACCAGATCTTCCGGCACTCCGTTGCGTTTCAATATCGGGGCCATAACCGGGAAAAAGCGGTTAGCGCGTTTCAGCATAAGCATTGTCGAGGAATGCATGTAGCACATCTGTGATAGCTCGCGGTCAAGGCGTTCGTACATATCCATGCGGTCGAAGTCGATGGTCTGTCCGGCAAACTCAATCTTTTTCGGCAACGGAGGATTTACTACCGGTGCCATTCCTTCGGCATAGGTATATGCGGTATCCTCCCCGGCCTCCGCATTGTTTTCCGATGCGGATGCCTGTGAGGATATGATGTTGGCTGATGTAAGCGCTATAAGTGTGGCTGTAGAAAAATATATAAGTTTAGTTTTCATTTTGTAGCTGTTGTGAAGGCTAATATTATGTGGAGTTGTGTGGTATGCAGTTGTTTATTGACTGACTGATGTGCGTCGGTCCTCATATCGGAGAATATTTATATCTCCCGACAGTTTGTAGTTGCGTCCGTCGGTACCTTTCGCACTTATTACATAGTAATATACTCCGGTAGGCACGAGCTTTCCGTTGTATCTGCCGTCCCATCCTTTTGACGGATCGGTAAAGTGGATCATGAGTTGGCCCCATCGGTTGAATATGGAGCAATCGAAACTGACGATAGATTTGTAGGAAACTTTCCATTCATCGTTTGTACCCTCTGTCGCACCCGGTGAGAATGCATTCGGGCAGTCGAGTTTCGACTCTCCGACATAGACGGTATAGGTTTCTGAGGTGAAGTCGCATGAGCCGCTGTCGTTACCTGCGACGAAACGGACATATGTGGTTCCGAAATCGGAGAATTGCTGTTCGAAATCGTCTTGTTGTACACGCATATCAATGATGTCGAATTCCGGGTCGCGGGCGAATTGCCATTCTCGGTATACAACGGCATCGGTGGTAGCCGCCGAGAATAAGATTACGACCGGTCCCGAACCTCCGAGAGATTCTGTTTTATCTTCGCGCTGCTCGTTGTCGTTGGAGCGTTCAGCCTGCTGTGCTGAAGTTGTGACAGCTATGGCCGTAGGATCAATAGAGGGTGAGACCGCATGTTGTTCCATGCCCCATTGATGCAGGAAACGGTCTCCGGACAGAGAAAAATATGTGGAGCATAAGGGGGAGTCCGTGCGGATAAGTCCATCTACGCTTTCAAGGGTATGTTCGGCCATCTGCTGTTCGTATACATGGCTGTCGGCATTGTATACCAGTGTATGATACTCCAGCTGAAGGTCGCGGCTTAGAGTCTGTTGCGCTCCGTTGACCGAATAATATGTTATTTTGTCGGCTGATCCTGTAAGCGACAGGGCTGTGCGGTCACACTCAGTCTGATCCGGAACTATATCGAGGCTACCGAGGGTGCATTGGTGATTGGCATAGTTGACAACCCACAGACATGTGCGTCTGCTGTTGTCGTCGATAATGTAGCCCATATCGCTTTCGTCAAGGCGTATGTAGCTGTCGGAACCGTTGTTGACCGACGGTATTTCTTCCGCGAAACCACCGCCGAGATTACTGAAACGGTACCACTGTATGGCGGAAGCATTGCCTGACGTCTCATAGTGGAGCTCGGTTCCGGCCGTGTTCCATACCACAATCACTTCGCTGAGACCTGTAGAGGCCGGTGGAGTAACCGATATGGGACCGCGCGACGGATGTGTACCGGTAACCGAGACTGTCGAAGCAGCCCCGGCGGTTACTGCCGCGGTAAGAAATATTGCGATTGTTGTAAAAGCTTTCCGCAATCGCCGGTATGATGTAAGTCGGGAATGGTTGTTCATCTCGTTTCAATTAATCTACAAAAATAATAAATCTTACGCGCTTTTCCATATACTGAAGGAGCATGTTCATCTTATTTTGCGCTTTTTTGGATTTATTTCGGAGTAAGGATTTCAATGTGTATATTTGTGTGATGTCGCATCAAAGCAAGGAAGTTTTCTTTACGGCGAACTTTTTGTTGCCGATAAACGGTTATATAATAGCGGATCATATGCCGCGCGAACTCGAATCAGAAACGAATTATTTATGAGACTTGACGGACGTAGAGAGAGTAATCATGTGGATGACCGACGTGGGAAAGGTACCGGTATTGGAGGTAAACTGGCCGGCGGGGGTATTGTGGGTGTGATAATAGCTTGTGTTGTCGCATGGCTGTCGGGCGGCAATCCGCTCGAAGTGCTTATGGACAACGGTGGAAACCTGCTTTCAGGTGGGTATACTTCGGAACAGTCTTATGTCCCGACACAGGAGGAAGAGGAGCTCGCCAGGTTTTCACGTCAGATATTGGCGGGTACAGAAGATGTGTGGACAGAAATTTTCGAGCAGAACGGTCTCACATATGAGCCACCGGAACTCGTTCTATTCACCGGATCGGTGCAGAGCGGTTGCGGAGGGGCGACGTCAGCTTCCGGACCATTCTATTGCTCGGCTGATAATGCCGTATATCTTGATCTGTCGTTTTTCCGTGATATGAAGCGTACGCTCGGGGCCGACGGGGATTTCGCGTATGCTTATGTAATTGCTCATGAAGTGGGGCATCATGTGCAGCATCTTCTCGGAACTCTCGATCAGGCTCACAACCGTATGGCGCAGGTGTCGGAGAAGGAGGCCAACCAGATAAGTGTCAGGCTTGAGTTGCAGGCCGATTTCTATGCGGGGGTATGGGCTTATCATGATAATAAAATGTTTCAGTCGCTTGAGCCCGGAGATATAGAGGAGGCGTTGGACGCGGCGTCAAAGATTGGCGATGACTATCTGCAGAAGAAAGCGCAGGGATATGCTGTTCCAGACTCTTTCAATCATGGGACCTCAGACCAACGTTCGCGCTGGCTCCGGAAGGGACTTTCCACAGGTAATCCTGCTGATGGAGATACTTTTTCTCCCGCATATTCGAGGTTGTGAGGTGTAGATGGCAACGCAAATTGATAAAATAAGTAAGTCTTGAAAATTATTACATACAAATTAAAAGCGACGCCGACGGTTTTTAACCCGGGCGTCGCTTTTAATTTCTATGTTATTACAGAATCAGTCGTTCAGGGGAGTGTACACGCTCATGTTTTCGGGTGTAACCGAAGCGATGATGGCTGCATTTTTTGCGATATTGGCAGCTGCAAGGTTCACGTATACTTTGGCGCTGCGGGTGAGCGATGCGCTGTTATAGCGTGTTGCATCGGTCATCAGCAGATAGCTCATAACGACGTCGCCGGCCATCTCGACGAGATGGCGTGCCATGAGGTCGGTGTAAGCGGTATCGTTGATTTCGTGAACATGGTTCACTGCTTCTTCATATTTCTGAGCCAGACCTTCGACAACGGCTTTCTGTGCCTGAAGTTCTTCCGAAATTTCCATAGCGGCGTAGCCGGCGATGAGCTGTGAATATGTGCCGGTGAAGACGTGGCGGATTGCTGCCACAACCTGAAGCTGTGTGGTTCCTTCGTAAATAGAAGTAATGCGGGCGTCGCGGTAAACGCGTTCGCAAGCATAATCTTTCATGAAGCCTGAACCGCCATGAATCTGTATACAGTCGTAGGCGTTCTGGTTGCAGTATTCGCTGGTGAGACCTTTGGCAAGGGGAGTGCATGCATCGGCGAGCTTATTGTATAGTTTCATCTCCTTGCGTTCGTCGGGAGTGAGTGAGCGGTCGCGTGCTATATCCTCGTATGCTTTGTAGAGGTCTACATAGCGGGCTGTCTCGTAGAGGAGGCAGCGCGATGCATCGAGCTTAGCCTTCATGTTGGCGAGAATTTCCTGAACTGCGGGGAACTCGATGATTGCTTTTCCGAACTGTTTGCGGTCTTTAGCGTATGCATCGGCTTCGCGGTATGCGATTTCGCTGACACCTACGCTTTGGGCTGCGATGCCGAGGCGCGCACCGTTCATGAGTGCCATCACATATTTGATAAGACCGAGACGACGCGAACCGCAGAGTTCCGCTTTTGCATTTTTATATACGAGCTCACATGTAGGAGATCCCTTGATACCGAGTTTGTTTTCTATGCGGCGAACGTTTACACCGCCCTGATTCTTGTCGTAGATGAACATAGACAGACCGCGGCCGTCCTTGGTGCCGTCTTCAGAGCGTGCGAGCACCAGATGGATGTCGGCGTCGCCGTTGGTGATGAAGCGCTTGACACCGTTGAGCAGCCATGTGCCGTCGGGCTGTTCGGTGGCCTTGAGCATTACAGACTGGAGATCGGAGCCTGCATCCGGTTCGGTAAGGTCCATCGACATGGTTTCGCCGGCGCATACGCGGGGAATGAAACGCTCGCGCTGGTCTTCTGATCCGAATTCATAGAGTGTTTCCGCGCAGTCCTGAAGTCCCCAGAGGTTCTCGAAACCGGTATCGGCACGGCTTACGATGTCAGCGGCCATGATGTAGGGAGTGATGGGGAAGTTGAGGCCTCCGTAGCGGCGGGGCATCGCCATACCCATCAGACCGGCCTTGCGGCATGCCGCGAGGTTTTCCTGAGTTCCGGGAGCGTAAGTCACACGGCCGTTGGCTACGGTGGGGCCGTCATGGTCCACACCTTCGGCATTGTCGGCAATAGTGGTGCCGCATAGCTCGCCAACGATTTCGAGTACGCGGTTATAGTTGTCCATGGCGTCGTCGTGGTTGAGCGGCGCGTAATCGAACTTCTCGGCATCGGCGAAATCGCGTTCTTTCAGAGCTACTATTTTGCGCATCAGTGGATGCTGCAGATGAAGCTTCAGGTCGGGATTGTCTGTATAGAAATTAGCCATGGCTGTGCTTACTTGGAGTTTTTCTTATAATACTTTATGAGTTTGGGAACGATCTCCTCGTAGTTGCCGGTTATCACGTAGTCGGCGATTGAATTGATTGGTGCGTTGGGATCGTTGTTGATGGAGAGGATGATTGCGCTTTCCTTCATTCCGGCGATATGCTGGATCTGACCGGAGATACCGCAGGCAATGTAGAGTTTAGGACGCACTGTCACACCGGTCTGGCCGATCTGACGTTCATGTTCGGCATAGCCGGCATCGACAGCGGCGCGGGTTGCGCCTACTTCTGCACCGAGCACATCGGCGAGTTCGTAAAGCATGTCGAAACCCTCTTTGCTGCCAACTCCATAGCCACCGGCTACGATAATGGGAGCGTTCTTTATGTTGACTTTCGACTTAGCGATGTGACGGTCAAGAATCTCAACTACATATTCCGATGGATCGACCAGGAAGTCTGCGTCGAGTTTTGTTACCTCACCCTTGTATTCGGGATCAAGAACCTGCTTTTTCATCACACCTTCGCGAACGGTTGCCATCTGCGGGCGGCATTCGGGATTTACGATGGTTGCAACGATGTTTCCGCCGAAAGCGGGGCGGATCTGATAGAGAAGATCCTTGTATTCGGTGCCTGTTTTCGGATCTTTGTGATCGCCGATTTCAAGTGCGGTACAGTCGGCGGTCAGACCGGAATGAAGCGCGGAGCTTACGCGGGGACCGAGATCGCGGCCGATACATGTGGCGCCCATCAGACATATCTGAGGCTTGATCATCTTGAACAGCTTGATGAGTACGGCTGCATGAGGATTGGAAGTATAGGGATAGAGGCGCTTGTCTTCTACCTTATATACCATGTCAACACCGTAGGGGAAGAGCTGTTTCTCTATACCGTCGAGTTTGTCGCCAATTACAAGGGCATCGAGTTTTACACCCAGCTTGTCGGCAAGCTGACGACCTTTGGTTAGGAGCTCGAGGCTCACATCGGCAACCTTTCCGTCGTCGTATTCGCAATATACGATTACGTTGTTCTGGTTTGCAATGTTATATTGATTGTCCATTGGTATTCTTTTGTTGAATGTGGTGATGTGGTTTAGCCGATTGTATGGTTGGCGATAAGGGTTTTCACCAGCTCCTCGATCTGCTCGTCGTTGTTGTCAAGACAGAGTGATTCCTTGGCTGTGAACACGACATTTTCTATAGCTTTCACCTTTGTGGGTGAGCCTGCCATACCGATCTGGGCGGGATCTGCCTCTACGAAAGCCGCACTCCATTCCTGAAGGTTCAGCCCCGGACGCTTGTCAACGAGAGCCTTGAGCTCATCAGACAGTTTCTCTTTTTCGGAGGGTGATACAGCATATTTGTACTGCATTACGCGCTTGGCGTTGCGCGGACGGCAATCGGGTGCCGATCCGTTGACTGTCACGACCAGGGGCATTGGAGCTTTTACTGTCTCCACTCCGGATTCTATGCGGCGGACAATTGTAGCTTTCCCGTCGGCGGTTGAAAGAATCTCTTCTGCATATGTCACCTGAGGCAGACCGAGCTTCTCCGCTACCTGCGGGCCTACCTGGGCTGTATCGCCGTCAATGGCCTGACGACCGCAGAGAACTATGTCAACCTTACCCATCTTCTTGATGGCTTGTGCGAGAGAGTAAGAGGTTGCGAGGGTATCGGCACCGCCAAGGGCACGGTCGGTGAGAACGATTCCTGTGTCGGCTCCGCGAAACATGGCTTCGCGGATCACCTCAGCTGCGCGGGGAAGACCCATGGTGAGCATTGTCACTGTACTTCCTGGATTAGCGTCTTTAAGGCGGAGAGCCTGTTCGAGAGCGTTGAGGTCTTCAGGATTAAAGATGGCCGGCAGAGCAGCGCGGTTGATTGTTCCATCTTCCTTCATAGCATCTTTTCCTACGTTGCGGGTGTCGGGTACCTGCTTTGCAAGAACTACGATGTTTAAGCTCATAATGTTGCTATTAAGTTTTGGTTTATAATTTTCGGTATGAAGTGCATTCTCGCTTGATAATTTTTATCTGAAGAGAATGCGTAAAATTCAACACTGCAAAGTTACTCAAAATCAGCCACCTTGCCAAATCTTTTTTTGTCTATTGCGCCAAAAGTTGGTATTAAAGGTGAATTTTCCATATATGGTCAGTGCGGATTGTATTCAAGAACGGTAAAATAAATTCCACGACTTACTTACTAAATGTGGAGATGTATCGTTACATATGATATAGTAGGTGAGTCAACAATATTCGAAAGAAAGAATGATTAGCAATAAAGTAAAACGGAATTTATGGGGCGTGTTTTCATTATTCGGTCTGGGGATAATCGCGTCTGAAGTTATTGATTTCATAATGGGTGAGGGGGAGTGGTATCATGTTGTGTGGGCCATTGCTACGTATCTGGTAGTTTTCAGGATGTTTTTGGGTTACCGAAAGGTTGTGAAAGATGGTAATTTATACGGTAAGGTAGATGTGTGGCGCGATTACCCGTCTATACATCGTGATTAATTGGTTTTGCTGAAAATATAAAAACAGCAGCAGACCTGACCGTCTTTTGTCGGCAGGTCTGCTGCTGTTTTTATCAGAGAGAGTTTTTATTTCTTTTTCTTCTTGATCACAGGGCGCTTGGCAGCATCGGATGGTTGTCCTGTCTCGGTTCGCGGCCACCCTTCTGCATCCCAGTAGATGCGATCAAGATAGACTTTACGACCGGCTTCAGGCTCAGCTGCATCGAATCCGTGATAAAGCATCCAGTATTGTCCGGCATCGTCGGTTACGAAGTTGGCATTGTGTCCCGGACCAATTACGTTCTGGCTGCGTTCGAGAACGAGCGAGAAATTATTGTCCATAGCAGGTTTACCTTCCTTATCGACATACGGACCGAGGAGATCTTTGGAGCGGGCTACGACAACACGGTATGTGCTTCTTTCTCCCTCGCAGCAGCTGCCCGCCGAGCCGACGAGATAGTAGTAGCCGTCGTGTTTGAAGATGTTGGTGCCTTCGGTGAGGGTTCCGGCCACCTGAATCGGTTTCGCACCCTCCTTTACAGACAGTGCGTCGTCGGAAAGTTCGATTGCGTATATGCCGCGGAAACTTCCCCAGAATATATAATGTTTTCCGTTGTCGGACACATAGATCGGATCTATACTGTTTTGTACGCCGATTTCATTGCTTATGAACAGTTTTCCATGATCGGTAAAGGGGCCCTCGGGTGAGTCGGCGGTGGCTACACCTACGCCACATTCCCATTCGCCGCCCCAGCGTGATTTTGAATAGTAGAGTACATATTTGTCGCCAATTTTCTGGATGTCCGGAGCCCATATATTTCCGTCGGGTACCATCTGCGGACGTGTTTCGTCGGTGAAAGCTGTGCCTACAAGTTCCCAGTTCACAAGGTCGTCGGATTTGAAAATCGGAAGGTTGCGGACGTTTTCGGTTGCATAGAGATAATATGTTCCGTCGTCGGCGCGTATTACCGTAGGATCCGGAGCCGAACGGTTGATCACCGGGTTGTGGTAGGTGAGATCTTTCTTAGCGTGGGCCGGTGATGCAATGCCGGCCAGCAGGGCGATACAAAGAAGGCTGCTTTTGGAAATGTTCATATTCTGGCTGTTTTTGTTTGTTTTTGTATGTTTGTTATAGTTGAGCGAAGTTCTGTGCTGTGTGGTATTTCGCTGTTACTGCACCTGCCTGTACCGGAGCAGTTTAGATGAACGCGGTTGCGGTAATGTGACGTTATATCCGTCGGTGAGTATTCTCCCGTTTACAACTTCCCGGGTGGCTGTGTCGTAGTCGTAAAGTTCGTAATCGGTATCAGGATCGATTCCCCTCAGTTTTACAATATAGTTTTCCTCAGGCGCTTCGTCGCGTCGGAAGGCCTGAACTATACCTGATTTGTCGGCGGGATCGTTGAACTGCCATGCTATCCAGATATTTTTACCGTTTATATCTCCATCGCCGCTCAGAGGGTAAAAGTCGGCTGTATAATATTGCCTTAGTTCCTTATACATGGCTACTACATCGCGGATGCTTTTTACCGTATTGCGGTAGCTGAAGATCTCACCTCCCCAGTCATATGCGCTGCTCATTGCCGAGCGTGTGCAATATATGTCGGTATTGAACACACCGGTTCCGTGTAGTGGAAGGTATTGTGACAGACCGTATTCGTGTGATTGCATGCATGTCGGTTCGCCGTAACTGCAGTCGGTACGCCATAACGGCATGGAACGCGACGAGGTTTCGAGATCAAGACGTCTGCCTCCGCTGGCGCAGTTGTCGATAAGCATTTCGGGGAAACGTTCGAGCAGATAGTCCCAGAACTTGTAAAGGCCTTCTATATGACGGATTTCTGTGATGCCTTTTCTCCCCTCGGGATCGTTCTGGGCCCAATAGGGTGCGGGCGCCATATTGAAGTCCTGACGGTAGTAATCAATGCCGTTTTCCTCGATAAAGTCGCCGATTGTGCGGCAGATGAAGTCGAGGGCGGCAGGGTCGCCGAGATTCAGAAGGCGAGATTTGTTGCCATCGTTGAGTTTGATCAGCATTTCAGGGTGTTCGCGGTCGATAGTAGTTCCTTCATATACGCGTTCGGGTTCGAACCATACCATGAATTTTGCTCCGGCTTTGTGTATGTCGTCGGCAATAGGTTTGAGGCCGTTGGGGAAACGGTGTGGATCGGCTTTCCAGCTTCCGGCGGTATTGTACCATCCGCATCCCTGTTCGCTTGATGCAGGAGCATTGTTACCCTCATACCATCCGGCATCAAGCCAGAATACCTCAGGCATGATATCGAAATTGCGGTGACGCTCCACAACAGCGCGTCCGAGAAGCTCCGTAAAACTTTCGTACTCACCGCAAGGAGCGGGATCGCCATAATCAAAACTCATGCATAGAGGTGGCTGAGCAGGCTCGCCGTTGCCGAGGCGTGGGGAGTGGTGGGCAAGCATGAATCGGCGGAGGGTGTTGTTTCCGTCGATGCGGTCTGTGCCGGACCATTGTACAATCGCCACGCGTGGTGTACGGATCGTCTCCCCGGGATAAAGAAACAGATCGACACCTTCCATGCCGGTTTTGAAACCGAGTGAATTGGGTTTTGTGTCTGATATGAAGTCGGCGAACCATGTCCCGCTCCAGCCGATGGCCAGACACATACCTTCGGTATCTGATTCAGCGAGGTTGTAGAACGGAAATGCGCTAACTGATGACGAGCGTCCTTCGGAGGGACGGAAGTGGATGGTTGTGTCTGCGAGTGAATATGAGAGAGGATTGAAGTCGTTGTCTCTGGCACTGGTGCCGCGTGCGGTGTAGAGTCTCCAGTCAGGGGTTTTGCGCCGTGTGGTGAAATTGAGGTCGGCGGCATTGATGCCGGAGATTTGCGGAGAGTCGGTATCGGACAGATTGGTGAAATACAGCACCCATTCAGCGGCTGAAAAATCAGGGAAAGTTGTTATTTCGCAGTTGATGCGCAGCGCTTTGTCGGGAGATGTCAGCTCAAGGCTGTAGTTTTTTACTCCGTCGGCAGTGTTTTCGCCAGCCACCATTTTGCGGGACCATTTGCCAAGAAATGTGTCGGAATTCTTTCCGTCGAGAGTGAAAGAGAAGGGGAGGTCACTGTTCTTCAGAAATGTCTGGCGCACCCATCGCTCAGATCCTACTGTATTGTCGGCTACGGATACGTTTCTTGCCAGAACTGTCGATACAGCTGTGACAATCAGCATCATAATCAGTTGGATTTTTCTCATGGCGTTTTAAGGTAATGCGAGTTACGGATAAGCTGCTTGCAGAAAACAGATCTCTAATCCTCATAAATATAATAAGTTGCACAAAGGTAATCAAAAAATCGGATTTTATTAGTATCTTTGTAGAAGTTATCAGTCCAAATAAAACAATTACCTATCCCAGATTACCAATGAAACAACATCTCACCGGAGCATTGACGGCAGCCATACTTGCGATAGGAGGAACTTCCGCAGCGGAATCTCCTCTGTGGCTGCGTAATACTGCCATATCTCCCGATGGTAAGACCATCGCATTCACTTATAAAGGTTCTGTCTATACCGTTCCTTCCACCGGTGGAAAAGCCACCCAGCTGACCTCGACACAATGGTATGACACTACGCCTCTCTGGAGTCCGGATGGTACGCGGCTGGCCTTTGTAAGCTTGCGAGACGGCTCTAATGATATTTTTGTTGTTCCGTCCGAGGGTGGAACTCCCGAACGAATCACAACCCATAGCGGTGGCGAGCTGCTCAGAGCATGGCTCGACGACAGTACATTGCTGTTCACAGCAAATCTCGAACCTTCGCATCACGCTCTGAACGATCCGTTTTTCCAGCAGACATATACTGTAGCAGCGCATCCCGGTGCCCGTCCGGAGCTTTATTTCCCGTTGCATATCAACAGTGCGGACGCAGCTCCCGGTGGTGCTTTGCTTTTCGAGAACCACAAGAGTTATGAGAATCTATGGCGCAAGCATGAGAAATCGGCGGGGACAAGTGATATCTATCTGTATAACGACGGTAATTTCACACCCCTGTTGCTTGGAAAGACGGCAGTGCATAATCCTGTATGGCTCGGAGGCGATGCCCGACGTTACGCATATCTGGCAGAAGACGGCGATGCTCTGAATGTGTTTGTCGGCGAGGTTGGTGGAACCTCCCCGTCGCGGATTACGGATTTCAAAAAGCATCCCGTGCGTTCGCTGTCTGCAAGCGCGGATGGAGATAGATTGGCTTTCAGCTGGAACGGCGAGATCTATACCCTTATCCCGGGGCAGCAGCCGGAGAAGCTGAATGTGGAGATAGTTGCCGATGAGTATGATCGTGATCATATACGGACCTATGTCAATTCAGGCGCATCGCATATCGCGGTGTCTGATGATGGTGAGCAGATAGCTTTCGTGCTTCGCGGAGATGTGTACGTTACCTCCGCCAAATATAAGACAACACGTAGAATTACCGATACACCGGCGCAGGAACGCACGGTTTCGTTTGCTCCCGACGGTCGTTCGCTGGTTTATGATTCTGACCGTGACGGGATATGGCAGATTTTCATAGCCAAGATCAAAGACAACAAGGAGAATAAAGATAAAACGTTCCCCTACGCGGTTGAAATAGAGGAGGAGCTGCTGTATCGGGGCGACAAACCTGCGCAGCAGCCTGAGTTCAGTCCGGATGGCAAGAAGGTGGCTTTTCTTGAAGATCGCACAGAACTTCGTGTGATAGATGTGGACAATAAGAAAGTGCATACCGTTCTCGACGGTAAGTTCAACTACTCTTATACCGATGGCGATGTGTCGTATGAATGGAGTCCCGACAGCAAGTGGTTCCTTGTCGATTATATCGGTGTGGGCGGATGGAACAACTCCGATATAGCGCTTGTAAGCGAGGATGGTAAGACCGTAGTAAACCTTACCGAGAGCGGTTATTCCAACTGGGGAGGTCAGTGGGCTCTCGGCGGGAAAGCCGTCACTTATCAGACCGCTAAATATGGTATGAAGAGCCATGGCAGCTGGGGCAACGAAGCCGATGTGATGATCATGGTACTTGATCCCGAGGCATGGGATGAGTTCAATATGAGCGAAGAGGAGGAAAAACTCGCCGAGAAAGCCAAGGGAGAGGATGATAAGGATGACGATGATAAGAAGAAAGAGGAAAAGGAAAAGAAAGAGAAGGTGAAACCTCTGAAGTTCGATCTCGAAAACCGTCAGTACCGCACCCGGCGTCTGACCTCCAACTCGTCGAAAACCGGTGCGCATTTCCTTGAACCCAAGGGGCGGAAACTTTTCTATGTCGCATCTGCTACTGAAGGTAATTCCAATCTTTATGTGAGGGATCTCCGTAACAATTCAACCAATGTGTTCGGTGCCGGACGTGGCGGAGGATTTATTCCGGATCGCAAGGGTGAGAATATTTATATGATGCAGGGTGATATAAACAAGATTAATCTTGCAAATGGCGGAGTAGAACGTATTGAATTTGTTGCTCCATACGACCGCCATTCTTCGCTCGAACGCGAATATATATACGATCACGCATGGCGCCAGGTGAAGGATAAGTTCTACGATGAGAATATTCACGGTATCGACTGGGAGGGATTCGGTGAAAATTACCGCAGCTTCCTGCCGTATATCACCAACAATGCCGACTTTGCTATTATGCTGAGCGAGCTTCTCGGTGAGCTCAACGCATCGCATACGGGTGCCAGCGCCGGCATGGGTGGTGGAGCTTTGCAGACTGCCACTCTTGGAGCATACTACGATCGGTCGTATAAGGGCGACGGACTTAAGATTGCCGAGGTGCTGCCCCGTGGACCGCTGTCGTCGAAAAATGTCGATATAGAGGCCGGTGATGTTATTGTGGCAATCGATGGGATGCCAATTGAAGCGGGAAAAGATTATTATCCGTTGCTCGATGGTAAAGAAGGACGTAAAACCCTTTTGTCGGTCAAGAAGAAAGGCAAGGGGAAGCCTGTGACAAAAGAGGTTAAACCGATATCGGCAGGCACTGAGAAGGATATTATATATCAGCTTTGGGTAGAACGTAACGAAGCGCTGGTCGACAGTTTGTCGGGGGGCCGGATCGGATATACTCACATTCAGGGAATGAACAGTCCGAGTTTCCGTACAGCATACGACCGAATACTTGGAAAGTACCGTAACTGCGATGCAGTGATTGTAGACACACGTTTCAACGGTGGCGGATGGCTCCACAATGATGTGGCTCAGCTTCTTAGCGGAAAGGAGTATGTGCGTTTCATGCCCAGAGGCAAGTATATCGGTTCAGAGCCATTCTCGCAGTGGACAAAACCATCGGCAATGCTTGTCAACGAAGCTAATTATTCTGATGCGCACGGAACTCCGTATACATATCAGGCGCTCGGTATAGGTCCGATTGTCGGCGCTCCGGTTCCCGGAACGATGACTGCCGTATGGTGGGAAACTCAGATAGATCCTTCGATAGTGTTCGGTATTCCGCAGGTAACTTCCGTCGATATGAAGGGCAATGTTCTTGAAAATCAGGAACTCAAGCCGGATGTAGAGGTATACAATACTCCGGCGGAAATCGTAAGTGGTAATGATCTCCAGATCCGTGCCGCTGTAGAAACGCTTATGAATCAACTGTCATCACAGCACAAGTAAGTCGCTCCCGATACATTCATATCAATTCGCCCCGTACGCTTCATCCGGTTGTGGTGTCGCTTAAGGGGCGAATGCTTTTTCAGGAGAAAAGATTTCAAATAAGTCAGTCAGAAATATCGCTATGTATGATCGGGGTGAAATGATTACTCGATTTCATGATTCTGAAATATTTTTTTGACAACACTATATAATAATAGAGGCAAGCAGCCTTGTGAGCTGCTTGCCTCTATTATTATATAGTGTTGTATGTATTATTTATTATTTTCAATCCATTTGCGAGCTGCAATGAAAGCGTCGATCCAGGGGGTAACTGTATCCTTGCGGCGGTTGGCGGGGTAGTAGCCGCACTGCCATGGGAAGATGGCACGCTCAAGATGAGGCATCATGGCCAGATGGCGTCCGTCGGGAGAGCTGAGTGCAGCTACTGCACCGCGCGAACCGTTGGGGTTAGCCGGATAAGCCGTATAGTTGTATCGGGCTGCGATGTTGTAGTTTTTGAGGCTACTGGGGAGCATGAATCGTCCTTCACCGTGAGCTACCCATATGCCGAGCTTCATTCCGGCAAGAGGCGCGAGCATTATGTTGTTGGTCTGCGGTATGTTAAGGCCAACGAACTGCGATTCGAATTTATGGCTTATGTTATGGTCCATGCGCGGACGGTTGACACCTGTACCGTCGTCTTCTGTTACGGTTCCGTTGAGCAGGCCGAGTTCAATCATGAGCTGGCATCCGTTGCAGATACCGAGGCTGAGTGTGTCTGGGCGATTGTAGAAACGTCGAAGTGTCTCTTTCGCAGTTTCGTTCCAGCGGAATCCGCTTGCCCATCCTTTGGCGGAACCGAGTACATCGGAGTTCGAGAATCCACCGCAGAACACAATCATGTTGATATCGTCGAGTGTCTCGCGTCCGCTCATAAGGTCGGTCATGTGGACATCCTTCACATCGAAACCGGCAAGATAGAGTGAATATGCCATTTCACGGTCGCCGTTCACCCCCTTTTCACGGATAATGGCAGCTTTTACACCGGTCATTATGTCGCGTCGGAAAGCTATGCCGCGCGATTCGAGCGAGCCATCGAACGAGGCGGGAATCGCATAGCGCAGGGGTTGCTTTTTGTAGTTCTCGAATCGCATGGCCGCGCATTCGGCGCCGCTCTGTATGCGGTCGAGCAGATATGATGGTTCGAACCATGCGTCGCGCAGGTGGTCGATTCCGAGAAGGCGTTCGGTTCCATCATGTTCGAGCAGAAGAACGCGCTCGGTTTGCGGACGGCCGAGATGGCAGAAGCGTACGCCGGCATCGGCAAGAGTTTTCTCGACAACGGGACGTTTTGCATCGTCAACCTGTATGACAAGAGCCGGATTCTCAGCGAAGAGAATCTTGATAAGATCGTTTTCGCCGTTTACGGTAAATCCTTCTGTTGTTATGGCCAGACCGCCATCTGTATTTGCAAATACCATTTCAAGCAGTGTGGTCACAAGACCTCCTGCGGAAACGTCGTGCATAGCGAGAACGCGGTTGTTTTTAACCAGGCTCTGCACGGCTGCGAATGCACGCTTGAAATAGTCGGGATCCGTTACAGTCGGTGCGTCCGAACCGATGGTATTAAGTGTCTGGGCAAAGGCAGAACCTCCGAGGCGCAGTTGATCGGCTGAGAAGTCGATGTAGTAAAGTTCTGATTTGGCACGTTTTTGAAGTACGGGGGTGACAGTGCGGCGCACATCGGTAGTTTCTCCTGCGGCAGATATGATTACTGTACCGGGGGCGAATACTTTGTCATCGCCATATTTCTGGGTCATGGAGAGTGAATCCTTGCCGGTGGGGATGTTTATGCCGAGCGCTACAGCGAAGTCGGAGCATGCTTCGACAGCGCGGTACAGGGCTGCGTCTTCGCCTGTGTTTTTGCACGGCCACATCCAGTTGGCACTGAGGCTTATGCTTTTCAAACCGTCTTTAAGCGGAGCGCCAACGATATTGGTGAGTGCTTCCGCTATCGCCATTACCGAACCTTTGGCACTGTCGGCAAGTGCAACCTGGGGAGCATGGCCGATGGATGTCGCGATGCCGGAATGTCCGGTATAGTCGAGTGCTACGACACCGCAGTCGCTGAGCGGAAGCTGTATTTCGCCTTGACACTGCTGGCGGGCAACACGGCCGGTCACAGAGCGGTCTACTTTGTTAGTGAGCCAATCCTTGCAGGCTACTGCTTCGAGTGAAAGTACGTCGCGCACATAATCGGCGAGTTTTGTCACATCATATTCAGGTGCCTTATATGTGGTTTCAACAGTGTTGTCGCGCATCACTGTCTTGGGAGAGTTGCCGAACATATCGGCCATCTCAAGATCGATCGGCTTGTGTCCTTTCTTGTCGGAGAATACAAATTTATGGTCGCCGGTGGTTTCACCGACTACATACATGGGAGCACGTTCGCGCTGAGCAACACGCTCTACGTATGGTATATCTTTGGCGTCGATTACCATGCCCATTCGTTCCTGGCTTTCGTTGCCCACGATTTCTTTTGCGGAAAGAGTTTTGTCGCCTACAGGGAGTGCGTCGAGGTCGATGTGGCCGCCGGTTTCCTCAACGAGTTCGGAAAGTGCGTTGAGATGGCCGCCTGCTCCATGGTCGTGGATTGATACGACGGGGTTGTTGTCTCCCTCGGCAAGGGCGCGTATTACGTTGGAAACGCGTTTCTGCATTTCTGGATTTGCTCGCTGTACGGCATTGAGTTCGATGGCATTTGCATATTGTCCGGTTTCTACGGAGCTGACGGCGCCTCCACCCATACCGATGCGGTAGTTGTCACCACCCATAACGACAACCTTTTCACCAGCTACGGGTGTCCCTTTTATCGCGTCTTTTTTGGCTGCGTATCCGACGCCCCCGGCGAGCATGATAACCTTGTCGTAGGCATACATGCGTCCGTTTTCATCATGTTCGAATGTTAGAAGCGAGCCACAGATCAGCGGTTGGCCGAACTTGTTTCCGAAGTCAGAAGCGCCGTTGGATGCCTTGATCAGTATTTCTGCGGGTGTCTGATAGAGCCATACGCGCGGGTTCATCATAAGTTCCCAGCGATGGGCTTCGCTCATGCGGGGATATGAGGTCATGTAGACGGCAGTTCCGGCAATAGGGAGCGATGCCTTGCCACCGCCGAGACGGTCGCGGATTTCGCCTCCTGTACCGGTTGCAGCCCCGTTGAAGGGCTCTACGGTAGTGGGGAAGTTGTGTGTCTCAGCTTTGAGAGATATTACTGTATCGAGGTCTTTTACGGCGAAGTAGTCTGGACGGTCGGGATTCCGGGGATAGAACTGGTCGACTTTGGGACCGTCGATGAATGCTACATTGTCTTTGTAAGCGCTTACCAGACCGTTGGGGTTCTCGCTCGATGTACGTTTGATGAGCTTGAACAGTGAGGTGGGTTTTTCTTCTCCGTCAATTATAAATGTGCCGTTGAATATTTTGTGGCGGCAGTGTTCGGAGTTTACCTGTGAGAAACCGAAAACCTCAGAGTCTGTCAGCGGGCGGCCGAGCTTTTTGCTCAGGCCGGTCAGATATGCTTCCTCCTCAGGGCTTAGTGCGAGACCTTCCTGTTGGTTGTATGTGTGGATATCGTCGATTTTCACAATCGGCTCCGGTTTGCGGTCGAGTGTGAATACGCGGCTGTTCAGACCGTCGTAGTGGCGTGAGAGCATCTTATCGAAGTGAGGCTCTTCGCCATCGGGCACACGGGTGAATTCCTCTATGCGAGTGATACCGGTAAGTCCCATGTTCTGAGCTATTTCAACGGCATTGGTACTCCAGGGAGTGATCATTTCGCGGCGCGGCCCCACGAAGCTGCCTTTAACTGAGGTGGCTGCAAGGGGCTTTGCTCCGGAGAATGCCCACATTAATTTCTCTTTTTCGCTCTGATCGAGGCGATGGTCAGTTTCAACGGCGTAGAATGTTGAACTTCCTTTCTTGAAAAATTGAACCATGAAGGGGAAGTATAAGTTGGGGTGGTTAATTCGTTGGTCAGAATTCGTAGTCAACGCAGGCACGCCCGGCGGTGTGGCCGGTTATAATGCCGGCAGCCGCCACGTGGGCCGGATGTTTGGCATATACGTCTACATCTGCCATGGCAGGCACTACAGCTGTGAGGGTAAGATCCCATGTTTCCGATGGATTGGAATTGATTCCGGCCTCCATACTTTCCAAAACCGGTATCTGAGCCGGGAGAGCGAGGAGTGCTTCCCGGAAACGGGTTGCTACGTCAAGGCGCTCTTCGGGAGTGCCTGTGAATTTGAAAACTACGACATGTTTTACCATTTCAGTAATATATATTATAGGAGTAAATCCGTTATGCCTTGGCGTAAAGACGTTCACGTGCGGCGGCGACTTTTTCGTCAGTGATATAGTCGTCGTATTCAGTCATCTTGTCGATGATGCCGCCTGGTGTGAGCTCTATAATACGGTTGCATACGGTCTGTATGAACTCGTGGTCGTGCGACGACAGCAGGATGTTTCCCTTGAAGTTGCGCAGAGTATTGTTGAACGCCTGAATCGATTCGAGGTCGAGATGGTTGGTCGGTGAATCCAGAACCATTGTGTTGGCGTTTCGAAGCATCATGCGTGCGATCATACAGCGCATCTTCTCGCCTCCGGAAAGCACCGAGGCTTTTTTCAGAACCTCTTCGCCTGAAAAGAGCATTTTTCCGAGGAATCCTTTTAGGTATATTTCGCTGGAATCGTCGGAGTACTGACACAGCCAGTCTACCAGATTCATATCTGTGTTGAAGAATTCCGAATTGTCGAGAGGCAGATATGCGGTAGTGATTGTCTGCCCCCATTCGAATGAACCTTCATCGGGCTTGCGGTTGCCGCATATGATCTCGAACATGGCCGTCATGGCTCGCGGATCGTGGCTCAGGAATGCTACTTTATCTCCTTTCTCTATCTGGAAATTCACATCTTTAAAGAGGATTTCTCCGTCGACAGAGGCGGTAAGTCCGTGAACTTCGAGAATCTTATTTCCAGGTTCGCGCTCCGGTGTGAATATGATGCCCGGGTAGCGTCGCGATGAGGGTTGTATCTCTTCGATATTAAGTTTCTCGAGCATTTTCTTGCGCGAGGTTGTCTGCTTCGATTTAGCTACATTGGCGCTGAATCGCTGTATGAATTCGAGGAGTTCCTTGCGTTTTTCCTCGGCTTTCTTGTTTTGCTGCTGTTGCTGACGTAGAGCGAGCTGCGAGGATTCATACCAGAAGCTGTAGTTCCCGGCAAAGAGTTTCACTTTGTTGAAGTCGATGTCGAGGGTGTGGGTGCATACAGAGTCAAGGAAGTGGCGGTCGTGGGATACGACAAGAACCGTGTTCTCGAATTTCGACAGATAATCTTCAAGCCATGCGACTGTTTCGAGGTCGAGGTCGTTGGTGGGCTCATCAAGAAGCAGGTTATCGGGATTTCCGAAGAGGGCTTTGGCAAGGAGGACTCGAACCTTCTCGTTACCCGAAAGATCGCGCATGAGCATATAGTGGCGGTCCTCCTTAATGCCGAGGCCGCTGAGCAGGGCGGCGGCGTCGGATTCGGCATTCCATCCTTCGAGTTCGGCGAATTTCTCTTCAAGTTCCGATGCCCGTATACCGTCTTCGTCGTTGAAGTCCGGTTTGGCGTAGAGTGCATCTTTTTCCTGCATGATGTCCCAGAGAACGGTGTGTCCCTGAAGTACTGTATTCATCACAGTGCAGTCGTCAAATTTGAAGTGATCCTGCTCGAGAACGCTCATCCGTTCACCGGGTCCCATCGACACAGTTCCGTGTGTAGGGCTGAGCTGGTCGGAAAGTATGCGCATGAGCGTAGATTTTCCTGCACCGTTCGCACCGATTATTCCGTAGCAGTTGCCGGGAGTAAACTTTAAATTAACGTCTTGAAATAAAACTCTTTTTCCGAATTGTATACCTAAGTTGTTTACAGCTATCATGTTATAAAAAGAAGAAACGTCGCCGCCGGTTGGCGGCATTAGCCAATGATTGGAAATCAGCTACAAAGGTACGAATATTTTTTTGGATAACCGCATGTGAATCATCTTCATTCCCACCGTATCCTTAACTATTACAGCTTCCGCCGGGTTGCCGCGGGGAGCTGTGGCAATTGGAATTATGTCGATACTTGGCTGTAGCGTCCGATGTCAGTTGCCGAGTTCAGAAAGGAATTTGATGCGCATGAGGCGTATCTCATCTTCGGAATATGCCGATCCGAGTTCCTGAATCGCATCTTCAAGTGAGTCGGATTCCGCTTCCTTGAAGTAGTCGAAAATATCTTCCTGATGATCGTCGTCGATTACTTCATTGATGAAGTAATCGATGTTGATTTTTGTTCCGGAATATACTATCGCCTCGATTTCATCGAGAAGTTCGCTGAATTCCATGCACTTTGAGTTGGCGAGCTCATCAAGGTCTATTTTACGGTCGATGGCCTGTATTATTGAGATTTTGATGCGGCTTTTGTTGGCTACCGAGCGAACTCTGAGGTCTTCCGGACGCTCGATTTCATTTTCTTCGACGTGTGCCTTGATAACCTTTATGAATTCTTCTCCGTAACGCTTTGCCTTACCTGCGCCTACACCCGTGATATTCTGGAGTTCATCGATAGTCACAGGATAGGTTGTGGCCATGGCTTCGAGTGAGGGGTCCTGGAATATGACGTATGGGGGGAGGTTGTAGTGTTTGGCAATTTTCTTGCGTAGATCTTTCAGAATTGAGTAGAGTTCCGGATCGACCGCACATGAAGCTCCGCTTTTGACGGCGACTTCTTCCTCTTCTTCGTTGAACTCGTTGTCCTCAACCATCTTGAATGTTACAGGATGTTTGAGGTACTGTTTCCCTTTTTCGGTGATTCTTACCTGACCGAAATTCTCGATTTCCCTTTCGATGTAACCGGCAATATTTGCCTGCCGCATGAGTGCGGCAAGGTAACGCCGGTCGGCTTTTGGCAGTGAGCCGAATACGTCGAGTTCATCGTGATGATATGTGCGGACATCGGCGGTTTCGCGTCCTGTCACAACATCTATAATGTGTTCTGCTTTAAATTTTTCTTTAAGGGCAGCCAGTGTTTCCAAAACTGCGCATAAATCATCTTTAGCGTCCACTTTCTTTTTGGGATTTAAACAGTTATCGCAGTTCCCACAGTTGTCGGGCTCATATTCTTCTCCAAAATAGTGAAGAAGGTTTTTACGCCGGCATACCGAAGATTCGGCGTACGAGGCGGTTTCGATCAGCAACTGTTTTCCGATCTCCTGCTCGTTGACGGGTTTACCCTGCATGAACTTCTCCATCTTCTTGAGGTCTTTGGCGGAGTAGAAGGTGATGCAGTGTCCTTCGCCTCCGTCGCGTCCGGCACGCCCGGTCTCCTGATAGTATCCCTCGAGGGATTTGGGCATGTCGTAGTGTATGACATATCTGACATCCGGTTTGTCGATACCCATTCCGAAAGCGATAGTAGCCACTATGACATCAATTTTTTCAAGCAGGAATGCATCCTGGTTGGCAGATCGTGTTGCAGGATCCATACCGGCGTGGTAGGGGAGCGCCTTTATGCTGTTCACCTTCAGAAGTTCGGCGAGTTCTTCAACCCTTTTCCGGCTCAGGCAGTAGATAATGCCTGAGTTTCCGGAATGGTTCCGTATGAATCTTATGATGTCGCGGTCGGTATTTGCAGTCTTCGAACGAACCTCATAATAGAGGTTCGGACGGTTGAACGAAGACTTGAAGACCAAGGCATCTGTCATGCCGAGGTTTTTCTGTATATCGTGCTGAACCTTGGGGGTGGCAGTGGCTGTCAGGGCTATTACCGGTCGTTGCTGGATCTCGTTAATTATCGGTCTGATACGCCTGTATTCCGGGCGGAAATCGTGACCCCATTCCGAGATGCAGTGCGCTTCGTCAACGGCATAGAACGATATGGGAACTGTCTTCAAAAATTCAATATTCTCTTCTTTTGTCAGCGATTCGGGAGCAACATAAAGCAATTTTGTCTTTCCTGAGGCTACGTCGGCTCTCACCTGATCTATGGCATTCTTGTTTAGCGATGAATTCAGGAAATGGGCAATGCCGTCTTCTGTGCTGAAGTGGCGCATTGCGTCAACCTGATTTTTCATCAGCGCTATCAGTGGAGAGACCACGATCGCGGTACCTTCCATGAGCAACGAGGGCAACTGGTAACATAGCGACTTGCCTCCACCTGTGGGCATCAGCACAAACACATCGTTGCCTTCGAGAAGCGATAACATTATCTGCTCCTGATTCCCTTTGAATTTATCGAACCCGAAGTGGGCTTTCAAAGCGTCGGTCAATTGCTGTTTCGTTGTCATGGGTCGGTTTAAGATTTAGCTTTATTTGCATAGAGAGAGCGGTGAACCGCATTATATGGATCGAGAGGAATTTATCTGACTGGTGAGAGAGGATGGGTTATGCGGATTGAATATTATCTCAGGCCTACTTCATGTTTCAAGATCTTTGCTGAATTCGAAATGCGAGCTTCTGAGTTTCTCGAGGACGTAGTCGCGGGTTACAGTAAATGTTTTCTTTGCTGCAGACGGTAGTTCGAACATCGAGTCAATCATCACGGTTTCTACGATCGCACGTAATCCTCTGGCTCCTAACTTGTATTCGATAGCCTTATCTACAATCATGTCAAGTGCTTCGGGCTCGAATTTCAGTTTTACACCATCCATTGCGAATAGTTTCTCATATTGCTTTGTGATGGCGTTTTTTGGCTCGGTGAGTATCCGACGGAGTGCTTCGCGGTCAAGCGGATCGAGGTGGGTCAGTATCGGCAGACGTCCGATGATTTCGGGTATCAGTCCGAACGCTTTGAGATCCTGGGGGGCGACGTAACAGAGATAATTATCGCGGTTGATGCGCTGGCGCGTCTTATCGGATGCATAACCTACCACGTGGGTATTGAGGCGCTGTGCGATCTTACGCTCTATTCCGTCGAATGCCCCTCCGCAAATGAAGAGTATGTTCTTGGTGTCGACCGGAATCATCCGCTGTTCGGGATGTTTGCGCCCTCCTTGGGGGGGGACGTTTACAACCGATCCTTCGAGTAGTTTAAGCAGTCCCTGCTGAACCCCCTCTCCGCTGACGTCGCGTGTTATCGAGGGATTATCTCCTTTTCTGGCGATCTTGTCGATTTCGTCGATGAAAACTATGCCACGTTCGGCTTTAGCAACATCGTAGTCGGCGGCTTGCAGGAGGCGTGTGAGCAGGCTTTCGATATCTTCTCCGACGTATCCGGCTTGAGTAAGCACGGTGGCATCCACTATGGTGAAGGGAACATCAAGCAGCCGTGCAATGGTTTTTGCCAGAAGTGTCTTGCCGGTTCCGGTGGATCCGACGAGTATTATGTTACTCTTCTCGATATCGACATCATCGTCCTGAGGCTGGTCAAGGCGTTTGTAGTGGTTGTACACCGCAACCGATAGATAACGCTTAGCGCTCTCCTGACCTATCACATATTGGTCAAGAAACTTACAGATTTCTTTCGGTTTCGGAATCTCTTTCAGAGCCGGGGTATTTCCTTTGCCGCTGTTTTTGCCATTTTTGTCGGTTCCGCGGAATTCTCCGAGGATTTCGTGGATGGCATCGGCGCATTCAGCACATAGAAATACATCGGGATTGATTCCCGACGGAATCATGACTTCCGACTGGTTGGCCGGACGTCCGCAGAAGGCGCAGCATTCAACTTTTTTCTTAGCCATTTATTATAATCCTTTCCCGGGAATCAGTGGCGTGCTTTTAAAAGCACATCGTCAATCATTCCGTAATTTTTAGCTTCCTGGGCTGTCATCCAATAGTCTCGGTCTGAGTCTCGCTCTACCTTTTCAAATGGCTGACCTGAGTGATCGGCAATTATATTGTAGAGTTCTTTTTTTAGTTTCTGTATTTCGCGTGCTGTAATCTCGATGTCGGATGCCTGACCCTGCGCGCCTCCCATCGGTTGGTGGATCATCACTCTCGAGTGGTTGAGCGCGAAGCGTTTTCCGGTTGTTCCGGCTACGAGGAGTACGGCTGCCATTGATGCTGCCATACCGGTGCAGATAGTGGCTACATCGGAGCTTATGTATTGCATGGTATCGTATATCCCGAGACCTGCATATACGGATCCGCCGGGGGAGTTGATATATATTGATACGTCTTTACCCGGGTCTGCCGAATCAAGATACAGGAGCTGTGCCTGTATTACATTTGCGGTATAGTCGTTGACTTCTGTCCCGAGGAATATGATGCGATCCATCATAAGGCGTGAGAAAACATCCATCTGAGCTACATTAAGCTGACGCTCCTCGATGATGGTGGGCGATATGTAGCTCGAACGAATGGAACTTTCAGTTGCGGATGTGAACTGGTCAAGGGCCAGTCCGTTCATGCCGAGATGTTTAACGGCATAATTACGGAAGTCGTTTTTGTTGAATTCTGTCATATCTTTTTGTTGTTTCTTTTTCTTATTGGAGTATTCTGCTTTCGGATATGTCTGATGCGCAAACCGCAACGACATTATTTCGATTGCAAATCTAACTCAAAGATAATACATTTTTTGCGAATTCCTCCAAAAATAAGAGAAAAAATGTATGTATGGGTGTCGCTGAACTCAAACGTGGCGTATGTGTTGTTTATTTCTAACATCCGCGACATGAAAAATGTGCGGTCGCACTGTGGAAATCCACATGGCGTGACCGCACAATTTTTATGTCGAAGATAAGTTTGAATTACTTGGCTTCAGCAACTGCTTTGAATTCATCGAGACTTACGTTTTTCTCATCAAGATGAACTTTTGCACGTATAGCATTGAACATCTTTCGGTCGGCGAGTTCCTCGCGAAGACGACGTCCGTAGTTTTTGTCTTCAAGAATGCGTCGTGCATAGTTGGTGAGGGTTTCGTCGTCCATATTGGTCATGCCATACTGCATGAACTGCTGGTATGCCACAGCTTTTGCAAAGTCGAGCAGATCGTTTTCGGTAACCTTTATATCAAGGTTCTGTGCGATTTTGCCTTGGAGAAGTTCCCATTTTATGCCGGGGACCATGTTTTCGAATTCTGCGTTTACATTCTCCTCGGTAAGCTCTGCGTTGCGTGCCACGAGCCATTTTTTCAGGAATTCGGCAGGGAGGTCGAAGTTACCGAATGTATCGAGGATTACATTGTGGGCATCGCGGCTGAAGAGGCGTTCGCTGTTGGGTGCAAGCTGTGCTGCAATCATTTTTCGGAGTTCGGCAAAGTATTCTTCTTCGTTGGTGATGTTTGCGCCGCCGGGGAATACTTCTTTGTAGAATTCCTCTCCATGCTCAGCAGGCTTGAGAACGATGATTTCGGAAATCGCCATTTCGAAGTCGTCTTTCATCTCGGGTGCCTGTTCCTTGCTGATGTGGAGCATTGACGAAAGTTCTGCTGCATTGCCCTCGCATGTTTTCCAGGGGTTGAAGCGAACCTTGTCGCCAACTTTCTTATCGGCGAAGAGTGCTGCCTGTTCTTTGTCCTTGAAGTACATGGGAGCCACGATTCCGTCGATTACCTGAATTGCGCCTTCGTCAGTTTTGACGGTGCCGTCTTCGTTAAGCTGCATGATTGCACCTTTTACAAGAGCTTTGGCGTCAACCTGCTCGCCGGGGACTTGTGCGCCGAAGCGTTCGCGGAGGGCCAGATCCTGGTCGTTCACCATTTTGTCGTCGACATTGATGGTGTAGTATGGGATTGTTACCTGATCGTTGAGCTCGACGTTGATTTCGGGAGCGAGGCCTACTTCATATTCGAATGTGTAATCGGGCTGATCGAGGCTGATTTCCTGTACGGCAACGGGGAGGGGTTCGCCGAGGATATCAAGTTTGTTCTCGCGGATGTAATCGATTACAGCGCGGTAAACTTCTTCGTTGAGTACGTGGCTCTTGACTTCTTTGCCGAAACGGCGACGGAGCTGGTCAAGGCTTACGTGACCTTTGCGGAATCCGGGGATAACCCGGTTGCGCCCTATCTCTTTGAGTTCCTGATTAACTTTGTCGATGTAATCGCTCTGGTTTACTTCGACCTTGATGCGACCTTCGAGATCGCCGGTCTTTTCAAGCGTAACTTGCATAAAATGAAGTGTTTTTATGTTGTTATAATCTGTTATGCATTATATTTCAAGATGCAAAATTAACGTATATAATTGATTAATGCAATTTAACGGCGAGTTTTTTTTCGACTTAAATGCCTGTCGCGGATGGATTGGAGTGAATTAATGTTAAAATAATGTTAACATACTGTCCCTCTCTCTTATGTTGGTTCAAGATGGGTTAAATTTGTAGTTTAATCCGGGTATGAGAGGTAGTTGTCCCCGGTAAAAAGATATTTCAACGGAAATGAATGTAATCGACTATAAGGATGTGGAGATTCTGCGAAAGGAGCTTGTAGTTCTAAAGCATGTGGATCTCCGGCTTTCCGAGGGTGAGTTCGCTTATCTTATCGGAAAGGTAGGAAGCGGTAAGTCAAGTTTGCTGAAGTCAATGTATGCCGAGATTCCGCTGTATTCGGGCTGCGCACGGGTGATGGATTATGATCTGGTGAATATTCGCCGGAAAGATATCCCTATGCTGCGGCGCAGCATAGGGATCGTGTTTCAGGATTTTCAGCTGCTGACAGACCGTAATGTGTTCGAAAACCTTAAGTTTGTTCTCGATGCTACCGGCTGGCATGACCGTAGTGAAAAAGAGGATCGTATCGAAGAGGTATTATCGCGGGTAGGGATGAGTAACAAGTCTTACAAGATGCCCCATGAACTGTCGGGCGGGGAGCAGCAGCGCATAGTAATAGCCAGAGCGCTTCTTAACAATCCGAAACTTATTCTTGCCGACGAGCCTACTGGTAATCTTGACCCTCAGACTGGCGACAGCATCGTAAGATCGCTTCATGAGATAGCGGATCAGGGAACGGCTGTGGTTATGGCAACGCACAATCTTCAGCTGGTTGATCAATATCCGGCGAGGGTGATGCGGTGCGAGGGGAAGGAACTTATAGTATATTAGTGATTTTCACTGTCGGGACGGGCAGGGGATAGCATTTAGATAAAAGAAGTATTTGTAAAAGAATATGAAGGTTTTGAAATTCGGCGGCACTTCTGTCGGGAGTGCCCAGAGGATAAAGGATGTGGCGGAGCTTGTTCGCGGACGTGGAAGAAACATAATAGTTCTCTCCGCTATGTCGGGTACGACCAATACTCTGGTGGAGATAGCAGATTATCTGTCCCGTAAAAATGTGAATGGCGCCAAGGATACAATCAATAATCTTGAAAACCGCTACCGCGGAGTGATTGCGGAGCTTTATTCCGATCCGGAAATGCTCCGTATGGCGACCGAGAGACTTGACGAATCGTTCGCGTTGCTCCGTTCGTTGGCTCACGATAATTTTGAAGCGAGCGATGAAAAGATTATTCTCGCACAAGGGGAGCTGATGTCGACAGCGATGATGGAGCTGTATATGAAGGAGCAGGGAATAAACTGCGTATGGCTTCCGGCGCTTGAATTCATGCGTACTGATGAGAACGGAGAGGCTGATATAGATTATATAACCGAGATTCTATGTCCGATGATAGAACATCATCCTGATGCGGACCTGTTTGTGACCCAAGGATTCATATGCCGTAATTCAACCGGCGGAATAGATAATCTGCAACGCGGGGGCAGTGACCTGACAGCTTCCCTTATCGGAGCGGCCATACATGCAGCCGAAATTGAGATATGGACAGATATCGACGGAATGCACAATAATGATCCGCGCTTCGTGAACCGTACCACTCCGGTAGCAGAGCTGCATTTCGACGAGGCAGCCGAACTGGCATATTTCGGAGCGAAGATTCTGCATCCTACCTGTGTGATGCCAGCCAAGTTCAATAATATTCCGATAAGGGTACTGAACACTATGGATCCGACTGCGAGAGGTACGCTTATATACAATACCGTGCATTCCCGCAGTATAAAGTCGGTAGCAGCCAAAGATGGCGTGATAGCGGTAAAAATAAAATCCTCGCGCATGCTTATGGCATCCGGGTTTATCCATCGTGTATTCGAAATTTTCGACAATTACAAGCGCCCGATCGATATGATTGCCACTTCAGAGGTCGGCATTTCCGTTACCATAGATAATCCTCTTAAGCTCGAGCATATAATTGACGAGCTTAAGGAAATAGGCACGGTCACGGTCGATTACGATATGGTGATTATATGCGTGGTGGGTGATCTTGAGTGGCATAACCGCGGTTTTGAAGCAAAGGCTGTCGATGCCTTGCGTGATATTCCAGTGCGTATGATATCATATGGTGGTTCGAACTATAACATTTCTTTCCTCGTGAAAGCCGAGGATAAGGTGGGTGCGCTCAATGCACTGACGGATGCATTGTTTCCCGAGACGTAACTGCCGGAGCAGGGTGCCGGAATGGAAAACTATCAGATTATGCGGCAGGACCGGTATTAACCGGTTTCTGCCGCATAATTGTGTCTGGCAGGGGCAATTTTACTGGAGATATGGTTGGAGCGGGTCATCGAGAGACGGATGCATCAATATTCTATCCGGATTGCGATGCATGATAAATTATTTACATAGGTTAACTTTAATGTTTGTTGTGAATTGAAAAAGAAACATTAACTTTGTGGTTTGAATGTTGTGGCTTTGCAGATTGTGTACATGTCGCGCCTTTCTCTCTCCTCTTGAAATTATAGTAACTAAATTCCGTTTAAGATAGTGAAACTGAAACATATTACTTTTGCCATAGCCGGTTGCGCGATCGCTTTTGCAGCTTTTGCAGCAAATAATAATGTAATCGAAGAGGTTGCATGGATGGTAGGTGATCAGCCTATATATAAGAGTGAGATTGAGGAAGCATATCAGCAGATGCTGTACGAGAAGACGCCCGTCAAGGGAGATCCATATTGTGTGATTCCCGAACAGCTTGCCATCGAGAAGTTGTTTCTTCATCAGGCGGACATAGATACTGTAGAGGTTCACGAATCGTTGGTTGCCCAGCAGGTTGATGCCCGTATCAATTATCTGATCAGCAATCTCGGATCACAGGAAAAGGTAGAGGAGTACTTCCGCAAGCCCATGGCCGAATTTCGGCAGCAGATGACAGAAAGCATGCGTAATCAGTATAGGGTTGCACAGGTACAGCGGGATATTACTAAAAATCTGAAGGTGACACCCTCTGATGTGCGTAAGTATTTCAATAATCTGCCAGAGGATTCCATTCCATATATCCCTCTTCAGGTTGAGACAGAGATAATAACAATAAACCCGAAGATTCCTCAGCAGGAGATCGATGATATAAAGGCCCGTCTGCGCGACTATGCCGATCGTGTTAACAGCGGCGAGGCACAGTTCTCGACCCTTGCAATCCTGCATAGCGAGGATGGATCAAGTGTGCGTGGGGGCGAAATCGGTTTTTCGGGCCGCGGTAGCCTTGATCCGGAGTATGCGGCAGTGGCATTTAACCTTAATGATCCCAAGAAGGCCTCGAAGATTGTGGAGTCGCAGTTCGGCTACCATATTATTCAGCTGATAGAAAAGCGTGGCGATCGTGTGAATACGCGCCATATACTTCTGCGTCCGAAGGTATCTGAGGCAGAACTTACAGTGGCGGTGTCACGCCTGGATTCCTTGCGTACACTGATTCTGGACGGAAAATATACGTTCGAGGAAGCGACATATGTGTCGCAGGATAAGGATACACGAAATAATCACGGCCGGATGGTGAATCCCGAAAACAATTCAAGCCGTTTCGAAATGGCGCAGCTTCCACAGGAGGTGGCTAAAGTTGTGAACGATATGCAGGTAGGCGATATATCAGAACCGTTTATAATGAAGGATCCGAAATTGAACCGTGATATAGTCGCTATGGTAAAGCTCACGGCACGTATTGAACCTCATAAAGCCAGCCTCTCGGATGATTATCAGGTTCTGAAAGGGATGTATGAGAATTCGGCCCGTCAGAAACTTGTATCTGACTGGATCGAGAAAAAGATAAAAGATACTTACGTTAAAATCGAGGACAACTGGATTGACTGTGAATTCGAGCATGAAGGTTGGCTTAAAATCAGAAAATAAAGCTTATCGTAGGCATGCGAGCTGATGCACATATGAAATCTTCGCGCCATAATTCAGGCAGGAGAGGGCTATGGGTTGGTTACGCGATGGCAGCGGGGATTGTATTCGCTTCGCTTTTCGGTGCGTCGAATGCGCAGGGAACAATGCAGACAGACCGTAAGGTTCCCCGTACGCTGCGACAACCGGACACTGTGGCAATTCGTCCTACGATTCCAACTGCAAACCGGTATATGAACGACCGTGTGTTTCTGGAGCGTGCCAACGAGTTGCGCGCTGTAGAAGGACATGATTATCAGATCGTAGTAGGCGACGTGGAATTCCGGAGGGCAGATATGTACATGTTCTGTGACAGCGCCCATTTCTATGACAATCCCGGTTCGCTGCAGGCCTTCGGTAACGTAAGGATGGAGCAGGGAGATACGCTCTTTGTATTTGCCGATCAACTTGATTATTCAGATTCCACACAATTGGCGATACTGTATGCTGATCCGGGAAAGAAGGTCCGGCTGATAAACCGCGATGTAACTCTTGAAACCGATATCTTCAACTATGATATGGAGATAGATTTGGGTTATTATGAGGTAGGAGGAGTATTGACGGACCGTGATAACCGGCTTGATTCGCGCTATGGAGAGTACAGTCCGACAACTAAAGATGCATTGTTTCGTGAAAATGTCCGTCTGACAAGTCTTTCGGACAATGATACTCTTGAAATATATACAGACGATATGCTTTACAATACATTTACGCATATCGCGATTCTTGATACTACTTCAACGATTATAGCATCTGAAGGGATCATATATACGGACCGAGGCGTATATAACACCGAGACATCGCAGGCCGACCTGTATCGCCGTTCGACAGTGGTTGCAAGCAATGGTAACACTTTAACGGGAGATACGCTCTATTATGATAAAAACTTAGGTTTTGGTGAGGCCTTCGGTAATATAGAGCTTACCGATACAGCAAGTAAAGTGATGCTATGCGGCAACTATGGTTATTATTTTGAGGTTGCAGATAGCGCGATGGTTACCGGACGGGCTCTGGCCAAGGAGTTTTCAACTTCCGGGGATACGCTTTATCTGCATGCCGATACAATACGTACGCTTCTGTCAATAATTCCGGCGATGGCGGTCAATGACTCCGTAACGATTCCTGCAGATACAACTCATCATATAATCGCAGCTCCACATGTGCGGTTTTATCGTTCCGATCTTCAGGGTTTGTGCGATTCGATGACTTTCGTACAGCGGGATTCCATGATGTATATGCATTATCATCCGGTGGTGTGGAATGAAAACAAACAGATTTTCGGGAATGTTATCCAGGTGCATATGAATGACAGTACGGCAGACTGGGCGAAATTCCCAGAATTTGCATTTATGGCGGAATGGGTAGATGAAGAATTTTACAATCAGCTTACGGGAAAGGAGATGGATGCCTTTTTTGAAAACGGAGCCTTGAAGCATCTTGATATCAGCGGAAACGTGGAGGCGGTTTTCCTTCCGGAAGAGGCTGATTCCACATATAATAAGATTGCAAATCTGCAATGTTCTTTCATGTCGGTGGATTTTGTAAATCAGACGATACAGCGTATGAAATGCTGGCCCGAGTCGTCCGGCACAACGACCCCTTTGTATATAGCTAAAAAGAATCTCTTTTACCTTTCGCAATTCCGATGGTTGGAACCTCTGCGTCCGTTATCGCCGGCAGATGTGTTCGATGTATCGTCGGATATGCTCGAACTTATGAAGGAACCTCCCTTCGGTTCACGTGCGGGAGCACGCGGAGGATATACTGATACTCCTGCCGGATCTTCCGGGCCGGCTGTGATATCCGATGATGAGCCGACTACCGACGATGACGTTGTGCCCGAAGAGGGTTCTGAAGCTACGGAATCCGATTCCGAATCGACAGAAGAAACCGGCGAAGCGGATGAGACGGAACAAGTTATAAATGATTAATAGACTCACTAATACCATTTCCCAACCATGCATGAGAATACCTCTGACCTATTGAAGTTTTTGAATACTTCACCTTGTAATTTTCTGGCGGTTAAAAACCTGCGATCGCGTTTGGACGCTCTTGGATTCCGCGAGCTCAGCATGGCTGACGCATGGAATATCGAACCAGGGGGGCGTTATTATGTGGTAAAAAACCACTCGGCTTTGTTCGCTTTCGTAGCCGGGCTGGGCCGTCCGGAGGACGGTTATAAGATCATCTGCGCTCATAGTGATTCTCCGGGTTTCAGGGTAAAACCGGATTGTGAGATGGTATGTTCCGGTAATGTTCTGAAACTCAATACCGAGGTTTATGGCGGTCCGATCCTTTATACGTGGTTTGACCGTCCTCTGTCGCTGGCCGGTAGAGTGATGCTCCGGGGGAAATCGGCTCTTGAGCCAGTGGCGCGTTTCGTGAAATTTGATCGTCCGCTGCTGACTATTCCTCATCTTGCCATACACTTCAACCGTGCGGTAAACGAAGGAAATCCTCTTTCGAAGCAGCGTGACATGCTTCCGGTTATGGCTATTTTATCCGAAGCCGGAGAGAAGAAAAACTATATTCTCAATCTACTTGCCCGTGAACTGGGTATTGATGCGGATCAGATTCTCGACTATGACCTGACGCTTTACGATACGACCCCGGCGGTATTGTTCGGTGTCAACGAAGAATTTATATCTTCCGGCCGAATAGATGATCTCGAGATGGTTCATTGTGCGTTCAAGGCTCTGACTGACAGCGCAGGTTCCGTTCAGAAGATGACGCGTATCATGGCTGTATTCGACAACGAGGAGACCGGTTCGGGTACGAAGCAGGGGGCAGCCTCACCTATACTTCGCAATATAATAGAGCGTATAAACATTGCATTGGGGGGTAATGAGGAGAGCTACTGTCGCGCTGTTGCAAATTCGTTTATGGTATCGGCTGACAATGGCCATGCCATTCATCCGAATTACGAGTCAAAACATGATCCGACAAATCATCCGGTATTAGGGGGTGGACCGGTTGTAAAGGTAAATGCCAATTGCAAGTATATGACGGATGCTGATTCAGCGGCCGTATTCAAGGTTATTTGTGAAGAGGCTGGTGTGCCGGTGCAGATGTTCGTGAACCATAGCGATATAGCAGGTGGTTCCACACTCGGCAATATACTTACTTCGCAGATTCCTGTGCGTGGTGTCGATATGGGTGCCCCACAGTGGGCGATGCACTCGTGTCGTGAAACGGCAGCTGTTGCCGACCACCTTTATACAATCCGCGCTTTCACACGGTTCTACACATGTTGAGACGGTAAGTTACGGTTAACGTTTTTTACCGAATATTTTTCCTATTATTATTGATATAGCGCCATCGCCGGTTACGTTGCATGCCGTTCCGAACGAATCCATTGCGATATATAGGGCGATCATCAATGCACAATCGGATTCTGAAAATCCGAGCATAGATGTGAATAGCCCGAGCGAGGCCATCACTGCGCCCCCGGGAATTCCGGGGGCTGCTATAATCGTTACGCCGAGCATGGATATGAAGCCGGCGAACATTGAGGTGTCGTAGGGCATGGAGCGTGTCATCATCAGCGCCAGGCCGCATGCAACGAGTTTCAGTGTGCTGCCTGACATGTGGATAGTAGCGCAGAGGGGAACTGTGAAGCCTGCTATATCTTTGTCAACTCCCATATTTACGGTTTGCTTCAGGGTCACAGGAATGGTGGCGGCTGAGGACTGTGTGCCGAGTGCAGTGAAGTAGGCCGGCATCATTGTCCACAGTAGCCGCAGCGGATTTTTACTACCCTGTGAGAATGGTGCCGCTATAGTGTATTGAAGCACGAGTACGAAGATATGCAGTCCGAAGATTACGGCGATTATCTTAATGAACGTGTTCATCACTTCGGCTACTTCTCCGGTGAGGGTCATATCAAGGAAAATTCCGAAAATATAGAGCGGCAGAAGTGGTATAATCACTTTACCGATTACTTTCATGATAATATCGCGAAGCTCGTCGAGACAACTTTTTATAGTTCCGGATGTAAGGAAGGCGCATCCTAATCCGAGAATGAACGAGATCAGTAGTGCTGACATAACCGGCATCAGCGGTGGCATTTCTATGGAAAAGTAAGGAGTAATTGTGGCAGATGATGAGTCGTCTGCTACATATTCCATGGGAGAAATAAGCCTTGGAAAGAAAATTTCTCCGGTGAAGTATGACAGGAATCCGGCACCGAGTGTGAACAGGTAGGCGAGAAGCGCTGTCGCCAAAAGCATTTTGCCGGCTTTATTTCCGAGATCGGCTATGGACGGAGCAACGAATCCTATTATGATCAGAGGGATGCAGAATCCCAGAAATTGACTGAATATGGCATCGAATGTTACAAAAATACGTGCAAGCCATATCGGACATATATACCCGGCTCCAATTCCGGCAGCTATAGCAATAATAATTTTAGGTAGGAGTCCGATTTTTTTGACACGCTGCAGTATAGAGGGATGATGAATGCTGTTCATGGATGATATGTTCATGGATGATACTCGTTTAAAACAGTCGGTATGGATTTATTCTGAGACAAAAGTAACGAATGTATTCGAGATCGCCAAACGACGGTGAACCTATCGGAAATTAATGTGTTATAAATTTATAATCAAACTTTTTTATTATGAAAAAAATATATTTGCTGATATGTGCAGGTCTGCTGGGGGCGACAATGCTTACCTCTTGTGATTCAAGCGAGAAGCTCGCTAATTCGATTCAGGGAGAATGGACAGGAAATACGGAACGCATTCTTGATACGGGAGCAGCCAAGGCAACTGCCGTAAGAGTAATGAGTTTTTCCAAAGGAAGTACATCCACGGAGGGCAATGTAACAATGAGCGCTATGATTACCGTTGAAAATACGATGCCTTTCAACGATTCCATTCAGACACCTCTCACAATCACCGCTACCGGTATTGCAATGATAACCGGAGTATATCAGGCAAAGGATGACGATGAATTGATCATCAGTCTTGATGCGACGTCGCTGTCGACGGACGTTGATCCGGAGGGAGTTCAGATGAATTATAATGTTATGACCGGTGAGGATAGTTCGGTAGCGACAAAGCTCAAGCCGGCCGCAGTAGTTCTGGCTACACAACAGATAAATCGCGCAGCGCAGAATATGTTTACCGATATCAATAAGATTGACGATATTAAGGTTAAAGGTAATCTGATGAAATGTGAGATCGGAAAGAGCGATAAGGATCTTGTGTTTTCGCGTGAGTCGGCCATAGCTCCCGCTGTAACAAAATAATTGAGTTATCGTAATTCATAACTTTTTAGTACTTTTGCGGGAGTATGATATCCCGTAGCGTAAAATCTGAGTTCAAACTGATGGCGGCGCCTCTGCAGGGATTGACCGAGGCGCCGTTCAGACATTTTCATGCTGCGCTTTTTCCGCTTGGAGCAGATGAGGGTGTAGTATATTTTACTCCTTTTGTCAGAATGGAGAAAGGTGAACCTCGTAGTCGGGATATGCGCGATATCATGTCTCCTCTTAATTCCGGCATAAATGTTATCCCTCAGGTGATTGCGCGTGATGGAGACGAGTTCGCCCGACTGGCAGAGGCTGTAGCAGCATGCGGTTACAGTAATTTGAATCTGAATGCCGGTTGTCCGTTCCCTCCGCAGGTTCACAAGGGAAGGGGAGCGGGGCTTTTGAATAACCCCGGTGCATTAGAGGAGATATGCTGCCGGATGACTGAGATTGAAGGAATGCATTTTTCGATTAAGATGCGCTTCGGTGTTGATTCTGTCAGGGATTGGATGGAATGTGCAGACATTATCAATTCTATGCCTGTGGATCATGTTACAATTCATCCGCGCACAGCTTGTCAACAGTATTCCGGTGATTTGTATTTCGATCAGTTAGGTGATTTTATCGCGAAGATTCATCATCCGGTTATATTCAACGGAGAGATTTACTCGACTGAGGATATAGTCAATATACATACACGATATCCTGATGTGAAGGGAATTATGGTCGGGAGAGGATTGCTGCGCCGTCCGTCGCTTTTCGTTGAGTATATGTCAGGTGAGGAATGGTCTGATGTGAAACGGCGGGCTCACATACTGAGTCTACATTCTTCTTTGTGTGGATATTATAGTTCACATCTTTGTGGTGATACACAGATACTGACGAAGCTCAAACCTTTCTGGGACTATTTCGGCTCATCTTTTCCGCGTAAACAATTGAAGGTTCTTTTAAAATCACGCACATTATCGGCATATATGTCGGCTGCGGCTGTGTTGGCGGAGAATATCGGATATTGAAATTAATTGTGTAAGCGGGAAACAGATGGCGGTATGAGTTTTATCATGGACGGACTGCAATAAATGCAGATCGGCGGGGAATTGTAACGCTACCACCTTTTGTTGTCATAGCTGTTCCGTCGGAATGCTTCAGTCCGGTATGATTGATATTTCCGTCGAAAGCAATCAGCGTCCAATCTCCGATATTAAGCTGTATTACGGCATCGGTATCCCGACCGTTGAATATGATTTTAATTTCTCCCCATTCATCGCCGTTTGCGTGTCCTGCAATTGTATATCCGATAAGATTGGGTTCGGAGAAATCAAAATTGATATGTTCTGCAATGTCGTCGGCTGTAGTCATCCGGAAAGCCGGATGCATTTTGCGTAGGGCAATCAGTTCACGATAATAATTGTATAGGCTCTCATTCGATGTTTTTAAATTCCAATCGATGGCATTTATGCTGTCGGGTGACTTATATGTGTTGTGATGTCCTTTTCTGTCTCGAAAAATTTCCTCTCCTCCCAACATGAAAGGTGTACCTTGTGAAGTTAGAATTATGGTCTGAGCCAGACGTGCTACCCTCATGCGTTCTTCGTCTGTCGCATGCGGCATAGACAGGCGCAGTTTGTCGGTTAAAGTGAGGTCGTCGTGGCATGATACATAGTTAATAATCTGTGTAGGGGAAGATGCATACGGGAATTTCGAGTTATTCCCTTTTGAATAATCAACCTGAGGGTGGGCGGTTGAAGCAACGATACCGATTTTTATTGTTTCCTCAAGACCCGGTTTCCCGGAAGCGAATCCTTTGTCGGCAGAATCGGAATAATGTCCTTTTACAGCATCGCGTATGTCGTCGGAAAATACGGCGACACCCTTTAATCTGGCGATATTTTCTTTCAGTGCGCGGTGTTCGGGCGGTAGGGGAGAGACGCCGGCAGTCCATCCCTCACCATATATGAGTATGTCGGGGTTGACTTCTTTCAGTTCAGCTACGACTTTGTTCATGGTTTCGATATCGTGAATTGCCATAAGGTCAAAACGGAATCCGTCAATATGATATTCCTGTGTCCAGTATTTTACCGATTTCACAATGAAATCGCGCATCATCTGACGTTCGGATGCAGTTTCGTTACCACATCCGGAGGCATTGCTGTATGAACCATCCGGGTGCCGTCTGTAGTAATATCCCGGAACTGTCAGCGAGAAATTGGATTCGTCTATAGATGCAGTGTGATTGTAAACGACATCCATAATAACTCCGATGCCTTTGTCGTGCAGTGCTTTGATCATCCGCTTCATTTCCGTTATACGGACAGACGGGTCAAAAGGATCGGTAGAGTATGTGCCCTCAGGTACATTATAATTCTGCGGATCGTATCCCCAGTTATATATGTCGGATGGGATGGTGGTCTCATCAAGACTGTTGAAGTCGAATGAAGGCATGATATGGACGTGAGTGATACCTAGATCAATGAGATGGTCTATGCCGGTAGATAGCCCGGCGGGGTTTCGGGTCGCGGATTCTGTGAGAGCGAGGAATTTGCCTTTATTTGCAATGCCCGAAGAGGGGTGGACTGAGAAATCACGGTGATGTATCTCATATATGATGGCATCGGTTATATTTTTGATTGATGGGCCTTTATCGTTTTTCCAACCATCCGGGTCGGTTGCCGCGAGATCAATAAATGCAGCCCGCATTCCGTTAACGCCAACTGCTTTTGCCCATATTCCGGGTGTTTCATGAAGCCATTTGCTGTCAGTGAATATGGAGTAGGTATAGTATTTTCCTGTTACCGATGAAGGTAAGGATGTACTCCATGTGCCGCATTCTGCCTCAGACATTTCTATTTCCTGTGCAGGTATACCTCCAACCGGGACATTATAAATTTTAAGCGAGACTTTTTCAGCAGTAGGAGCCCAAAGGCGCAGATGGAATGTCCTGCTGTCAGTTATTGTGAGACCGAGATCATTGCCCGAATATGCAGGGTATTCCGAATATTTTCTATCTGTGCAGGATTCAGCATCTTCGGTTGCGGATCGGAACCTGAGGAGAGAAGCCGTTCCATTGATGATTGTACTCATACAATATCAAATATTTTATTTCTTATTTGTTGTCTTTATGGAATAAAGATTTTTTGATAGAACGTATCTCTAAATAAATGTCGCGAGAGTAAATAAATTACTTATATAATCGCGGGGTTGCGATAAAATGTATAATCACCTGGCGATAGTCATATGAGCATTTGTTTAAATCATCATAAGTCGGCTGTAATTAAGACGACATTCCGTGTATATGGTATGCAAAGTTACTAAAATTTCCTAAATACGCAAGTTTCAGGTTATATAGACTATTATTACTGTTTCAAGTGTGTTGAATACAATGATTCAGTTAAGGGAGTGAATTCCTAAGAATCACCATTGCCGGCTTCGATAATAGTAAAAGAAAGAAAGGATGTAATTAGTTAAAATTGCGATAAAAATAAGCCTGATACAAAATTTAGTACATTTTTTCGTGCATAATTCAAAAAATATCACTACCTTTGCGGTGTAAAACAGAATTGAATTGAAAAATCTTTATTAAACTATGAACCTCGAGACTGTAAACCTTGATTTGATTTTCGAAACGAGCTGGGAGGTCTGCAATAAGGTCGGTGGCATATATACTGTGTTGTCAACCAAGGCTCTCACCTTACAGAATCTTTACAAGGATAAAACTATATTTATCGGTCCCGATGTCTGGACAGAAGAGAATCCCTCACCATATTTTACAGAAGTACCATCTATTTTGCGACAGTGGAAAGAGAAGGCCGAACTTCCCGAAGGTATTTCAGTTCGGGTAGGACGCTGGAATATTCCCGGAAAGCCAATAGTGGTTCTGGTGAAATTTGACGGCATGTATAAGCTGAAAGATTACTATTATGGTGAGATGTGGAAACGTTATGGCGTAGATTCGCTGCACGGATATGGAGACTATGATGAAGGGTGCTGCTTTGCTCTGGCGGCCGGCGTGGTGATAGAGAGTATCTGCAATCACAAGCGACTGCTTCACAAGAATGTTCTCGCTCATTTCAATGAGTGGACCACCGGCATGGGACTGCTGTATACCCGGTGGAAAGTTCCGTATGTAGGTACGATATTCACGACGCATGCGACTTCTATCGGACGCAGCATCTGCGGAAACGGTAAACCGTTGTATGATTATCTTCACGCATATAATGGTGATCAGATGGCGCGCGAACTCAATATGGAGAGTAAACACTCCGTAGAAAAGGCGGCCGCGCATGCAGCGGACTGCTTTACTACGGTCAGTGATGTGACCGCCACTGAATGTGAACAACTGCTCGACAAGCGTCCGGATGTAGTTACTCCCAACGGATTTCAGGGAGACCTCGCACCTGTCAAGAACAGAGCCCGCCGTGCCCGTCAAGTGGCGCGAGAGGCATTGCTTAATGTTGCATATGCTCTTACAGGCATCCATATGCCCGAAGATGCGTTTATAGTGGCAACTTCAGGGCGCTGTGAATACCGCAACAAGGGTATCGATGTGTTTCTGGAATCTCTAAAACTCCTGGAGCAACACTCTCCCTCGCGTAAGGTTCTGGCTTTCATACTTGTGCCTGCATGGGTAAAGGAACCGCGTGCCGATCTTCTCGCACGCTTATCGTCGGATGAGACCGGTGTTTCGCGCGAGCCGCTTTCAGAGCCGGTTATCACTCATGCTGTTAACAATCCATATGATGATCCTATCCTGAACAGGATCCGTCAACTTGGTTTCGCTGATACGAACGCAACCCCCGATGCTCCGGTGCAGGTTATATATGTGCCATGCTATCTTAACGGAACGGATGGTGTGTTCAATAAGGATTATTATGATATACTTGCCGGAGTCGATGCCACCGCTTTCCCATCGTATTATGAACCGTGGGGGTATACTCCTCTGGAGAGTGTGGCATTCGGTGTTCCGACTGTGACTACAACGCTCTCAGGCTTCGGACAATGGATTCTGTCGGAAGACCGTAACGGATTTCAGTCGAGCGGTGTGGAAGTCATTTCAAGGACGGATTCCAATTATAACGATGTTGTCCACCGCCTTGCTTCCGATTTCCGTTCCCTGGCAGATGCGAATCCTGAAACCCGGGAAAAGGCTTCGAAGGCAGCCCGTGAGACTGCTGAACGTGCGGAATGGAGCTATTTCATAACTTATTATATAAAATCGTTCAGAAAAGCCCTCGACGAGGCTGCAAAACGTAGGGCTTATTAAGCCGGATGTTTGATAAGCGGCACGATGCTTTTCGATTTCGCCCAAATAATTGTTTAAGAAAAATCTAAAAAACTCTAACGCTAAATTATGAAACTTCAAGTTAGCAATACCAATGCTCCTACATGGAGAGATCTGACCGTTACTTCCGAGCTCCCCTCAAAGCTTAAAAAGCTCGAGGAACTTGCCAAGAATCTATGGTGGGTATGGAATAGCGAAGCCAAAGCGCTTTTCCGTGATCTTAATCCCGATCTCTGGCGTTCATCAGGTGAAAATCCTGTAATTCTTATCCAGCATCTCTCTACCGAGCGAATGGAAGAGATTATGGCTGACAAGGAACTGATGGACCGCATCGCGCATGTATATGATATGTTCAAGACATATATGGCTAAACCGATGCGCAAGGATCTTCCTTCGATAAGCTATTTCTCGATGGAGTATGGTCTGTGTAATGCTCTGAAAATATATTCAGGTGGTCTCGGTGTGCTTGCCGGTGACTATATAAAGGAAGCGTCTGACAGCTGTGTGCCAATGACTGCCGTAGGCTTCCTGTATCGTTTCGGCTATTTTACGCAGTCGTTGAGTGTAGATGGTCAGCAGATAGCCAACTATGAGGCGCAGAACTTCAATCAGCTTCCCATCGAGCAGGTGCTTGAAGAGAACGGCCGTCCTATGATACTTGAAGTTCCTTTCCCCGGACGCACGATCTATAGCCATGTATGGCGTGTGAATGTCGGTCGCATGAACCTGTATCTGATGGATACGGACTTTGATATGAATTCGGAGTTCGACCGTGTTATTACTCACCAGCTTTATGGTGGCGACTGGGAGAACCGTATCAAACAGGAATACCTTCTCGGTATAGGCGGTGTGCTGATGCTGAAGAAACTTGGCATCAAGAGTGAGCTGTATCACTGTAACGAAGGTCATGCGGCATTGCTTAACCTTCAGCGCCTTGTAGACTATGTTCAGGAGCAGAAACTTGATTTCAATGTAGCTCTGGAGCTTGTACGTGCCTCAAGCCTCTATACCGTTCATACTCCTGTTCCCGCAGGCCATGACTACTTCGACGAGGGTCTGTTCGGAAAATATATGGGAGAATATCCGGCAAAACTTGGTATATCCTGGAACGATCTCATGAACATGGGGCGTGAGAATCCCAATACCAACGAGCGCTTCTCAATGAGTGTCTTCGCTCTGAACACATGCCAGGAAGCCAACGGTGTGAGCTGGCTTCACGGCGAAGTGTCGAAAAAGATGTTTGCCGGTATCTGGAAAGGATATAACTGGCAGGAGAGCCATGTGGGTTATGTGACCAATGGTGTTCATATGCCGACATGGGCAGCTTCCGAATGGAAGGAGTTCTATATGGAGAAACTTGGCCCGGAAGTGTTCGAACATGCAGACAATCCTGAGAACTGGAAGGGTATCTTCAAGGTTAAAGATGAGGAAATCTGGGAGATGCGCATGCGCATGAAGAACAAATTCATAAACTTTGTGAAGCGCGACTTCAAAGAAAAATGGCTGGCAAATCAGGGAGATCCGTCTTCAGTAATGAAGATTGTTGACAAGATCAATCCGAATGCGCTTATCATTGGCTTCGCCCGCCGCTTCGCGACATACAAACGCGCGCATCTGCTTTTCACAGATCTCGAGCGTCTGTCCAAGATTGTTAATAATGAGCAGTTCCCCGTACAGTTCATCTTCTCGGGTAAGGCTCATCCTGCCGATGGTGCAGGTCAGGGACTCATCAAGCGTATCATGGAGATCTCACGCATGCCGGAGTTCCTTGGCAAGATAATTTTCCTTGAAGATTACAATATGATTGTAGCCAAACGCCTTGTAACAGGTGTGGATATCTGGCTCAATACTCCTACACGCCCTCTCGAGGCATCGGGTACGTCAGGTGAGAAAGCCGAGATGAACGGAGTTCTGAACTTCTCTGTGCTTGACGGATGGTGGTATGAGGGTTATCGCTTCAATGAGAAAGCCGGTTGGGCTCTAACAGACAAACGGACTTTCACCGATCAGGCTCAACAGGATAAACTTGATGCAGCAACCATCTATTCGATGCTTGAAAATGAAATTATACCTCTCTATTTCGCCAAGAACTCGAAGGGATATTCTCCGGAGTGGGTTCAGTACATCAAGCGTTCGATCGGTGATATCGCGCCGCACTTCACTATGACCCGCATGATAGAGGATTATATCCATCGGTTCTACAATAAGGAGGCCGCTCGCTCGAAGGCGCTCGTTGCCAACGATTATGCTCTTGCGAAGGAGATCGTAGCCTGGAAAGAACGTGTGGCGTCGGCGTGGGATGGAATCAAAGTATTTGATATCGAATCGACGGACAGTGCAAACTCTACCACAGGAACGGAATATTCAGTGCGTGCAATTGTCGATACGAACGGTCTCGGTAAGGATCTGGCTCTTGAACTTGTTGCTTACAAGACTGAGAACGGTGAAGAGAAGTTATGGTATACCAAACCTTTCGATGTGGTAAAGGAAGATGGCAATGTGCTTACGTATCAGCTCAACGACAAGCTTCGTGATGCAGGTGTGTTCCGCTATGGCTATCGCCTCTATCCTATCAATCCGAATCTTCCCCACCGTATGGATTTTGCTTATACTCGCTGGATCTAAGCGTTTGTAAAGTTCCAATAGCTAAAATCCCCTCTGAGTT
>JAAVFL010000053.1 GCA_014800795.1 Bacteroidales bacterium | reverse complement strand
GGTAGAGCTTTTCTACATTCCCTCCAAATTTTTCAGCAAGAAAATTTCAAGAAAAATTGCAAAATGTCCGCAAACAGCTCATTATGTCCACTTTAGCCAAGAGTTAAAAAGTGTTTCACCTTTCACCACTCCTCCACCCGACCCCGCAAAACAAAAGCGGCCCCGCTAAAGGGCCATCTATTATAACACCAAAATTATGGAATGGTTCACCGATTATTTTGCCGTGACGGGGTCAATGGTGAGCAGAGTGTTCATGAACACATGCACCGGATAGATGGGTGCGCGCATCACCAGGAGCGAGTCAAGCGCGGCCGCTCCGGCCAGCGGACCATAGAGCAGATTCACCTCGAAGGATAGCGAATCGCCCAGCGAGCGGCCACCCTCCGTCTCATCAATCACCAAACCGGGGCGAAGCGACGTCAATGCCTCCACCACCTGTGCGGCATCAGCAAGCACGGCAATCTTGACAACCCCGCGAGCATCATCCACCGCAGCGGCAAGCGCCGAGGCGGTATATGCCGACGAGGTGAGCACCACCGGACACTCGCCCAGCTCCACCAGTCGCGCCACATCCTGAGCCACAGCATCGAGCCGCGAAGTGTGGTCGACCACCACAAACACAGCCTTGGCCCGAGGCAGCGGCACATCGCCGAGCCTCAGTGCGCCATTACGGTGAGCACCGTCAGAGAGGAGAGTCAGCTCCACCCCAACAGCCTTCGCCGCAGCGCGGAGCGACAGCAGCTCCACGTCGGCCACATCCTCAGGGAGCTCCACGGTCACCTCGGTCAGCGGACGACGGGTGACGGCAAACGACACTCCGGGAATGGTCTCCGCCTTGTCAGGAATGGCCCACAGGCGCGCCTGCACCTGATAAAGCGCATCCAGCGCCGCACCGAGCCGTCCGAGCGCAGCCTCTCGCAGAGGCCCGCACTCCTCGGACACTCCGCGCGAAACGGGAGCGAGGCATCGGTGCCACAATTCAGCCGGGGGATTGACAAAGAGCTGCATGATTATACCTTATTATATATAGTAGCTAATGTTACACCACGTGAGGGTCAGTGTAGGTGCCGATATGGCGCTGCTTCTTCTCTTCAAAAATCTCCGAGATGGCAAAGAAGATGCCCGACTCCTCAACGTCGCCAAACTCATCATTGATGGCCGTGCCAAACATGCGCATGGTAGGCGACAGACTCATGTAGGCATTAACCAGCGGCGGGATATTATAGCCGTGGTCACGGATGGCCTTGTTAAGAATCTTATAGTCCTCCTTAAAGCTGTCAAAAGTGAACATTGCATCCAGCGCCTCGGTGTCCGTGTGAGTGTCGAGCGGCGTGCGGGGCGTCACCAGCCTGTCAGGATCGGGAAAATGCTTATTGAGGAAATAAAGAATCATGTTGCGACACTCCTGATTATAGGAGGGATACATGGTCACCTTGCCAAACAGATAGCGAATCTGGGGATAGACCACCGTCAGCGCGCCCAGACCATCCCACAGATTGTCAAGCGCATAGATGGACTTGGCAGCCTCGCGCGACGACTGATAGCCCACTCTGACAAACGAGCGACCCAACTCTATGGTCGACGGCAGGAACTCCTTGACAAACCGGGGTGAGAAATCAAACATGTGGCTCGTGGCTATTCTCGGCGTGCCGTCCTCCTCAAAGCGGATATCCTCGCCGATGATAAAGCGATAGCCCCCGAGGATCATGCGCGATTCCGGGTCCCACACAATGAGCTGTCGGCAGGGAGGATCCATGAGGTCGTAGCGGTCAATGTCGCAATCCTTGCCCGTGCCGCCGCCGGCAGCGCGGAAAGCAATCTCGCGCAGGCGCCCAATTTCGCGCATCACGGCGGGAGCTTCGCGGCCATCCACCACATAGATTTCGTGGTTACCCTTGTTGGTGCGGCGCAGCAGGCGCTCGGGCGTCAGCTCGGCCGCAACGAGATCGGGTGATATTTCGTCAATAATCTGTTGGTCCATATCTATTTGTCATCGGGAAGCGAAGCCCGCAGTGAGTAGACAGCGTCACACAAGGCCTGCACCTCGCGCCGTGCCTCGCGGCCACCGGCAAGAGTCGATGCCTTGACTCTGCGGCCTGCCACTATCGGGAAGCAGGCGCCGCGACACTTGAAAATCTCGCCCGGCAGCAGGGCCATCTCAACATTGAACTTCAAACCCGTGAGAGTTCTTAATTTTGCAAAATTATAAAAAAATGGCGAATTGCACCCTCCGAAATAGAGCGGAATAATGTCGCGGCCATGTTCCACGGCCTTATTCACCACCATCTTCCGCCATTCGAGGTCATGAATCTCGCCCCCTTTGCGCTTTCTCGACACCAGTCCGGCCGGAAACACTATCACCGGTGCGTCGGCCTCAAAGGCGCGCTGCAGTTCCGACGTGGCGGCATGGGTCTGGCCTCCGTGCTTGTTGATGGGCACAAACACCCTCCGCAGCGGCTTGACAGCCATCAGCAGGTCATTGACCACAAACCGGGGCTCCACGCCGTGATGCCTCGTCACCATATCAATCAGCGCAATGCCGTCAAGCGCCCCCAGAGGATGATTTGACACATACACCACCCTGCGGTCAGCGGCCGCCGGCATGTTCTCGCCTCCTATTATATTATAGGTGACGCCGAGGTCGGCCAACACTCCGCGGCAAAAGTCGGCGCCTTCGCGCCCGGCATTGCTCTCAAGGAGGGCGTTGAGCTCTTCCTGATGAATCAGGCGCGCCAGGCCGTCGAGCAGAAAGCCCGGCACAAAACGCGACGCACCCGGCAGGCGCTCGCGCACCACCGACGCCACGTCGATTCTCAGAACTCGATTATCCATTGTTGTGACAATTAAGCTACAAAGGTAGCAAAAAAAGCGTAACTTTGCAGCATGGCATCTACAACCGACCGCATAAGCACCTTCGCCGCCTCAGCCGGCGCTTCACTCAAGAGCATCGTGAAGATTCTCCTCACGCGCCGCCGCGGCCCGGGCATCACCGCGCAGCAGCGTCTCAAGCCACTGATAATCCTGGGCAACGGTCCCTCGCTGCGCCAAACTATCGACAACCACACCCCGGCCCTTCTCTCCCACCCCACTATGGCGGTCAACTTCGCCGCCAACACGCCTGAGTTCTTCACCCTCAAACCTGAATTCTACGTGCTGGCCGACCCTCACTTCACCAACACCTCCGACCCCAACGTGGCGAGCCTCATCAGCGCCATCAACCGCGCCGACTGGTCCCTGACGCTCCTGCTCCCCTACGGCATGAACCTCCCGGGGCTCTCCAATCCCCGCGTCACCGTGATGCGCTTCCCCGCCGTGGGGGTGGAGGGGGCGCGCAGCCTCCGCAGCTTTGCCATCCGCCGCCGCCTCGGCATGCCGCGCCCGCGCAATGTGATGGTGTGTGCAATCATGTGCGGCATCTGGCTCGGATTCACCGACATCTTCATCACCGGCGCCGACCATAGCTGGACGCGCACCCTGAGCGTCGACTCATCAAACCGCGTGGTCACTATCCAGCCTCATTATTATAAGGAAAGCGAGAGCGAGGAGGAGCGCGTGGCATCGGTCTACACCGACATCCGCCTCCACCAGATTCTCGAATCATTCTCCATTGCCTTCCGCGCCTATCATGACATTGCCGACTTCACCTCGCGCAATGGCATCAACGTCTACAATGCCTCGCCGGGCAGCTTCATCGACGCCTTCCCGCGCCGTCAGCTCCCCGAGTCATGAGCATCACCGATTACGTCACTGCACAAAAAAAGCCGCTTCTCACGAGGCGGCTAATTTTTTCGTCAGAATAGAAGCTCTGACAATTGCATTAAACACGATTTTCTTCACACTTCTTTTAATCTTTTAATTGTTTCTCATAAAATGGGAAACCTGGAGTTAGCGCGCCTTTATCACAAAGGCTAATATCTTAGAATATCGCAATTCCTTTAACTGATAACTAAATTTTACACATTGCAAAATTAATCATGTTGTGACCACATTCCACTATGTTTGAAAGGCCATCAAAATAAAAATTGACTCATCTAAAGCATACTTAGCTATTACACTGCCTTTTACACTCTTGATTCCATTCGTTCAATATAATATCAAAATGAGATTTGCAATGTAGAGGAATTTTCATAAATTCGCCTCTCAGAAGCCTCACTCGGCCCTCAAAACACTACACACCGCCAAACACCACCCTACACACAAAATGTCATTTTACTGATTATCTGACATTTAACATCTTTCAACATCTCACAGCATTTTTTCTGTCAATCAATCCGGCCTATCGCCATCACATCGGCCTCAAAAGTGTCGCGATTCAGTGCCCGAGCCCTCAGTTTATTGCGATAAGTGTAGACTGTGTTGAGTGAAAGGCCGAGAATGCGGGCCACTTTCTGCGTGTCCTCCACGCCGAGGCGCATAAACGCAAGCACCCTCAGCTCAGTGGTCAGCTCCTCAGGCGTGGTGGTGACTATGCGCTTGTCGGGGAGGAACAGCGCGTTCACATCCTCCACAAAGGTTGGAAACATTCCCGTGAACGCACGGTCAAACACCTCGCTCAGCAGTCCGTCCTGCCTATCGGCAAGTTTCTCTTCCTTGAGCTGCTTATAAAGGCTGTCGGTTTGCCCGGCCGAAATCTTGCGGCGAACCATGCGCGCAAAGTCTTCCAGGCGCTCCATGTAGAGCGTACACAGTCCCAGGAAGTTGCTGATGGCGGCTTCCTTCATCGCGTCGCTCTGATGGAGCTGAAGCTTGAGCACTCGCATCTTCTTCATCTGTCCTTGCAGGCGCGCAAATCCAAGCACCACAACCACAAGCGACAGCAGCAGCGCCACCGACACCACCACAAGCAGCAAAAACTTTTGCCGCGCATGCGCCTGATAATCATTCGACACCTCCGGCATCATCTCGGCAATGCGCATGGCCTCCACCTTGCTCGCCGACTGCACCGCATTCTCCAGTGCTATATTAAGGTAGGAGGCAGCCTCTCCAAGCTTCTTCTGGTCATAAAAGCGACGTCCCAGATGCTCCAGCGCCGGATTAAGCAGATTGCCTGCCAACGCATTGATATAGGCCGACATGGCTATATAATAGAGTCCTTCTTTCTCATTGTCTTCATCGCAAAGCATCTGACCGAGCAAGAGAGCTGCCTGCGCCTTGCATACGGCCGATGACACTTCATCATCGATCGCGCCGAGATAATGCGCCTTTGCCATCACATCGTTGCCTCCGTTCTCAGCCACAATCCCTTCCAACAATGCGTATGCAGGTTCGTAGGGCGACAGCGCATGAAGCAGCGAGTCGGCATACTCCTGAGCCTTATATTCATAGCCACCTGACAGTGCCGAATTAGGATAAAACTTCGCCACGAGGGTATACATCTGCATCCCGGCCTCAAACATCCTCACCCTGTTCTGCGGATACACGCCGGCAGCCACCTGGGCCTCAAACTCATCAATTGCCTCGCGAACCACCCCGATGGTGGGATACCATGATGCGCGCTGCATCACAAATGATTGGGCCTCAACGGAATCCCCGCGCCCAAGCGCATAAAACGCCGCCTGATCGCAATAATACATCACCGAATCTACATTAAGCATCGTAAACTCGTGGATTATCTCGCGATACACTTCATAGCGGCGGTTTGACGATCCTTCCGACGCAAGCACCGCCCGCAGCGAGTCCACATGCTGCATCTTGTGCTCCTCCAAGTGCTTGCGCTGCGCCAGTGTCTCGTCAAGCTTCCGGGTCATCGCCGAGACGGTGACAGGCATCTCCGGAAGAATCACATCACTGCACGATGCTTCAGCCGCGAGGCTCCACACCACTGCAAACAGGCTAAAAATCATCCGTTTCATCATATCGTTGGTCAATTTCACATTGCAAAGATACTCAAAAGATTACATCTTTGAGAGTTTTTTGTGAGTTATTCTCACAATTTCAATTTAGCCTCGGATTTGTTTATATTTTCCATTTGTCATCCATGAGGTCATTCTGCTGTTACTCAATTCAGTAAGCCAAAATTGAGATAAGAAAATGATTTATATTTCTCAACAATGTTGCAAAAACCTCCTCTGATGGATAATTTTGCGTTGCAAAACGAAAGCAATTTTTAGCATCAAGCATAACCGAATACTTTTAGGGTTAGTAGACGGCCCGCCTTGAAGGCGATCCGACGAACGAATTAGAATAGTGCAAAAAGTAAATGTGTTTTATGTTAGGTTTGTCAGCCTGAAAGGGCTACAAAAAGGATAAGGTCAACCGTGAGGTTGGCCTTTCTCTTTTTCCGCACCGGTCGCCTACAATCTCTCCTTCAGAAACTCGCGAAGATTCACATGCCGGATGCCTGGATAGTTGCTCATATCCCCGCTTATGGGGTCCATGGAAACAACCCATTTCGGATAGTTATTCTGAATCGCCTCAAGATTGCCAAACTCGCGCTTAATCGTATCCTCCGAGCCCAGCAGATAGGTGGCCTGTATATACAGGGTTTTATCGCCTTTGGTGGCCACAAAATCAATCTCACCAGCCCTCAGAACCCCCACGGAGACACGAAAGCCGCATATCAGGAGATGATGATACACCACATTTTCAATCAATTTCTCGATGCTGCCGCGGATATTAAACCCGCAGAGAAGGTTTCGCAATCCGTGGTCGGCAAAATAATACTTATAAATCTGCTCAAACAGGCGCTTGCCGTGAATGTCAAAACGGGCCACACGGTCCACTATCAACGCATTACAAAGATAGCCAAGATACGTCACCACCGATGGCACCGACGTTTTATCTCCCTGCGCTTTCATCACGTTAGCTATATTGTTCACCGATATGAGCTTACCTATATTGTCGGCCACAAAATGGCTCAGATTCTCAATAAAGTTCACATTGCGAATCTCCTCGCGTGTCACCACATCTCGCATCATCACAGTGTTATACACGCCCTGAAGATAATCCCTGACCTGAGCTTCATCATGAATGTCGAAATGACACAGACCAGGGAGTCCACCCACTCTCAGGTAATCCTGCAAAGCAGCATCTGAATCCTCAAGATTATGGAAGCACAGAAATTCCTCATATCCGAGGCTGTAAATAGGAATTTCGATATATCTTCCCGCCAATCGCGTGCTTATTTCTGATGAAAACAGATAGGCGTTGCTGCCTGTCACCACAATCTGACACTTCCCCTCGGCGTGAAGGCTCCTCAGCGCATCTTCATAATTATCTATGTCCTGCACCTCATCCACCAGCAGATAATTATCTCCGCCGTCATCCATCTTCGCCGAAGCGGCAGCATACAATTCTCCGGCATTCGTTATCTCGCTGAAGGCCTGCAATTCTTTGTTGATATACACCACATTGGCCTCCGGTTTATTCTCTCGGAGCCAGTCGTGAAGTTGTCGGAGCATGTAGCTCTTCCCCACACGCCTCTGCCCCACGAGAATTATCATCATCTCGCGATTGAGCCGTGACACAATGTGGTCAAGATAAATCGGTCGGGAAATTACAGCCATATCAGTTCTTTTTTTCAGGATGAGACATTACGTTGCGCTAAAGTATACATTTATATTTAACAAAACAAGCATCAATGTCATTTTTATTAAATATAAATGCATAAAGCCGACATCTCTGCCGGCTTTGTTAAACATAGATGCATGGTTTTTATGCGCGGGCCTTGCGGTCGTGAAGATACAGCTGCAGGGAGTTGAACGTGTTTTGCCATGCTATGTAAGCCGCCGGAGCCACTGACGCCACGGGATCCAGAAACGTCAGCGCCATCCATATGGCCAGCACGGTGTTCTTCTGCCCCAAAGCCTGGGCGCCGGCAATCCTGTCGCCGCAGCGCGTTCCAATCCTGCGCCCCATGACAAACTGCACCCCACACATCAGCCCTGCACCCACAGCCAATGCAATCATCAGCGGCAGCTCGCGCGCAGGCTCGTGCATCACGAAGCTCACCGCGCGTCCCACCACAATCACCAGCGACAGCGCCCAGATGTAGAACGACCAATCCTGGCGCGTCCCGATGGCATGGTGAACCTTCGGCAGCTTCCACTGCAGCAGAAAAGCCACTGCCAGCGGCATCAGTATCAGCGGCACAACCTTGCTCGCAATCATGGCCACGCTCTGAGCCAGCGTCAGCTCCGCGCCCCCGTGGGCAATCAAGGAAAACGCCGGAGGAGCCAGCAGCGCCACCACCACGTTAATGATGATGGAATACGTGACCAATCGCGGCACACTCCCGCCCAGCATCCCCGTAATCACGGGGGCAGCCGTGGCCGTGGGACAGAAGAAGCAGATAAACATGCCCTGAGCCAACGGCTCGCTCACAGGCCGCAACGCCGCATACACCGCCACCGCTCCACCGAGCTGCACGACAAGCAGCAGCCCCGACAGGCGCGTGACTCGCAACTCGCGGGGCGACACTCGGCAAAAAGTTATCAGCAGCATCACGAAAATAAACACCGGAGCCACAGCCTCAGCCCGCTCCATATAATTGTGAGCCACCACCCCTGTCACCATGGCAATGGGTAGCATCCACGGCTTCAGCCGCGCACGTAATTCCGACACTTTCATACCGCAAAATTACACAAAATCCCCCGCCCCACCAACCCGCGCACGCAATCCACCCGCGAATCCATCCCGCAACCCGCACGCAAAACCCGCGCTCGCAAAATGTAGGGGCGCCCGTTCGGGGCGCCCGCACTCCGCGACATCCAAAACGATTGGGAACCAATCGTTACCCCACCCGCCGACAAAAACCTCCGCGAATAATTGAGGCCGAGGGCGGGCGGCCCGAACGGCCGCCCCTACAACCCCTCGCACCAAACCATCCGCAAAACCACCCCGCAATCGATCCCGCAAAACCACCCCGCAATCCATCCCGCAAAACCACCCCGCAATCCATCCCGCAAAACCTCCACGCAATTCGCACGCAAAACCCGGACACGCAAAATGTAGGGGCGCCCGTTCGGGGCGCCCGCACTCCGCGACATC
>JAAVFL010000052.1 GCA_014800795.1 Bacteroidales bacterium | reverse complement strand
GACACCCATTCGATCGAGGATGTGATAGACCTGGTTCTGAGCGTGAACCCGGATGCGGTGATGGTTATAAAATCGACCATCCCCGTGGGTTACTGCCGGAGCCTTTACGCGCGCTATGCTGCGCAGGGTGTCAGCCGGCTCAACCTTCTGTTTTTTCCCGAGTTCCTGCGCGAGAGCAAGGCCCTGTACGACAATCTTTATCCGAGCCGCATCATAGCGGGTGTGCCTAAGTTGCTTGACCGCCCGGAGTTCGCGGGTGAGGATGCAGCCATAGCGTCGGTGACCGATTTCGCGCGCCTCGATGAGGCGGCGCATACGTTCGCTGGTCTGCTTCAGCAGGGTGCGTTGAAGAAGGATATCCCGACGCTCTACATGGGTATGAAGGAGGCGGAGGCGGTGAAGCTGTTCGCCAACACATATCTGGCCCTGCGTGTGAGCTACTTCAACGAGCTCGATACGTATGCCGAGGTGAAGGGTCTCGATTCGCGGGCCATCATCGAGGGTATCGGCCTTGACCCGCGTATCGGCATGCATTACAACAACCCGTCGTTCGGCTACGGTGGCTACTGCCTTCCGAAGGATACGAAACAGCTTCTGGCGAACTATGCCGACGTTCCGCAGCAGATGATGACGGCCATCGTGGAGAGCAACCGCACGCGTAAGGATTTCATAGCCGATCAGGTGTTGCGTCTTGCAGGGTGGTCGCCTGAGAAGCCTGTGACAGTAGGGGTTTACCGCCTGACGATGAAATCGAACAGCGACAACTTCCGCCAGTCGTCGATCCAGGGTGTGATGAAGCGCATCAAGGCCAAGGGCGCCACGGTGATCGTCTACGAGCCCACGCTCGCCGACGGCTCCACGTTCTTCGGTTCGCGTGTTGTCAACGACCTGGCCGAGTTCAAGCGCCTCAGCGCCGCCATCCTCGCCAACCGCACCCACCCCGACCTGGCCGACGTCGCCTCCCGCGTCTACACCCGCGACCTGTTCAACAAAGACTGAGTCTGTCTCAATGGGGGAAACCCTTAAACATAAAACTCTGAAAGGTACCATATGGAGCGGCGTCGAGCGTTTCTCCGTGCAGGGGGTATCTTTCGTTGTAATGATAATAATGGCCCGCATTCTGACTCCCGCAGATTATGGGCTTGTCGGTATGCTGACTGTGTTTATCGCTATCTCGCAGTCGCTTGTCGACAGCGGGTTCTCGCAGGCTCTGATAAGAAAGCAGGACAGATCTGAGGTTGATAACTCAACCGTGTTTTATTTTAATTTCGGAGTAGGGGCTTTACTATATCTGATTCTGTTCTTTTGCGCTCCGCTTATCGCCAGATTCTACAATGAGCCGATTCTGATTCCGCTGACACGGCTGATAGGTCTGAGTGTGGTGATAAATTCCTTTGTGGTAGTTCAAAGGGCTCTGCTCACCATAAAGATAGATTTTAAAACTCAGGCGAAGGCCTCGCTGTCGGCAGCTGTGGTTGCGGGGATTGTAGGAATCACCATGGCCTACCGTGGATTCGGAGTTTGGGCGATAGTGTCATATCAGCTCACCAATCTGTCGGTGAATGTAGGTTTGCTCTGGATATTTTCCAAATGGCGCCCGATCCGTGCGTTTTCGGCGGCCTCGTTCAAGGAGCTGTTTTCTTTCGGTTCGAAACTTGCCATTTCGGGAATAATAAATACGCTGTATGTAAACGTATATTTGATAGTGATCGGTAAGGTGTTCAAAGCCTCTGATCTGGGTTATTATACCCGCGCGCAGCAGTTCAGCGATTTTCCTTCCTCAAATCTTACCGGGATTCTTCAGCGGGTCACGTTTCCGGTTTTGTGTACGATGCAGGACGATGACGAAAGGCTCCGGAGTGTGTACCGCCGGTTTCTCCGTCTGTCGGGTTTTTTGATCTTTCCGCTGATGGTAGGGCTGGCTGCTGTAGCCCATCCGTTGATTATTCTTGTTCTGAAGGAGAAGTGGGAGTTCTCGGCGGTTCTGCTTCAGATTCTCTGCTTCAGCATGATGTGGTATCCGATTCATGCCATAAATCTGAATCTGCTTCAGGTGAAGGGCCGTAGCGATCTGTTTCTCAAACTGGAGATTCTGAAAAAATGTATCGGTGTCGCGATTTTGTGCGTAACTATCCCCATGGGTCTCAAGGTCATGTGTTGGGGAATGGTTGCAAGTTCGCTGATAGCGCTCGTTATCAATACCCATTATACAGGTCTGCTGATTAATGTAGGATTTCTCAGGCAGATACACGATCTTATGCCTTCGCTTCTTTACTCCATGTCGATGGGGGCTGTGGTATGGCTGACATGTACGAACATATCCGATGATCTGATCAGTGTGATATGCGGAATCGGTGTCGGGGTATTCTTCTATTTCGCGATAGCCCGCCTGACACATTCGGCCGATCTGAAGGAATTGGTGTTGCTTGTTAAACGCAAATGATTGATGGATAACAAATTACCCCCCCCTATTCATTCTTTGCAATCTGGCGTTTCGGGGCGCATACCTCCAACTTCGAGAAAAGACCGAAATTCCAATCTAGAACTCTATCGCATAATTGTAATGTTGCTGATAGTGGCTCATCACTACGTGGTTAATTCAGGATTGTTACAGCTCTTGCAAGATTCGCCGTGGTCTGCTGCGTCGTCGCTCATGCTGGTCTTCGGAGGATGGGGAAAAACCGGAATCAACTGTTTCCTGCTTATTACGGGATATTTTATGTGCAAATCTGAGATGTCATGGCGTAAGCTTCTGAAACTGTATCTTCAGATTGTATTTTATGCCGTGATAATTTACACGATATTCTGTATAACCGGGCATGAAAGGTTGAGTATCGCAGGTGTGGTGAAGCTGTTTATGCCGGTGAAGGGTATAACAAACAGCAATTTCGTCAGTTGCTTTCTGCTGTTCTATCTGTTTATTCCATTCCTGAATATTTTTTTGAGGGCAATAGATAGAAAGCAGCACAAGTATCTGACAATACTGTTATTAGTGCTTTATTCTTTGTTCGGCGGTATACCTGGCATAAGGATGGAGTTCAACTATGTGAGCTGGTTCATGGCACTTTATATAATCGCCGCTTACATCCGTAATTACGGATTTCTTCCGAAAGTTTCATATAAGAGCTGGGGATGGATAGCGTTGGCCCTCACTGTTGCGGGGTCGGCGAGCGTGGTGGCACTGGAGTTTATTTATAAACAGAATTATACCTCTCATTTTCTTCCATACTTTCTTGTGGCGGACAGCAACAAGTTTATGTCTGTAGCTATCGCGGTATCATCTTTCATGTTCTTTAAAGATTTGAAGATACCGCATTCGCGCATAATCAACGCTTTGGGCGGAGCTACATTCGGAGTGTTGCTGATACATGCAAATTCCGATGCCATGAGGCGTTGGCTCTGGCAGGAGACAGTTGACTGTAGCGGACATTTCGGAGAGTCCGCGCTCCTGACCTTAGGCTATGCGTTGGTATCGGTGCTGGTTATCTTCATTGTCTGTGCGGGCATAGACTGGTTCAGAGGCCGGTTCCTGGAACCGCAGTATATGAGGATTTTCGGGAATGCAGGAAGGGGGATAAAGTCATCTACATCCTGTAAAAAGATTAGAAACATATCATAATGGCAGATTCATCGCAAATTACCGTAACCTCTCCGCTGCTCCCTCCGCTGGAGGAGTTTATCCCTTATCTCAAGGATATCTGGGATCGGAAATGGATTACCAACAACGGTCATTATCATCAGTTGCTCGAGAAGGAGCTGTGTAAATATCTCGGTGTAGAATATCTGAGTGTGTTTACCAACGGTACGCTGCCTCTTATAACAGCTTTGCAGGCGCTGCGCATAACCGGTGAGGTGATAACAACCCCCTACAGCTTCGTGGCTACAACCCACGCGCTGTGGTGGAACGGCATAAAGCCTGTGTTCGTAGATGTTGACCCTTCGACCGGTAATCTTGATCCGGGTAAAATCGAGGCGGCTATCACGCCTAAGACCACGGCCATAATGCCGGTGCATGTCTACGGTAATCCGTGTGACGTGGATGCCATTCAGGCTATAGCTGACAAATACGGGCTGAAAGTGATTTACGATGCGGCTCATGCTTTTGGTGTAAGAGTTAACGGGAAATCGATACTCGAGGCCGGGGATATATCCACGCTGTCGTTCCACGCCACAAAAACATACAATACCGTGGAGGGTGGTGCCCTGATATGCCATGACGCCAAGACAAAGCAGCGCATCGACTATCTGAAGAACTTCGGATTCGCCGGCGAAACGGAAGTGGTTGCCCCAGGAATCAATTCGAAGATGGATGAGGTTCGGGCTGCTTACGGGCTTCTGAGCCTTCAGTATGTCGACGCGGCCATAGCGGCACGCCACCGGGTTGCCGACCGCTATCGCGAGGCGCTTGCCGGGGTAGAGGGTTTAAGCATGTTCGGTGAGCGCGCGGATGTAACCTACAACTATTCCTATTTCCCCATCTTCATCGATGCCGAGAAGTATGGCATGACCCGCGATGAACTTTACTTCCGCATGCGTGAGCATGGTGTTCTCGGCCGTCGCTACTTCTATCCGCTCATCAGCGATTTTACCACCTACCGAGGTCTACCGTCAGCCGCTCCCTCAAATCTCCCTGTCGCCACCCGCATGGCCAATGAGGTGATCTGCCTCCCGATGCACCACGACCTCTCGGAGGAAGATGTAGAACGCGTAATAAAAGAAATAAAAATTCATGGATAAGATCAACGTTTTAGTAACAGGAGCTTGTGGTGTTACATCCCGGTCGGTAGTCCGTGCGCTCAATAAAAGCGAATTTTTCAAGAACAGGTGTAATTTTATAGGTACTGACGTATGCTATAATCTATATGGGATTTATGAAGGGTTGTATTCCAAGGTCTACAAAGTTCCAGGATATAATGCCCCTGAGTATCGGGAAATCATGCAGAGGATTATAGATGAAAATAATATAGAATATGCTGTCATCATCCCTGAACCGGAAGTATTATATTGGAGTGAACATCCGTTTAATGTAAAATTTCACCGCATACCACCAAAATTTGCCAAATCGGTTTTAAGCAAATTCTCGTTATATTCGCTACTGGAAGGAACGGGATTGACCCCACGTTTCCAGCTGGTTCCTAAAAATGTAACGCCTGATTCCATCCATCTTACCTTCCCGATGTGGATACGTGACTATTCAGAAGGGACAACATCAGGAATGGGATCATTTATGCCTAAAAACTTCGAGCAGCTTTCGGCATGGCTTAAAATCAATGAACATGTCGATACATTCATGCTATCGGAATATTTGCCGGGACGCAATCTTGCATGTTTCCTGCTATACGATAACGGTAAATTACTAAAATACGGTGTTGCCGAGCGTCAGACATATCTGATGGCTAAAGTGGCCGTATCGCGTATTACCGGAAACACCAGTCAAGGCAAACTTCTCAATGACACCCGTGTATTGGATGTTGCGAGGAGAGCCGTCGAAAAGATCTGTGAGAGAACCGGAGAGACAATGAACGGTCTTGTAGTTGTGGATCTCAAGGAAGACGCGAATGGCTTACCGATGGTTACTGAAATAAATATCCGTCATGTGGCTTTTACATCATCGTTTGCGAATGGTGGTTTGAACTTTGCGGAAACTCAGTTCCTGCTTCTTACCGGACAGCCTGAAAAGATTTCTGAAGAGCTGACACTGGAATTTCCGGAAGATAATCTTATATTGCGTGATGTCGATGGCTTACCGATATATCTGTCGCATTTTAAAGACGCGGAAATAGGTGCGGCGTATGAGTAACAGAATGACAGAAACACCTGTAATATCCCCGTCGGCGACTGTTATCAACAGCCGTCTGGGAAAATATTGCAGTGTCGGTGATAACACCCGCTTCTGCTATTCGGAGTTAGGGGATTTCTCATATGTTTCGGTAAATTCCAATGTGTTTTCCACCAGGATAGGAAAGTTCTCATCTATCTCGTGGAATGTATCAATAAATCCCGCAGTTCATGATTATCATCGCTTTACCCAACATCCTATGCTTTTTGCATCAAAGTATGGAATGCTGAGTGATAATCGTCCATATTATAAACAATATGGCGAGACAGTGATTGGGAATGATGTATGGATAGGATGTAATGTATTGATAATGGGGGGGGTAGCTATCGGAGATGGAGCTGTGATCGGCGCAGGAGCGAGAATTTCGCATGATGTTCCTCCATATGCAATAGTGATTGGAAATAACAATCATTTGAAAAACAGATTTTCCGATGATATAATAGAGGAACTTCTTGCTCTTAAATGGTGGAATTTACCAATAGAGATAATAAGGCAGAAAATTTCTTTTCTTGCTGAACATCCTACAGTCGAAAATATACGGGAACTGAAAAATATTTTAGCACAAAAGGAGGAGTAAGGGAGGGCTTATGGCGTTGAACGAGCGGGATAAGGCTGATATTGCGGGGATGTTCGATGTGGTTCATCACGTAGATTTCAAAGCGCGTGAGATAGAAGAGCCGGAGGATCGAAACTGTTATGAGCGTGACTATGCACGGATATTGTATTCAGCTTCGTTCCGCAGGCTGCAGGGGAAGATGCAGATTCTTGGATTAGGCATGACGACGGATATATCATCAGGGTGTATCTATCTTTTGAGCGATGCGTCAAGGTGGGTGACAGGTCAGAATCTTATTATTGACGGAGGATATACGGTAAAATAATTCGTTGATGAGGGTATGGCGGTGAAATCTTTCCAATTACCGGAGGTATTGGAGCCGATGATGAGCTACGGTGGGCTTGAGGAGATGTATGTTTGTGGCGGTTTCATAAGGGATTATCTGATCGGAGGAGCGCCTGGTAAAGACATAGATGTCTTTGTAAATTGCACTCAGGAACAACTTACGGACTTTACACGCCATCTCTCGTCGTATGGAAGAATAGAATACGGACAATACGGTTCGCCCCGATATTACCCGTCGGCTTCAGGGGAGGGAGGATATATCGATATTGTTCCGTTCTATAACTTCATAGTCGCAGACGAGCCGGTGACCGACTTAGAGGGGCTGTTGCATAACTTCGATTTTTCGGCCAATGCGCTTGCGTGGGACATAAAGAGGGAAATTATGTACGATCCGGAAAACGGATCCTCGGATATCAAGAACAAGATACTGAGGGCGATAAGGACTGACTTCCCGGAGAAGAAAGTTTCGGCAAGCATCGATCTGTCGACAAATACGGTTTTCTGGTTCAGGCTCCTGCATTTCCAGCAAAGGTTAGGGTTTACCTTTGATCCGGCTACCGAAAAATGGATTATTGAAAACCGACAGCGCTTCAGTGACCTCGGAAAGTTTGCCGATTACTTCTTCAGGCCAAATATCTCTGATGAGATGAAATCGAAATTATCCATTGACGATGTTTACTGATCCGGCCGGCATATCAATCCTATTAAGGAACAGAGGACTTATCCCGGAGGAACTTACATATATCGACCGGGGGGTAATGACCGACAAGTATTCATTTATTCATATGAATAAGGAATATATCGTACGTTGTTTCCAACCCTACCGTAAGGATCAGCCGGAGATAGAATACAGGTATCTATGTCTCTTTCAGGAAAGAGGTATCATGTCACCGAAACCCTTAGCTTTCTCAACCGAGGCAGCCATTCCGTATCTTATCTATGAAAAGCTTGAAGGGGAACCGCTGACTGATATTTTCGATTCATTGACCTCATACGCGCAGGAGAGTCTGTGTACTCAGATCGCTGATAATTATATTAGGATATCGGAGATACGTAACGATGGATACGGACGTATTCAACGTTTCGATGAGTTCTCTGATTGCTCATGGCATGAGTTTATCATGCAAGTGATTGAAAATGCTGAATATATTGCCCGAGATCATGATGATTATGCGTTTCTTGATTGCTGCGGGTGGATGAAGAAATTCGCGGGTACCATAGCGGAGCCGGATCGGTGTCTGATCTGGAGCGATTTCAGCAGCGATAACATTATTGTAGACCGGCAGGGCAAATTGGCCGGCTTCATAGATTTCGAGGGGCTTCTGTCGGGCGATCCGATATTGGGATTAGGTTATATGGCTGCACATGAACGCAATGAAGCTCTCGTTTCCAAGTTATCGGAGGCATTACACGCTGCGGCACAACCGGATCTGATAAATTTTTATTCCCTGATAAGATGGTGCCGCCTGTTGCCTTATCAACATATGCCGCTGCTTAACGGTACCCCCCGCGAACCGATAGAAGAGTTTCTCGCTCCGGCCTATAGGTTGATTTCTTCATTCGGAAAATAGTTATACAGTGCGATGAAAAGTATTACAATATGGATTATGGTTCTGACCTGTGCGTTTACTGTGGCGGCGGTATGGTTCATCCCTACACTTTATCGGCAGGTTGTAGATAAAAGCAATGTTAGCATACGAGTCGATATGTCAGGGGTAGTGTTTACCTCGGAACAGCCTATGTGGTTCAGGGTTGATTCAACTGAGATTTCAACGAACAAAGCGTTAGAGATTGGCGATATAAAGGAGCTGCGGTCACTAGTTAGTGATACATGTTCGACTTATCCGATGTATGTCAATGCCATCGGGAAGTTGGCTTACCAATCCAATAATGATACGACAAATCTTAACTACCTGATTTTGCTGACACTCTCTTTCGTGCTGCTTGGCTGCTCGGCGCGCACACTCTATGATTTCATAGGGCGTAGATGTTATAAGAAGGAGCAAGACATGAGCGTTTGGTGGCCTTGGTATGTGTTCCGTCCCATAATATGCGCGCCTATCGCTGCTCTGTTGTTAGTGTCGGTGAGAACCTCGTTTTTTTCAAATCTGTTTGTAGCGAAAGATCTGAACAGTTATCTGGTAGTATCGTTTATAGCGGGATTTGCGATTATGGAATTTTTGACAATGCTACGCCGTCTTTCCAAATCGCTATTCGATGCGTCGGGATTCGACTCAAAGAATGATTCTAAAAAAGATAATGCACCAAAAGCTACCACCGGCACGGACAACAAAGCTTCTGCCGGGAAGTAACCGAGAGCGCACTTTCGAAAAAAATAAATAGGTTCAAACCATCATCGATGAATTCCGGTACTGAGAATTTTGCTCCTGTGATAATTCCGACTCTTTGCCGTTATGAGCATTTCCGGGATTGCCTAGAGTCTCTGATGGGGTGTACGCACGCTGATGAAACGGATGTATATGTCGGATTGGATTATCCGGCAAAAGAGGCTCATTGGGACGGATATAGAAAAATAAGCGATTACCTTGATTCGATTGCTGACAGTCATAACTTCAAATCGTTGAATGTAATACGCAGAGAGCGGAATTATGGTTTCGGTCCGGCGGGTAATACGAGTGAGTTGCGGCGATTTGTGTTGTCGTTTTCAGATACTCTGATTTTTACAGAAGATGATAATATCTTTTCGCCTGCTTTTTTAGATTATGTAAATAAAGGTCTGGATAAGTTTCGCACGGATTCTTCTGTGTTGGCGATAAACGGTTACCGTCATTTCTATGGTGTAAAATCGGACGGAAATACTTTTTTCAGGCAGAATGTAGATTTTTCGGCATGGGGATACGGGATATGGAAGGATAGGGTTGAGAGATATACAAAGGAGCTTTCTGATAGGAACTATCTTATGAGGAAAGCTCTGAATCCGTTGACATGGGTGAGGCTGTATAGAAACGGATTGAACCGCTGTCTTGATTTTATTGCAATGTTGAGAGGACGGTCGAATAGAATTACGGACAATACTCTCAGTGTATATATGGCTATCAACGGCATGGATGTAGTGATGCCATGTGAGAATCTTGTAAGAAATATGGGTTGGGATAACAGCGGGGAGAACTGTCGTGATGCGGACGATCTCGGACACTGTCATATGACGCAACCGATGTCAGAGCGGGACGATTTCGAGTTCGCAGGTACTGGCTTCGAGTTTTACCGTGAGAACCGAAGGATTTATAGGCGCGAGAGTTACGGGAGGGTTCGATTTTCTGATTTTATAAAACGGATATTAAAACATTTATCATAAGTAACGTGGTAATGGATGTATCGGTAATAATCGTAAACTATAAGACTTCCGGTCTTATCAACGATTGTATAAAATCGATATTTGATAAGACGGAGGGAGTTGATTACGAGATTATTGTAGTCGACAATAATACTGAAAACCTGTCGGAAGTGATTGCTGAAGCTGATAATCCGAGGGTGAAGCTGTTGCAGTTGCCGGAGAACGTGGGGTTCGGGCGTGCGAATAACGCAGGAGCTAAATTAGCGGCAGGGCGTAACCTCTTTTTTCTGAATCCGGATACGCGGCTCCTCAATAATGCCATTAAAATACTGTCGGACTATCTTGATAATCATCCCTATTGCGGAGCTTGCGGCGGCAATCTATATGATAAGGATATGAGACCGACCCATTCGTTTCATCATAAGATGCCGGGACTTTACTGGGAGGTTGACGATCTTCTGAATACATTTCCGGAAAAATTTATTCATGGCAAAAACCGCTATTTCAATTACTCGGGAATGCCGATGCCTGTAGGATATATACAGGGGGCTGACCTTATGATGACGAAGGCGCTGTTCGAAAGGCTCAAAGGGTTTTCCGATGAGTTCTTTATGTATTATGAAGAGACGGATCTTTGCCGGCGAATAAAAAAAGAGGGCTACTATGTGGCATCGATTCCGCAGGCGGAGATAATGCATTATGAGAGCGCAAGTTTTGATGATGCCGATGCCATGGAGCGCAAGTGGCGGATGGTTTACGCAAGCCGCCGGATATATCTCCGACGGGCGCACAGCAAGCTGCATAACTTCTTTGCAAACAGGATTTGCCGGATATTTCTTTTCAGCCGGACCATTCTGTTGAAAGAAAGTGATAAACAGCAAATGTATGAGATGAGACTCAGGCTGTTCAAGGATTCAATAGCAGGATGATTATATCTCTATATATCTATTTGTTTGCGTTTATGATGGTGTTCTGTTGGGGGATATCATCAAATTTCCGGTTCAGACTTGTGTCAGGTAGTCAGATCGGCTTTCAGAAGAGTTCAGGAGGATCGAAATTGATCTTTCTGTTTTTGGCCGTATTGTTGGTTGCTGCGTGTATTCTTAAACCGGAAAATATAGCCGATTACGCGGAGTATCAACGTCTGTATAATTATAATTCCTTGGGATTGAATTATAACGAGCGTTTAGAGCCGACGTTTCTTTGGATAGCGGATATATCTCCTACATTTCTGATACTTATATTTATATATGCCCTGATCTCGATATATCTGAATTTAAGGGTGATTCAGCGGTATTCATGTAATGTGCCGGTATCCTTATTGTTATATCTGTCGCCATATTTTGTATTACATGATATGATACAGATACGTGCGGCTGTGGCTTGCGCCTTGATGCTGTGGGCGATCACATACATTCCATCAAGGGATTGGAAACGATATTTCGCATTGATTACTGTGGCTGTTCTGTTTCATAAATCAGCATTGATATTTGCTCCGATATATTTTCTGTCGGGTACGAAACTAAATAAAAGTTTTTATTCAATAGTAATAATAGCGTTGCTTGCAGCGGCAGCAATTCATATATCAGTGGGGCTGCTCATCAAATATATCCCGATTCCTGCAGTTCAGGTGTATTATGCAACTTATGCGTTCTCATATTGGAAAGCTGCCCCTTCAGTAGGCATGGTTATTTTCGGTAAATGTGTAATGGCTTTGTGGATGATACGGAAAATCGAGAATATACAGTCGGTATTTCCTTATGCAATTATTTCGCTGAAGATATTTATAGCGTCGATTGCCTGTTTCATTCTGTTTACCGATATTCCGGTGATGGCAGGTAGGCTTTACGAAGCAACCGGAGTGATTGATATTTATGCTATGGCAATGTTTCCGCTTGTAGCCCCGAAGTGGAAGAAACTTCTTGTTCTGTTGCCGATCGCGTTTGCTTTTTTCCGTTTGCCTTTTTCGATTGCATTGTTGACCTCGACTATAGAGAATTAATATTAAAAATTAGATATGATTCCCAAAAAAATTCATTATTGTTGGTTAAGTGATGATCCTGTTCCAGAAAACTTGAACGTATATATGAGTTCATGGAAACGGCTTCTTCCTGAATATGAGTTTATATTGTGGAATAAATCTCGGTTTGATATAAATTCTGTGTCATGGGTGAAAGAGGCATATGAGGAAAAGAAATATGCGTTTGCAGCTGATTATATCCGCCTTTATTCTCTGTACACATATGGTGGGATATATTTAGATATGGATGTGGAAGTTGTTAAATCATTCAATCCATTATTAAATCAAAAATATATATTAGGTTACGAAAAGAAAAATGGTATCGAAGCAGGAATAATGGGAGCGGAGAAAGGGGCAGATTGGGTAAAAGAATGTCTGGATTATTATGAAGGTAGACATTTTAAAAATCCTGATGGCTCACTTAATACCAAACCACTTCCGAGAATATTATATTCGATATTAAAACCGAATATCAATTCAATGAATATCTTTCCGAATGAATATCTTACAGCAAAATCATATTATACAGGTGAGACTGCTATAACCGAAAATACATATTCAATTCATCATTTTGCGGGTTCTTGGTTGGGACCGATTGAACAACTATCATATCAAATAAGGAAGAAAATCCCATTCTTACCTGAAAAGATCAAGGGCCATATAGCTAAAGTCATGGCTATTGCAAAAATTGAGGGGTTACGATCCGCTGTAAAAGAAGAAATTAAATGGGTGAAAAAACTGTTCGCTTAGAGGCCGTGGATAGAAATCAGATACCGAGAATTCAGGTACTGATTTCGTGCATGTTTCAGGATTGCAGAGATTTGGTAAAAAGAACCAATGTGCAAAGTGATGTTCTCGTAGTCAATCAATGTTCGGAAAATAGTACATATGAATTTCAATTTTATAATAAAATTGGCAACGTATGTAAGGCAAGAGTGATTAACAGCATAGATAGGGGATTATCCATAAGTCGGAATTTAGCCATAGCCAATGCGACAGGAGATATCTGCCTGATATGTGACGACGACGAGCAATTAGACGATGGATATGTGGATGCGATACAAAGTATGTTTGAATCAAATCCTGAAATCAGCGTTGGAGCATTTAGATTCAAGATGCCGTCCAATTACTATATGAACAAAACATTTTGGAATGAACACAAAAACATTGATTATACATCAGCTCTCAAAATCAGCAGTTGGCAAATAGCGTTTAAGCGAGACGATATAGTTGCCAACAAGATAGCTTTTGATAATAATATCGGTTCGGGTAAAACCAAGGCAGGTGGAGAAGAGAAAATATTTCTACATGATTGCCTTAAGGCGGGACTTAAAATTAAATATTTCCCTATCTCCATCGGTAAAATAAGTTACGAAGTTTCCCAGTGGGCATCTAATATTTTTTCTGAAGAATATTTCGTTGATTGGGGATATTATACAAGACGCTTAAAATGGGGCAGATTCGGGGCTATTGGTTTAAGTTTCCTTTTCGCTTATAAAAAGCGTAAGGAATACAAAGACAAATGCACCTTTGACAAGGCATTGAGATCGATGTTGCGTGGGGTTCTGTTAAAGAAATAGTTGGGAAAATACTATGAATAAGATTGAGACAGCGGTGTATAATCTTGTACGGAAGAATCCTGCCCTGAAGCAGACGATCCGTAATCTGTATCAGGGTGTATTTGACCTTATGCCGCGTAAATCGGAAATATTGCCTGAAGGATATGATTATCGCGAAGGTTATTTCTTTGGATTTCATGATGTGTCGCCCCTGTCGGCCGATGAGACGAAGTTGCTTGCGATGCATAATTCATTCGATTTCCGTATGCCTCGACCTGAGGAGGGATTGGAAGTCGGTTATTTTGATTTCAATAATGGGAAAATAGGGGAGTGGCATAGGTTGGGGATATCGTATGCGTGGAATTTCCATAAAGGATGCCGCCTGCAATGGTTGGATAACGGGAGGGTGATATTCAATACGGCTGTTGACGGTAAATTATGCGCTCAAATAATCGACATTCCATCCCGGAATGAAAAAACTATTCCATATCCGATAGATTCGGTATATGTTTCTGAAAAAGAAGCGGTAGCGACTTCATTCAGTTATGAACGGCTGGAACGGTGTATGCCCGGGTATGGTTATCCATATAAAGATGGTGGAGATACAGATAAAACGGCTCCTGATGATACGGGGTTGTTTCTGATTGATTTAAACCTGGGTACACGACGGAAGTTGTTGAATCTCCATGATCTGGCTATGCAGGTGTGCGGGTGCGTAGAGGATGAGTATCTGCATTTTGTGACGCATACGGAATTTTCTCCTGACGGGAGGTATATTTCTTTCCTGTACAGGCGTATTCCTAAAGAGGGAGATTATATGAAGAGACGTAGTGTAATGTGTGTATACGACCGACACACTGAAAAACTTATAGTTCTTCCGACACAGGAATCGGGATCTCATTATGTATGGAATTCCAGAAACAAATTGGTTGCATCAGTAAATCTTGACGGAAAGAACTGTCATGCTCTTTTTTCTCCTGAAGATTTGAGCCTGGTACAGCCGGTTGACGCGGAGCACTTGAATTCCGACGGTCACCAGAGTTTCGTAAATGACGATTGCTTTATAACGGATACCTATCCCGATAAATACAGGATGGCAAACATATATCTGGTGGATATAGATGGTAACAATAGCCGTCTAATGGCGAAAGTCTATTCTCCCAAGAAGTTTCAGACCAAGGATTTTCATTGTCATATAGCCTGCGATCTTCATCCGCGTGTGATAGGTAATGGCAAGTGGGTATGCTTCGATTCTCCGAGAACGGGTAAAAGAGGGTTGTATGTAATACCTCTGACATATTGAGGAAGAAGTTTGTCACTGCAAACACATCACACATCTTCATCAAATTCTTCTAAAGAATAAATATCAGGATGAAAACACAAGATCTTGTTTCCATCATCACTCCGTCGTATAACAACGCCGAGTATATCGGGGCGACAATAGAGTCGATAATGGCTCAGACGTATGACAACTGGGAGTTGCTTATTACCGATGACTGTTCTACCGATGGGTCGCGTGAAGTGATAGAAGAATATGCGGAGAGGGATCCGCGTATCCGACTGATGTGTCTCGACCGGAATTCCGGAGCGGGCGTTGCGCGCAACAATTCCATCCGCGAGGCACAAGGACGATATATAGCTTTCTGCGACGCAGACGACCGCTGGTATCCCGAGAAGCTCGAAAAGCAGCTGCGGTTTATGAAAGCTAATGATTGCGCGATGGCTTACACATCGTATATGACATGTGATGAAGGGGGGGAGCCGATAGGCATAGTTGTTTGCCGCCACAAGGAGTCCTTGTCATCATTGATGAGGGATGATAAGATAGGATGTCTTACGGTGGTTTATGATGCCGGAAAGGTGGGAAAGGTTTTTATGCCCGAGTTGCGTAAACGTCAGGATTGGGCTATGAAGCTAAAGGTAATGCAGAAGTGTAAGGCGGCTTACGGATTGAAAGAGCCGTTGGCATATTACCGTTTGCGAGTGAATTCGATTTCGCATAATAAGCTTGATCTCGTCAAATATAATATTGCTGTGTATCGCGAGGTTTTCGGATGGTCAAATCTGCATGCCTCGCTTTATTTTGCTTTTGCCTTTATGCCGTCATATATACTCAAACGGTTAGGGCTTAGATATATAAATAGGTGATAACCAGATAGGGCGTCGGCACATTAACGGAGAATTTACGTATATGGCTGAAGATGTTTTAATCGAAACAGATAATTTAAACATATGTATATCCTGGTAACAGGCGCGAACGGGCAGCTGGGGAGCTGCATGCGGAAGGCGGCGGAGGGGTCGGCGGACAGATATGTGTTTACTGACGTTGGGGAGTTGGATATTACGGACGAGGGAGCCGTGGCGCGGATGGTGAGGGATGAGAGGATCGACGTGATTGTAAACTGCGCTGCGTATACGAATGTGGATCGCGCGGAGAGCGACCGTGAATTTGCGGAGCTGCTCAACGCGGGGGCGGTGCGCAATCTGGCGGAGGCTGCCCGGGGGGCGGGGGCTACGCTGATCCACATCTCTACCGACTACGTTTTCGGCGGCTCGCAGGGGAATACGCCCCGCGG
>JAAVFL010000051.1 GCA_014800795.1 Bacteroidales bacterium | reverse complement strand
TTCATTATCCCGTTATTCCTTGGGTTCGGAAGCCTTCATGCTATCCGTCATCATCGCGGAGATTGGCGGGCTCACTGGCACAAGATGAGTGACGAGGAGCGTCGTGAGTTCATACAGCGTCGTAGGGAGATGTTTGGTTTCCGTAATCGTCCCGGTAATGGAGAAGAAGTCTCAAAAATATAATATTGAGTCTGTATTTACGGAATACTCCCCGCGTCTGCTGGGATATATTCGGTCTCAAGTAAGCAGCCATGAGGATGCGGAAGACATTCTTCAGGATGTATTCTATCAACTTGCACGTACATCAGATGACGGCTTGTCTGAAATAGGACGCGTTTCCTCATGGCTGTACAAGGTGGCTCGCAACTCAATATTAAATTTCTGGCGAAAAAAGAGAGCGGTTTCCTTGGATACAGAAGACGCGGTATGCGAGGACATTGCCCAGACATTGTTCTGTAGTCCGCAGGATGCACCTGATACTGTTTTGCTTAGGAAACTCGTATGGGAGGAGCTTGACGTCGCCTTATCTGAATTGCCTCCCGAACAATGTGAGGTTTTCTGCCTCACCGTTTTTGACGGAATGGCAATAAAAGAGATTTCATCAGCTACCGGGATTCCGGCAGCTACATTACTTTCACGAAAACATTATGCGGTCAAGTATCTGCGCAAACGATTCCACGATCTGTATTATGCGCTGATATCACAAGACTGAATTCAATAAACCACCTTGACAGCGACCCGGGAATAATCAACGGAATTAAATTAGTAAGTTGTGGAAATTATTTTATATTATCGGTTAGCAGACTTTCAGTCGGCCACGGATAATGTAAAGCCCATTTTAATGCTTTATACGTAATAATTTTCATGGCTTACTTATAAATAAAACGAGCATGAAAAAGTCAATTGATTACCCTTCATTTTCGCCTCGGAACTGCACCGCCTGCTGGAAGTGTGTGGAGGCATGTCCCACTGAATCTATCCGGAAAGTGTCAGTCCTCTGGCACAAACACGCCCGCTTAACCCGTCACAACTGCATCGGCTGCAACAAATGTGTGAAAACATGCCCCCACGGTTGCTTTCAAGGCAATGTTACCGGCCGTTAGTCCTTAGTTTCATAACGATTCCGCCTGAATCGGCACCGGGAATAATAGAGTCATACTTATACCGATAAGTAAGGCGTAGAAAAGAGGCATTAGCTCAGAGCCTGTCGGGTTTGCTCGATGAATTCCCTGAAATTTTGAATATCGTTATCGTTGGGATGTCCGGCATAAAGAGGCCCCATAGCTCCTTTACAAGTAAATTCCTTATCAGAAACTTTGATTCCTTGCTTCGTAAGAAGTTCTCTCAACATTGGAACAGGAGAATCGACAAACGCGCATGATCCAAAACAGATTACCTCTTTTACCTTGGCAGGAGTCAATGTCTTGATAAAATCTCTCATTCTCCAGTTTATTCTTCCGACTAACACTCCGCAACCTAAGTAGAGCACGTCCACAGGTTCGGATAAGGGAACGGAAATTGGTTCCGGTGTTACATTCAAAATATCGCCGATTACAGGAAAACCATCTTCCCACTTTACGGGCTGGAGATGGACTACATTTAACTGTTTAACCAGGATTTTAATGTGACAGTAAAGTTGAGATTTAGGTTATGGTAAATGAAGAAAATTTCTGAGGATATAATTGTGTTATTTTGCCATATTTGTTTATTATTTGGCAAGGATGCAAATAGTTGAAATGATTGGTTGTGGTTGGATTATAGACATTTTTGTCTGTTGGCAGAATCGTCAATAAACTTGTCAGTTGCAAAAGGGATAAAATCGTGAATAATTAGTAAATTTGCAAGAAAGAATGTGGGGCTTCTTCCCTACCTAACTTAACAGATCATTTTATGAATGTGAAAAATCTATTACCTCTCATAGTGGGATTGTGGAGCGTGCAGGGTATGGCTCAACTGAATCCCGGAAGTCTGGTGCCTACAACACCCTCTCAGGCGCCTGATTACTATTGCACCTGGAATTTGCAGGGCTTCGCATCAGGACACATATTTGGTGCCGGATCTAATGATTTTCGGGCGGAGATGAATGAAGACAATCTCTTCGGAACGCATAAAGTGTATGCCGAGAATAAACTGAAGGCTATTGACGGGGTTGAGTATCGTGTCGACAGCCGTAATCAGGGATGGCTTGACCATTTCCCGTCTATCCGTCAGGATCTGACGTTCGTGATGGATGATTCATGGGATATACCTTACGACTCCAATAGCAAGCGTCCTCACGGAAGTAATTACGACAACGAGTATCTTGCTCTTCTGACCATCGACCCAACTCGTTTTCCCTCTTTCGATGGTAATGATAGCGAGAGGATGATAAAGCTGGTGGAAGCTGTAAAGGAAAAAGGTTGGAAAGGACTGGGTGGTTGGATCTGCGCCCAGAATCCTATAAATCTTACTAAGAAATACACCGGCAAGCAGAATACTTTTGAGAATTCCAAAAAGTGGACTGCCAAGCAGGAGGAGAAATACTGGAAGATGCGCCTTAAGGAATCGCAGGATGCAGGTTTCCTTTACTGGAAGGTAGATTGGGGAAATAAGGACCGTGATGATGAATTCCGTCGTAATCTCAGTAAGTGGGGCAGGGAAGTGGCTCCAGATGTAGTGATTGAACATGCATCATTTCAGGATGGGGGCCCGCATAAACCTTATTATATAGATTTCAGTGAGGTGTTGCGCACGTATGATGTGCGTCCTGATTTGTCGCAGGCGCAGACAATCAGTCGCGTAGCTGAAGTGCTGAGTATGGGAACGGCAGAGCGTGAAGGCTGGGGCATCATTAATTGCGAGGACGAGGCCTATATTGCCGCCGGTTTGGGTTGTGCAATCGGAATTATGCGTCATCCCTATGTAGGCACTCTTCCCAATGGAAATATAGATGAAGTGTTTGAGGCCGGCAACCGCAAGATGAAGAATCGTCTGAACGAGATTGTGCGCGCGGTGAGATGGCATCGTATCGCCACCCCTATCAGTGCAGATGGAGATTTCACTGTTTCCGATGAGAAATTATACGACAGCGGCAAAAAAAATAGCTACGAGGCACCCGCTCGTGTAAGTCGACGAATGCCGTTGCCTGAGATTTTGGGTGTGGATGCGCTCAATGAAGAGAAACCATACGTGCTGGCTTCACTCTACGACAATGAATGTGCTTCCGTGGCGGTGATCAACCGTCTTATCGACGGCGATTACAAACAGCATAAGGTTGATGTGAGGGTGCAGCCTAAACGCTGGGACCGTAAGGTCGGGATATTCGGTCATTACCATTCTTTAACCTTAGACTATCAGAATGGGCTGCCCGATGGTAAGTTCAAGGTATTTGCTCAGGATTTGGCAAGTGACGAAGCTCCTGTTGAGATACCTTATATGTTAAGTCAGAATGGACGTGGCATCGTGATTTCCGGTGCCACCATAGAAAAGCTGTGTAAAGATAATAAATACGCATACTCTGAAGTTTCGCACATCGATGCTGACTATACCGATCTTTCCGATCCAGGTATTGTCCTGTTGGTTGTGGCGCAATAAACTGATGAGAATTAGTCAATTGATTTTCAATATCAAAGCCATCGGAGAGATATCTTATTTCAATGATGAGATATCTCCCCGGATAAAGATTTAAGGATACCTGTTACATCATATCCTTGTGGTCTGCCGATACCTGAAGCACCACGTTGTATGTCTTGCCGCTCTTGTCGGAGATCTGTTTCGGCGGTAGTGCCTTACCCTGTTTCAGTTCCATTATCTCGGCGGTGGTCAGCTTTGTCTGTCCGCGAGATTTTCCATGTCGTGGCTTATTTTCTCGTTGGTTATACGTGCGTAGATTTGAGTGGTCTGGATATTTCGTATGCCCCAGCATCTTGCTGACAGATTCGATGGGAACACCCTTTCCGAGCGTCATCGTCGTGGCGAAGGTATGCCGGGCGAGGTGAAAGGTCAGGTTTTTCTCAATGCCGCAGATTTCCGCAATTTCTTTGAGGTATGCGTTCATCTTCTGATTGCTGAGAACCGGGAGAATCTCATCGTCTTTCAGATGTCCCTGATACTTGTTCAGTATCTTTCTCGCCATTGGGAGAATAGGAAAGGACATAAAAAACCTCAGAACTTATTGAAAGTCTGAGGTTTGTCTTGATTTGTCTGACTCGCGTCTGACAGGGTTGCGGAAAGACAGGGATTCTTTCTCCGCTTCGCTCTGAAAGCGCTTTGCGGTAACGAACCCTCGGGTTCTCATCCCTGTCTTTCCGCAATAAAAAAGCCGCAAGTCGTTGACTTACAGCTTTTTGTGCGGAAAGACAGGGATTCGAACCCTGGGTACCCGTAAGGGTACAACGGTTTTCGAGACCGTCCCGATCGACCACTCCGGCATCTTTCCATAGTCGGGGCGCACATGGTTGCGCGCTATATGTTTTGTAGGCGCAAAGGTACGAAGTTTTTTCGAGGCATCACAATTTTTTTACCTGTTTTTTGAGAATATCGCTATATTTGCAGGGTATTTTATCCGTATTGCTCTCCGGAAATCCTTCTTGGAGAATATATGAAACGGATAAAATGTGTGGAAGATAACTGAATAACGGATAATACATGAATATGATCAGACGATATGCCGCGACTGCGGTGTTAAAGCGCGCGGCGGTTATGGTGGCGGTAGTTGTATGTAGTGCGTCAAGTATATGGGGTTGGAGCCAGAAGGGGCATGATGTGACATGCTATATCGCGGAAAAGCATCTGACGCCACGAGCGGCCGCTGCGGTTGATTCGCTGCTGGGCGGAAGAAGCATGGTATATTGGGGTAATTGGCTCGACAATGCCAGCCACACGGCCGATTACGCATATTCCAAGACATGGCATTACGCTAATGTCGACCCCGACGAAATATATGATACGCGCCGCCCTGCGCCCGACGGAGATGCTGTCGCCGCCCTGCGCCATACCATAGGGGTGCTTTCCGGCGATCGCGAATGGGCGGAAGGGAGTCCCGCTTTGGCACTTAAAATGCTGATACATATTATGGGCGACATACATCAGCCGCTTCATATGGGGCATGCTGTTGATCTGGGTGGCAATCTGGTGAAAGTTAAGTTCTTCGGCAGCGATACAAATCTCCATGCCCTATGGGATGAGGCATTGCCTGAGGCTGCAAGACGCTGGAGTTACTCCGAATGGCAGGAGCAGATCGACCGCGCAACACCCGCTGAACAGCTTGTCATAACAGGAGGAAACCTCGACGACTGGGCGCGACAGAGCGTCGCCATAGCCGCCGAGGTATATTCGGAAACTCCCGAGGGTAAAAAGATCTCTTACAATGAAGTGGCCCGCTGGACCCCTGTGATCGAGGATCAGCTGTTGCGCGGAGGCTTGCGGCTGGCGCATGTGTTGAACCTGATTTTCGATCCGGAATATCGCCCCGGTGCGGCTGTCACTTCTCCATCGCAGTTTTAACTCTGCTGCTGGTCAACGGGCTTTGTCAGCTGAAGATGGTTCATGACAACACCGGCGAACGGGCGTTCGCCGGCCGGTGTGAATCCCAGATGCCGGTATAGCGCTTCGGCCTTCGGATTATCCTTGTCAACAAGCAGCCCGGCCGGTTTGCCGGCTGCATGGGCGCGTGCGGCCTGAGCGAGCAGAAGCCGTCTCCCCAGACCGTTGCCCCGGTATGGCTCCCACACCGCGAGGGTGTCAAGATAGAATTCATCGGGTGAGGTTTCATCGGCCATCCCCTCCATATCGCGGTTCAGCCTACGCTTTGCCGCCTCGAAAAAGCGGCGGCGCAGCCTGTGGAGCAACGCTCCGTCGTAGGCCACACACACTCCCGCCACTTTCCCCTCGGGGTCGAGCGCCACCAGAGTGTTGCGGTAGCTGTATTGCGAATCGTCCATAGCCGCAAGTTCCGTAAACAGAGCTTCAACATCTTCAACCGAATGATCATCGCCGGCGAAATCGCGGCAGATATCCTCGCCGACAGCCATCATTACAGCGCGTGCGATAAGTGGCGCATCTTCTATGCGCGCCGGTATTATTCCGAATTCCCGACTCATTTCCACCAGTTGTGAAAGTGGTGTACAGGCCCGTGGCCGTTACCTGTTTTGTAATCAGCGCCTGCCGCGACGGCCGCTGAAATATATTCTTTCCCTTTTATGGCAGCCGTGTCAGGATCGGCGCCTTTCGCCAGCCATGCGGCGATTGCCGATGAGAGTGTGCATCCGGTTCCGTGGGTGTTGACGGTGCGTACACGAGGCGAGGGGAGGCGGAGGAAGGTATCTTTCTCCGCGTTGTAGAACACATCGCTCAGTGTGTCGCCACCTTCGAGGTGGCCCCCTTTCAGCATCACAGAAACCTTGCTGTCGTTAAGACGGGAGAGAGCGCGTGCCGCCTCCTCGAACTGGTCGCGGTGGTCTACCGTCTCACCGAGCAGAAGTGACGCCTCCGGCAGATTGGGGGTGACGATGCGGCAGTAGGGCAGAAGTTCGTCGCGCAGGGTCCCGACGGCATCCTCCTCCAGAAGCGGATCGCCCGAAGTTGCAACCATCACAGGATCAAGCACAATGCACCGTACGTCGGGAAATTCACGCAAGGTTTCGAGAACCGTGCGTATAAGTGAGCTGCTGTGTAGCATTCCTATCTTTACGGCATCGGCGCCCACATCCGACAGGACGGACCGTATCTGACCCGCCACAAAGTTCTCAGGGATGGGATGCACACCATAAACTCCAACTGTGTTTTCATCAACTACGGCTACTACCGCCGAGGTGCCGTACACTCCGAGCGCCGAGAATGTCTTGAGGTCGGCCTGCAGACCGGCACCTCCCGAGGGGTCGCTGCCGGCAATGGTAAGTGCAGTTCTGTATCTTTTCATATTGCTGCCTGATATGATATGTGAGTTATACCTCCCATGGGCGGGGGCTGTAGGCGCTTTCCCAGAAAAGCCATTCCATGCGCGAGGCTTTGAGATATATGTCTGTCATGCGGGAGCGTGTCTCCATATCGGCTGTTTCAGCGAGGCGGTCGCATATGGCGATCGCCTTTTCCGTAGCTTGGTCGAACGCGGGGTCGCTGTAGGCGCGTATCCAGTCGGCATACGGATTGTCATCAAGTTTCGCAATCGATAGGATATGCTTCCCGACGGCGAGGTATATCCAGAAACAGGGAAGTATGGCGGCGGCCTCCACAGCAACCGGTTCCATAGCCTGCGCTTTCAGCAATGATGTATAGAAAAGACATGTAGGCGACATCTCGCATGTGCCGTCGCTCACATACATCGAGTGAAGAACCTTTTCCATTGCCACACCGTCACCGGCGAATTTAAGGAATGTATCCATATCATCGATATTGTCGAGCCTCGACGCTATATGCGCCAGCACACGGCTATATTGAGTGATATAGAGGTTATCCTGTTCGATATAGCGGCGGAAAACGGCCGGATCGAGCGTTCCGTCGGCAAGCTCGGTAATGAATGGCAGGCGCAAAATCGCCTCGTATACGGGGAGTGAGGCGTTCCATGCCTCCTGGCTCCATTTCGGGGTGTCTGTCATATAAAATAAGTTTAATCAGAATTCAATTAACGCGGTGGCGAGGGTGAGCAGGTCGATGGTGAAGAGCTGTCCGTCGAGCGGTTCCCCTAACCCTGTAATGAGTTTGATGGTCTCGGATGCCTGAAGTGCCCCCACAACTCCGGGCACCGCTCCTATAACTCCGGAGATTTTCTTGGGCAGGGCGCACATCGCGTCGCGATCCGGATATAGATCCGTATAATGTCGGTGTCCCCGGTGGTTGAAAACAGTGACCTGTCCCTTGAATTCACCTATGGCACCGTGAACCCAAGGTTTTCCCAACGCAGCACACACATCATCTATGAGATAGCGCGTGGGAAAGTTGTCTGTACAGTCGACAACAATATCATAATCCTTCACGATATCGCGGGCGTTCTCAGGTGTGAGACCTTCAGGATATTTATGAAACCGGGTATGGGATGATATGCCGGTGAGCCGTTCAGCGGCACATTCGGTCTTGGGTCTTCCGACCTGCGGCTCGCTGTAGAGTGTCTGTCGCTGTAGATTCGACAGGCTTACGGTATCCGGATCCGTTATTCCGATATGTCCGATGCCTGCCCCGGTGAGGTAAGTGGCAACCGGCGCTCCCAGACCTCCGGCTCCCACGATCAGAACCGAAGTTTCCGAAAGTTTTCTCTGCCCCTCCTCGCCGAAATCAGGCAGCATCATCTGGCGTGAATATCGCTCTGCGAAAATAATATTATCCATAGTGTCTGTAGCTTATCGGTCTGTCAGTCGAAAACGCGATCCCAGTCTTTCCACACGGGTTCGCGTCCGAGAGCCTTCAGATCGGCGGCAACCTGTGCCGGCGATGTCGGGTCGCTGATGGCGAACTGTTCAAGAGCATCGGGATAGGTGGCGTAGCCTCCCGGATCAGTCTTTGATCCGGCGCTCATGGTGGTTACCCCCAGGGTAGCCATATTGTTGCGGAAGGTATGGTTCTCGCGGGTGGAGTAGGATATATCCACATCAGGATCGAAGATACGGAAAGCGAAGGTAAGCTGCGCGAGCTCGCGGTCGCTCATCACTACATTTGGCTGGAACCCCGATTCCGACGGCCGCATGCGGGGAAAGTTCACCGAGTATCTTGTCTGCCAGTAGCGTTTGCGCAGATACATCAGATGGCGTGCCATCATGGTCACATCCGTGCGCCAGTCCTCAAGCCCGATAAGCACACCCATGCCGATTTTGTGTACACCTGCCATTCCCATGCGGTCGAATCCGTCGCAGCGCCAGTCAAACCGCGATTTCATACCTGCGGGGTGATACACTTTATAGCGCTCGTGGTTATAGGTTTCCTGAAAGCATATGACGCCGTTGAGCCCCGAACGGGTCAGACGACTGTAATCTTCCGTCGGCAGAGGCATCACCTCTATGGTCAGATTGCTGAAATAAGGGCGGCAGACCTGCAGAGCCCGCTCTATGTAGTCGGTACCGGCTACCGCAGGGTTCTCACCTGTCACTATCAGCAGATTTTCGAACGGACCCATGCGCTTTATCGCTTTGCATTCCTCTTCGATCTGTTGCGGAGTGAGTACGACGCGGTCGAACCGGTTGTGACGGTTGAAACCGCAGTATACGCATGAGTTGGTGCAGGAATTGGTTATGTACATCGGGATGAAGATACTCACTGTCTTTCCGAATCTCCGTTCTGTGATGGCTTTGCTGCGGCGAGCCATAATCTCGATATACGGGGCTGCGGCGGGAGAGATGAGCGCCATGAAATCGCGGTCGTCGAGATGCTCTTTTGCCAGAGCGCGCTCCACATCGGCGGAAGTCATTGACATTATTTCTGCGGTGGTAGTTTCCCAGTCGTAGTGGGTTTTTAGATATTCCGAAAACATGGCTGTCAGTCAAGAAAAGATGTCAGCGGTGACGATGCTACAGCATAATCTCCAACCGCGCCCAATCCGGCTTCGAAAGCCTCGCGGCCTGCACGCGTGGCGTCGGCGAAAGCGCGCGCCATTCTCACCGGATCGCCGGCTACAGCTATGGCTGTGTTCACGAGAACGGCATCCGCCCCGAGTTCCATTGCCTCCGCGGCATGTGAAGGGGCTCCCAATCCGGCATCCACGACCACCGGCACACGGCTCTGCCCGATGATTATCTTTAGCAGTTCGCGCGTCACAAGCCCCTTGTTCGAGCCGATAGGCGCGGCCAAAGGCATCACAGTGGCCGCTCCGGCATCCTCAAGACGTTTACAAAGAACCGGGTCGGCCTGAATGTATGGGAGCACTATGAATCCCATCCGGGCAAGCTCCTCTGTAGCTTTTAGGGTTTCCACCGGATCGGGGAGGAGATATTTCGGATCGGGATGAATCTCGAGCTTCAGAAAATTTGTTCCGAATGCTTCGCGGGCCAGCTGGGCGGCGAGCACGGCTTCTGCGGCATTACGCGCTCCCGAGGTATTGGGGAGGAGCTGCATGTTGTCGTGCATGATATGCCGCAGCATGTCGTCATCGCGGTTATCCATGTCGATGCGTTTCATGGCCACGGTCACCATCTCTGTTCCTGAAGCCTTTATAGCTTGCTCCATTAATTCGTTGGAGCGGAACTTTCCTGTTCCTACGAAAAGGCGTGAGCTGAACTCCCGGCCTCCTATCACAAGGTTATTCATATATCTTTCGCGTGAATTTTTTTATATTTTGTTGACTTTGTCAGTTGTATACGTGTTGGAGCGCTTCGGAAAGTTCGGCAGCCGCAGCTGCGGGGTCCGGTGACCTGAGTATTGTGCCGCTTACGGCGATACCGGCAACCCCGGTAGCGGCAAGCGGTTCCACATCGGCGGCTGTGATTCCGCCGATAGCCACTACAGGACGGCCGAGACCCCGGCGCTGACATTCGCCAGTTATGTCGCGATAGCCCTCGATTCCGAGGACAGGGCTAAGATTCTTTTTGGTGGTTGTGAAGCGTAGCGGTCCGAGACCTATGTAGTCGGCTCCGTCCGCAATGTTTTTTTCAAGGTCGGCGAAAGTGTTGGCAGTGGCACCCAGTATCTTTGACGGGCCAAGCAAGCGGCGTGCCTCCCCGACAGGCATATCGTTCTTGCCGACATGCACCCCGTCGAGGCAATCAAGCCTTGCGGCAAGCTCCACATGATCGTCAACGAGCAGAACTATTCCGTGGCTGTCGCGCAGCGGAGCAAGCATCTTCGCCACACGCTCCACCTCCTCCGCCGGCGCGTTTTTCATGCGGATCTGTACCCATCGGCACCCTCCGTCTACAGCGCGGCGCGCCCCTTCTGCCACCTCCTCTGCATTGGCCCCGTCCGTGATAAGCTGTAATCTGAAAGCTTTCATGTCGATAGGACGGCTCCAGGCAGCCGTCAGCATTGCGGCTCCGGCGAATCCCATTGCCTCGACATCGGGCAGATTTTCGTGTGTAACGCCTCCGAGGGCATATATGCGTGGGGTAAGTCTGTCACGCAAAGTCTGTAGATCGAAGTTGTGGCGGTAGCCGGGTTTCGACAGCGACGGAAACACGGGGCTGAGAAAAGCATAGTCGTAGCCGGGGGTGATTGCATCAATCTCCTCTATCGAATGTATGGAGCGGCTTATACGCCCTCTCCATCCGGCAGGTATATGCGGATTACGGTAGTTAAGATGTATGCCTCCGGCTCCGGTTTCGGAGGCGATTTCGTGACAATCGTGTAGTGTGAGCCTGTGGCGTAAGTCGGCGGGCACTGTTTCAATCAGCTCCTTAAGTTGTTGAGGCAGGCATCCGGGTTTGCGCAGATGGACATACTCAAACTTACCCGAACGGAGGGCATCGGCGATATCCGTCCCCTCGCCGGTGTAGAAGTATGGCATGGTGATGGCTGTCAGTCTCATAGCCTCATCCCCCGCAAATAGCCCGTATCACTGTGATTTTCATTCCTTCCGTAAGCGGAAAGTTTTCCCATTCCACCTTCGGTACCACGCGGTTGTGAACCGCAACGGCCTGTCCGATACCGTTGAATCCTTCAGCGGCGAGGAGCTGGCCGAGTGTGGTGTGCCCCTCAGCCACCTGAATGTGGCGTCCGTTGATTTCTACATCCATAACTCGAACGATAATTAAATTATGTTACATGCTTGCGTCGCGGAGGGGAGCGGATGTAGGGAGTTACGCTGTGGAAATAGCCGAAGAGTGTTATACATCAAGTTCTTACGGCGGCACTGACCGCATCAAGTTCCAAGGGTATGATCTCAGCCCGTTCTCCTTAGCATAGGGCACCCCTCTTGAGTAAGCACCGCAAATATACCACATTTCTGCCACACTGCAAAATCATATACTCGTTCAGCCGCCAACCGCATCAAAAAAGTGCAGAACCCTGCAACAGAAGCAAAAATATGGAAATAATTATTACTGTCCGCTAAACCATAAATTAGTGAGTCCAACTTCATGAAAGGTAGGAGTTGGACTTATATTTTGTATATGACAAGCTACCTCAGTCGTTTTCGGGTGTTTCCGGAGGCGCTTCTGAGGCATTTGCCAGCATGATTTTCAGATCTTCATCAGGTTGGTTTAGGAACTTTTCAAGATTCAGGTAGTACATTAACGTGATTCGTTAGCAGACCATATATCGGCTGTCCGAAGAAATTACTACTTTTGTTCATGGTTATTATTAAGTTTGTGGTGAACCTAAAATAACCATAATATACTCATAAAAATTTTACCGAAGCATTGATTTATGGACACCAAAATGTCATTCAAGAACTGGCTCCCATTGTTAGGACTGACTTGTGCGGCTTTTATATTCAACACATCCGA
>JAAVFL010000050.1 GCA_014800795.1 Bacteroidales bacterium | reverse complement strand
TTGACCAGAAACACCGTCTCGAAGAAAAAATCAACGAACTCAATTCACAAACAAACCCCAAATCCAACAGAAAATGAAAGCATCCAACAACTTCAACCAACTCCTCTCCCGTGTTAAAAACCTCTTCGGCCACAAAGCACTCCACGAACAAAAACAGACCGAACCCACAACACAGCAGCGATCAGTTTCAGACCAACGTCTGAAAGCTGCACTCGCCGAAGTAGAGAAATATCTCGCCGACAACTTCAGGACTGCGGCCTCTGCTCTGACCTACGAAGAATACACCAATGGCATAAGTCTAACCTCTGACGACCCAACATTCCCAACAGCAGTTGTCATTCTGACCCATACTAATGGTATGCTCAATCTTCCCAACAACGTAATCCTCTTGGGTTACGTCAAGACTGACAAAGAAGATGACTACCTCATCGAACACCTCGGCAACTTCATCATCTTTCTGAAGCGGCTCGGCATCAAACACCGCATCCAACACCTCGCCATAGCCTTCTCGAAAGAGTACTACAACACCCCCAACGCCGTCAAAACTGCTGACATAACCTGCGTCCGCCTCTATTAATCCCCAACACACACCCTTTCGCCCCGACAAGAAATTCCCTTCTTGTCGGGGCAACTCTTAACATTTATCGTATTTCATTATACGTTACCACAACCGAGTTTACCTAACTCAACTAAAGCTGTATCAATAAAAACTAAAATGTGAACTTTATCAATGCTGTCTCCATTATACTATATTAGCCTCCATCACGATATTAAGAATCGCATTCATTTATTTCAGGAATATCTCCTAATTCTTCTCCCATTCCGTCCATATAGGCCTGGAAATCAATAGCTGGTATCGTTCCAATACGTTGTTGCAATAGATGGCTTAATTGTAAGAAGAAGCTAACCAAACTATGTTCTGGTTTACTCAGCACGATTCTATTTAGTTTCCGCTTATTATAGTATTTGTCATATGGCAGTTCATGTTCATCCTCAATTGTACCTTTATATTCTACCATAATTGAACCGAAGTCTGCCACACATACCATATCTAAACTTTTGAACCCATCAAGATTGCTCAAATGGTTTGAAATTGTATCTTCTCCTTTAATATCAGTGGATGAACAAAGTAAGCCTCCGATAATTTTAGTCAGATCTCGAGGAGGAAATACTTTACCAGAATTAATCATTTTAGTTGAGGTACGTTTTAATTTCCTAACGCTCTCAACTTTTGCTCCAGCATATTCAATGTGGTCCTTTGATAGATTTGGTTTTACCTCGAACACGGCATAGACACCCTCTGCAGGTATGAATTTAAAACCGTTTTGATTAAAAATAAAAGGAGTGAACCAATTGTCATATATGACAATATCCAACTGATGACTTGTATTTCCATTACTATCTATAACAATAGCTTTAGCAATACTATACCTATTAGGCAGGTAATCTTGCAACCATTCAATCCATGCGTTTTCAAGAGCATCGCCCTTAGAACCTGAGTGGGTAATAAAAGAACGGTTGGTATTTAGTGTTGCAGTCATTTGACTTTGCAAACCACTAAATAGTTCTTTTAAATTAATTTTTCTATCGTCGCTCATAAGAATATATTATTTTATTTTTAATAGTATAAAATTTAATTTCAGGATAATCTTTTGACTTACCAATTATCAGAAATATCGGATATCTGATTTTAACAGAATCTGCTTCGTATATTTCTATCATTGTATTTCGGTCAATGTCGCTATAGCTTGCTGACGCACTGGGATGGGAGTGCCATTCCCCTAAATAGATGTATCCGTCTTTTTTATATAGCGCATCCCAATAATCTTGCATTCCATCTGTATACCTAATAAAACTACTACGAGTATTATTTTTATAAATTGGGGAAACAATCCCATGTATAACAGCAGAAAAATCATCCTCATATTTACCGAACAAAAAACCTCCTTGTTCACAACCATTTTCTGAAAAGGCATTCTCAAGAATATTATTCATGATTCGTAAAGGAACAATTATGGTAAGATGCAGATAGGACTGATGAAATCTATATTCTTTCAATTCGAAGTCCTTCATCACTATCACTTAAAATGAAATTGTGTTTTACCTCTTGTGCAGTAATCATTTTTACTATTCTCCTAATAGCATATTGGAGCATTAGATTTATATCATTATATGAAGCCTTAAATGTTGGATTCCAACATCCGGTAGGATTATATAAATCTTGATCGCTCGCCTTTACCATCTTTGAAAAAACGAATTTTAGAAATTCTGAAATCTTTGGAGAAAACCCACAAACAAGTTGCCTTGCATGATTAGAAATCGATAAATTGATGACTTGACTCCTCACTTGTAATTGGTCAAGAATGTAAGCAAGATCATCATCCGTAGTGCAATCGAATATATAATCATATTCATTAAAATGTTTATTTAATATTTCAAGATCACCATTATTAAAGGATGCTTTTACCATCATATCAAAATTATGTGGCAACAACGTAATTTCCACAAACGGATCAGACGCAGTCAGCTGTAAATAAAGTTCGTTCTGTTTATCCCCATTCCCTCTATAAAAGTCATACTCACTACGGCAGCAGTTTCCAAATGATTTATTATCAAAATCGTATAATGACATCTTACGACATCCACATTTTACTAAAGTCTTCGCCAAGATACTCCCTATTGCTCCAACTCCAAGTATTAGAATTTTAGAAGATGTAAATTGCTCAGGGAACATTCCTCGACCATAGTATAATTTCGGAGTAATAATTTCGGTTTTAGCATATACAGCTTCAGTATTTTTATTAGGGACAGATAACCACTTCCCCGTTTTTACACCATTAATTCTTTCAGCCTCTCCATGCCATGGAATATTATTTAAATCAATCATCAACGTGAGCCATCCAATTTGGTTGCCCACAGTCGGAAACCCAATAAATATCGGCATAAATTGTCTATCCTGTACAATTCCATCATTAAGCATTCGATAAATGAATTGCAATTGTACTTGCGACATCATTGAAGATAGCGTTTCAATATCTTTTATTACAAACTTCCCATATCTTGAAGGATGGTCTTTTAATAATACAAATGGAGCAATTGAATCATTCTGTTCAGGCGTACTGTATGCTGACGAAAGACAAAAGTTATTAGCACAGGCTTTGGGGTAAGTGCTATGAAAACCATACACGAGGTAGTTTAAACATTGTGTTCCATGTAAAATCGAAAGTGAAAGGTTCTTAATACGTACAATCCCATATTCATTGCGTAAATTTGGACGCTCTGACAATGGTATTGCATAGCACATATAGTTGCCTCCTATTAAGCTTTCATTTACCACAATATCTTCGTAATGAGTGTCTTTTTCGCCTTGAATATAATATCTGACTATCCATTCATAAAGCTGGGTAACGTCTTCCTGGAATTTTGATCTAGCATCGTAATTTGCCGAAGAATGAATGCAAAGATTTCCCTGCTCCATAATGTGGGCAAACTCTTTAAGGTCGTCATTGAAAAATGATAGTCCTTCTTGGCCCATAAAATGAAACGGATACCATGGGGTAATCTTTACCTTAAAACGAATAGTCTCGCCTCCTATATTAAAGGTGAGGAGAAAACATAACATCTCGTCTTCCATCTCAAACGAACTACCTTCGACTTGAAATGGAAGTTGAGACAAAATCTGCAATATGTCGTTATTATCCAACATTAGCCAAAACGTTTTGCAGTGGGAGGGTACGATATTTCTTCCTTCCCATAACCCTTATCTTGCTCTTCCTTTGGCAAATACTCTTCTCTGATTGGAAAATAATACGGCATATATAAATCGGGGTGATCTTCGATATTTTTCCTAATTACCTCTAGGGTACTACTCAGATTAGATCTTTTTAATGTGTCCATATTAGACAGTACATTATTATTGGAGTTCCCTGGGTCAATAAGCTGATATTTTTCATCTGTCACGTGTTCGGATATATAGTTGAGTACATGCTTGAGTTTTCCCCACAGAGAACTATCACCTGAGTAGCCGTCAAGAGCTTTGACAGAAAATAACTCAAACATAAAAGATTTATAATCCTCACCGCGGGATTTCTTCCATATTTTAAGCAGACGGATGACTTTACGCTCATCAGATTTACCTTTAATGTGATCTATCTGAGCATGAATATTGGTTTTTGTCCAACTGCCTTTGGAAAAGCCCCATGCGCTATCGTTGAAGTATAGGTTCAAGTCGTGGGTCTCATTAAACTCATCTTGTTTATTTTCTCTTGCAGGCACAATGTCAAGTTGAACCGTTACATTATCTTTATCCGCAGGGTAAGTAATACCTATGGAGACTTTTTGCTTTCGCACCTCAATATCATCAGAAAGGTTTTCACGAAGATAGTTATATACCTCGTTGAACATATCTTCAAGTGATGCAAAAGCATTTCTTTTGAACGGAATGACAATATCAAAATCAAATTTAATATTGGTGGCAGTATGTTTGGCCATTGATCCCGACATAAATGGGGCGTAAGATATAGCTGAATATTTTTCCAGCAATAAGGAGGTAATTTCTTCTTTTTTAGTTAAAAATTTACTTACTTCATCTTTAATATGCTGCATTTTATGTGTATACAGCACATTATTGAGGTGCTTATTTTTATCCATAATTAGACTAATTGGATGATTTATTAAGTTGATATTAAGAACGTTGAGATTCTTACACTGCAAAGATACTAAAAATACATTCACCCTATATGAACGTATCGAAGATTTTTGTTATCTTTGCAAAAAAAGTATTATGCCCAACACTAAAGGTTCTGACATCAGATACAAGATTCTAGATAGATGTCTGCGAAAAGGTGGATATTCCACACAGCGTCTAATGCAAGAAGTTAATAAATACCTAGAGGCTAGCGGATACCCGACAATTTCAGCGTCGAACACTATTCGCCAAGATTTAGATTACATCTCTGCCAATTATCCTCAAGTGACAATTGAAGAAAAGCGAAATGGCCGGAATATCACATATGGATATAAAAAATCTGATTCATCAATCTTTCAGCTATCGTTCAATGACGATGAACTTGCCCAATTATCTCAGTGTATGGCGATTTTATCTAGATTTGATGGGGCTCCACAATCCGATTGGATTAAAAAATTCGTTGATAGATTTCAGTCATCATTGCAGATTGAGACAGATTGCAGTAAGGTGGTTGGCTTCGATTGGAATAGACAGCTCAAAGGAAGAGAATTCTTCACCAAACTTTTGTCTGCTATTGTCAAGGGGACAGTTCTGTACATAAAGTACCAAAGTTTCAAACGAAGTGCTGCTAAGATGTATGTTGTACACCCATATTTTCTAAAAGAGTATAATAATCGATGGTTTCTACTTGGGTGGGGGGATGACAAAAATGCCCTTATTACGCTTTCTCTTGACAGAATTATTTCCCTAAAAGAACTCCCTGAGAAAACACTTCGGCCCAATGATTCTATTAATTTTTCAAACGAGTATTTTGAAGATATCATCGGAATTACGAGGAAAAACGATAGTGTTCTTACAAAAATTAGACTGTGGATATCACCACAGCTAACTCCTTATATTAAGACGAAGCCAATACATAATAGTCAAATTATCAAATCGGAAGATGAGACAGGCATGATTGTTGAGATATATCTGTATCCCAATTTTGAGATGGAACAGGAGTTTTTGTCTCATGGCGAAGGATTAAAAGTTATTTCACCAGATTCCATTCGCGACAGAATTGTTGAACGTCTAAAGGCAACTCTGGGTAATTATTAGTACCTCTTTGATGATAATCCTTGCGTGTTTAATGGGCAACCTAGAATTCTGATATAATGACAGACATAAAGACTCCAGAAGAGCGGAGCCGGAATATGGCGGCTATAAAGGGAAAGGATACTAAGCCGGAGATGATTGTGCGGAAGTATCTTTTCTCTAAGGGTCTGCGGTTTCGCGTCAACGACCGTAAATTGCCTGGATCTCCTGATATTGTATTGAAAAAGTATAAGACAGTAGTATTCATCGACGGCTGTTTTTGGCATGGGCATAAGGACTGCAAGTATTTCAGGCTACCGAAATCCAATGTTGACTTCTGGCGTCACAAAATCGCGATGAACATAGCACGTGACTATGCCAACAATGTTGATCTTAAACTTGCGGGCTGGAATGTGATCCGAATTTGGGAATGCGAGATAAAAACAAAGGCTAAACGCGAAGAAACTCTCAAACGCCTATATGCCAAAATAACCCAATCATTCAATATCGGCATGGTGGGAGACCAGACGGTGGCCGATGCTATCCTCGACCGGATAGTCCACTCTGCCCACTCCATTGAGCTGACGGGCGAAAGCATGCGCAAACTCAAGGCTAAAAAGGCCTGAAGCAACAAATGAGGTAAAATAAAATTGACCCCCGCCGCCAGGACTTTTAAGGGGTCAATCTTATAATGCCCGAGGGGGCAAATCCCGCGTGCCCGAGGGGTCAAACTCAAGCGCCTTTTCCACGCATCGAAACAGCTCGACGAGAGATACCATCAAGCATTGAGGCTCACCTCTGTGATGAAGACCGCAACCGCCTTGATACTAATTTCATAAGGTTGAAAAATCTGATCAAACTCAATTTCCCTATTGTCTTAGGTATCGGTGCAATTGTCGGCATCTGCCTGATGGGGAGCATCATGGTCTGTAACTCAGCTGCAAACAAAAGACACAAGTACGAGCAACGCCTTTCGGAACTTGACCGCTGGCATCAGGAAAACGCCGAAGCAATCTCTTTCGGGCAATTCTGCCGTGAGAACTCCCTCAAGAAGTACCGCGAATGGCAAACCGGACGCTGGCAACAGGATATCGTCTACCGCGACTCCCCTATCCGCGCCCACTCCCTCGACCGCCTAAAACGCCTCCACCAAGACAGATAACACCCAAAGCAGCTCTACACTCGACACAATTGAGAGTAGGGGTAATTTTCCGCCCTTTGTTTTTCTGTTTGCGAAAAAAAATTATTAAATTTGTACTTGAGTTATTGTCTTCATATTTGGAGATAATGATGTTCGTTATTCGATAGGGCATGAACATAACAAAGTCAACAGAGCCTCGAAATGGTTCGTCGGTTAATGGGACTGACGACCGCGAAGCATGCACAAAATCTTGGATAGCTCTATATACTCGACCCAGGAGTGAGAAAAAAGTCAGGGATTATCTTAACAGCATCGGTATAGAAAATTACCTTCCGGTCCAATATCAATTAAGACAGTGGTCAGATAGAAAAAAGCTGGTAGAGGTTGTGGTCATTCCTATGGTAATTTTTGTAACCATTGAGAGACCCGAAACTTTTAACATTCCATCTAACCCGCTAATACTTAGACCAGTATACCAAATGGGGAGGGATAAAAAACCTGCTCTCATTCCTGATAGCCAAATAGCGCAACTCAAATTTATACTGGGACAGTCAGACTATCCTGTAACTTTCGATTCAACGATTTTTAAGGTTAATGATAAGGTTCGGGTTGTCAGAGGACCTTTGATGGGTTTAACAGGAGAGATTGTAAACTGTGACGACAAATATTTAGAGCTGGCTGTGCCCATTGGCATCAGAGGGGCCGCCAGATTAAATATTGAGAAAATTAATGTAGAAGTGCTTTAACATTCGACATGTAACACATTAGCCAACTATATAAATTAAATCAATCAATAACAATGGAACATAGGTTTTTAATGCTAATTGCTGTCCTCTGCCTATTCGGGGTTAAGGCTCACTCTCAGACAGCCGTAATTGAGAATCCCGATCATGCTTTTCAGATATCAGCTTTTGCAGGAGCCAACAGTCAGACATCGAAGGATTTTGGTGTCGAGGGCGTATGGAAGAAGAAGATCCATCAAGACCTTTTCATCAACTGCGGTCTTTCTGTCGGAATGGACTATACCAACAAAATCAGCAAGTATACCAATACTCGCAACATGTTTGAGGCCGGGATTCCGGTTCAGTTAGAGTGGAGCCGGCTCTCGTTTGGCAAAAGTTCATTCTATGGACTTGTAGGTTTTTCTCCCGTTTTTTTCACTACCTTGAGCGCGAAGACATGGAGTTCCTCGGCGGGTATGATAGTGAAAGATCTGAAAAAATCAGGGTGTCTTATCTCACCGACGATTGAGGCCGGCGGCAATATTCCCTTTCAGAACACCCTCATACGTATAGGTGTCTTCTATAAATGCAGACTGAATTGCACACCCGACGGATACAATGTATACCGTCACGTAGGTGGTTTGAACTTCATCGGTCTTAAGGCCGGTGTCATCTTCTGATGGTGTCTTAATTGCTTCATATCCGAAATAATACGTCAACATCACTCATTGCCAAAAACGCTCTGATGCTTTATTTCAGAATGTTTTTGGTAATGGGTGTTTCG
>JAAVFL010000049.1 GCA_014800795.1 Bacteroidales bacterium | reverse complement strand
TGATTGATAACGATCGCCTCTCTATTGCATCCATCACGTTCCGCACCCCTTCTGGGAAGTCATATTCCTACGATTCGAGCAAGGCTGCAGACTATCGGATTCCTGACGTGAAGATCAACCTTAATGCCTACCTCAAGTCCACTGACACTCCCATTACCCCGATTGGCAAACAGATTGCTACAACGATACTCGGAAAGACTTCCGACGTAGACAAGGACATACCGGAAACAGGAAAGAAGAACGCCAACATGTTTGCCCTCATTGTGGCCAACGAGAACTACAAGAACGTGGCCAACGTGGCCTCAGCCCTCCACGACGGACAGACCTTCAGCGAATACTGCGAAAAAACGCTCGGCATCCCCAAGTCGCAGATCGTGTTCCTGACCGACGCCACTTCCGGCGACTTCTGGAGCGAGTATGAAAACCTCAAGGGGCGCATCGCCAGCCGTACGGAAGACGTCGACGTGATCCTCTACTATTCAGGCCACGGCCTTCCCGACAACGACACCAAGGAGGCCTACCTGATGCCCGTCGACGCCCAGCCGCAGCATTCTCGTACGATGATAAAGCTGCAGGAGGTCTACGACGGTCTCGGCAAACTCCCCAACGCTTCGCTCTACGCGTTCATGGACGCCTGCTTCTCAGGCTCTTCGCGCGAGTCGGGCCAGAAGGATACCCCCGTGGTGGCGGCCCGTGGCGTGGCCCTTAGGCACAAGGACGTGGAGCCGGCCGGCAACGTGTTCGTGCTCTCGGCCGCAGACGCGCAGCAGACCGCATTCCCCTACGAGGAGAAGGACCACGGCATGTTCACCTACTGGCTCCTCAAGAAGCTTCAGGACTCCAAGGGGGGAGCCACGCTCGAGGAGATATCCAGGTTTGTAGGCGACAAGGTGGAGGCCACCTCGCAGGAGATCAACCACCGCGGCCAGACTCCTACCCACAAAGCAACCGGTAAACTTTCCGCAACATGGAAATCAAAGAAACTCAGACCGTAAGGAAAAGACTCATATCGATGATGGCCGCCTTCGCGGCGGCCATCGCGCTCTCACAGGCCCTATTCGCGGCCGACGACAAGGCCGTCTCCGGCTCCTACACCTACTACGGCCACCCCGGCATGTCGATGGTCGAGGCCCGGGAGAAGGCGCTCGAAGGAGCGCAGAACGAAGCGCTCCGCAATGAGTTCGGCACGCTGGTGAGCCAGGACATCGTGCAGACCAACGAGATAGTCAACGACAAGGAGAAGATGGCCTTCCTTTCCAGCACTCAGAGCACCGTGCGCGGCGAGTGGCTCGCTACTACGGGCACTCCGCAGTATGAGGAGCGCTTCGAGGGAGGGGTCCCGGTGGTCACCTGCAAGGTGTCGGGCCGAGGACGCAAGCTCTCCAACAAGGCCCCCGAGATCGTGGTCAACGCCCTGTCGGCCCCCGACCGAAGGGCCGTCTGCTCGGAGTTCAAGGATTCGCAGGATATATTCGTCTATGTCAAGAGTCCGGAGCGCGACGTCTTCGCCATGGTCTGTCTGGAGGATGAAGACGGAATGGTCTACAGGATGTTCCCCTTCGAGTCCACACCCGCGCAGGCCACCCTTAAGAAAGGCTACGACTACATTCTCTTCGACAAGGACCGCCCTACCGGAGGCCGCGGGGAGATGCCGGGCGACGGACTCTACATCACGACCGACAAACTGGCCCTCAACCGCCTCTACGTGGTCTACTCCCCCAACTACTTCCGCAAGGGCAGCTGGAACTATCTTGAAGAGGCCAATCTCGATACCATGACGACCCGCGACTTCAACAAACTCATGATAGAGCTTCGAAGAGCCGACGAGGAAATGGGAATGAAAGTGATCAACCTCTGCGTAAGCCCCGGCAACGACAGGAATTTCGAATTTGAATAAATCTCGGTAAGGACATAGCCAACACTGAACGAGTCTTGCTCGTCCTTGATGACAACCTTGTCAAGCGATAACAAGTGTTAAAGACCCAATACTTAATACATATTCCCTGACCCTGTAGCTTACGCTAGTAGCCCGTATATATAATTTGAAATAAAGCCAACAGATATTTGAAATAAAAAATAAAAGAAATTTGCAGATAAACTATATTTTTATTAAATTTGCACTTTAAATAGATAGAATCTCTTTAATTTAATCATGAAGCCTTTCAAACCTCGACATACAGCAAAGAGCACAATTCTGATTGCAGGACTTGTCTTATCATCCAGTGCCTTAGCTCAGCGCACAGCAAAAGTAACTGGTAAATACCAATACATTGTCACTGACAATGACAACATCACTCTAAAGGAAGCTAAGATCAAAGCCATCGACCTTGCCAAAGCCGAAGCTCTGAAAAATGAATTCGGCACTATGGTGGCCTCGGATTTCATCAATTCCGAACGCGAATCGGTAGACGATAGCAGCTCATTCTACGTAATGGACACTTCTTCTTCTGTGAAAGGAGAATGGCTTGGCGACGAAAAAGAGCCGGAGATCACAATCGAGACCGCTAACGGTGACCTCATCTTCACAGCCGAAGTATGGGGTACAGCTCGTGAGATAGTAAGGGCACATACCGAACTTAAATGGGACGCGATGAAGGACATCAACGGAAAGAAGATAGCGTCCGACCAGTTCGATAACGGGGAACGCTTTTTCGTGAAATTAAAATCCCCTATAGACGGATATGTGGCCGTCTACCTAATCACTGGCGATGACGACACAGCTTGCCTCCTCCCATACCGCAAGGATACTTCTGGACGCGTGCAGGTGAAGGGAGGTAAGGAATATGTGTTTTTCGACAAAACCGTAGACCCGACGGCAACACACTATAAACTGAGCACCAACCAGATACAGGAAATGAATCAGTTAGTGGTGGTGTTCTCTCCCAACCCGTTTTCAAAAGACGTAAACATAACCGCCGATTCCCGAAAGCCAAACTATCTCAGCCAGAAAGACTTCGCAAAATGGCTCCTTAAGAACCAGAGGGCAGATAAGGATATGGTTGTAGCACGCAAATGGCTTACCATCAAAGGGACGAATGATTAATCAATCAAACAAACAATAACGCTCATGAAAAAACTATTACTGTTCGGATTGGCATTGGGCTGGATACTCACCGGGAAGGCCCAGACAGTTACAGAAACCGCCATGATCATTGACGCTGCGGAGGATACGACGCAGGTCAACACCATCAACGACATCGTAGTGATGCAAGAGATGGTGAATTCACGCAACACCACAGACGCACACTTCGCAAACGTTTGGTCAAGGAAGTCGTTCTTCAATCCAGGCTATGTTTCATCGAAAACTACATCGAAAGACGATGTAGCGCTCAGCAACACAGCATCAAAAAAACTTTCTTTTGTCCACGATTGGGGTGCCCAGATCCAACTCGGCCACAGCTACACGCTACATAAAGGCGCCATTGCCAACATGGTGCAGATCAATCTCGACTATACATTCATCGACCTTACCGTAAACCATTACAATAAGGATGACCGTACGTTATCTCAATATGTATCCGGTCAGAAATGGGATGGAACGCCAGGAAACGCGGCTTCTGAAAGCGAAACCAGCTACACCTCTATAGGATTCGAATACCTGCCTTGGGGTGCTGACAAGTATGACCTAACCTATGGCATGTCGCTTGGTCCGTCTGTCACCATCGCCCCTTTCACTTTACTTAACAACAAAGGACTACACTTTATTAAATTAAATGCCTACTATCATCTCGGATATAACGTAGGGATTCTTCTTATGGATCAGAAATCAGATAGCCACAGCTCTGCGACCGGCAATAAGGACAAAGGCAAAGGACTCAGCTTAGACTATCTTTCGTGGGGGCATGGCCTTAGCTCGGCATTCGGCATCAGCATCAGCTGGAAGTCGATAGGCATCGGCTGGGAGACCCGAACGGCCAACCTCAAATACAAACCCATATCTACAGAAGAATACGGAAAATTCGACACCAAGCTTAAGAACACTTCAAGCCGAATATACCTCAGCATAAAATATTGATTTCATAACCAGACATTAACAGCAAAATAACTATGAGACATTTCATCATCTCTTTAGCTATCGCCATAGCCTCCATACTCGGGGCATCCGCTCAAACTCAGGCCATCATGGGCGGATCATGCGGTACAGACTGCAAGTGGACCTACGACGGCTATACACTAAAGGTATTCAACGTAAACAAAAAAGGGCTTGACGTAGCCATACAGAACTATAACACATCTAACCAGCTCGCCCCTTGGAGCAAGAAAAAGCTCGATGTAAGGAAAGTGGAGATCGACCGCGGCATCAACCATATCGGATCGTGTGCCTTTGCCAATCTTCCAAACCTCCAGGAAGTTGTCTTTAACGATCCACAACTCAATAGCATCGGCTGGGGTGCATTCCTCAATTGCAAGCACCTCCGCACCATATCGCTGCCCGTAGATCTAAAAAACATTGAGACCATCGCTTTCGCCAACTGCGATGCCCTCGCCAGCATAAAGATTCCCGACCAATGCCGTATAGGCGACCAGGCTTTCGCTTCATGCGACAATCTCAAGAGCATCGAGCTAAGCCCTACCGCCATCCTCGGACACTACGTATTTGCCGGCGAAACTGAGGTTGACGGCAAGCCCCGCCATACACTCTACAACCATGAGGTACGCCGTATTCCGGCCTACATAAACATGCAGAACGCCAATGAATACGGTCTCGCTCCCGCATCGATCGAAAAACTCGTAAGCTCCTCATCCAACGCTATCGACTACGACTATGAGACATCAGACCTTGACAAGATGATTCCCGTAGGCCCATTCACGCGCAACAACACGTATGCCCTCGTGATCGGCAACCAAAACTACCGCTTCGTTTCAGACGTGCCCTACGCCATCCACGATGCCCGCGTATTTGCAGATTACTGCCGCAAGACCCTCGGCATCCCCGCAGAGAATATCCACGTCACTGAAGACGCCACTAAACAGATGATTCTTGAAGAGGAGCTTCAAGACTGGCTCGGAACAATAAATGATCCTGAAGACAAGAACCTCATCATCTACTATGCCGGCCATGGTGTTCCCGACGTGAAGAACCAAAACAAGGCCTATCTCCTACCGACCGACGTACGCGGCACCAGCCCACAGCGAGGTATCGCCCTCGACGAATTCTACAAACAGCTCGGCGACCTCGCCTTCAACCAGACCACAGTATTCCTCGACGCATGCTTCAGCGGCGTCAACCGTGAGAACGAAGGTGTCACTGAAGGTCTCCGAGCCGTAGAGGTAGATGCTGAGAATGCTGAGCTCGGAGGCGGCAATGTAGTTGTATTCTCCGCAGCCCAAGGCAATGAAACAGCACAAGGTTTTCCGGAGGAAGGACACGGTCTCTTCACTTACTATCTGTTGAAAGAGCTCCGCGACTCCTACGGAGAGACCACACTCGGTAATCTCTCCGATGCCATCACGCACAACGTCTCTCAGAAAGCACCACAGATGAAAATGAGAAAAAGCCAGACCCCTTCGACCAACGCATCCGACGTGCTCGGCGACAAGTGGCGCCGCCTCCGCTTCTGAAAAATAAACCACAAACCGTATCCTGTCGGGATATAGGCCTGGCTCTATAATGCGGATGCCGGGCCTTTCTATTTTTTATCGTAAAAAATATCAAAAAAAATTGCATAATGCTTTTTTTTTTAGTAATTTTGCAAGGAAGCACCAAATT
>JAAVFL010000048.1 GCA_014800795.1 Bacteroidales bacterium | reverse complement strand
TCGATGACGATGGTTATGGCAGCGGTATCGTGACCAATATCACAGATGAGAAATTCGCGGAAGTGAACGAGAACCGCGAATTGAAATTTCCGTCGACTATAGAATATGACGGAAGAACCTTCACGATTTTTTCTGTGAGCGAATCATTATGGGAAAGAAAGATTTTCAATAATGTCGAGTATGTAGAGCTTCCGGAAGACATTGAATCTATCGGAATCTCCAATATGCCGAATCTGGGGGAAATCTCCGGATTGGAATCTGTGAGCGTTGTATTGCCGAACGGATTGTGTGATCTTCCATCGGTTAAATCACTCGGTTTTTCAGTGAATAACAGATTACAGCTTTACTCAAACTCATTTGCAAACGTCGGAGTGGAACGACTTGAGATCTCAGTTGATGACCTATCAATGAACGGAACAGAACAATCTGTCTACGATCTTCCGGAGCTGACCGACCTGCACATAGGTTACTTAGGTAAACTCAGAAGATACTGTTTCTACAATCTTCCAAAACTCAAAACAATCACTATCGATAACGTCAGTGATAATCGTATCGGTGCTTATTGCTTCTACAATCTTCCGCAATTGGAACGTTTGACTATAAAAAAACTTAACGGAGGTCTGGGTATGACAAGAGGTACATTCCTTAATACCCCTTTGCTCAGCAATGTATATGTGGAAGATAGCAATCCGGGAACTCTTTACTGCGAAATGGAAAAGGATGGTTTCTATCCTCCGCGGATGACGCTGCATGTGCCCGTGGGTTCGCGCGAACTTTACGCTGAGGCCGATGGATGGAAAGAATTCGGCGAGATCGTGGAGTATGATCCCGCAGGAGTAGCTTCTCCGGAGGCTGACGCGGTGCAGCCGTGGAGCTGCACACCCGCTGCGGGCGGAGTGACGGTGAGCGCCGACAGCGCCGTTACGGTGGAAGTGGTGACCCCTGCCGGAGCCGTACTGAAGCGCGTGGCGGTGGCCGCCGGGGAAACCGTAACGGTAGAGCTTCCCGCCGGTGTCTACATCGTGGCAGGCCCGGGGCAGAGCGCCAAAGTGTGTGTCCGCTGAATTCAGTACCATTGTTCTTAACCTCAAAAACTTACCGCCTATGAAAAAGAATCTTTTAATAATGCTGTGTATGCTGTTTTGCTTGTCCGGGGCAAAGGCTGATTCAGTACGCTACGATAATGTGGAGATTGATGGCTTCATATATAACCTTGACGATAATGAAAGTTCCGATTCTAACCCATCATCAGGGTATGCAGATTTGATCGGCATAACTGATTCACGGTATGCAGAGGTCTGCTCTACCCAGGAGCTTTCAGTTCCATCGTCGGTAGCATACAAGGATAACACGTATCAGATAATAGCTTTGAGGTCCTCATTCTTTGAAGATAAAGACTTTCAAAGTCTTGAATCTATTAATCTCGGAAATCTTCTTGCCATAACCTACGCTCTGAATAATTTACCGAACCTTAAAAGTATAACAGGCGGAAACATTGAAGCCTACATTGAATGTGTGACCGAGTTGCCATCACTCTCGAATCTACAATTAGGGATGAGCGATAGGGTCCCTGCAAATTTCCGTAATAGTTTCAATGGTATCGGTATTGAATGCCTTAATTTTCCAAAAGATGCGACGATCGCGCGCGTTGAAAACAGTTTCCGCCATCTACCCAATGTTGTAGAGATAGATCTGTGCGAAAGCGAGAATGTCGACTACAGTTTCAGGGAAATGCCGTCGCTTAGGGAAATTACATTCGAATATCCGCCATATACAACAAAAAATTCTTTCAGTGATCTTCCTGCGCTTGAAAAGATTACATTTAAGAAATGGAACGACAGGAATCTGGTGAAAATTGAATTCGACGCCTTTGCAGACAATCCTATGTTGAAAGATGTGTTTGTTGAGGAGAGGACACCATGTGAGATGAAGTACGACTCCAGAACTTTTCCCGGAAGTGAGGGTTTCAAACCTCAGACGATGACGCTGCATGTCCCCGCAGGTTCGCGCGAGCTTTACGCTGCCGCCGAGGGTTGGAAAGATTTCGGAGAGATCGTGGAGTATGATGCTCCCGGAGCAGGTGTCGAGACAGCGGAGGCTGACGCGACTCAGCCGTGGAGCTGCACACCCGCTGCGGGCGGCCTGACGGTGAGCGCCGACAACGCCGTTACGGTGGAGGTGGTGACCCCTGCCGGAGCCGTAGTGAAGCGCGTGGCGATGGCCACCGGGGAAACCGTAACGGTAGAGCTTCCCGCCGGTGTCTACATCGTGGCAGGCCCGGGGCAGAGCGCCAAAGTGTGTGTCCGCTGAAAAAGGAAAGTTAAAAGCAGAGAAAGAGCTGCAAAATAATATCACACTACAAATCAGACGGCTGGTTTCATGCTGACAGCGTTTGATATTCCCGGAGGGGGCATCGTGAGGTGCTCCCTCTTATTCTTATAAAAAAAATTTGAGCTGAAGAGCGAGGTGGCCGGTATTTTGGCCCATAAGCCTATTTTAATCGGTAAATGCGTCGTGATCAGAATGGATGTGGATGATGTGACGCGGCAATGCGGATGCGGTATGTTCCCGAGCCGACGGTGGCTTTTACCGTGCCATACCCCGACGGCCTGAAATCGGGCAGCTTACCGCCGTCGGCCGACACTACATCGGCGACTGAACGCGCCGGCAACACTATTGTAGCCCGGCTGTTTGGTGGGACTGTAAAGGTGTAGAGCATCGCACCATTTTCATCCTCACGCCACCCGGATGCGATTGTGCCCCGAGGCGAATCATATGAACCCTGCGCCCACGACAGCCCTCCCCCGGGGCGCGGACACAGATAGAAATGCTCATAACCGGGATGATTCTCATCCGGATTGATGCCCAGGATATTGCGGTACATCCATTCGGCGACCGCACCGAAAGCCACATGGTCGAGTGAATTCATCGACGGATTCTGAAAGCCTATGCCTGGAATCCATGCATCCCAACGCTCCCACACCGTAGTGGCGCCGTTGCGCACTATATAGAGCCACGACGGGAACCGCGTGGAGGTCAGCAACTTGTAAGCCACATCATCACGGCCGAAATCAGCAAGCAGCTGCATCATCATCGGTGTGGTGATGAATCCTGTAGAAAGGCGTGTATCATATTCTTCTATGCACCGCATCAGGTGGCCGAAAGCCGCCTGGCGCAATTCCTCCGGCACAAGATCGTAGTACAGCGCAAGGGAATAGGCACCCTGAGTGTCACCCGCCACCTTGCCGTCGGGCTCCACAAACTCGCGGATAAACACTTTGCGCACACCGTCGGCCAATGCTCCATATTCCTCGCTCTCACCGGTGTGGCCCAATACTCCGGCAATCTTCGAAAGCAGACGCACGGAATGGGCCAGAAACGCCGTAGCAAACATATCGTCGGGTGTGGCTCCGCGCGAAGTGTCGTATGTAGGATCAGGCGACCCTGAAATGGTGTTGGCATTCAACCAGTCGCCGTTATGGTTATGCCTTACCCTCCACACCGAATCGGGATTCTCCCTGAGTGTAGTTGCCACATGGGTCTTCATATTCTCATACAGCGACGCCATGCCGCGAGTATCACCGTAGTTCACGTACATCCGCCATGCAACTATGAACGGAGCCTCACACCATCCCGGGGCACCGATCCACCCGTCCCATACTCCGGGATAGCGCAACGATGGAATCATGGACATAAACTGACCGTTCGGCGACAGTTCCCCCGCATCGCGCATGAATTTGGTGAAGAACGCGCCCATATCCATATTGAATATCGCGCTTTGGGCGAATATCTGGATATCGCCCAGAGCTCCGGTGCGCTCGTCACGCGACGGGTTGTCGGTCATCACACCGAACATATTGTTGCGCTGTGTCCAGAGTATGTTTTTGAACAGTCTGTTCAGATCAGGATTCGAGCATTCGAAGCTCCCGGTCTGCCGGGCCGACGACGATACTGCTTTCGCCACTATCATATCTTCCGACAGGGTGCCGTCGATTCCGCTCACCGCGGCATACTGAAACCCGTGATAGGTGAACGAGGGGTCGAACATATCGTCACCGCCCGATAGGATAAACCGGTCAGTAGCCCGGGCGTAGCCTAAACTCCGGGTATAGAGCGATCCGTCGTCGTTGAGCCATTCGCCGTAGCGAACCGTAACCGTATCTCCCCTCTCACCTTTAATTGCAAGCGCACAGTGACCGGCAATATTCTGTCCGAAATCCACCATATACGCCTCTCCCCTCTTCCATATCCTCTTTGGTTTCAGCACCGTATGCACCCTTATCGGTTCATCTGGCTGAGCTGTAAGGGGAGACGTCACCGTGGTATCGACCGTCACATATCGCCAGCCACTGTCGTCAAATCCTGGTGCAGTCCATCCCGCCGGCATACGCGACAGATCTATTGTCTCTCCCCCGAAATTATCGGCCTCGCGCACATAACCGTCAGGCTCCATCACCCAGGAACCGTCGCTGACCACCGTCATATTGCTTCCGTCGGCCATCTCCACGTCAAGGCGCGCTATCAGGCGCCTGTCGGTGGCATAGAATCCACGATGCGGAAAACTGCGCATCCATTTCACTCCGGCAAGCCGTCCGAGTGCCCACCCATCGGCGAGGGTAGCGGCAATTACATTCTCCCCCTCCCGCAGATATGAAGCTACGTCGTAGGCCTGATACTGTATGCACTCGCTGTAGTCGGTCCATCCCGGGGTCTGAAGCCCGTCGCCTACACGCTTCCCGTTGATCCACAATTCATAGTATCCCAATGCGGAAGCATATACCACTGCATTCTTCACCTCCTCCGCAAGAGTGAATGAACGGCGCAACATCGGCGACGGAAGTGTCGGAGGATTTTGCCACCTGTATATATCGAAATCGCCGTCGGAGTTGTGTATCCTCACATAGTCGAGATATTCGCGCAGTTTTATATCGGGGCTGTCGCCGATCCACTCGGCATCCCAATCCTTCAGGCTACTGCGCCACATTGCCACATCGCTCCACGGAGAAACCTCCCCGCTGTTGTTCCATACCCTGACCTTCCACCGGCAGTCACTGCCCCCTTCCGGCGTCTTACCCCCGTACACAATCTGCGATGAAACCGAAGACTCCACCTTGCCGCTATCCCAGAGATCGCCGATACCGGAGGCGAGCAACGCCTCGTCAGAGGCCACAAGAATCTGATAGGCCGTCTGCATCTGACCGCGACCGGCGTCATCAGCGGCTACCATCTTCCACCCCAGACGCGGGCTGTCGGTAGCCACACACAGTGGGTTGACGAGATATTCACATGTCAATTCCGCCGCTCCGAAGCTCTCTGAAAAAGTTGCTCCGACCGCTCCGGTGAGCGTGGCTAAAAAACAGACCGTCGCCGCTATCACGCATCTTATTTGCATAGGAATAATTAAAAATCATGACTTACTCAGTACAAATATAGTGACAAAAAAATTCCGGCACAACACTTTGTCAATCCATCCGTATGCCCTAAATTTGTAAAAAGAACTACAAAAGAACATATACGACATGAACAGGAATTTCGCTCCCCATGCGTGGATGCTTCCACAGCCAGTAATGATCATCGGCACATACAACGCCGACGGAACCCCTAACGCCATGAATGCCGCCTGGGGCGGTCAGTGGGACATGAAAGAGATAATGATATCGATGGGCGCACACGCAACCACCGACAACCTCAACCGCTGCGGCGACTTTACCGTAGCTTTCGCCACAGAAGAAACTGCAGTCGCATCCGACTACGTAGGGCTTGTCAGCGCCCGCAAACATCCCGGCAAGATGGCTGCCACCGGATGGAAAGCCACTAAAGCCGACAATGTAGAAGCACCCATCTTCGACTGCTTCCCGATCACACTCGAATGCCGCATCAAAGAGAAACTCTACGAATCCGAGACCGGTTTCTACATCATCGCCGAAATCGTGAACATCGTCTGCGACGAACGCTACCTCGCCCCCGACGGTAAACCCGATGTTGAAAAGATGCGCCTCATCACCTTCGACCCCATCCACAACGGATACATCGCCCTCGGCTCACGCGTCGCCAACGCCTTCTCCGACGGCAAAAAACTGAAATGAAAGCCGCAAACTGAAGTAAAGAATATAGACCGATCGCGCCACAAATCCGGAGATGGCATCTGTTGAATGCCGGCCGGAATTTGTGACGCGATCGGTTTATATGAAACAAATCTTAAGATTTAATTCTCAGGCATATTTACCTTATGCCTTTATCTACCGCTGATACTCACATGTACTATACCACTGTAATTCAATCTGCCGGGAAGTCAAGGAGGGTGAGGCGGAGATTGGCGAGGAGGTAGTCGCGGGTAAGGGTAAGGTAATCGGCACGTGCGGCCAGAAAATAATTGGTTTCCTGAAGATAATCGAGCAGCGACATCTCACCCCCGTCGAGTGCCTTGCGAAGCAGGGCAAGGTTGTTGACGCCCTCCACAAGGGGAGCATATTGCTCCATCTGACGGTGAAGTTTCACTGCCGAATCATAGTCGGCGGCAGCTTTGGTTTCAAGTTCAATCCTTACTATGGAGGTCTCGAACCGGGCGGCTTCTGCGAGATAACGGGCCGAGTTAACCGAATGACGACGCGACCATACGGGCAACGATACTCCGATTGAAAGCCCGTTGAAATGCGTTCCTTCCTCAAAAGCGTGAACATAGCCTACGCTGAACCCCGGATAACGCTCCATCGAAGCAACTTTCATGTTTTCAGCTTCGGCGGCTGCCATCGCTGCGGCATATCGCACCTCGGGCGAATTATCTACGGCATTGCCGAGATAGTGGGCGCGTTCCCTCAGCGGTGCGAGATAGGGAAAATCGGTCATTGAGAGTATCTCATTCACAGCCTCGGATTCAGGACAGATAGCCGACAGTTCGGCGGCGAGCTGCGAACGCTCTATACGGGCCTGCTCAAGCTCCGAAGCCGAGCGGATCTCCTCTATCTTGATTTTGTTAAGGTCAAGAATTGTTGTTTCCCCAAGTTCCCATGCTCGCTCATACTTCTCGCGCAAGCATGTCATTGTAGCATGCATCTCTTCAAGAAGAGCTATCCGGCGGTTTGCAGCGATGATATTCAAAGCCAGTTCGCCGCTCTTCTGCGTAAGCTCACGGTAAGTTGTCCGCAAGCCCTCGCGCTGTGCGAGTTCAATTTTATCGGCAGCACGCGACCGGACACGGTATGCTCCGGGCCAGTCGAACGACTGCGATATGCCTGCATTCCACTTATTGTCGGCCGGTCCGGCGCTCCAAAGCCGTTCGAACTCTATCTCCGGATTCTCAAGTGCATTGGCCGCGCGGGCGTTTTCCGTCTCGGCCACCGCACGCGAGTGAGCAGCCATCGTGACAGAGTTGTCGGTAGCGATCTGTTTCACCAATCCATAGAACGGAGTTGAATAAAAATCGTTATCAGCACTACCCTGCGCACCCGCAAACGGAACCGCCATCAACGCCGCTGCGACGGCAATACTATATCTAAAGTATCTGTACTTCATATTTTCAGTTCTTTTCAGCAACCCCGCGACGGCGGCGGCATACATAACGGTAAAGAATAGGCACTACAAACACATTAAGCACGGTCGACGAAACCAGTCCGCCAAGTATCACCACTGCGAGCGGGCTCTGTATTTCATTGCCCGGCACCGTGCTTCGCAGTGCGAGGGGCAACAGAGCCAGCGCAGAAGTAAGGGCTGTCATGATTATCGGGGTCAGACGGTCGGTGGATCCTCGCGCGATACGGTCTGAAAGCCCTACTCCCTCGTTTTCAAGCTGATTGTAATGTGAGATCAGCAGCATACCGTTGCGGGTGGCGATGCCGAGAAGAGAAATAAACCCGATGATAGCCGGAATATTAAGTTCACCACCGGTGAATACCAGAATCAGAACACCGCCAATCATCGCCAGAGGCATATTGATAAGAATTACAAGCGACTGTGACACGCTGCGGAACTCGCCGTAAACGAGCATGAAGATGATGAACAGCGCAAGAATAGAAGTAAGTCCGAGGGTGCGCGATGCCTCCGCCTCGCTCTCGAATTGTCCGCCATAGCTGAGATAATATCCCTCGGGAAGGGTAATCTCCTCCGACACACGCTTCTGAATATCGTTGACGGCTCCGCGCAGATCGCGCCCGTCAACATTAGCCGATATCACCAGACGCCGGTTCACATTCTCGCGGTTTATTGTGTTCGGGCCTGTCGATGAAACTATCTCCGCCACATACGACAACGGAATCTTTCCGGCGTTGGAGTCGATCATCAGTTCGGATATATCCTTCATTGTGCTACGCGACGCGCGATCGAACTTAACTGTGATATCATATGGCAGTCCGCTATCGTAGACCTGCGAAACTGCCTCTCCCGCCAACGCCACGTCAATGAATTCGGTAAACTGTCCGAGGGTTATCCCGTAACGGGCGAGCATATCGCGCCGGGGCTTGATATGAAGCTGCGGACGCTCTATCTGCTGTTCGATATTGGCATCAGTAATCCCGGAAACACCGCTGACAATCTGTTTTATCTGCTGTCCGGTAGCGAACAGCGTATTAAGATCCGAGCCGAACAGCTTTATCGCTATCTGTGCCTCTGTTCCCGACAACATGGCATCCATGCGGTGGGATATAGGCTGCCCGATTTCAAGACTTATACCCGGGATTTCCGACAGTCGCGAGCGCAGATCGCGCACCATCTCGTTGCGCGAGCGATCTTTCAGTCTGTACGGAGCCTCTATTTCCGATCCGTTGACACCCTGCGAATGTTCGTCAAGCTCCGCGCGTCCGGTCTTGCGGGCAACAGTGATCACCTCGGGAGTGTCGAGAATTATCTGTTCCGCCATCCGCCCGATCTTGTCGCTTTCATCAAGCGATATGCCGGGCAGGGTGGCAATATTAATCGTCATGGAGCCCTCGTTGAAGGGTGGAAGGAAGCTGCGTCCGAGGGTGAAGAAGAGTATCAGCGACACGACAAACAGCACAGCCACTGCCCCGAGAACCAATCTCCCGTGATCCAGACACCAACGCAACGACCGGCCATAGGCGCTCTTCATATGGCGGGTAACCCAGGGCTCGCGGTCGAGTTTGCCTGTGGCACGCTTGCTTCCGAGCATCAGCGAGCAGAGAACCGGAGTAAGCGTAAGAGCCACTATAGTGGAAGCTGCCAGTGCAACGATAAAAGCCACTCCGAGCGGGATGAGCATGCGCCCCTCCATACCCTGCAGGAAAAAGAGTGGCAGAAAACTTGCCACGATAATAAGGGAGGAATTGAAAATTGGCATCCGCACCTCGCGCGAGGCGCTGTAGACCACCTCCACAACCGGACGCCGCTCATCGGCCGGAAGTTTGCTGTTGTCACGAAGGCGACGGTAGACATTCTCCACATCCACGATAGCGTCGTCGACCAGCGAGCCGATGGCGATGGCGATACCGCCGAGGGTCATGGTGTTTATGCTCACGTTCATACCGCGCAGTATGAGAACCGTGATCAGTATCGACATCGGGAGTGCCACAAGCGACACCACCGTAGTGCGCAGATTCATCAGGAAGAAGAACAGCACGATAATCACCATAAGTGCCCCTTCAAGAAGCGATTCCTGAAGATTTGATACCGAGTGGGATATAAATTCGCTCTGGCGGAAAATATCAGCATAAACCGTTATATCGGCAGGAAGCGTCTTACGCAGCGTTGCCAGTTCCTCATCAATGCGGTCTGTAAGTCCGATGGTTCCGACAGAAGGCTGTTTGGTGACAGTGAGCAGCACGGCCGGTTCGGTGCGCACCGATGCCACTCCGAGTTTAGGCTCCTTGTAGCCGTGAACCACCCGTGCGACATCCGACAGCAACACTGGCGCAACCCCTTGCTCAGCCTTCACTACCGTACGCGCTATATCGGCTGTATCCGATGTGTTCACACTTCCCTTTATGATATACTCGTTGCCGTATTCATATAGAGTTCCCCCAGCGGCATTCTCGTTAAGCCCGCGGGCCGCATCGAGAACCTCTGAAAGCGTAATGCCGTGATAGCGCATCTTTCCCTGATCGAGAAGAATCTGGTATTCAGCCACATCCCCGCCTATTACCGAGACCTGCGAAACTCCTCCGATAGAGAGCATACGCGGGCGCACCTCGCGGTCGGCGATCGAGCGCAGACGGCTCATATCGGTAGGTATATCACCCGCATGCCTGAGCGAATCGGCAGCAGCCTGATCGATAGTCATACCTATGATCATGATCTCCCCCAAAATCGACGACTGCGGGCCGAGTACCGGAGCCTTTACCCCTGGAGGAAGCTCTTCGGCCACGGAGGCTATCTTCTCGTTGACAATCTGGCGGGCTACATAAACATCCGTATCCCAATCGAATTCAACCCATACTACCGAGAATCCCGTGGCCGACGACGATCGCACACGCCTCACTCCCGTAGCTCCGTTTACAGCTGTTTCCACCGGGAAACTCACAAGCTTCTCCACCTCTTCGGGAGCCAGTCCCGGCGCCTCGGTCATAATTACGACAGTAGGTGCATTAAGATCAGGGAAAATATCGATCTCCGACCGCATAAGGGCTACCACACCACCGAGCAGGATAAGCCCGGAAAGTATCAGTACCACAATGCGGTTATATAGCGAAAAATGTATTATCTTATTGAGCATATTTCACTTGCTTCTAATCACTTGACCGACCATCGGCCGCTCCGCTTTGTCCCGGCTTGTAAATAACCGGTTACTAATTAATTTAAAGGCATATTGTAGCTTCGCTTTGCGAAGTTATCGACTTTATGTCACTTCGCTCTGCGAAAACTTGCCGATTGTCTCAGTGGCTATGGCTGTGCCCCTCGGGAATAGCTCCTGATGTCTCGGCCAGACGCACGAAAGTAACCCCATCTGTCACCACTTTATCACCTGGCTCCAGACCGGATGCGATTTCCACGCGGTCGCCGGCATCGGCACCGAGAATTACCGGACGCTTTTCGTATGCATCGTCATGTTCCTGCACATAAACGAAATATTTTCCCTGCTGCTCGCTTATAGCCGCTACAGGCACAGAGATCACCCCATCGCGCTCGCCTCCGGTAAGATATACCTCGCAGAATGATCCGGAAGATAGCGAGCCGTCGTTTGACAGTGTGAAATAGACAGGGAAATATCCCTTGTCGGCAACCGTAGTCGCCCCTTCGGCTGTGCGCCTGCCATTGAAATCCGCCACATCATACACAACATCAGAATAAGCCGTGCGGAATTTGGCACCCTTCACATTCGGAAGAAATCCGATCATACGCTCCGGCAGACTCGCACACAGATTCAGAGCCGATGATGCCGCTATCTGAGCTATTGGAGTTCCGGCATCGACATACTGTCCCTGCGACACCAACAGAGCCGTCACTGTTCCTGATGTCGGAGCTGTCGCGACGCTCCCTCCGGCGGTGCTGCTACTTCCTGCAGTGGCTTTCGCACTTTCATAAGCCTGCAAAGCCGCATTGTAGTCGCGGGTCGACACGATGCCGTCTTTATGGAGAGGGGTCAGACGGTCGAGTTCGCGCTTCGCGGCTTTCAGAACTACCGAGGCTGCCTCGTTGCTGTCGCCCCCGGCCATACCCTGACCGGATACGGTGGCTATGGTCTGTCCGCGGCTAACTACCGCTCCGGGGGTGGCCGCCGGCGTCAGAGTGACGATACCGGCCGAACGGGCGGCGACGGTAGACTGTGCGGAGGGAGCGGCAGTCAGCTCACCACTCACGGTCACAACTTCCGCAAAAGTTCCAGGAACTACTTCAGTGACAGCCACTCCAAGTTTCATGGCTTTCTCCGGCGACAGCACTATCTCACCCTCATGGCTGTGGGCGGCCGCTTCGTGTTCTTCCTCTTCATTCCCATGCTCGTCAGCCTCATGATGGTGATGCTCTTCCCCTTCGTGATGAGAGTGGTCATGGTCATGTTCCGCATGCTCTGCGGCTTCAGCTCCGTGATGGTGATGATGATGGGCAAGCTCGTTCTGCTCGCGGTGACAGGCTCCGAGACTTAACCCCAAAGCCACGGCAAAACCGGGAAACACAAACTTCAGTATTCTGATATTCATAACTTTATACGCACGTCTTCCAAAAGACAGTAAATTTTCAAACTATTACCGGCAAAAGAAGATTTACCGATTTTTAGTAACTTTGCAAAGTTAGTGGTTTGAATCCAAACTGACTTACATATCTACGGACATTTTTTGCATTTTTTTCACACAACAAACAGACAAAATGACTGCCTTCTCCATACTCGCAGTAATTCTTATTATATCCCTTACAGTCGCTGTCGCCATGCTTGTTAAGCGTGTGTCGGCATCGGATCGCCGCCGTATGCAGCTCGAAATAGAAAATGCCGCCCTGCGCGAGCGCCTCGCCGCCTCAACCGCCGCCCTCGATACAGACCGCCGCGGTGAAGAGGAGCGCTTCCGCAACCTCGCAACAGAAATTTTCAATGCACATACCTCACGGTTCAGACAGAGTTCAGAGGAACGGCTACGCGAGATCATCGCTCCCCTGAAAGCCGACATAGCCGGCTTCCGCACCGCCGTCGACAACGCTTACCTTACAGAAGCCAAAGAGCGGTTCTCGCTGCGCAACGAGCTTCGGCGCCTCATAGAACTGAACGCAAATCTCGGGCAGGAAGCTCAGGAACTTACACGCGCCCTTAAAGGCGATTCAAAGATTCAGGGCGACTGGGGCGAAATGATTCTCGAGCGGCTTCTCGAAATGTCGGGACTGAAGAAAGGTATCCACTTCGACACCCAGGCTACCACCAACACCGACGGCAGCCGTCTGACAGCCGAAAGCGGACGTTCGTTGCGACCCGATGTAGTGGTATATTATCCCGACGAGCGGTGTGTCGTTGTAGACTCGAAAGTCTCGCTCACGGCCTACGCCGACTGCATGGCTCATCAGGCTGGATCACCCGGAGAAGAGGAGGCTATCAGACGTCATATCCTCTCAGTACGACGCCATGTAGCGGAACTCGCCGACAAACACTATCAGGATCTCGTAGGAGAAAAGCGTCTCGATTTCGTGATTATGTTCATCCCCAACGAAGGTGCGTACTTCGCCATGATGCACCATGCCCCCGAGATATGGGAGGAGGCATACCGCAAACGGGTTCTGATCTCCTCCCCCACCCACCTAATAGCCATACTCCGCATGCTCGAGCAGCTTTGGAAGCAGGACACCATCAACCGCAATGTGCAGGAGATAGCGCGCCTGAGCGGGACAATGCTCGACAAATTCGCCAACTTCACTGCCGATCTCGACAACATCGACCGTCATCTGAGCGCCGCCTCCGACGCCTACACCCGTGCCCGCCGGCGTCTTGCCGAAGGACCCGGTAACCTCTGCACCACCGCCCGTAAGATTATGGATCTCGGCGCCAAAACCACCAAATCCGCCGACATCCGACGCCTCTCGCCCGATACCGATCCCACCTCTCGGGAACTCCCGCCGGACGGAATCGCCACACCTGAATAACAACGTCTCCCCAATACCTTAAATCAATTTAGAAAACATGAAACTGACTGAAAATACCGCTTCCGAAAGAAATATCATGAAGCACCTCGCTCTAACTGTCATCATATTTCTGACAACTGCAATTGCAGTTAAGGCACAATTCCGGATCAACAATAAAAATATGCTCCCTGAATGGGAACTGAACGGACACACACTGATTACCATCCCTGACGATGAATTGTGGAGGATAGCAACGGAATGGAACGACGGTTGGATGAGCGGATGGGTGAGCGCCCGCCCGGAATCGTTGGAACAGAACGGCGAATGGACAATCGTGAGCGGGACAATGGAACTTCCTCAAGGCAAAATGCTCCTGCGCGATTCATATAAACAGGACAACGGCCTTGTAAGATGCAGGCGCAGATATGAATGGCAGGGAGAAGACACCCTGCACAATGTGAATCTATCGGTAAGACTCCGCCTTAAAGGACACAATATGCAGACGTTCATACCGGGCGTAGTCTATTACGGGAACAAAAACGGTGCGGAGGTGAATCCCGACATAATACCGGTGTATGACGGTAAGCCGGGTGAATTCGCGATCTTCGAGGATCACCGCCTTCCGATGCCCTTTGTTATGCTCGAAAACAGCGCGAACAATTATGCGGCAACACTTCATACTACCCCAAGCCCGGTGCGCGGTGCCGTACTCGACGATCAATGGTGGTCGGTGGGAGTTGAGGCCGGCGACGGATATTCCGACTTCGTGCTATACTCCGGACCGATCGGATACAACCGTCAGCATGGTGTGGCCAAGGCACTACAATTCAAACCTATGACATACAACGCCACATATCTCGATATGGAACCCGGACGAATCATCGAGAAAGAATTTTTCATCGAACTGTATGAGACCGACGGCAAAGGAACCGGATTCCAGCGACCGATCTACACCACCCTCGACCTGTACAAGCCTTATGAAGCGGATAGATTTACCGATTTCGAAACCATAGTGAACGAGAAATATAATTTTGCGAAAAAGCGTTGGCTCGACTATGGCGACGGTTGTGCGGGATTCAACATGTATGATCTCTCGCAGCGCAGCTCCATCGTGATGGGATGGTGCGGACAGGCCGATTCTCCCGGATACGCCCTCCAGTTGCTTGAGGGCTCACTTGCTGACAGTGACATCCCCGGAATGATTCAGAAATCGATGGATTTTCTTTCCACATTTCCTGTCGATGAGAATTCCGGCCAGTTTCCGGTAGGATATGATGGCAAGGAGTTTTTCGGCGGCGATCCGGTATCGTGCGGTCAGGCGATGTATAATTTTGCCAAAGCTATCTCACAGGCACGCGCGAGCGGAAAATACGACACCGCGAAATGGGAAATATTCCTGCGGAAATGCTGCGACGGACAGAGCCGCAGGATTCTCAGCGAGAACTGGAATCCGCGCTCCACCGCCGAGGCGTTTCTGATAGCCCCTCTGGCAATAGCCTCACGGCTATTCGATGCGCCGTCGTATCTTGAGGCAGCTGAAAAAGCGGCCCGTGTATTTGCCGACCGCCATCTCGAGATGGACGGATGCTACTGGGGAGGCACCCTCGATGCCACCTGCGAGGATAAGGAGGGTGCATGGGCCGCTTTCCAGGGATTCCAGACACTCTACGAGCTGAGCCACGCGGAAAAATATCTTAAATGGGCAAAACATGCGATGGATGTATGTCTGAGCTATGTTGTGGCATGGGATATCCCTATGCCTCCCGGCCGGCTTGCCGATTTTAATTTCCGTTCCACCGGATGGACGGTAGTTTCACCTCAGAATCAGCATGTGGATGTATATGGCGTGCTCTTCGCTCCGGAGGTTTACAAAATGGGAGAATATCTCGGCGACGATCGCCTGAAGCAACTCGCCAAAGTAATGTACCGCTCATGTTTTCAGCTCACGAACGCTTACGGATCGCAAGGTGAACAGCTTCAGCACACCAACTTCGCACAGCGCGGCGATATGAGCGATGTCCGCAAGCTGCGCGGCGGTTACTCCGAAGGATGGACCGTATTCTGGATCACAGCCCATTTCCTCAACGCCGCCGCCCGCTTCCAGGAGATCGGGGTGGAACCGTAACAGCAGAATATATCTGTTACAATTGTCCCTGCAAATAAATACGTGGTTATGTCGTTGATCAACGACATAACCACGTATTTATTTAGAATTACATCATGCCGGCAAAAGCCTTACCGGCTGCATATTCCTTATAATTGAATCATGGGAATACGGGAGTTGACGAGAGGAACGACATCGGTGAGGGGGAATCAGGCGAGGGTTACGACGGTGATGCCTGCACCGCCGAACTGCACATGCTCGTCGCGGTAGGAGGCTACCCCTGCGACGGTGTCGAGATACTGGCGGAGAGCCTGACGGAGGGCACCGGTGCCGGTGCCGTGGAGTATGCGCACCTCACCCTGATTGAACTGTATAGCGTCGTCGATGAAATAGGTCACGGCCTGAATGGCCTCGTCGACGCGCATGCCGCGAACATCGATCTCGCGCTTGAATTTGAGCTGACGGTCGCGAAGGCGGTCGGTGGTGGCGGCGCTTACGAATGAAGATGCCCCGACGCCTGAGTTTGGCTGACTCATGGTGCGCTTAAGGCGCGACAGTTTCACTTTGGTCTTAAGCATTCCGAAAGCCACCATCGCATCCTTTCCCTCTATCTCAAGAATCTTGCCGGGGGTTCCTGCGCCGTCGAGCTTCACATTGTCGCCCACGGCAAGCGGCTGCCCTGCAACCGACGGACCGGAGGCAACGTTCGCTCCCCCCGTCGGTTTCTGCTTCTGACGTGGAGCCTTGCGGAGCAGTTTATTGTCGGATTCGCGATGTTCCATCAGCTGTTCCTTCTCGCGGGTCATGCGCTGCCGAGCCTCGCGGGTCCGCTCCTTATCGGCTTGGGCCTCACGTATTTCGCGGATGGTTCGCTCTATGGCGGCATTACTTCCTTCGAGAATACGGCGCGCCTCGTCCTTGGCCTCGGCGAGAATCTCGCGGCGCTTGCTGCGGAGGGTCTCTGCATCCTCTTCGTAGCGCTCGAGCACCTGGTCGATCTTCTTTTCCTTCATACGGATGCTCTGGCGCTTGTTTTCCCAATAGCGGCGGTCGCGGGCGATGTCGAGAAGATATTTGTCCATGTTGATATATTCCGACCCGACGATGCGGGAAGCCTCGTCGATTATCGACGAGGGTAGTCCCGTCTTGCGTGCGATCTCGATGGCGAAAGAGCTGCCCGCGTTGCCTATCGACAACCGGAAAAGCGGGCGCATCTGCTGGCGGTCGTAGAGCATGGAGCCATTGACAAGTCCATCGGTCTCCTCCGCGAAATGTTTCAGATTCTGATAGTGGGTGGTTACAACTCCCCACATTCCCTTATCATTGAATTCACGCAGTATGGCCTGAGCAATCGCGCCGCCGATCTGGGGTTCCGTTCCTCCGCCGAACTCATCGATGAGCATAAGCGATGAGGAGCGTCCGGAGGCGAGAAACTGACGCATATTGCGCAGGTGTGAGGAATAGGTCGACAGATCGTCTTCAATCGACTGGTCGTCGCCGATGTCGATGAATATGTCGGAGAAAAATCCCATGTGGGAGTTTTCGTAGACGGTGGGAAGCATGCCACACTGCATCATGTACTGCACGACACCCACGGTTTTGAGACACACTGATTTGCCACCTGCATTCGGACCCGAGATCACCAGTATGCGCCGCTGCGGCGAGAGAACGATGTCGAGCGGCACTATCTCCTTCCCCTGTTTGCGCAGCGAGGCCAGCAGCACGGGGTGAGTGGCATGATACCATTCGAGTTCCTGAACTGATGAGATATGAGGAAAAGTGGCGTCAGTCTCGCGCGCGTACTCCCCTTTCGCCATGATGAAATCGAGGCGTCCCATCACCTCATAGCCTTCGAGCATACGGGGGATAAACGGACGCATCCGGGAGGTGAGTTCGGCAAAGATGCGCATGATCTCACGGCGCTCCTCGATTTCGAGTTCGCGGGCCCGGTTGTTGATCTCCACAATCTCAGCCGGCTCGATGAAAAATGTCTTGCCTGTTGCGGATTCATCGTGAACGATACCGCTTATCTTGCGCTTATGCATAGGTGCCACAGGAAGCACCAGACGCCCGTCGCGAACGGTGGGGGTCACATCTTTCTCAAGATATCCCCCCTCTACAGCGCGTGATATGACACGGCGCATGACGGAGTTGACCGTAGCCGAAACCTTCGACAGCTCCGAACGTATCTGCGCCAGCAGTTGCGATGCATTGTCGAGCACATTACCGTAGCGGTCGAGCACACGGTCGATAGCACGTGTAAGCTCGGGAAAGATCTCCAGACCGGAACATAGCTCCGTAAGCAGCGGATAAGGATTCGACACACCCTCGCCGTCGCCTGCCGCAGTACGGAAAAAGCGGTCGACATCGGCCATGGCTCCAAGCGTGCGGCGTATGGCGATAAGTTCGTCGCCGGTGAGACTGGCCCCCTCGATGCGACATCGCTTCAGAGCGGCAGTTGAGTCCTCAAGCCCGCGCAAAGGGAGGGGCTCCGGACTACCCAACACAGCCACCATCTCGGCTGTACGCCCGAGTTCGGCGGCCACATCCTCATACTCTATTGAAAATGCCATCTGCTCCACCAGATCTCTACCCAGAGTGGATCCGCACAGCTCACGCAGGCGCGAACGCACCGCATCGAAGCCAATCTTCCGTTCAAAACTATCGGGATAAATCAAAACCGTTATCTTCTTATTAATTTAATATTCGTAACTGCAAAGTTACACCTTTTTCCACTAACATAAAAACCATTATCAACCCTTACATAAGGGCTAAAGCCTAATCGAGCACACAATAAAATGGAAACGTGCTTAAAAATTTTTAAATATGTGATACAACCATTTCGCATCCGGTGATGTTATATTCATACAAACGGGGATAATGAACCGTAAAGATTAATGTTTCAAAAATTTATATATTATGAAGACCTTATCAATGAACTTTTGGGGACAGACCAGATATTGGTGGATTGTCCTTGTCGTAGGGATTTTATTAGTGCTCGGCGGTTTCGCATACTGGTTCTGGCCGGCAGCAGGTTTTGCAGTAGCATCTCAGATTTTCGGCTGGCTTCTGATCATGACCGGTGTAGTTCAACTTTGCGTATCGGCAGGTGTCAACCGGCCCCGAGGGTGGGGATGGTGGCTCGCCGGAGGCGTTATCGACATGTTCGTCGGCTTTATGCTCGTGCGGAGCGTGATTCTTTCAGAACTCGTATTCCCTTATTTTCTGGCAGTGATTTTCATCTTCTGGGGTATAGCGGGGATTATCGCTTCGGTAAACTCGCGTGATAAACACTACTGGTGGATGTATCTCGTAAACGGCATCCTGATGATGATTATCGGATTCTTCTTCATGGAAGCCGGCTACACACAGAACATGATGATGGTAAGCTTCCTGGCAGCGCTGGCATTCATCTACTGGGGTTTCACTCTGGCAATGACATCTTACGATATGAAGCCGCTGCCCGAGAAATAAACGCTAACCCCTCCGATGCCCTATGCGGCATACCGAGAAAAAGACTTTGAAACCGGTCGTGCGGAGTATCGCTTCACAGAAAGTGAGCCCTATATGACCGGTTTTTTTATTTTTTTTAAGAAACCCGGAGGTGGGAAATCACGCGAAGTTTGTTATATTTGTGGTAATTCTAATCCGCGTCAGTTAAACCTCAGTTAATAAATAGGGTCTAACGATATATCAACAAGCGTTATAAGACAAACTGTCCTCACACGAGGCTTTAAAAACAACAGGAGAAACCATCATGAGAAATATAACAACCTTCCGCCGCCTGCTCCCTCTGGCTATAGCAGCCCTGACGGGAACAGTTGTCGTATGCGCACAGAATTATTACGACGACGACATATACTATGATGCATCCAAAGCGAAGAAAGAGGCCCGGAAAAACGCAAAGAAAGGTACCGATCAGGCTGTGGAGCAACAATATTACTATGATGGCGCCGAATATGTGCCCTGGAATAATGTAGGCGACTTCCAAAGCGCCGACAGCTATCTGCCTTCGGGCAGTTCGACCCGCGACGTCGACGAATACAATCGCCGCACCCCCGCAGCGTCGCAATTGCCCGACTCCATCACCCTCGAGCAGTTCGAAGCTTTGTCGAACACCCGTAACCTCGCCCGCTTCCACAATTCGGAAGTAGCGCAGGACGCATATACCGACAACTACGTAGACGATCCGAATTATGCAGTAGGAAGCGACCTGCAGGCATACAATCAATACGGATATGCCTACACCGGCGTGGAACCACAGACCTCGCTCAACATTAATGTATATAACGGTTATCCCGCCTACAACAGCTTGTGGTATTCCGACCCATGGTACTGGAACCGTTGGAGCAGCTACTACGATCCCTACTGGAGCTTCGGCTACAATCCCTGGTACGGCCCGTCGTGGAGCTGGGGATGGGGAGGACCCGGTTGGGGACCTGCATGGAGCTGGGGCGGCCCGTCGTGGAGCTGGGGATGGGGTGGTCCCGGATGGGGTCCATCATATGGATGGGGCGGACCTGCCGTTGGAGTCAGACCTACCTATACATCAGCCGGAGCAATCGCACCGAACCGCCCGTCGGCATCATCAGGTTCTACAGGAACCTTCCGTCCATCCTCTTCATCGGCAGGACGCTACAGTTCAAACGGCACACGCGGCTCAGTATATAACAGCAATGGCCGCCGCCAGTCGTCGACCGGCACCGCAGCCTCAACCTCACGTCCCGGCTACCGTGAACCGACAACCCGCCCGTCGTCAACCTCAGGCTCAAGCTATTCGGGCACCTCATCGCCTGCGACAGCATTCCCCGAGCGCGGAAGAACCGGGTATTACGGAAACAGCAGCACTACAAACAGTAACCGAAACACCAACAGCGCTCCAAGCCACAATAACTCAAGCAACAGCTACAACAACTCAGGATCGCGCGGACGCACAAGCTCTTCATCTTCCGGCAGCTTCAGCAGCGGAGGCTTCTCGGGTGGAGGCGGTGGCGGTGCAGTACGCAGCAACGGCGGAGGCGGCGGAGGTGGCTCCCGTGGCCGCGGACGCTGATATCCCCCATTTACCACCCGCAACAACCCTCATCAACAACCGCTTTCAACTATTAAAATGAGATTATGAAAAAAATATATCATTCAGCCCTGATACTTGCAGCAGTGGCAGTTCCCGCCGCCGGAACCGCTCAAAGCGCCATAGATGCCTATAACCTGTCGCAGACCGAACTCCGCGGAACTGCCCGCTTCATGTCTATGGCCGGAGCTTTTACCGCCCTCGGAGGCGACTTGTCAACGTTGGGACAGAACCCCGCCGGCATAGGCGTATACCGCGGCAACGACATAGGCCTTACCGCAAGTCTCACCTTCGCGAGCAATTCAAGCTCGGGAATACCGGGAAGCGCCAGCCAGAACAACACTCACTTCGATGTCAACAACTTCGGTTATGTCGGAACGCTCAATATCTCCAATCCGGTGATGCAGACCTTCTCGTGGGGTCTTACCTACAACCGTCTCAACTCGTTCAGCCGCAACTACCGTGGCTCGAGAATCCCTCTGGAGACATCCATGTCGAACTATGTGGCACTTATGACCGACGGTATATCTCCCGACAAGATGAAGTTTTACGACAATTACGATCCCTATCAGGATTCGGATATCAACTGGCTGAGTATTCTCGGATTCAGCGGAGGTATCAGCAATCCGGAGACAATAACGGATTCACAGGGTAACAGTGAGATTATCTATAACGGTCTGTTCCAATATGCGGTGCCCGGCAGCAACGGCAACCCCGGCATTCCCGCCACCACCGGTACGGCCGACTTCACCGTTCAGGAACGCGGCTATACCGACGAATACAACATCGACTTCGGTGGTAATCTCGCCAATGTAGTATACTGGGGATTAGGTTTCGGCATCACCGACATAAACCGCGAGAGCTGGACCACATATACTGAAACGCTCCAGGGAGCTAACGTACCTCTCAACAGCGACCAATATGGCATAGAAGAGGGTAACTGCGACTGGGAGTTAGACAACTGGAAGAAAACTACCGGAACCGGATTCAACGTGAAACTCGGTCTGATTTTCAAGCCCGTCAACGAACTGCGCATCGGTCTGGCCGTCCATACCCCCACGTGGTACTCCCTCACCACTTCATATCAGGGCAACATAAGTTTCGGCGCCAACAACGGATATCAGGCACAGGATTACACCAATCTCGCCACTTACAGCTGGAACATGCGTTCGCCATGGCGTATGATGGCCGGTATTGCAGGTGTAATCGGGGGCCGCGGTATTCTCAGCCTCGATTACGAGTACACCGGCACCGACCGCATGCACACCTCCGACGCCTATGGTGATTTCAGCCTCTACAACGACGACATAAAAGACTATTTCCGCAGCTCGAACACTATCCGCCTCGGTGGAGAATTCCGTGTAACCCCTCAGTTCAGCATCCGCGCAGGCTACGCCTTTACCTCGTCAAATGTCAAGGATGAATATTACGACAACAATTATGAGGTATACACTTCCGGAACCGATCTCGGTTATACGTTCAACAAAACCACCAATTCGGTGACAGCCGGTGTGGGTTATCGTACAGGAGGCTTCTATGTGGATCTGGCTTACGTATACAGCCACCGCGAAAGCAAATACAACTGCTTCACCCACTTCAAGGATTACGATGGCTACTGGACAGCCGCTCCCGGCGCTACCATAGCGCAGAACACCAATCAGCTTGCTCTGACTTTAGGATATAAATTCTGACATTCCAGTTGAGGGAGGTGTCATAACGGCTCATCATGAAATAACAGGTACCGGTGTCGCTCATTCTGACACCGGTATCTGTTGTTTTATGCCCGAAGGCAATGTAGAGAGACGCAGTATATTCGCCCGGCGAAACGGCCTCCGGTCAATGACCACGTAAGGCGAGGAGTGTATGACACAATAAAGTTTCAGGCGACATATTCGTAGGGCGGAAAAATATGGCATCCGGAGCGAACCTCAAAGGGGCTCCGGATGTTTTGTATATGTAAGGTGGACAGATAAGACCACCCGACACACAATACTTACTTACAGAATTATAAATCAAAAAAACAGAATACAATGAAATACGACCAGCCCGACCTTCCTTACGCAATCGATGCGCTCGAACCCGCAATCTCACGCCGTACCATAGAGTTTCATTACGGGAAACATGAGAAAGCCTATATCGACAATCTCAACAATCTCATCGAGGGAACCGAATTCGAGGACCTGCCTCTGGAAGATGTGATCAGAGATTCGAAGGGAGCGCTATTCAACAACGCTTCGCAGGCATGGAACCACATATTCTACTTCTTCTCGTTCTCGCCCGACGGGGGCGGCGAACCTGACGGTGAACTTCGTGCAGCCATTGACCGCGATTTCGGTTCGTTCGAGAATTTCAAGAAAGAGTTCGTAGATGCCGGTGTGAAGCTTTTCGGCTCAGGCTGGGTATGGCTTTCACGCGACCGCGACGGCAAACTGTTCATAACTCAGGAGTCAAATGCCGGATCACCTCTCACCAAAGGGCTGACACCTATCCTGACCTTCGATGTATGGGAACATGCCTACTATCTCGACTATCAGAACCGCCGCAAGGATGCGCTCGAAGCGCTCTGGGCCATCGTTGACTGGCCTATAGTTCAGGAAAGATATTGAACCGCAGCCACTTTCCCGTGGCAAAAGAAAGACTACACGCTGCCGATGCTTTCAAACCATCGTGCAGACGCGATATAGACATAGAATAGGGAACTTACTTTAAAGAGCTATTTTACGATATACTGTACAAGAGCACTTAATTGTAAGCATAATGTGATGAATGGGGAATCAGGTGCCTGTGAAGGTGCCTGATTTTCTTTAATATACTCTGCTGCAATTCCAAAGGAAATGGAACTGGCTTAGATTTACCTCACAATGAACGAATTTATATAATTAAGTAAGTCATGAAAATTATTACATATATGTTCAAATAGATATTTTACACTTTCAGCGGCATCTTTTTGGCGCTTTTCACTCTCATCTTCAGTCGTGTAGATATCTACACTCCTTCATCTTCGAGCGAAAGTCGCTCAAAAATACACTCCCTGAAAGTATAAACTAATTTTCACGATTTACTTAAGTCGTGGAAATTAGTTTATATTATCCGTGATCACAGTTTCTATCGGATTTCGTCCGAAGATGAAGGAGTGCTGTGAGCTACTTGTTATCACCTGCGCTTTTGAGCTTATCGAAAAAGACTGAAGATGAGGACGAAATCCGATGAAAGAATGCCGCCGATGATGTAAAGTCCATCTTAATGCAGTATACGTAATAATTTTCATGACTTATTACAGAATCTGCCACTTATTTTTTTTGTATATTTGCGCCATAACGAATTCCGTTTACCGGCCGATGGTAGTAAAAAGTTTCCCGGAGGTATTCAAGATATATATGTGATGATTTTTTCAAAGACATTTACCCGCATGGTTCTCGCATCCCGCACAGCAATAGCTCCGATACTACTGTTGGCTGCCACACTAAACATTCCATTGCAATCGGCAGCTACAGAGGGTGTTCCCGACAAAGAAAAGCTCAATCTGCAATTCAGCCATGCCGACCGGAAGGCTTTCGCCGCCCCTCCGCGTATCAACTACCCTGAGACCTGGTTTCACTATATCGGAGGGAACGTATCGAAAGAAGGTATCACTGCCGACCTCGAAGCCATTGCCGAAGCCGGAATCAGCGGTGTTCAGCTCTTCCACGGACAATTCGGCGACAAATGGCCAGCCACAGGGGAACCGATAGCATGCCTGAGCGACAAATGGGAGGATGCCGTTCGCCACACCGCCGACGAATGCCGCCGACTCGGACTGCGTTTCACCATGCAAAACTGCCCCGGCTGGGCTATGGCCGGAGGTCCGTGGATAAACGAAGAGAACGCCATGCGCTCGCTCGTCTACAGCACCACATATATAGACGGCTCACAAGCGACACTGTTACCTCTCCCCCTCCCCGAACCATCCCAGCCGGAATGGCGCGACTACCACGACATAGCAGTGATAGCCTTTCCTACGCCGGAAGGTGACCTCACACCCCTCACCCCCGCAAGCGTCACATCCACCGACAACCATCCCTGGATGGAACTACTCAACGGAAAGCGCGGCGACATCCAACTATCCCCCGCACCCGCCGGGGGACATATCTTTGAAGTATCTTTCGAGGGGGAGCCTACGGTAAGAACTGTGGTTTTTCCATCGGTTGAAAGCCTGAGCCATGCATGGTGTTACGACCCCGGCGTACACTTCAAAGTAGAAGCGATCGGCAACGACGGAAACGCAGAAACGATCGTTGACACCGAGCTTCCCGGAGCCAACTGGCAGGACGGAAGTCCGCTCTCGCTGGCATGTCGCGAAACTCAGGGAGCAAAAAGCTATCGTGTGACCATCAGAAACCGCCACGATGCAAGCCTGCGTCAGATGCACTTCCTTACAGCTGCCCGCAAAAACAACTGGGAAGCTGAGGGAGCCCTGACACTACGCGACGTCGTGCGCTCCGGCGAACATCAGACACAGAATTCCGACGCATATATATCCTCAGCCGAGATATACGATATCACCGACCGCATGACACCTGACGGCACCCTCAGCTGGGAAGCCCCACACGCAGGAAAATGGACCGTCATGCGGCTTGGACACGTAAACGCCGGGCGGCGCAACGGACCGGCGCCTGAAGAGGGAACAGGATGGGAGTGTGACAAACTATCCCCCGACGGAGCCGAGACACATTTCGCCGGATATATCGGAAAGCTCGCCGACGGAGCGCTGAAGGGTGGAGCCCTCGGCGGAATGCTACTCGACAGCTGGGAATGCGGCACACAGACGTGGACCCCGGCGATGGAGCAGGAATTTGAAAACCACGCCGGCTACCCCCTGCGCGCGATGCTTCCGGCGCTCACCGGCTATGTGATCGACGACCCGGAGACCACCGCACGTTTTCTCAATGACTGGCGGTCGACGATCAACCGTCTCTACACCGATAACTTCTACCGACGCATATCGGAATTAGGTCATGAAAAAGGGCTTACCGTTGCATACGAGACAGCCGCAGGCGACGTATTTCCCGCCGACATAATGGAATATTTCAAATATGCCGACATACCGATGTGCGAATTCTGGCAGCCGTTCAGCGACGGACATGTTGGTTGGCTCAATTTCAAGCCAATAAAGCCGACAGCCTCCGCCGCCCACCTTTACGGCAAACCACGCGTGGCGGCGGAATCGTTCACATCTTTCCGCCTTACATGGGACGAGCATTGGGAAATGCTCAAGGAAGTTGCAGATTTCCACGCCGTGGAGGGTGTGACACACACAGTGTTCCACACCTATACCCACAATCCGCAGGTTGGATACCTACGCCCGGGCTCGTCGTTCGGAGCCGGAATCGGATCCCCATTCCTGCGCGGTCAGACCTGGTGGCGCCATATGCATGAGTTAACCACATATCTGGCACGCTGCAGCTACATGCTCGAGCGCGGTAAACCTGTCGCCGATATCCTGTGGTATCTCGGCGACGAGATCACCCATAAACCCTCGCAATTCGCCCTGTTCCCCGACGGATTCAGATATGACTACTGCAATCAGGATGTGCTCCTCAACCGTCTTTCGGTAAAGGATGGCAAGCTTATCACCCCCGAGGGGATAGAATACAGCGCCCTTTGGCTCGGAGACAGCCGCCGCATGCGTCCCGAAACATTAGAGAGGCTTCTGCAGCTCGTAAAAGGCGGTGCAACCGTAATAGGAAACGCGCCCGAAGGTCTTGCAACCTTATCAGGCGGAGAGCAGGCTGATTCAAGATTCAGAAAAGCCATTGATGAACTGTGGGGAAACGCTACGGAGAGTAGCATCACACCTGTGGGCAAAGGCAAGATAATTGCCGGCGCGGACATAGATGAAGCCCTCGATATGCTGGCTATGCCGCCGGATGTGACGGGAGAAGTAAGGTGGATTCACCGCCGCACCGACGGCGCCGACTGGTATTTCGTCACTCCTCAGAAAGGGGAATCATTCAAAGGTACAGTCAGCTTCCACACCACCGGAAACGCCGAGCTATGGGATCCGCTGACAGGCAAAACCACCACGGTTAAACCCAACGTATCGAACGGATATACCTCCATCGATCTCGACCTCCCGCAGAGCGGATCGACATTCATAGTATTCGACCGGACCAATAGCGAACAACAGTTACATCCTGCAACAATTCCAACAAATACGCTTCCACTTTCCGACGGCAGAGAGTGGACCGTTGAATTCCCCGCCGGTTGGGGCGCACCGTCAGAGATGAAACTAACAACCCTCGCTTACTGGAAAGACCTCGATATGAGCGACGAAGGGAAAGCGTTCTCAGGAACCGCAGTTTACACCACTGACTTCGAACTTCCGGAAAAACAAGCGGATATGCCTGTCATACTCGATTTAGGAGAGGTCGACATGATAGCTCAGGTCACTGTAAACGGCGAGAATATCGGAACCGTATGGTGCCACCCCTACCGCATAGATATAACCGATGCTGTGAAGGATGGCACGAATACATTGAAAATAGCCGTAACCGGAACATGGTTCAACCGCCTTGTGCGCGATGCATCGCTTCCTGAGAATCAGCGTCGCACATGGACCGTCAACGGTCCCTCTAAAGATGAGCCGCTACGCCCGTCAGGGCTCGCCGGTCCCGTAAGACTACTCCACTGACCGGCAGGAGTCTCCGGTCACACGCCGCAGGCACATCTGCCGTTAATGCCAGTTCATTTTGTAGAACTTATGTTTTCAAAAGCCTGCTCAAGATCCGATATGAGATCGTCGATATGATCTGTTCCTATAGAAAGGCGTATTGTTCCGGGATATATACCTTGTTCAGCTTTCTGAACGTCAGAAAGCTGAGAATGTGTTGTAGATGAAGGATGGATAACCAGAGATTTCACATCAGCTACATTTGCCAACAGAGAAAAGATGTTGAGCGAATCTATAAACCGATGTGCGGATTCTTCTCCTCCTTCTATTTCAAAGGTGAATATCGAGCCGGCTCCCTGAGGGAAGTAACGCTTATACAGAGTATTATCGGGATGGTCGGGTAGAGACGGATGATTTACTTTCTTTACTTTGGGGTGAGACGCAAGATACTCCACTATCTTTATGGCGTTTTCTACATGGCGTTCAACTCTAAGCGATAGTGTTTCAAGCCCCTGAAGAATAAAGGCATTGAACGGGCTTAGTGTCGCCCCTGTGTCGCGAAGCCACACAGCACGTATGCGTGTAACGTAGGCTGCATCCCCGGCTACCTCCGAGAATCTTATGCCGTGAGATGCATTGTCGGGGTCGGTGATGGTAGGAAACTTTCCGAAGACTTGAGACAGAAGGATATATCCGGAAATATATTGCTGTTCTCGATGCACACAAACTAAATCAGGGTTTTGTCGTATACTGCAACGTAAAGCTTTTAAAACTTAACCGCGATACGGCTCAGGAATTTATCAGTCAGATTATGGCTGTCAATGAAGTGGCGGAGTGCTATAATGTCTCCGGATCATTCGACTACATGCTCCGTATTCATGCTCCCGATATGAGATATTACCGGGAGCTCATCATTAATGTCATAGGAGCTATGCCAAATATCGGCTCCATCGAGAGCATATTTGTAATGGAAGAAGTTAAGCACACCTACTCAATTTCCCTACCCCGAATGTGACATTCCGATAAAGAGTACTCCCGAAAACCTGAAATCGATGTACCTGCATTATTTTTGACCATGACGATATAAAAATCTCATAATTTTCCTATATTTGCTTATTATTAAACTTTATGATTTACGGTCCTGAAATATAAGTAAGTCATGAAAATTATTACATATATGTTCAAAATAGATATTTTACACTTTCAGCAGCATCTTTTTGGCGCTTTTCACTCTCATCTTCAGTCTTTTTCGACAAGCTCAAAAGCGCAGGCGATAACGTGTAGACAACTACACTCCTTCATCTTCGAGCGAAAGTCGCTCAAAAATACACTCCCTGAAAGTATAAAATAATTTTCACGACTTACTTAGCATAATAATATATATATGATAACATATCTTAGATGTGAGCGTGGATTTCCCGAGACCGGGGAATGGTGTCCGGGATGCTGGCTCAATGTCGACCAACCGACCACCGGGGAAATTGATGATTTAAAGACCCGATTCGGAGTGCCGGAGGATTTTCTCAACGATATATCAGATATCGACGAGCGGCCACGAGTAGAACGCAACGACGGCTGGATATGCACAATCTTCCGCATTCCCGTAGCTTGCGAGGATCAGGACGTACCCTTCACTACAGTTCCTGTCGGAGTAATGGCCAACGGGGAATACATAATCACAGCCTGCTACTATGCCAATAATGTATTATCTGATTTCATAGACCATGCTCAGAAACGCAGTATCGGTGTCAATACGGCTGTAGACTTCATGCTCCGCCTGTTGAACAGTTCAGCTTATTGGTTTCTCCGCTATCTGAAGGATGTCAGGGATAAGGTAGCGGATGCCGAGGGCGATCTCAGGGAGAGTGTAAGAAATGAAGATCTCTTCAGACTTATGAATCTTCAGAAGTCTTTTGTACTGTTTGCAACATCCATAAGCGGTAACCATCTGCTGCTTGACCGAATCAACAGGTTATACAGGAACGAACTTGATCATGAACTTTTTGATGATGTGAGTATTGAGTTCCGTCAGGCCGATGCCACAGCTACGATAGCCACACAGATGCTCGACCGCACGCTCGACACGTATGCCTCCGTGATTTCCAATAATGTCAACGCTATAATGAAGAGGCTTACGAGCATCTCTCTTATTATGATGATACCCACATTGATAGCAAGTTTTTACGGCATGAACGTCGATGTAGGCTTCTCTATAGATAATCATTGGGCTTTCGGATGTATAATTGGAGCGGGACTGACACTGTCGGTCATCAGCTGCATAGTGCTCCGCAAAATCAAATGGCTGTAAACCTTATAGCCGGTTTATTTCCGCTTCCGATGCCGAATTGCCTTTATATTTGCTCTTACGGGGCTGAAACTCATATATCACATTGAGAGAAAGGCCCTGAGAGTAATAACACTGACGCTTATTGACAAAAACACCATAGGTGTTCATAGTCCAGTCGTTATTGGCAGTGTTGAAAATATCGGTTGCTGTCAGTTTTACAGTCAGAGACTTATCAAGACATTTTTTCCCCACTGATGCATCCATTGTGAACCATGTGGCTCCGAAGCGGTTGGTATGCATATCTCCCTGCGTGCGTCCGCTCATGTTCGCTGTAACCATCCATCCGTGTGGTAATGAGAAGGTATTGGCGAAATAGTATGAGAATATCGGTTTGCCATAATTTGTTCTATCGAGTTCAAGCCACTGGCGATACATGCCTAATGTTATGTTCGGTGTCCACCGATGTACAGAACGGTTCCAAACCATATATATGCTGAATGCCGAAACGTCGATATTGGCCGGGTGCATCAGCAATTGAAGATCTGGCGCAGCATAAAGTTGCTTGATGTAAGCGTAGGTATCGATCGCCCGGGTAAAATCGGCCTGCAACATAAAATCTTTCCACATTCCAAACAGCTGGACATCATGCATTCTCTCGTCGTGTAGCGTTGGATTCCCACCTTCTATCTCATGGAGACCCACATAGCTGAGTGAACCGGTGAGTTGGGAGTAAGGAGGCTTCACGACAGCCATCTTGTAGCTGAGGCTGATCTGGGAAACTTCATTGAATGAATATCCCAATGATATATCCGGGGTCAGCAGATGATCTCTCCGGCTGACATCTCTGTCGCGTTTTCCATCAATTTTGAAATCGTAATCGACGTATTCATATCTTACTCCGCCCGACAGGGAGAACCGACCGAACATACGCGACCATGATGCAAACATGGCGGCGGAGGTCTGCCTGGCGTCTGTCAGAGAAGAAGGAATGTATTCCTCTACAATGGGATTGAGCATTTTATAATCAAGCGTGGTATGGGTATAACTGTCCTGAGTTCCGACTGTGAAATCTCCGTTCCAAAGAGGGAAATTCATATATAGTTTACCCGCCCAGAGGGTAGAGTTTCGTTCGTCGTGAGAAGATACATCGGTGTTGTACGCATCAGGGTAAGAAGTGAGAACATTGTTTTTCGCGCTTGAATTACGGTAATCACCGTCAAAGTGGAGCAGATACCTGTCGGCAAAGGTGTTTTCGTAATAAATTGACGCGAGGTGGCTGTGCCCCCTGACTGACGTTTCAATTTCCCTGCTTATCACAGGATTACTATCGAGCCACTCAGATCCGGTGTTTATGAATTGTCCCCTTTCGGGATTGTAACGATAGTAGGCTCCGAATGCCTGATTATCTTTCGTATAATTGAATCCGGCTTTTACGACGCCTGTAGTTGTAGGATAGGAATTTCGCTGACTGCTTCCGACTGTCGTTTCCTTGTCATTATAGATGAGTGTGTTGGTAGTAGTCCCTCTCGCAATGGAGTTGTTTCGGTTTATGGTTCCGTCAGCGAAAAGCTCCCATCTGCCTATCCGGTAGCTCAGACCGAGATAATCCATTACCGACCATTTACGACGCCGTTGAAGCTGAAACATGTCTGTCACGGAAAGTCCTTCCACGAAATTCCGCTTTGTGGTTATTTTAAGCACGGCTCCGGTACTGCTTTCGTATGCCGCTCCGGGTGCCATAAGCAACTCTACTTTCTTTAGATTCGAGGAGAGTAGCTTCTGCAGTTCATCTTCATCGCGCATCAGATGTCCATCTATATATATCTCTATATTATTCTTACCGATCACACTGACAGAGTTATCCATAACTCTAATCATAGGAAGCTGAGCAAGAACGTCGAGTGCGTTGCCGAGATCGGCAAGATTGGTTCCCGGAATAGTTGAAACGAAAGTTGATCCTACAAGTTTTGTCGCAGGTTGCTTTGCGGTCACAATAACCTCCTGAAGTTCGCGGGCGAGGCTGTCGGAAATCTCCTTATCCCGAGCATGGCATACACCGCCGCTGACAAATGCAGCGGTCAGAATAACACTGAGTAATTTAGCGTTCATAGAATTGAATTTTTACGGCAAAATTACTCATCAGGCCCCTTCAGTTCCAAAATATCAGTCTGACACGCTAATTTACATATATCTGATATTCAAGAATATATAGATGCCAAATCTAAAAAAATCTGACAGGGGAATAATATGCTTAAAAAATAGACATGATTTTAGGACAGGCCGGCTCCACGTAGTTCTTAAGCCGGGCTTTCAGCCTTGATTTCCGTTTATAAATCACATCTACCGTCTCTCTCATTAGAAAACTGATCGTACGCGTCGAAAGACCGCTTGCCAGATAAACCAGCAACTGATAATCTTCTGTTCTGATGGCCGGATAATATTCCTTTACCTTTACAAGCAAGCTATCCATGCAATCGTTCACGATCCGTTCCATTTCGGACAGTGAATCTGTTCTGACCGACTCTATCTCAATCTTCACCTTGTCGATTATAGCCTTTCGTTCTGTCTTGGTGCCCTGGGTCTCATAATATGTCTGACATAGGGAATCAATAAGGGCGAAACGATTTTCAATAAGCCTGTGAAGCTTTGTCTCCAGACGGTTTATATCCTCCTTCCCGGATTCAATAAGCTGTTTAAGTCCCGATGCCTCGGCCATCAGATTCTCATTCTGCAATGCCTGCATCTTCATCCGTTGACGCATCCACACTATTACCCCGAAAGCAATGAGCAGAGCGACGATGCCACCATACATGAAAGTCTCACGCTTGACCCGTTCCTTATATAAAAGAAACTCTTTCTCTTTCTGAAGATACAGAGCTGCGGCAAGACTATCACGATTTTCTCCAGCTCTTATCAAAGCTTTCAGATGGGATGCCTTCCTGAACTCATCTGTGATATTACGTCGTCCGTAGTAATCGATGGCTATGTTCACTATCGTATCAGTCGGAGCTGATAATCTGTTGGCAACCATCGCCTCACTATACAGGAGCGCCCACCGGGCCATCGTGGCGGAATCACGAAATTCCGACACATCGACACTATTGAGCTTCGAGAGCGCCGCCGAGGGGTCGGACTGCATGAGACGTTGAGCCTCATCGAGCACCCTCGGCGGAGCGCTTGAAAGACTACACCCGGTGAGAACCAACAGAATAAATATATAAAGCAGACTACGCATAATACAACTTATAAATACATTCAGAATGTAGACCTAATGAATTAGGAATACTCCGACAAAATATACACTGTTACGGCTATCTCCTGATACCGAGGCCTTCGCGGAGTTCCGATGGAGTTTCACCGAAGGCGTCGCGGAAACATTTGGTAAAATATGCCGGTGTAGAGAAGCCTGTTTCATAGGCTATCTCACTGATATTCTTTTCAGTAGTAGTAAGCAATGTGCGTGCGCGCTTCAAGCGCATCTGGCGCAGCAGTTCCACCGGCGAGAAATTTGTCAGCGCCTTTATCTTGCGATAGAATTGTGAGCGGCCAAGCCCCATGGCAGCCGCCAGATCGTCTACGCCGACATCAGGATTGTCGAGAACTCTTTCTACCTCCTGAAGGAATCGGCTGTAGAAATTATTGTCGATATCGGCTACAAATTTAGGAGCCATATCATGCTGTGTATCTCTACCGGCAGAAACCTTACGGTCGGCATCCTGCGAGGAGAAGGGATGCGCAACAACGCCATCGGCGGCATACAGTTCCTTGATACGGCGACGGTTGGCGATAAGATTCGCACAACGCGAACGCAACATGGCACCGCTGAACGGTTTGCCAAGATATGCGTCGGCACCGCTATCGTAGCCTTTCACCCTCTGCTCGTCGAGAGTGCATGCCGTCAGCATCAGTACCGGTATATGGCTTGTGCTCACCTCACTCTTTATACGACGACAACATTCCATTCCGTCCATCACCGGCATCATCACGTCGCACAAAATGATATCGGGAACATATTTAGCGGCCATTCTCAGTCCCTCGGCACCGTCAGGTGCCTGAAGAACGTTGTACTCTCCTCCCATCACCTGAGATATCAGGGAGCGCATGTCGGCATTATCATCTATCACAAGCATTATAGGTAATGCCTCATCTATCGTTACGCTATCGGCAGATGCTGTATCAAGTTCCTTAAGGATCTCCGTACTGTCAAGAACCATAAGTTGCGAAGCTTCGGTAGAATCCTCGACATGGCGCACCGGAATGACAATGTTGAATACCGTTCCCTGCTTGTGTGCGCTCTCGATGGTTACCGTTCCGCCGTGAAGCTCCACAAATGATTTCACAAGCCATAGCCCTATTCCCGAGCCCTGAGGATTTACCGCATCGACCTGATAGAACCGTTCGAACACATTTTTAAGTTCTCCCGCCGGTATACCGATTCCGGTATCTTTAACCGAAATGAGGAGCAACCCGTCGGATTCCGTACAGCTCAACGATACGGCACCGTTCGGAGGCGTAAACTTCATGGCATTTGACAGCAGATTGAACACAACCCTTTCCATCTTCTCCACATCCACAGCAATAGTGAACCCGGAGGCAACCATCGATTCGAATTTAAGTTTCACATGGCGCCGGGCTGCCAAGGGAGCAAATGCCTCTGTCCACTCACCGAGCAACCGTGCTAACGGTGTTTCGGTAAGGTGACAATTTAAATTCCCGTTCTCATATTTTCTAAAATCGAGAATCTGATTTATAAGTCGATGGAGTATGCGCACGTTACGATTGGCGATTTCCGTCACCGTTCGCTGCGACGACGTAAGATTCGCAGCATGCGACAACTGTTCGAGAGGCTCGGCAATAAGTGTGAGCGGTGTCCGGAGATCATGTGACACATTGGTATAAAATGCGAGCTTCGACTGTGTGGCGTCGCTGAGCTGACGGTTGAGTTCCTCCTGTTTGTCGCGCTCTTCAGCAAGCTGGCGGTTCTTATCAAGCAGATTTGCCTGATAGCGCTTGTATTGCCAGAAAACCCTGAGTAAAAGAAAGATAACTCCCAGGAGAAGAATAACTATAACAACTGAGGCATAGAAGAGCGTTGTCTGCGCCGAATGGCGGCTCCAGTATTCGTCGACCTGCGATTTGAGCCATTCCATTTTAGCGGTCTCCTCCTTGAGCGATTCATTCTGCAGCAGCAAAATGTCCGCATTACTCTCATCTACAGGCGACGCCATCGGCAGCATATTCTCCTTGCTGAACGTCTCGCCGTTAAGAATGTCGAGTGCAAGCCTTACAACCCTCTGTCCTTCTGTAGGATAAAGAAATGTAGCGTCTATAACGCCATCGGCAACCGCCCGCACACCTATCTCCGGCGCGGCATCTATTCCTATGATTCTGATATCGGTGCGTCCCATACTGTGGGCCACCTCCGACGCGCCGATAGCCATGCGGTCGTTGTGGGCATAGATCAGATTGGTCTCGGGATAGAGATTCAGAAGTGAGTCCGTGACCTTTACGGCATCCTCGCGGTTCCAGTTACCTTTGGCTGAGGCAAGAATTTTCATCCCTGCAATACTGTCCACCCCCTCGGAAAATCCGTGGTGACGTTCCCTGGCCGGCGTCGAACCCATGAGCCCTTCAATTTCCAAAACCCGGACCTCACCGGATGGAACGATATGGCGGGCATAGCGGGCAGCCCCGTTACCAAGCGCACGGTTATCTACCGCCATACGGGCCGTATAGGTATCGCCATTTATATCGCGGTCGAATATTATGACCGGAAGTCCCTTTTCATATACCTCTTTTATCACCGGGGTCAGAGCATCAGCCTGATTGGGAGCGGCAATTATAATATCGAATCCGTTGTCGGCGAAATAACGTATGTCGGCAATCTGCCGGTCACTGTCGTCGCCGGCAGAGCGGATCTCCACCTCCGCATCAGGATGGAACATTATCTCACGCAGTATCTCGCTGTTCATTTTGTTACGCCAGTCATCACTGCTGCACTGCGACACACCTATACGGTATTTCGCAGACGGACGGTCCGAGCAACCGCTCATAAATGCCAATACAGCGAATATCAGCGCAACGGCGCATATGGTTGGAATTCGGGAATGTCTCATGGTATTTCCAGATAGTTGACTGTCACCAACAGGAGATTTGCCTGCAATCGCGGCGGCTCACGTTCAAAGTTAGACATTTTCATGGTAAAATTGACACTTTCGCTTGTAAAAAAAATATCTGCGCATCGAAATTGTAACCCGATGCACTATTTTTGATATGTAGCGTACGAATATTATATTTATCTTTGTACCATGAACATGAACGATAATCCATGTGTTTTAGTAGGAGGATAAATTATTGCCCGGCTTTTACACCCGATATACTTATTAAATAAAAAAAACAGAATAACTCAAACCAATGGAAAACTCTATTGCAACCAAAAAGAGCTCGCTCATGCAGCTTATCCCTGTGATGCTCTGCTTTTTCGCCATGGGCTTCGTGGACCTCGTGGGGTCAGCCTCCAACTATGTGCAGAAAGATCTCGGTCTCACCGACGCACAGGCCAACCTCTTCCCCTCGCTCGTATTCTTCTGGTTCCTTATCTTTGCTGTCCCGACCGGCATGCTCATGAACCGTATCGGACGAAAAAAAACCGTTCTGATCTCACTGGCGATCACTGCCGTGAGCCTCGTAATACCTCTGTTCGGCGAAGGCTACTGGCTGATGCTCGCCGCTTTTTCGCTTCTCGGTATCGGTAATGCCTTGATGCAGACTTCACTCAATCCACTGGTAAGCAACCTTATAAGCAGCGATAAACTCGCCTCCACACTAACCTTCGGTCAGTTCGTAAAGGCAATCGCCTCATTCCTCGCGCCGATCCTCTGCGCATGGGGTGCGACAACCCTTCTGCCTACCTTCGGTCTCGGATGGCGTATTCTTTTTGTAATCTACGCCGTTGTGTGTCTGCTGAGTGTTGCTATTCTCGGCGCCACACCCATCGAGGAGGAACGCCCCGACAAAGCTTCAGGCATCAAGGAATGTCTCAAACTGCTCGGCAACCCGTTTATCCTGATCTGCTTCATCGGTATCATGTGTCATGTGGGCATTGACGTAGGCACCAACACCACCGCCCCGAAAATCATTATGGAGCGTCTTGCGCTGAGCCTTGAGGAAGCCAGCTTCGCTACGGGGCTCTACTTCATATTCCGCACGGCCGGATGCTTCGCCGGAGCTTTCATTCTCCGCTATATGAAACCGAAACTGTTTTTCGGCATCAGTGTGCTGATGATGGCTGCTTCGATGGCAATCCTCCTCACCGCCCACACGCTCACTGCTATCTACGTAGGTATCGCACTGGTCGGATTCGGTAACTCTAATGTGTTCTCGGTAGTGTTCTCTCAGGCTATCACCGCCATGCCCAACGAGAAGAACGAAGTGTCCGGTCTGATGATTATGGGTCTTTTCGGAGGCACCGTCTTCCCTCTGGCGATGGGTTATGCAGCCGATGCCTTCGGTCAGGCAGGGGCAGTGTGCGTGATGGCCGCCGGCGTTATCTATCTGCTCTACTATACTCTCAGAATCAAAAACTTCAAATAAAAAAAACCTCAAAACCATATATACGCATGAAAGCTAACAAAGATATCGTTGTAGGAATGGGGGAAGCGCTATGGGATGTGCTTCCCGAAGGTAAGAAAATTGGCGGTGCGCCCGCTAACTTCGCCTACCATGTAAAACAGTTCGGGTTGCCGAGCGTAGTGGTGAGTGCCATCGGCGACGATCCGCTGGGGGCGGAAATCATGGAAAACTTCGATGCCAAGGAACTCGACCACCTTATCGAAACCGTACCCTACCCCACGGGAACCGTACAGGTTGAAATCGACCAGGCAGGCATACCCCAGTACGACATCAAGGAAAATGTAGCATGGGACAACATCCCCTATACTGACAAACTTGAAGCTCTTGCAAAAAACACACACGCCGTATGCTTCGGATCGCTCGCACAGCGCAACGTGGTATCGCGCCAGACAATCAACCGCTTTCTCGACGCAATGCCCGATAACCCCGATACTCTTATCGTATTCGATGTGAATCTCCGCCAGGGTTTCTACAACAAGGATATTCTATGCAATTCGATGGAACGCTGCAATATTCTTAAAATAAACGATGAGGAGTTAGTAACGGTAAGCCGTATGTTCGGCTATCCCGGAATAGACCTTCAGGACAAATGCTGGATACTTCTTGGCAAGTACAACCTGAAAATGCTCATTCTCACATGCGGAATAAACGGCAGCTATGTCTTCACCCCCGGAAAGATATCTTTCCAGCCTACTCCGACGGTAGAGGTTGCGGACACCGTAGGCGCGGGCGATTCGTTCACCGCAGCCTTCATCTCATGCATTCTCAGAGGAATGTCGGTCGAGGATGCTCACAAACGCGCCGTCGAGGTGTCGGCATATGTCTGCACCCAGCAGGGTGCCATGCCCAAACTGCCGGAACGTCTGCTGAAATAAATCAGACAACACGACAACCGTTCACTTCACCACACCCCATACGGGCCACACGCAAATATGCCGCCCGGCAAAAGCTCCTGAAAACGGAGTAACTTTGCCGGGCGGCATATTTGGGAAAAGTCCGTCGGGGGACTTTACGCAATTACATTAAACCGGACGCACACTATCATTTATCTCCGGTAAGCGAGAAAAGAAAGTCTTTCTCATCATCAGGATTGGTCTGGATGGCGACCTTTCCTTCACGCGAAAGCCATCCGATGGCTGCGAACACTTCCTTGTCCTTAAGTTTGGTGATTTTCTTGAGCTGTTTCAGACCGAGTACATCTGCGTTGGCAAGGGCATTCCATACCAGACCTGCCCATGCTCCGATTGTTTCAGAATTCATAGTTGTTTGTTTTTTAGTTTATATCCTGTCGACGGATATTTCAATGCTTATTCCACTTAAATTAGTCAACGAGATTATTACATAATATGGAGTTCGTGTGCAAAATTAGTAAATTTTAGATATTTTCACAAATCCACTCCATTTTTTCATAAATCTCATTTATATAAACAATCGGCAAACATCTTATGTTCAAGATATTGGCATATGGCAGAGTTTGGATATTTTTTTGTATCTTTACACCCTCCATTTTTGTTATAAGTACATAATGGCAAAAAAATCAGCAAAAAACAGAGCGGGGGCCAGCTCCCCTGCAATAGAGAAGAGCGCACGGCGCGCAGAAGGGATGGTGATCCGCAACACCGGCAGCAGCTATATGGTGCTGACCGACGGTGCAGACGGTAGTGTGGTGGAATGTCGCATCAAAGGAAATTTCCGGCTCAAGGGAATCCGCACAACCAATCCCGTAGCGGTAGGCGATCGCGTTGTGATAATGCAGAATCCCGACGGAACAGCCTACATCACCGAGATAACTCCACGTACGAACTACATTATACGACGCGCCAGCAACCTCTCGAAAGAAGCGAGCATTCTAGCGGCAAACGTAGATCAGGCGTGTCTGGTAGCAACGCTCGCGCATCCGACGACTTCAACAACCTTCATCGATCGCTTCCTCGCCACGAGCGAGGCATATCGTGTGCCTGCCATTTTGGTAATCAACAAGGTAGATCTTCTAAACGAGGAGAACACCGACGGTGACGGGCTTGCGGATGATACCGATGGTTCAGGTCGTGAATTACTCGATGCCGTAAGCTATCTCTATCGGTCGATCGGCTACGAAGTTATTCAGGTCTCGGCACAGACAGGTGAAGGTCTCGATATCCTGCGCGACAAACTCGCAGGAAAAATCACTTTGCTCTCCGGAAATTCAGGTGTGGGGAAGTCAACGCTGATCAATCGTCTTATCCCGGGGCTCGAACTGAAAACCGGTGAGATATCTGACGTTCACGACACGGGTATGCATACCACCACCTTTTCGGAGATGTTTCCTCTTCCGGGCGAGGCTGGCGGATGGATTATAGATACTCCCGGGGTACGCGGATTCGGTACCATCGAAATGGATCAGTATGAAGTATCACACTTCTTCCCGGAGATTTTCCGGCTATCGTCCGAATGCCGCTACGGAAACTGCACCCACACCCACGAACCGGCGTGCGCGGTTCGTCAGGCTCTTGCCGAAGGGCGGATCGCCATGTCGCGCTACTCGTCATACCTAAGCATTCTCTCCGACACAGATCCCGACAAATACAGAGCTCCACAGGGCAGCTGAGAGTTTTCTTTCTGGAATTTATCCTCGTAGTAATAGAGAAGAACAAAATCAGTCCATGAACTGGGAGGAGAAGATCGAATCTACCTTCTCGCTGATGATAAGATCTATTAGATCGACTGTCACTTCAGGCGCTTTCTTATCGTCGGGCTTGGTGACTGAGGCCATCGGAGTGACAGGAGGCACTACCAGATTCTTTTCTTTCTTGTTTCTGCCCGATTTCCCGCCATTGTTTGCGGCCCATGCGCCGGAAGCGCCGTCGACACGTCCTACGGCCTTGAATCTTTCCCCCCAATATCCGTCGTCTATACTGCTTACTGTCACACCCCGGCTCGAAGAGGCATGAATCATCTCACCTTTGCCGATATATACTCCCACATGGGTAACATTGCCGCTCCCTTTGGTACCTCCGAAAAACACAAGATCTCCGACGCGGGCATCTTTCCGGCTCCGCTTAGAGCAGTATTCCATCTGGGCCGACGTAGTCCGCGGCAGTTTTAGGGCGCAAGTCTCCCGATAAAGGCTCATCACAAATCCGCTACAGTCGGTTCCGTCGCGCGAATCACCTCCATATAGGTAGCGCGTCCCGAGCCACCCCATAGCCCTCTCCACTATATCGCGTTCCATCGGATCGGAAACATCGCGCAATGCCTCGGCCGCCACACGGGTATCGGTAGCCTTTATAATGTCGGTCGTTTTACCGCTTCCGCCAGATACCACAACCGTCTTCTGGCTGTGACAACCGGAAAGGAGCAGCAACAGCGGTATTGCCGCAATGAAAAGAATATGTAAACACCTGCGCGAATTCATCGGGCGCAAAAATAGCTATTTTTCCGGTTGTCGCCAACGGTGTCTGCAACTATTTCATTAATTTTGCGTCAAACCTACGTAAACCAATTACTCTACATAGAATGAATATACTCGAAGCGCACAATATCACAAAGCGCTACACAGGTCACACCGCTCTTGACGACGTGACCGTTGAGATACCGCGTGGGTCCGTCTACGGACTGTTGGGCCCGAACGGCGCCGGTAAAACCACCCTTATCCGCATCATAAACCACATCACCGCTCCCGACAGCGGCGAAGTAATTTTCGACGGTCACCGCCTGACGGCCGACGATGTGGTGAACATAGGCTATCTGCCCGAGGAACGCGGGCTTTATAAAAAGATGAAGGTAGGCGACCAGGCCATGTTTTTCGCAAGACTCAAGGGACTTACCACAAAGCAGGCCGAGGGCCAGCTGCGTGAATGGTTCGAGCGGTTCGGAATCATGGGATGGTGGGGCAAGAAAGTCGAAGAGCTTTCCAAAGGTATGGCCCAGAAAGTGCAATTCATAGTCACCGTACTACACCGTCCGAAACTGCTGATTTTCGACGAACCTTTCTCGGGCTTCGATCCCATCAACGCCGACCTGCTTAAACGCGAGATACTGCGCTTGCGAGACGAAGGCGCTACCGTAATCTTCTCCACCCATAACATGGAGAGCGTAGAAGCCCTGTGCGACAATTTCGCGTTGATAAACCGCTCGCACAACATACTGTCGGGCAACGTAGCTGAAATCCGCAGCCGCATGGGAGCCGACAACTACAGACTTGCTTTCCAGGGCGATCCGCAGGCGCTTTTGGCAGCTCTCGGCGAAAGAGTAAGCCGATGCCATATAAGCGATCCCAAAGACACACCTCAGGGACTTACATTCAACGCGGAGCTCAAGATGCAGCCCGGCACTCCGATGCGCGATTTCATAAACATTGCCAACAACACTGTTGATATCGTAACTTTCGACCGTGCCCTGCCATCGATGAACGAAATCTTCATCAGCACAGTGGAGCAAGCCAACAGCCGACAGGACAGTCAGCGATCAGTATCGGTAACTGACTGACAGCGACTGAGAGATTCACAGCTATTTTAACGACAAGACAAAAACGACATGCGTAACAACATAGGCATAATTATCCAGAGGGAATTCACCGAAAGGGTTGCCAAGAAAAGTTTTATCATCACCACACTGCTCATGCCGGTGCTGATGCTGCTCATGATGGCGGCTCCGGCACTGATAATGACATTCTCAACACCCTCGAACAAACATCTGGCCGTAGTGGACAACAGTGGAATAATGTACGATGCCATAAAAAGCGGCACTGCCGACATGGAATATCTTACACTTTCATCCGTCGACATCCCGGCAGACTCCGCCATTCAGAACGCCACTTACGACGGCGTGTTAGTAATCGGTTCCGATATTCTCGACAATCCATCGAACGCCACCCTTTACCTTCACGATGCCGGAGGCATAGAGGTAGAGAGCCGTCTCAACCGCATAATCAAAGAAAACATAGAGAACTACCGCCTGAAAGCCTACAACATCGAGAACCTCGCACAGATAATGGCGGAGGTAGAAGCCGACGTTCACGTCGGAACCGTGCGTATCGACGAGAGCGGAAGCGGAGAAAACACCTCATCCACCATATCGATGTTCATAGGCTTCGCAATGACATTCATACTCTACATGTTCCTGCTGATGTACGGCCAGATGGTAATGACATCCATCATCGAGGAGAAAAACAACCGTGTTCTCGAACTGGTGGTATCGTCGGTAAAACCTGTTCAGCTGATGCTCGGCAAAATTCTGGGCGTAGGTCTTGTGGCAGTCGTACAGGTAATGATATGGGGTATCCTGCTCTGTCTTATGGCCGCATTCGTAGTGCCTCTGCTTCTGCCCGAAACCATAGCCTCGCAGGTGACTATGATGCAGACCGGAACACTCGACATGGCATCGGCCGCCGTCGACCCCGAAATGCTTCAGGCTATCGGGATGTTCACATCGGCCGCATACATAGCAACCCTTTTCGGCTACATACTTATTTTCCTTATCGGCGGATTCCTTTTCTACGCATCAATATTCGCAGCCATAGGCTCGGCGGTCGACAACATTCAGGACGCATCCCAACTCCAGTCGTTCGCCATAATTCCAATACTTGTAGCTCTCGTATTCTCCTTGAGTGTGGCGGCAGACCCCAATACAACTGCTGCGTTCTGGTTCTCCATCATACCGTTCACATCGCCGATGGTGATGCTCGCCCGCATACCGTTCGGCATACCTGGATGGGAAATATGGATCTCAGCCCTGCTGCTGTATATCTCGTTCGTGGTCATGGCATGGATAGCCGCCAAGATCTATCGCGTAGGAATCTTCATGTACGGAAAAAAGCCAACCGTACGCGATCTCATCCGCTGGGCACGCTACAAATAAACGCGCTTTAACAAACCATACGCCGCCTGACAACCGCTCGGCGACATTTACTGACAAACTGCCACTTTTACACCGGCCTTTTACTCCCGAAACGGATAAAAAGAACGGCAAAAGTGGCAGTTTGGTTTATTGCATCTGACAATATGTTGTAAAACATAAAAAAAATCCTTACAATTTCTGTACATTATATCTTGCAGAATGTCTATATTTGCCTTCACCAAAACGAAAGTCAAATTCATACAGTATTACAGTTATGGATGTAAATAATATCATGAACGCCCTCGAGGCCAAACACCCGGGCGAAAAAGAGTATCTTCAGGCTGTCCGCGAAGTACTTCTCTCGGTAAACGAAGTGTACAACAATCACCCCGAATTCGAGCGCAACAAGATAATAGAGCGCATGGTGGAGCCCGACCGTATATTCACATTCCGTGTCACATGGCTCGACGATAAAGGCGAGGTCCAGAACAATATAGGCTACCGCGTACAGTTCAACAACGCTATCGGCCCGTACAAGGGAGGTATCCGCTTCCATGCTTCCGTAAACCTCAGCATCCTCAAATTCCTCGGTTTCGAACAGACATTCAAGAACGCCCTTACCACTCTCCCCATGGGCGGTGCCAAAGGCGGATCAGACTTCTCGCCCCGCGGCAAGAGCGACCGCGAGATAATGCGTTTTTGCCAGGCTTTCATACTCGAACTCTGGAAGAATCTCGGTCCGGACCGCGACGTTCCCGCAGGCGACATAGGTGTAGGCGGCCGCGAGGTAGGCTACATGTTCGGCATGTACAAAAAACTCATGAACGAGCATACCGGCACCTTCACCGGCAAGGGATTCGACTTCGGCGGAAGCCGTCTGCGCCCCGAAGCCACCGGTTTCGGCGCCCTCTACTTCGTGGAGAATATGCTCGCCCAGATCAACGACAACATCAAGGGTAAGACTGTAGCCATCTCAGGCTTCGGCAACGTGGCATGGGGCGCTGCGATCAAGGCAAACGAACTCGGTGCGAAAGTCGTCACCATCTCCGGTCCCGACGGATACATCTACGATCCCGAAGGCGTAAGCGGCGAGAAAATAAACTATATGCTCGAACTCCGCGCCTCAGGCGACGACATCGTGGCTCCGTATGCCAAGAAATTCCCCGGTTCAACCTTCTTCCCGGGAAAGAAACCCTGGGAACAGAAAGTGGATATCGCCCTTCCCTGCGCCACACAGAACGAGGTAAACGGCGACGACGCCCGTCAGCTCGTGGCGAACGGAGTGAAACTCGTGGCAGAAGTCTCGAACATGGGCTGTACCCCCGAAGCCATCGATACCTTCATCGACAACAAGATCAACTATGCTCCAGGCAAGGCAGTGAACGCCGGCGGTGTGGCATGCTCGGGCCTTGAGATGACCCAGGACGCCGAACACCTCCAGTGGAGCGCCGAAGAGGTGGACGCCAAACTCCACCAGATCATGGCATCCATCCACCAGCAGTGCGTGGAATACGGCCTTCAGCCAGACGGCTACCTCAACTACATGAAGGGCGCCAACATCGCCGGATTCATGAAAGTGGCCAACGCCATGATGGAGCAGGGTGTGATATAAATAGAGCAGGAGAGCTTCAGAACAGAAGAGCAATAGAATTTTTAGAGCGTAGCAGCTTTAGAACCCAAGAACAGGAGAGCAGGAGCGGGAAAACCTAAAAGGGAACCCCGGCTTCCGCTCTCCTGCCACATTGCCTCCGCGCTTTTTTGAGGCGGTTGCCCTGACTTCTTTACGTATCTTCTTCCTCCTTTCCCCAAAAATTACTATCTTTGCGGCTGCAACGGCTATGAACGACGACAAGGCGCTGAACCCTGCACGCGCGGCCCTCTCGCAATATCTCAAGGAGAAAAAGATGAGACGGACACCCGAGCGGTTTGCCATCCTGGAAAAGGTTTTTTCTACGGATGCGCATTTTTATGTTGACGCCCTGCACGAGTCGCTCGAGATGGAAGGTTATCATGTAAGCCTTTCCACAGTCTACGCTACTGTGCAGCTGTTTCTGGAGGCGGGACTTGTACGACGCCACCAGTTCGGCAACCAGCCGGCGCAATACGAACGGGTGCTACAGGGTGTGACCGAAAACCATCATCACCTTGTATGCACAACCTGCGGAAGAGTCCGCGCCGTAAAAGACGAGGAGATCGCAGCCCGCATAAGCGGTCTGCGCTACTCAACTTTCCGCACCGAGTTTTTCTCGCTCTATGTCTACGGTCTCTGCTCACGATGCCAGAAGCGTCTGCGCAAAGAACGCCGCAAAGAGCTCGAAGCTACAGAAAAAAAGAAACCGAAATAACCGGGCGAACAGCTCCCCGACAGCTGTCACCCATCAATTACAAAACTACAGAACATGAAAGTTGACGTTTTGCTCGGCCTCCAATGGGGCGACGAAGGAAAAGGGAAAGTGGTGGATGTGCTCACCCCGCGCTACGATGTGGTAGCTCGCTTTCAGGGAGGGCCAAATGCAGGCCACACCCTCGAATTCGACGGCAAGAAATATGTACTCCGTTCTATACCATCGGGAGTGTTCCAGAACGAAAAGACGAACCTCATCGGTAACGGTGTGGTTCTTGATCCGGTACTCTTCATGGAGGAGGCCGAAGCCCTCTGCGAAGGTGGAGTAAATCTTAAGAAAACACTTAAGCTTTCGAAAAAGGCCCACCTCATCCTCCCGACCCACCGCCTGCTCGACGCAGCTAACGAAAAAGCCAAAGGGGACGCCAAGATAGGAACCACCGGTAAAGGTATCGGCCCTACGTATACCGACAAGATCGCCCGCAACGGCGTGCGCATCGGCGATATATCCGACAACTTCAGCGAGAAATATGCCGCTGCCCGCAAACGCCATCTCGACCGTCTGGAACAGCTCGGTGCCACTCCCGATCCGGCCGAATTCGCGGCCCTCGAGGAAAAATGGCTGAAAGCTGTGGAATATCTCAAGGAATATGACATAGTCGACGGAGAATATCTCGTGAACGAAGCCCTCGCCGACGGACAGACCGTTCTTTGTGAAGGTGCCCAGGGCACCATGCTCGACGTAGACTTCGGATCATATCCCTTTGTCACCTCCTCAAACACAGTCACAGCAGGCGCCTGCACAGGTCTGGGAATCGCGCCCAACAAAATCGGAGATGTATTCGGCATCTTCAAGGCATACTGCACGCGCGTTGGCAGCGGCCCGTTCCCGACCGAACTCTTCGACGAAACCGGCAAACGCATCCGCGACCTCGGCCATGAATATGGGGCCGTCACCGGCCGCGAACGCCGCTGCGGATGGATCGACCTCGTGGCTCTCCGCTACGCCATAATGATAAACGGTGTCACCAAGCTGATAATGATGAAGAGCGATGTGCTCGATGACTTCCCCACCATCAAAGCATGCACGGCCTACCGTGTCAACGGCGAGCTCACCGACCGCTTCCCCTTCAGCATCGATCCCGCCAATGTGGAACCCGTATATGTGGAACTCCCCGGATGGAAAACCCCGATGTCGGGAATGACAAGCGAGAAAGAATTCCCAAAAGAATTCAACGACTACATCGCATTTCTTGAGAAAGAACTCAAGACACCGATCGCCATCGTATCGGTAGGCCCGGACCGCACCCAGACAATCGAACGCTGACAATCACGCGCATCCGCATAACAACTACCCGACTTGACAACGATAATGCCGGAAACGGCATTTCCGGCATTATCGTACATAAATCCAATAACCGGAACTGCGTCATATCTCCGGCATATCATCCACCCCACAGACCGAAAGAAGTTATTTCGTGTTAAAAATGTCACAACACTGCGGGGAATAGAAAGATTTTTATTAATTTTGAAAAATGTAAGGTCCGGCGGATAATACAGTGAATTTCCGCCATCCCTACAACTCCATTAACCAATAACCAATACGACGGCATGTCACTTATCGCATACCGTGAACCATATTCAATACCAATGAATCCTGTAAATGTAGGTATTATAGGTCTGGGACGCATGGGAGGCTTTTACCTCAACGAGTTCCAAAAAAGTGACAGATGGGCGGTAAAAACCATCTGCGAACTATGTGAGGCCCGGCATGAAAGTATAGCGGCACGAGCCCCTGAAGCCCGCATCGTAACCGATGAGGACGAAATTTTCAACGACCCCGAAATACAGGTCGTAGTTCTCGCGGCTTTGGCCGATACCCGTCTGCGCCAGATTGAAAAAGCCGTAGCCGCCGGAAAACATATCATCGCAGAGAAACCTATAGCCGACACTCCGGAAAACGAATGGAAAGCAGTAGAACTCGTTGAATCCGCGCCCATTCTTTCCGCAGTGAATCTGTACATACGTAATTCCTGGTATCTTAACGAACTCAACGAATGCATCACCTCAGGCGAAATCGGCGAGCTCGCCATCGTGCGTATATGCCACATGACCCCGGGCCTGTCGCCCGGCGAAGGCCATGAGGCCGAAGGACCTGCATTCCACGACTGCGGCATGCACTATGTGGATGTGGCCCGCTGGCTCGCCCACTCTGAATACAAGACAATGCGCGCCCAGGCAGTCCGCATGTGGGAATACAAAGATCCCTGGTGGCTGCAATGCCAGGGCACTTTCGAAAATGGAGTTGTATTCGACATAACCCAGAGCCACGCATACGGACAACTGTCCGACAAGCAGACCCACAACTCCTACATGGATATACTCGGGAGCAAAGGCATCGTGCGCATGACACACGATTTCAAGACAGCCGTAGTTGAGGTTCATGGAGTAACCCGCACCGAGCGCATCGAGCGGCCATACGGCGGCAAGAACATAGGCACCCTCATAGATATTTTCGCCGACTGTCTGGAAAAAGGCACAAAAGACAACCGCCTGCCATCGTTCCGCGATTCAGCCGTGGCATCGGAATTCGCCTGGGAATGCCTGAAAGACGCGTGGAACCACGACATGCCCGTCAAAGGCACCAGTGAGGAACTCGAACAGATACATCACCGCCGCCGCACGATGAAAGACGGATATGGCCTGCTCCACAAACAGACAACACGCTGACAACCTTAAAAACGATACCGGAAAGACCATACGAAACAACTATCTTTCCGCCATTATACTCAACGGCACAATAACTGCCGGAGCAATAAAAAAACAGATATCATTCACAAATAAAATAATTTAAGATTTATGACAAATTCACTTCCACTGCTTTTCCTGGGGAACCTCGGTGCAGGCGAGATTACCGTAATCTGCCTGATCGTGCTTCTGCTTTTCGGAGGCAAAAAAATTCCCGAGCTCATGAAAGGTATCGGTAAAGGAGTGCGTTCCTTCAAAGAGGGGCTCAACAATATCGAAAAAGATATTGAAAACGCAGGTACCCCTGAAGAGAAAAAGGAGGATAAATAATCTCGTTCCACCGTCAGCCCCCCCCTCTGGTAAGGGGCGAATACTCAGAAATCAAATATTTTTCACCTTAATAAACTAAACCATATGTCAGGAGAAATCTCAAGACGACAGTTCCTCAAGTCCGGCGCCACAGCTGCAATCGGGCTTGCAGTCGTTCCTAACACAGTGTTAGGCAAAAGTTTCGGTCATACAGCTCCCAGCGACAAGCTCAATATCGCAGTCGTTGGTATCGGCGGTATGGGCCATGCCAACATCAATGCGGTAAAAGACACAGAAAACATCGTCGCACTCTGCGATGTGAACTGGGACTACGCGAAAGGCGTGTTCGACGAATTCCCCAAAGCAAAGCGCTACTGGGACTACCGTAAGATGTTCGACGAAATGGGTCCGGAAATCGACGCCGTAATCGTCGCAACCCCCGACCACACCCACGCCATCATCGCTGCCGATGCAATGACCTTCGGCAAGCATGTATACGTTCAGAAACCACTCACCCACTCGGTTTACGAATCGCGTCTGCTCACCAAGCTCGCCGAAACTACCGGTGTGGCAACCCAGATGGGTAACCAGGGAGCTTCATGGGAAGGCACCAACCAGGTATGCGACTGGATCTGGAACGGCGAAATCGGCGACGTAACCAAAGTAGAGTGTGCCACCGACCGCCCCATCTGGCCCCAGGGTCTGAACACCCCCGAAAAGGTTGACAAAGTTCCCAAATATCTTGACTGGGATCTCTTCACCGGCCCCGCGAAACTCAACCCCTACAACGCTGTTTACCAGCCCTGGAACTGGCGCGGATGGTGGGACTACGGTACCGGCGCCCTCGGCGACATGGCATGCCACATCCTCCATCAGCCCTTCAAGGCCCTCAAGCTCAAATATCCCATCCTCGCTGAAGGTTCATCCACACTGCTTCTGAACGCATGCGCTCCTCAGGCACAGCACGTAAAACTCGTGTTCCCCGCCCGCGACAACATGCCCAAGGTAGCAATGCCTGAAGTTGAAGTTCACTGGTACGACGGTGGCATGATGCCCGACCGTCCCGAAGGCTTCCCCCAGGGAATGCCCCTCATGCGCGAAGGTGGCGGTCTCACCATCTTCCACGGAACAAAAGACACCCTTGTATGCGGTTGCTACGGTCAGAACCCCTTCCTGCTCTCAGGCCGCAAGCCCGACGCGCCCAAAATCTGCCGCCGTGTTCCCACCTCTCACGAAATGGACTGGGTACGCGCCTGCAAGGAGGACAAATCGAGCCGCGTGAAATGTTCTTCCGACTTCTCGGAAGCAGGACCGTTCAACGAAATGGTAGCCATGGGTGTACTCGCAGTTCGTCTGCAGGGCCTCAACAAGACCCTCGAATGGGACGGCGAGAACATGCGCTTCACCAACATCGGCGACGACGAAACCATCCGCACCGTAATCAAGGACGGCTTCACAATCCACAACGGTCACCCGACTTTCGACAAGACCTGGACTGACCCCGTAAACGCTCAGCAGTTCTCACAGGAACTTATCAACCATACATACCGTGACGGCTGGAAGCTCCCCGACATGCCCGCATGATACGGCAAACGATAACAAACAAATAACATAACAACTACAACAACATCAGACAACAATAATGAAAAAGATTCTTTTCATCGCTTCAGCTCTGGGACTTGCTGCCATGACATCATGCGGCAACAAAGCTGCTAACAATGAGACCGAAACAGCTGCGGAAGAGACCGTTGATCAGCCATCATACACCGTTCTGGAGAACGAACAGGTTGATCTGACATCCTTCCCCCAGGACGCTGAGGGCTACTATGTGATTTTCAACGGCAAGGACTTCACCGGCTGGCGCGGATACGGCAAGGACACCGTTCCCGGACGCTGGGTTATTGAAGACGGCGCTATCAAATTCAACGGATCCGGCGGCGGCGAGGCACAGACCGGCGACGGCGGCGACCTAATCTTCGCCAAGAACCTCGGAAACTTCGAACTCGAACTCGAGTGGAAGGCATCGAAGGGAGGCAACTCCGGTATCTTCTACCTCGCCAAAGAGGTCGTTTCGAATAAGGAAGATGGAACTCAGCAGCTTGAACCCATCTACATTTCAGCTCCTGAGTATCAGGTTCTCGACAATGCCAACCACCCCGACGCCAAACTCGGTGTGGACGGCAACCGCATGTCAGCTTCTCTCTACGACATGATCCCCGCAAAGCCCCAGAACCAGAACCCCTACGGGGAATGGAACAAGGCTAAGATCCTCGTTTACAAAGGCACCGTGGTTCACTCTCAGAACGACAAGAACGTCGTTGAATACCACCTTTGGACTCCCCAGTGGACCGAAATGCTCCAGAACAGCAAGTTCAGCGAGCAGAACTGGCCTCTCGCCTTCGAACTGCTCAACAACTGCGGCGGCGACAACCATGAAGGCTACATCGGCTTCCAGGATCACGGCGACGACGTATGGTTCCGCAATATCCGCGTGAAAGTGCTCGACTAATCGATCCGCAACGATGAAATTGAAATCTATCCTTACACTGGTTGCAGCAATAGCATTGGGCTTCAATGCTATTGCTGCTAACCTTCCTAAAAAGGAGGTTGGCATACAGCTCTATTCAGTTCGTCAGATGCTCGATCCAGGGGCCAAATATGAAGGCAACGTGGCCGGGCTGATGAAGGAACTTGCAAAGATGGGCTACACACAGTTTGAGGCCGCCAACTACGGCGACGGCAAATTCTACGGTCTGACACCGCAGCAGTTCAGCAAAGCTGCCGCCGATGCCGGAACCAAAGTGACCTCCTCGCATACCGGACGCCCCCTCAACGACGAAGAACTGCGTACGGGCAACATTACTGACTTCTACGCATACTGGGACAAGGTTCTCGACGACCACAAAGCCGCAGGCATAGAATATGTGGTACTTCCCTGGATGAACGTACCCTCTACACTTGCCGACCTTCAGAAACAGTGCGATGCCCTCAACGAAATCGGACGCCGTGCGGCAGCAAAAGGTATAAAGTTCGGCTACCACAACCACTCGCATGAGTTCAACAAGGTTGAGGACAAGGTGATGATCGACTACATGATCGAGAACACCGACCCGAAAAACGTACTCTTCGAACTTGACGTTTACTGGGCCATGATGGGACACGCAAGCCCCGTCGATTACTTCAACAAGTATCCCGGACGCTTCAAGCTGCTCCACATCAAGGACCGCCGCGAAATCGGCCAGAGCGGAATGGTTGGCTTCGACGCCATCTTCAACAACGCTTCCACTGCCGGTCTCGAAAAATACTATGTAGAAATCGAGGAATATACCGATGGCATGGAGAAAGGCGCCAAAGAAAGCGTAGACTATCTGCTGGCCGCTCCCTATGTAAAACCGGCTTATTCCAAGAAATAATCCACTACCCTATCAATTGACTGAATCGCTCACTCTCCTCTCTCCCCTTTTACAACACTTCCATTCACTGCCATGCCGGAACAGAACGAAACGCAAATGTCATTCTGGGCGCATCTCGAGGCCCTGCGATGGGTACTGATGCGCATCGTAATCGTTTATATGATTCTTGTAGGTATATGCTTCGCGGCGATGCCCTACATATTCAACGGCTTTATACTCGGTCCGACATCCTCCGACTTCATTCTATACCGCTGGCTGGCGGGACTCGGCGGTGACGGAACTTTCTTCCCCGATTTCAGCAGCGACTTCAAGGTTGAAATCATCAATGTGAAGCTCGCATCGCAATTCGTAACCCATATCACCACATCGTTCTGTCTGGGATTTCTGCTTGTATTCCCCTACCTCGTATGTGAAGCCTGGATGTTTATCCGCCCGGCTCTTTACGACGGCGAACGCAAGAGCGTTGTGGCGCTTCTCGCTTTCGGAGTGCCTATGTTCTATCTCGGCTGTGCCGTAGGCTACTTCATAGTATTTCCGTTCACATTCCGGTTTCTCGCGCAATATGAAATATCGGCAGAGATCACCAATATGATATCACTCGGGTCGTATATCGACAATTTCCTGATGCTGATATTTGTGATGGGTATAGTGTTCGAACTGCCTTTCGTATGCTGGATACTCGCCAAGATGGGACTTGTCACCTCATCATTCCTGCGCGAATATCGGCGCCACGCCGTGGTTGTGCTTCTGGCATTGGCAGCCATCATCACTCCTACGGGCGATCCGTTCACCCTGCTGGTAGTCTTTGTTCCGCTCTACCTGCTTTATGAACTCAGCATCGTATTGGCCGATACCCAGAAGAAAGCCAAGGAAAAGCTTCCCGCAAAGACATCCTGACGCCCCGCTGCACGACGCATTTCTGTTTCCCGGAAAATATTGCTTCCGGCACGACATAAAAAGGAGGAGAAAGGTAACACCTGACTCCTCCTTCACGTTTCAACTATTTATTTATGAGAGCCTCAGTATCCAGTATCACTACTCGATAAAAAGGACGAGGGATGTAAAAGTACTGTTTTTTTCTTTATCTAATCTTATGTTATTATAGTGTGTGTGTGTGATATCAATCAGATATCCGATATTGTCGGAATGGATTATGCGGCGGCTGCCGTATCATTCATTCTTTATTACTATAACAACAGAATACACTCTCCGTTGAAGCTACAAGCGCTAAAAGTGCTTAAATTTTGTTTAAACGGCAAGCGAACAGATTCCTTCGGATGAGATGATTATACGGTTCTCGTCGGCAAGAGATCTCACTATCCCGGTGATTCTCTCAGGATTAGCGCCAAGAAATGCAGCAATATCTCCCGCCGCGAGCCCATGCGGATGAGAAGCAAGGGCCCCACACACAGCATCACGCAATTTCTGCGGATCCACCCGTGACCGGTTGCGCGAGCTGCGGCATACATCACACCTGCCGCAACTTCCGGCATCCTCCTCGCCGAAATATTCCAGAAGTGAAAGCGAGCGGCACCGGCTGTCGTCGAACAGAAAGCGGCGCATGGCATCGATACGCTTCTTCATCTGAATCTTTCTGAACTCATATACATTCTGCGGGAAACGGATATCGCCATCGGGTTGGCGCGACTGAAGAAACATTACATAAGGGGTAGAACTCCGGGGCACATAATGAATTACACCCAGACGTCCGAGCAGAAGCAGATTCTCATAGACCGTGCGTTCGGTGAGATCGAGCGAAGAGGCGATCAGACTTTCGCTAATATGCTCGTAATCGGCGAAAATACCGGTGTAATTGCGCAGTATGAACTGAAATACACGCTCGCACTCCGGATTAAGACGAAGATCGTAAAGCTCATTGCGCGTCATTATCACCATCAGCCTCGAACGGGTTGATACCTCCTCGACATATTCGATATATCCCGACTGAGACAGCAGTTTAAGCGCACTGACCGCTGCCTGCGGCTGGAGTGACCAGGCACCGCAGAATTTTTCCAGATTTATCTCACAGAGACGCTGATATCCTTCTCCCATCGCTATATTCATCGACACACAGAGTTTCCCATAAAGCGACCGCATATAGTCTTTCGGGGGGAATGCAGCTGTCAGGCGCCTCGACAGAGTGGCCTTGTCGACACTACCGTTCACCAGCGCCACGGCATACGAGGGTTTCCCGTCGCGCCCCGCACGACCGGCTTCCTGATAATACTCTTCAAGAGACGAAGGGGGATCCACGTGTACAACTATCCGCACATCGGGCTTGTCAATGCCCATTCCGAATGCTGTCGTCGCCACCATTATACGGGTCACATCCGTTTTCCAACGGTTCTGGCGCGCGTTTTTCTCTTCCGGCGACAATCCCGCATGGTAAAACTCCGCGCTGATACCGGAATTGGAAAGCATCTCGGCTATGAGAGCCGAGCGCTTCCGGGAACGGACATATACCACTCCGCAGCCTTCTACCCGCCGGAGAATATGAACGAGCTCGGCATCTTTGTTCTCACAGTTGCGTACCACGTACGACAGATTCTGACGATTGAAAGTAAGCCTGAAAGTCTGCGCGCCCTTGCGGAATTCGAGCCGCTCACATATGTCGCGCGCAACTTCGGGAGTGGCTGAAGCTGTAAGAGCGAGCACCGGAGCCTGCGGAAACTTTCCGCGCAGTTCGGCTATTTTAAGATATGACGGACGGAAATCATATCCCCACTGCGATATGCAGTGGGCTTCGTCAACAACGATAAGGCTAACCGGGAGCTGTGATATTTCTGCCGCAAATCTCGGGCTCTGCAGCTTTTCGGGTGAAAGATACAGAATGCGGGCATATCCCAGACGACATTTGTCAAGAATCAGGGCGGTTTCACGACGGGTAAGAGCCGCATGCAGAAAATATGCGTCCACACCGCGCTCGCGCAGGTTATCGACCTGATCCTTCATCAGCGATACCAACGGTGTCACCACAACCGTGACCCCGTCGAGCATCATCGCCGGAACCTGAAATGTCAACGATTTTCCTCCCCCTGTGGCGAGAAGCCCGAGGGTGTCGTGTCCTTTCAGCACCGAATCGATGATCTCGGCCTGCATAGGGCGGAAACTATCGTATCCCCAGTATTTTCCGAGGATGTCAACCGGTGATGTCATTGCATCCGTATCTCCTTCACCTGGAGCTGAATGGCATTCGGCGATTGCTGATGATGCTTGTTCTCTTCGATCGTGTAGCACACATCGAAGCGGTTGCCTGCATGTATTTTCGGGAAAAGATCAGCTTTGTTGAATGCGATTCCATTGAATACCTTACCGGAGGTATCGTCGACCAGCTCAAGCTTTATATGCTCAAGCTGACGCCCTACGAGCTTGGACGTTCCGAAATCCATCACTCCGCGTGTACAGAACACCGGCTTCTGATTTCCGGGCCCGAAAGGATTGAAGCGACGGAGCATCGCGATGAACTCGGGGGTTATCTCAGAGAAAGTGATGAACGCATCGATCTCGAACTGAGGATGCAGCTGCGACGGCAGAATATTGGCAGCCACATATTCTTCGAACCGGCGTGTGAATTCCGGAATATGCTCCTCCTTCAGCGAAAGACCTACCGCATATGTGTGGCCTCCGAAATTCTCCAGCAGGTCGCGGGTAGATTCTACCGCGCTGTATATGTCGAATCCCTGCACCGAGCGCGACGATCCGGTGGCAAGCCCGTTGGCGAGGGTCAGCACTACAGAGGGCTTATAATACAACTCCGTCAGGCGCGATGCCACTATGCCTATAATGCCTTTGTGCCAGTCTTTATTGAAGATGACAATCGATTTATTGTCAGACTCCTGCTCGTTGCGTTGCGAAAGTATGGCGTTGGCTTCCTCGGTGATGCGTTTGTCAAGTTCCTTGCGGTCACGATTGTACTGATCGATATTCTTTGCGCGTTCGTAAGCGTCGCCGATAGCTTTGGATATAAGCAGTTCCACCGCTTCGCGGCCGCTCTGCATGCGTCCGGATGCATTGATGCGCGGGCCGATCTTAAAGATAACGTCGGAGATGGTAATCTCGCGATGCGACAGATTGCAGATGCGGATTATAGCACGCAAACCCATATTGGGATTTGTGTTCAGGCGTTTGAGCCCGTAATATGCCATGATACGGTTCTCGTCGACCATCGGCACTATGTCAGCAGCAATAGATACAGCCACAAGATCAAGCATACCCTCGAGGTCGGTCTGGGGAATGCCGTTGCTCATTGAGAAGGCTTGCATAAGCTTGTAGCCTACTCCGCACCCCGACAGATGGGGACAGGGATATGTTGATCCCTCCATCTTGGGATTAAGAATCGCCACTGCCTGCGGTAGCTCCGCATCGGGCACATGGTGATCGCAGATTATAAAATCAATACCATGCTCACGCGCATGGGCAATCTCGTCGTTGGCCTTTATGCCACAATCGAGGATAATAACGAGTTTTACACCCTGCTCGGCGAAATCGTCGATGATTTCGCTTGAGATTCCATACCCCTCCTCGTAGCGGGTGGGTATAAAGAAATCTATATTCGAGTAGAAGTTCGATAGGTACTTATACACGAGCGCAACGGCCGTGGTGCCGTCGACATCGTAATCTCCATAGACCATAATCTTCTCTTTAGCTCCCATAGCGCGGTTAAGGCGGTTGACAGCCTTATCCATATCGGGCATAAGGAAGGGGTCATGAAGATTCTTCAGACGCGGATTAAAAAACCGGTCCGCCTCCTCCACCGATGTGATGCCGCGTTGCACAAGCAACTGGCTCACAGGGGGGCATGAGGCATAGCGCGCAGCAAGCGCCGTCTCTATCTTCTGCTCTTCTTGTGTCAGGGGTAAATAATTCCATTTACCTGTCATTTATGTTGTTTTTTTATTGGCGTAGCCGGAGCCTCCGCATATCTTACGTGCGGCGGCATGATGGAGAGGAGGTGGGAGTGCAGGAGAGGGCGCATCTGTATGGCAATTTTTTGCCATAATAGTTCCAAACGCAAAAATACGCATTTTTTTTTGCATTCGCCATAAGCTTAAACTTTATTTGCAAAATTTATCTTTGCGGACTCAGGCACCGGACCGATATAAAAAATACATGCAGGAAAGATTACCGGCAAAAATGGTAATCTTCCCTGCTGTTAAAGACCACGCGCACACCCCGTTCATCGGGAACAATGACGGAGCGGATGCCTATTTTCTTCCGCCTACGAGTTTGACACCATTCCGGATATATATATGCCGCGCGGCAAAATGTCCGGATCAGTCCAGACATAGCGCTCCGCATATACTCCCGTACTATTGAGGAATATTTTATTTATCGGACGAAAAAATTAATTTTGCATCCGAATTGCCCAAACCGCGCTTTCCTACCATGTCCTCATCCTCAAAATCCTCAAGATCCATTTTCACAGGCCGGGCAATCGGCCGACCGCTTGTATGGCTCAGGCGCCATGTCCCGGCATGGGCCGTTACTACAGCCACCGCAGTTGCCATACTATGGCTTACTCTCGCTCGCACTCCACTTCCTGAAACAGAATTGCCTATGATTCCCGGTATGGACAAATTGGTGCATGCCATAATGTTCGGATGGCTTACACTGGTGGTCTGCTGGGACTGGTATACGTCCACCCGTTCACGTCTGAACAAGCGTCAGATAGCCATCTGCGCCGTGATAGCCATATTGTCAGGGGGGGCGATCGAGATCGTACAGTGGGCGATGGGCAACGGCCGGAGCGCCGATATATGGGATTTTACCGCCGATACCATCGGGGCACTTGCAGTCATGGCCGCCCTTCTGAGGCGGCCATGACATAGGGGTTGTAATTCAAATGGCCGGAACTGTCCGGCTACCGGGAAGTTCCGGTTCTAAAATTTCCCACGGAAATCCTGAGAAATATCTTGTCGCACGAATCTTATTCGGCTGCAGAGGTCTGAGGAGCCGAGAAATAGGTTGTTACGTCAGCAATCAGTTCCTCACCCTGTTTGCCGCGCGAAAGTATAGTTCCGTCCGGTCCGATAAGAAGTATACAGGGGATGGCCGATATGCCGTATATGTCGGTGGGGACACTTTGGGCATTGATTATCTGTGGCCAGGGAAGCTGATGGTCGGCAATCGCCCTTACGGTATTGTCCGGTTCGTCCCATACGGCCACACCCAGAACTTCCAGTCCTTTGTCGCCGAATTCAGCGAGGAGCTGTTTCAGAACAGCAGTCTCACGTATACACGGACCACACCAGCTCGCCCAGAAATCTACGAGTACCGGTTTCCCTTTGCCTACATAATCCGACAGGCTCTGCGACACACTGTCGTTTGTCACCGTAAAATCGGCGAACTTCTTCCCTGCCGAAGTCTTCTCCATATTTTCGGCAGCGGCAATAAGTTTATTGACCCGCTGATATTTTTTCAGCGAGGGGTGCTTGGCAAGAATCTCGTTGAGCTGCGCAAGATCCATGGCATATGCCTTGTCGAGGAAGAAAGTGAATCCAACCGGATTGTCAAGGTTCGCGAGCATCACTGAGTCGGAATAATGATCGTACAGATCGCTGATTTGCTTGCGGAGCACATCCCCGTCGGGACCGTCAGGGGTATTGTAATACATTTTGTTAAAACCGTTTACCGCCTCCATTATCTTATTATTCTCCTCATTGAGCGGAGTCCCTTTTGCCACACGGTCGGAAACTGTGATATCGCCCCCTTCAAGTACGAAAGACCCCAGACGGTTGCCATCGGCAACCATGCGAACCATCAACGGTTCTGCCACCGTGCCGGAAAACTCACACTTTCCGTTCTCAATCACCGCTGAATCTATTTTTTCGCCGGTATCGAAATTTACCATGAAAGCTGTAATACCATTCAGCTGCTCCATCACATCCAGCGTGACGTTATACTGCTGATCAGAAGTTTTCGGCTGACAGGAAGCCAAAGCTACCCCTAAAGCCACGAATGAAAGAAGTTTAAGATTCATTTTTGGTCAGAATTTCTTATTTTTGTAACTTTAACCCGATTTTTACCGGGATTACATCCCACAAAGTAACGCATTTTTTTGTTATATATGAAGAGATATATTCAAAATATTATATCTCTCAGGTAAAAAGATGTTCGGGCCAATATGCGCCTGAACTATTATTCACCACATTACGGCTTGCGCACAGCAGCCGTATCGACTATTTTAATCCAATATGACAAAAGAGCTTACAACGGCGATAGCCAACAGTATCAGAAATCGCTGGGATCATGATGTACTCTCTGATTTTCAAGGTATCACACTCACCGGCAGAGAAGTGGCACAACAGATTGAACAGATACATATCATTCTCAAGGAGAGCGATATCAGGCCGGGAGACAAAATAGCTCTGTGCGCCCGAAACTCCACAGCATGGGCCACAGCCTTTCTCGGAGCCATGACTTATGGAGCGGTAGTGGTACCGTTGCTCCACGAATTCCGCCCCGAGAACGTGGAACATCTTGTTTCGCACTCCGGAGCCCGCATATTATTCACCGAGCAGAGTATCTTCGACCATCTCGATGAGAACCGGATAAGCTCGCTTGACGGAGCCATACTCATCCCGGAAATGAAGCTCGCGTTCAGCCGTTCAAAAAAACTTACGGCCGCCGTAGAAAACATCGACAGCCTCTTCTCACACCGGTTCTCCAAAGGTTTCAGCCCGGAAGACGTAAGCTATAAAGCTGTCAACCAAGCTCATCTGGCACTTATCAATTATACCTCCGGATCTACGGGTAACTCAAAAGGTGTGATGCTCAGCTACGGCAACCTATGGAGCAATGTACGTTTCGGAATGAAACGGATAGATTTTCTGCATCAAGGCGACGGGATGCTCAGCATGCTTCCTCTGGCCCATATGTACGGACTTGTGTTCGAATTCCTCTTCCCTCTCTGCAAGGGATGCCATATAACTTTCCTCGGGCGCGTTCCCTCGCCGAAAGTCGTTCTGAAGGCCTTCGCCGAAGTCCGTCCGAAACTGGTCATAACCGTACCGTTGGTTATTGAGAAAATCGTAAAAGGCAATGTGTTCCCCATACTCCGGAAGCCGATGATGAAAATGCTTCTCGCAATACCCGGAGTCCGCGATATCGTATACAAGAAAGTCCGTGTCCAGTTGCTCGAAGCGTTCGGCGGTCAGCTGCAACAGCTTATTCTCGGTGGAGCTGCGGTAAGCTCTGATGTCGAGGAGTTTCTGCGCCGCATAAAGTTCCCGTTCACTGTCGGCTACGGTATGACCGAGTGTGCTCCTCTTGTCACATATGAATGGTGGGCAACACAGAGGCCCCACTCCTGCGGACGCCTTGTCGACGGCATGGAGGCACGTGTCGACTCACCTGATCCGGTCAACATACCGGGCATTCTCCATGTTCGCGGCGCCAATGTGATGCAGGGATATTTCAAAAACGATGAAGCCACTGCCGAAGCGCTCGACAATAAGGGATGGCTGAACACCGGCGACATATGCACCATCGACAGCGACGGATATGTGTATCTCCGCGGACGCGACAAGAACATGATTCTCAGCTCCTCAGGCCAGAACGTATATCCCGAGGAGATAGAAGTGAAGCTCAACAACCTTCCGATGGTAGCGGAATCAGTGGTCGTTGACCGCGACGGCAAGATTGTGGCACTTGTACACCCTGATTACGACAGCGGTCTGAAACAGAAACTTACCGAGGCCGAAATAGAACAACGCGTACAGGAAAACCTCGCCGAACTCAACCGGCAGCTACCGGCCTATTCGCACGTAAACCGGATAGAGATACACAAGGAAGCTTTCGAAAAAACGCCGAAACACTCCATCCGTCGTTTCCTATATAAATAACATCATGCGGACAACCGCTCCGTTTTTTCCAATCAAAAGTATGCTACAACGGTTTCTTCCACTGCTTCTATTTCCGATACTGTATGTGACTTCCTGCTCCGACAACGATAATATACCTATGGTCGGTATCGGACTTGATGACGTCTATTTCATCCCACGCATGCAGAAACTCCCCTTGCGGTCCGAACTTACCGGCAACTCATACCTATGGACAGTGACCGCACCGTCAGGCGAAACCGTGCGGACGGCAACCTCACGGTCGCTGATATTTCTCGAAGCAGAGGAGGGCGCATACGAAGTGACACTCACTATCTCCGGCGACGACGGCACATTGACGTCAACCGCGACAGTGAACGTATACCACGAAGAGGTGGAGTACAGCCCGTATATATCACGTGTTTATGAATACTGCCCCGCACCGGGGCAGTTCATAAACACTATGCCCGAATTCGAGGAAGGTGACACATACGGAAGTATGCTTGAAAAAGCCACAAGATGTATCTCCGGAACCGCCGACGAACTGATCTCGCTCGGCGGCTGGGGAGGATATGTAACCTTCGGGTTCGACCATACGCTTGTATCCGATCCCGATGCGCCCGAACTGCGTCTGTGGGGGAACGCCTTCTACAACGAGACCACCGACGGCACACGCGGCGGCTCGGCTGAGGCAGGAATAATATGGGTCAGCTTCGACGAAAACTGCAACGGGGTTCCCGACGACACATGGTATGAACTCGCCGGGAGTGAATTTGACCATACCGTACGCAATTATGCAGTCACCTATACCCGTCCGACAGCCGACAACGGGCCTATCGGCTGGGCCGACTGTAACGGCAATTCAGGCACTCAGCCACATCTGTCTTTCCACAGTAATCCTTACTTCCCTCAGTGGCTTGATGATACCGAGCTGACATTCACCGGCAGCCTCCTGCCGGCAAACGCATCGCTCACGGCCGGAAGCTCCTCCGACTATTTCCTGACAAGTTTCCCCTGGGGCTATGCCGACAACCACCCCAACTCGGAAAGCGCCCTCAACTCGTTCGACTTCGCCAACGCGCGCGATGCCGCCGGCATGCCGGTATCGCTTCCGGGGGTTGACTTCGTGAGAGTAGTCACCGGCATACGCCAGATCTGCGGTCCCATCGGCGAGACTTCCACCGAATTGTCACGCGCCGCCGATCTCCGTCTGCTCCCCGCCAAGTGACCTTTCCGAAACGCCACATTCTCATTTTAACGGTAAATAGTAGTGGCGCAGCCTCTGTCGGTTGCGGAATTTTTCGTAACTTTGCAGGCTGAAAGGTAAGAAAAGAAAAGTTTTATGCAGAACATCCGCAATATCGCCATTATCGCCCACGTAGACCACGGTAAAACTACGCTCGTCGATAAAATGCTTCTTGCCGGAAATCTGTTTCGCGAGAATCAGAATGCCGGCGAACTGATACTTGACAACAATGACCTGGAACGCGAGAGAGGTATAACGATCCTTTCAAAAAACGTTTCAATAAACTATAAGGACACCAAGATCAACATAATCGACACTCCGGGCCACGCCGACTTCGGCGGCGAGGTGGAACGTGTGCTCAACATGGCCGACGGCTGTCTGCTTCTTGTCGATGCATTCGAGGGGCCGATGCCCCAGACACGCTTCGTTCTGCAGAAAGCCATTCAGATGGGGCTGAAGCCGGTAGTCGTCATAAACAAAGTCGACAAGCCGAACTGCCGCCCCGACGAGGTGCAGGAGATGGTATTCGACCTCATGTTCAACCTCGACGCTACAGAAGAACAGCTTGACTTCCCCACCATCTACGGCTCTGCCAAAAACGGCTGGATGAGCCTCGACTGGAAAGAGCCCACCGACAATATCACACCGCTGCTCGACACAATTCTCGAACACATACCAGCCCCCACCACATATGAGGGTGATCCGCAGATGCTCATAACATCGCTCGACTACTCAAACTATGTGGGACGTATCGCCGTAGGGCGCGTTCACCGCGGTACACTCCGCGAAGGGATGGAAATAGGGCTCTGCAAGCGCGACGGCTCGGTAGTTCGCCAACGCATAAAAGAGCTTCACACCTTCGAAGGAATGGGACGCAAGCGCGTCACCGAAGTAAGCTCGGGCGACATATGCGCTCTGGTAGGTATCGAGAACTTCGAGATCGGTGATACCGTGACGACAGTCGATAATCCTGAAGCGCTCCCCCGCATCGCCATCGACGAGCCCACCATGTCGATGACGTTCACCATCAACGACAGCCCCTTCTTCGGGAAAGACGGTAAGTTCGTGACCTCGCGCCACATTCATGATCGCCTTACCCGCGAGCTCGACAAGAACCTCGCCCTCCGCGTCGAAAAAACCGATAACGAAGATGCGTGGATAGTCTACGGACGAGGAGTGCTTCACCTGTCGGTGCTGATCGAGACCATGCGCCGCGAAGGATATGAACTGCAGGTCGGCCAGCCTCAGGTTATCATAAAAGAGATCGACGGTGTCAAATGCGAACCTGTCGAGCTTCTCACCATCAACGTCACTGAAGAATATGCTTCGAAGATGATCGACATGGTTACCCGCCGCAAGGGTGAGATGCTGAGCATGACAACACAGAACGACCGCGTTCACATGGAATTCCAGATTCCGTCGCGAGGCATTATCGGTCTGCGCAACAATGTGCTGACCGGCTCGGCCGGCGAGGCCATCATGGCTCATCGGTTTCTTGAATACCAGCCATGGAAAGGGGATATCGAACGTCGCACCAACGGCTCCCTCATCGCTATGGAAAATGGAACGGCCTATGCCTACGCAATCGACAAGCTTCAGGATCGCGGACGCTTCTTCATCTTCCCGCAGGAAGAGGTCTATGCCGGTCAGGTTGTTGGCGAGAGCGCCAAAGACAAGGATATCGTCATCAACGTGACAAAATCAAAGAAACTCACCAACATGCGAGCTTCCGGAGCCGACGAGAAAGCCAAGATAGTTCCGCCGGTGGTATTCAGTCTGGAAGAAGCGCTTGAATATATCAAGGAGGATGAATATGTTGAGGTAACCCCCCACCATCTCCGCCTCCGCAAGATAATACTCGACGAACTCGAGCGCAAACGCGCCAACAAAGCCTGACAGCAATTGGCAATTATCAATTGCACTCTTGCTATCAGCCGGCCCGACACCTGACTGACATATCTCTCTCAAAAAATTACTAATTAATAATTTCCAATTACTAATTAACCATGAAGCCTTCCATACCTAAAGGCACGCGCGACTTCTCACCTGCGGAGATGGCCAAGCGCAATTACATATTCGACACCATCCGTGAGGTGTTCCGCCTCTATGGATATAACCCCATAGAAACCCCCGCGATGGAAAACCTGTCTACCCTCATGGGTAAATATGGTGAAGAGGGGGATAAGCTTCTGTTCAAGATACTCAATTCAGGCGACTTCCTGCGTGGAGTAGACATGAAACTGATCGAAGAGGGCAATTGTCCTCGCCTGGCTCCACAGCTTTGCGAAAAAGGGCTCAGATACGACCTTACAGTTCCTTTCGCGCGCTACGTCGTGCAACACCGCGCCGAGTTGCAACTCCCTTTCAAACGCTTCCAGATTCAGCCCGTATGGCGTGCAGACCGCCCACAGAAGGGGCGCTACCGCGAGTTCTATCAGTGCGACGCCGATGTGGTCGGTTCCGATTCGCTTCTCAACGAAGTGGAACTTCTCCAGCTTATCGATGAAGTTTTCCGCCGTCTTAAGATCCGCATCATTCTCAAGCTCAACAACCGTAAGGTGCTTGCCGGAATCGCCGAACTCATCGGTGCCCCCGACCGCCTCATTGACATAACCGTAGCCATCGACAAGATCGATAAGGTAGGTATAGACAATGTAAACGCCGAACTTATTGAGCGCGGTCTGTCGCAGGAAGCTGTAGATCGTCTGCAACCTATACTCGCCATAAGCGGAACGCTCGACGAACGTCTCGCAAGCCTTGAGCAACTGCTTGCCGGCAGCGAAATCGGCGCTCTCGGTGTGCGCGAGCTCCGCGAGGTAACCTCGGCAGTGAGCGCCCTCGGTCTTGACGCGGAACTTGATCTGGATGTATCGCTCGCACGCGGTCTCAACTACTATACCGGCACCATCATAGAGGTGAAAGCCAAAGATGTGGCGATAGGCAGCATCACCGGTGGCGGACGCTACGACAATCTGACCGGTGTATTCGGCATGCCGGGTCTGTCGGGTGTCGGAATTTCGTTCGGTGCAGACCGCATCTACGATGTTCTCAATACCCTTGATCTCTACCCGGCTGAGGCAAGCACCTCCACTCAGATAATGTTCGTAAACTTCGGCGCGGTAGAGGCCGCCGCCGCCATGCGCATGATGAAAGAACTGCGTGCCGCAGGTATCGCATGCGAGCTATATCCCGATGCCGCCAAAATGAAAAAACAGATGACATACGCCAATGCCACTGGAGTTCCCTTTGTAGCTATGGTCGGAGAAAGCGAGATGGCGGAAGGGAAACTCGCCCTGAAGAATATGACAACCGGCGAGCAGCAGATCATTTCCCCTGCGGAAGCTGCGGCGGTAATAGGTGCCTGAGACAACTAAAGATGGGATAAAACAGCGGGGAGCTGTGCCGATGATTCAATCGCACACAGCTCCCCGCTGTTTTATCTCCTTATGATATGTGTTTATTTCTCAACCCCGTAGCCACGCTTTCGGAGCGCATCAAGCATATTATAGTTCATTCCCTCACGATAATATCCGAGAATCTCGCCGATCCAGTCGGCATCGGATGTATTGCCGGATCGGTTGCGGTGATATTCCGTAAAATCACGGTCATACTCCATCAGTTTGCCCGCCATGTCGTCGACACCGTAACGGTTGTTGAAAAACACCAGATCGCGAGGCTGTTTCGGCTTCAGGTCAGGCATCTCGCGCGGAACACCTACAGCCAGCGCGCACACAAGATATACCCCTTGCGGAAGCCCGAATAACTCCGAAACCACCTCAGGATTAACTGTACGGGCGTAACCGATCGGACAACAGCCGAGCCCACGCGAACCTGCGGCTACAATAGCGCTCATCATAGCCAGCGACGCATCTACTGTTCCTACTATAAGTCCGTCGGCAGTGTTTTCAAATCCGGGATTATCCAGCCCCTTGGCATCGGCGGCGACTGCGATTTTGTGGAAATCGCTGAGAAACATGAACGCACGGGCACAGGTCTTGAACTGTTTCTGCCCTACGATGTCCGCCAGTTTCTCCTTGAGTAACTGATCCGAAACCTCTATTACCGAAAACTGCTGACCGTTGTAACTGGTAGGCGTATTACGGATTGCCTCACGGATAAATTCAAGATCCTCTTCGGGGATTGCCTCACGTTCATACCGGCGTATGCTTCTGCGCTGCAGAAGCGTCTCTTCTACTGTTTTATTCATAAGTAAGTGTTAGTTTATCTATTGATATAACCCTTTCAGTCCCCCGACTGTTCATATTCATTGAATCTCCACATCCAGGTCGGAAACGCCCTGAGCAGACCATACGCCATATCCACCCGAAATATTGGATGGTAGCGACACACTGCTTCCCACAAATACCGATCCACCGGTCAGGGCAGCGTTATCCCAGGCGCGCCAGAAGTCATATACTTCCGGTGCTACGCGTGCCAACCTCACGGTCACGCGCTCACCGACTGTGAAGCCCTCCCGGTCGTTGCCGCTGCTGAGGCCTCCATTTCCTTTATACACCGGCATCTCCACTCTCTTTCCACCCTCCATTACTGCAATAGTGCCGGGAGTACAGGGATAAAAACGGTTGTCACTACCGCTTACGCGTACAGACAAATGATAATAGGCCGGAGCGTCGGCCGGTGAGTTAAACATTATCGTGAGGTCACGGGAACGGTCATCCGCTGCGTTTCCGCTTATTCTTACACCTTCAATTTCCGTAGGTTCAGGCATGGTGACTTCCGATGTCACTTTCTTATCCTTATATTCGGCTGTAAGTGTGTAGCTCCGGCCCGGCACTCCAACCATGTCATAACTGTAATAGATGTATGGGGGAAGTACCCCCGCCATCGGTCCCCCGGTAAGAATCACCTCATTTTCTCCGTCGGACAGCTTCACGACTCCCCACCTGATTATATTTTCGCTGATAATCCCTCCTGAGGCATCGGCTGTGGCCGAGAGGGTAAGGAATACCCTCGGATAACCGTCGCTGTCGATCTGTCCCTCCACTACCAGCCGAGGCTCCTGAACCTCCTCACTGCTGTCGGAGCAACCGCCCAACCATACAGCCGCAAGCACATATATGAGTATCAAAAATTTCAATCGTCCCGATACCATATCATTCACCATATTACAGTATAACTCACTGAGGGCAACATTCTGTAAAGCGAACTCACATCACGCCGCATATAACGTCCCGAAGCCAGATCGGCAGTAAAGGTAGACATCTCCACATTCCGGCGCCCATACACATTAACGACCGACAGATTGATCTTATGTGTAAGACCACCTTCAGCTCCGGTATGAAACTCGTAGTCTGCCCCTATATCAAGGCGATGATACAACGGGAGACGAGCGGAATTTCTCTCGCCATATTCCATCATTATTCTTTCCCCGATGAAATATATGGCTTTAACCGGAGTATATGGACGTCCGGAAGCGATGTTCATCACTCCACTGAGGCTCCAGCGGTTATCGATTCTCCATACTCCCGATAAGGTAGCCGTATGGTTAAGGACGGAACTTGCATTAAAGTATCTTCCGTCGCCGATACGCCTCTTGCCAATGCAGTAACCATATGTAGCCATAGCACTCAACCTGCCGAGTTCTATCCTAAGGGCCAGATTACCCCCGGCGTTATATCCTCGAGTCACATATATGTAGTTCTCGGCCCGATAATCAGAATTCAAAATATCAAGAACGGCTCCTCGGTACTCCGGTTCATCGTCTATCTGCTTGTAAAACCCGTCGAGTGTGACACTGAGCCCATCTGACAGACGATGGGAGAAAGCCATCGCCAGATTAGTCCCTCGCTCCACCGGTGCCTTCCGCGATGGTCCCAGCTTGAAATCAGAAGGCATGCCCATCTCGGAAAACCCCACCTGATGAAGCCATTGGTGATATCTGCCTGCATGCGCGGTAATGTTTCCTCCATTCCATCCGAACATGACACTTACGCGTGGATCAACCCACCGGCAGCAGTATCCATCGCCACCGTAAACCATTGCGGCATCGATACCTGCGGTAAAACGCCAGCGATGCCCTAACGCATAAGAAGCCTCTCCCCATACCTTTCCTGCGGCAGCATACGTCGCGTCAACCTCTCTCTTTTCCCCGACAACTCCTATACTTTCCTTCACTCTCTGCGGTATCAGCCGGCAGTATCTCAGACCATATCCCCATGCCACACTCAGCCTGTCGCGAACTTCTCCGGGCGAGAACGAACCTCTTGCCCCACCCTCGGTTATCGCGGATGGTACCCTGAGCCTTACGTTATCCATGCGGAGTTCAAGATCATTTGCGAACCTGCTGAACCACACGTTATGATCCATCTCCATACGGTCACCCTCATGACGCCAGTCGCAACCGGCCAGAATATTGCTCCATATCATGGCGGTGACGAGAGATACATCGCGATCGTCATACGTCATATTATCACGATTGAAATGAAACGTGAACCGCACTCTGTCTGCATCGCTCAGCTCTCCGTTAACCGAAGCGTCAGCATCTCCAAAGCCGTAGCGCGCATCCATATGCCCGTCCCTGAGCATCGGTCCGTAGAGCAGATTGAGATAGCTTATTCTGCCGGCTACCGCAGCCGAGAACCGTTGTCCGACCGGAAGCGTCAGAAACCCCGACGATGCGATCATTCCCAGATTCGCCTCCCCCTTGTTTTCTTCAGCTACATCCATCCCGCCGGAGAGAACGACAGTTCCCCCGGTGACATCTGTCTCTCCGGCGCCATGTATGCTCTTGCCTACTCTCAGACGATCGTACATCGCCGGATTGAATACGGAAAAAATACCCCCGAAATGATAAGGGAAGTGAACCGGAATGCCGTTTAACCTATATTCGTTCTGCGCGAATCCCATTCCGTCGATACTTGCACCACCCGAGTAGTCGCTGACCGCGCTTACCCCCGGCATTGCAAGCATGAAGCGCAGCGCATCACCCTCGCCGAACATGCGGGGCGCATGCTCCATAGCGTCGCGCCCAAAAGTAACCGCACCCGACCTGTCGATGCGCGCCAATCGGCCTCCGCCGGCGGTTACCTTCACCTCTTTAAGTTCTACAGTCGCGCTGTCGGTTAAAACATCAGTGTGCGCAGCGACGGTATAAGCCGTCGTAGCGCACACTGATAATATCATTATTGCTCTGGTCGGAGCTATCAGTCGTCGGAATCGATAAGGAAAGGCCAATATCCGATAATTGTATTGACGATGTTGGTGATAGGTGTGTCGAGCGAAGTCAGATCCATACCGTCGAAGTATGCGACGAAGCTTGTGGTGGAGCCATCTTCAAAGGCAATAACCGGCTCGGAATACCACTCCCACCAACCGTATTCGTCTTCATAACACGGCTGATATTGCACTGTAGCGGAACTATTGGCAGATCCCGCGAAATAAAGTGATACCGGTATGCTGTTGTTGAGCAGTTCACACTGACGGCGGCAAGCCTGCTCCGCATCCGACTTGCTGTCGAACTCATCTCTGTCGAAATACTGCCCGAGCGATACGGCCAGTTCGCCGACATTGCTTACATTGCCCTTAGCCACGACCTTATCAAGGACATTGCCTACTACGGTTCCCGACTTGAACATGTTGCCGAACGCTTTCGTGTCAAGTTCATACCATACATCATAATAACCGGGATAATACTCATATCTCTCCTCAATGAAAAGATTTTTGATGGCGTTGCGGTCGATCATATTCACGCCCTTCACTTCGCCTGCTGCTGTAGCAAGCTGCTCGCCGCCATACCATACTGTAGTGTTGGTGGTGACAGTGGAGTTATCGCCGGATGTGACACTCTTTATCGTTATGTTCATAAGAGTGGCATCGAGATTGGCACTCACGGTATGCGCGTCGAAGTCGAGATTGCTCTCGAGTGTAGCATTCATCAGCACAGCCGATCCGTCGCTGAGTGTGGCGGTAACCTTGCGGGGAACTTCGCATGTCACACCTTCATATGTTTCGCTCCATGTGCTGCCTTCAGCCACACCCTTGAGTTCGGCAGTTGCGCCTTTGTAGGGGAAACGGAATATCACATCTTTACTGTCAGCAGTCTTTACCCAAGTCTCTATGCGGTCGCCATATTTATCGGTTACTACACTTGGCTCATACACACCCGAGAAACGCGCCATATTCAGCATCTCGCTCATTGCCTTGCTCATTGCGCCGGCATCACCTTTGGCAGCCTGACCCAGAGCCTTCATAAAGCCTTTAAGAGCATTGTGACGGGGAGCCCTATAATAATCTTCATCATCTTCAAACGCATCGAGATTCCAGTTAGTAGGAGCCTCAAATTCGGCAAACTCCTCACCCCAGTAGCCGGTAAGCTGCCAGAGGGGTTCCTGTTGTGTGGGGTCAACTGTGGTGGCAATCTCAAGAGCCGTGTTCTCAAGATAGTTCTTAGCCTCGGTGGGAGTCATTGCCGCAACTGCGGGATCACCAGTACCCACATTCTCTGTTCCTTCGTTACCTGAACCACCTCCGGGCTCATCCTCTTCATCGTCTCCACAAGAGGTAAATATCAGCGCCACTGCAGTGATTGCAGCTGTAAGGCGCATATACTTCAAAAATTTCATAGATAGGTTTATTCTGTTTTATTCGAATACAAAGGTACAAAAAAAATGGATCTTTACTGATATTATCTCATCATTTTTGCGTAAATTTGCACGGTTCAGTGCATAACTGGCGCACTGCTATCCGAAACGAACACTACACAGATGAAAAAGATACTTCGACTTTTCACCCTCATGGCTCTCCTGCTGGGTGTTGTATGCGGCGCACACGCCGAGTTCCGATGGGGTCCCACCGCCGGTGCGGCGTTTACAACCCTTAAATTCAAACAGGATCTGTTCAAGATCGACAACTGCGTCGGTCCGATGGCCGGTGTACAGGGTGAAATGATTTTTCCGGGTCTCGGTTTCGGGGTAGATATAGCTGCGATCTACGCCATGCAAGGGGCGCAGATGCACCTTGGCGAGAAATATATCTGGAGTGTCGATGGATATGGAACCCGACGCAGTATGCTCCACACCCTTTCCATACCCCTGAACTTCCGCTTTAAATGGACACGCCTTGACGGACTTGAAGATTACATAGCACCCTTCGCATTCGGAGGTCCGGTTTTCGACTTCACCGTAGCCCACAACAAGCTCGACGCTATGAGCTATGCCATCGGAGCGGTAGGCCTGCAGGCCGGTATCGGTTTCGAAGTGTTCAAGCGGTGGCAGATACAGGCAAGCCATGTATGGGGCATGACTTACGCAATGAAAGCAGTGAAACTACAGAATTTCTCGGCTCGCGAAGACTACTGGACAGTGCGTCTGACATATCTCTTCTGACAGCATCGGAAACGGGCGACAGCTACCGTCGCCCCCTTAAAATTTTCCTGGTATAATATTTCCGTGCGACAAGCATGCCACTTCGTTCATCCGGCACGGGGGTAAATCAATCATGCCTATACCATATAAGGCAAGGGCCTCCACACACTCCGGCAATGGCTTAACACCATTGAACTTCTGAATACGGCGATTCCCCCCGCTGCTCCTGCTAATACCGAAACTACAGAAAGACACGCACATACCAACTGTTCGGGGAGCGCTTCACAAATCAATACATTACGCATACTTCCAAAACCTCTCCTGCTTCCACCCCTTATTTCTAAAATCCTTAAATCATTCACAATAAAGACATATGTCATTCAGAATTAAGAATCTATTACTGGCATGCGCCATGGCCACATCCCTCTGCGCCGCCGATCGCCCCCCGAAGGAAGCCGTAGTTATTCCGCAACAAGGCAACACGTTCGTAACCTCATGCGCCCACCCTACGGGCGGATTCTGCAATGCCGCGGCAAGTATCATCGACACCTTTACAGGAAAAATCAAAAGCTGGAACGACCCCTCGGCCGTAATCTCCCTCTACTTCAAGGTCGGACAACCGGGTGAATTCACCCTATGGGCCGATGCCATGGCAGGCCCTGAGGCTACCGACACCTCCACCCTCTCCTTCTCGCTCGGCAAACAGAAAAAAACGCTCAAACTTACCGGCGGAACCCCGGAATACCGCAAGATCGGAACCTTCAAAGTAAAGACCCCCGGATATCAGCGTATCGACATACGCGGCCTGAAGAAAACCGGCAGCAACTATGCCGACATCATCCGTTTCGCAGCCACCGGCAGTGCGATGGAAGGTGAGAACCACTTCATTCCGGAAGATAAACTCACTGACTGCTATTGGTTTCGCCGCGGGCCGTCAGTCCACATGGCCTACACTCCCCCGGCCGAGAATATCGAATATTTCTACAACGAAGTAACAGTGCCGGAAGGAGAAGATGTGAACGGCACCTACTTCATGCTCACAGGCTTTGCCGAAGGATATATGGGCATACAGTCGATTGAGGGGGAGAACGGCGATAACGCCAACCTCATACTCTTCTCAGTATGGAGCCCGTTCACCACCGACAATCCCGGGGAGATACCCGATTCGCTTCATGTTGTACCCCTCGCCCACGGCGAAGGAGTTACGGTTCAGGACTTCGGCAACGAAGGCTCAGGCAAACAAAGCTTCATGCACTATCCTTGGAAAGCAGGCGAAACATACCGCACTATGGTAAAGGTAACTCCCGACGGCAAAGGTAATACCATCTACACCGGATATTTCGGCGATGAGAAAGGCCGGTGGCATCTGCTGTCGCGCCTGCTTCGCCCCGCTACCGATACCTACTACAAGGGAATGCACTCTTTCCTTGAATGTTTCCGCCCCGAGACAAGCCCGCAAACACGCAGCGTTATGTTCCGCAACCAGTGGGTCCGCACCCGCGACGGCGAATGGAAAGAGGTGACGGAAGGAACCTTCACCTGCGACGGTACAGGCCTCTCAGGCGTGCGCACCGACCTCGAGGGTGGACTTATCGACGACGCGTTCATGCTACGCAACTGCGGCTTCTTCAACGAATCCACACCCTACCGTTCCAAATTTGTCCGCAAACCGACCGGCAACCGTCCCGACATCGATCTTGAACTCCTCGAATCGCTCGTAAACAACTGAATCGTTACTTAAATTAATAAAAAAAATTACTCCCGGTTGCGGCTATCAATAGCCGCAACCGGGAGTAATTTTTTTATTAAGAGTTGTCTTTTCAGCCGAATCAGCGTACAGCTACCTTCACGGTACCGGTGCAGGTGCGCACGAGATAGATCGCTGCGGGAAGCCCAATATTACCAGATCCGTTAAGGATAGCTACCGAACGTCCGTCGGTGGTGAACACCTCGGCCACACATCCATCAGGCTGTTTTACAGAGATACCTCCGGTGTAAGCCCGTACGCTCACGTTTGCAGAGGAATCATCTCCGACCACACCCACACCGGCCAGTGTAAGCTCTACAGGAGCCGAATGCACCGATTCGCCGAGATCGTAGACAGCAGATACTCGGAAAGTAGAATTTCCATCGAGATCGCAACTCCATGAGGTTGCCGAAGCCGGCAGGGAAGCGACCGGAGCGCCATCGCGATACACGTTATAGCCCGTGATCTGAAGATTCCGGGCCTCGGAACTTTCTGGTATATACTTCACATCGTCGACACAGAAAGCGAACTGATCGATAGAAACGCAGCGGATTGCGAAGCGACGTGTACCCTCGGGCAAGGTGAATTCGTAGCGGTCCCACTCAGCCGGAGTATTGATAACCTCTGTCAACTCATTGTAATCGGCCGTATCTACGCTCTCACTTTCGGTGACCATAATGATAAACGCCTCCTCACCGTAATAACGGGTATAGGATTTGGCATAGAACGATATCACCTGTTCATCGCCGGGCAGCAAAGGTGAGATCAGCCAGTCGTTGTTGTAGGCGTCGAGGTCGCTGAACGCGCAAAGCATCTGATTGCCGCGGTGAGCTGCATACATCGACCGCGAGCCATCATCGTCATACAGCGGGAAGCCAACTTCTCCTGGGTTGAACACCTGATATGCCATCCTGGCACCCATGTTGGGATAATCAAGTTCGTTTCCTTCGCCATCGAGAATACCGGTAGTCCCGCCGTTGCCGTTGATATCGACAAGTGTCCAGTCCCCTATATTGTCGATGATGAAAGGTTCGTAGCTCTCGAATCCGTCGGTTACAGGAGCGCGGACACCATCGCACTGCGGCGCTTCCCATTCGAGGGTTGCCACATTGCCAGCCACGCTTCCACTGAGATGCGGAACCGGATAATATGGTAGCTCGACAACCACTTCATGAATTGCCGAGAGATCGTTGCCGCTATTATAATCAGAGGAGGCTGAAACACTGAAGCGATAGTTTTCGAGTTCGCCGAACGACAGATCGGCAGTATCGTTCAGGTCGAGTGTCAGGCTCGCTCCGGCAGCCAGACGCGCCACACGTCGGCTCGATACAGCCTCTTCACCCCTGAGCAGAGTCACATCTATATCCTCCACCGGATCGATACCGGTATTGGTAACTGTTGCGAGGAACATTGCCTCCTTACCGGGCACCATAAGTTCGGGCACCTCGAGAAGCGATGCCTCCACATCGTAGCGGGGAATATCGTATATACCGATGCGGTCGAGATGTATTCGGTTGGAATATTCCTCACCGGCATATCCGGTGAAATAGACCTGAACATACTCTTCGCCCATATAATCGGCCAGAGGAATACGGATCACATTCCATCCGGGAGTATAGGATGAATCGCCCGGACGGATAGACCGGATAGCCTCAAGCTCGGTTTCGGCGGTGCGGACACCGATTTCCAGACGGCTGTCGTTGTCGGCCGTACAGAACAGATAGAACTCAAGTGTGGGATATCCGGATTTATCAATGCAGACAAGCGGGGTGGCTAACGACGATGATTGGCCGGCATCGGAAGGAGCGAAAGTTACCACTCCTCCGTCACCATCGACAGGGTCACACGCCGGGCGCGTCCCCTCCTCGTCGATATACCAGCATCCCTCGGGATTGTCAAGCAGAAGCCCCAACCATGGCCCATGCATTTCAAGCATATCCTTGAAACTGTCTGAATATGGCAGCCCATATGGTGTGCCCGTGGTGAAATGCGCGCTCTCGGCGGGCTCGCTTGTTCCTGCATCGTTGATTGCGAATACCTGATAGTACATCAGCGCCTGCTCCACGCCGTAAAGTCCGAGGTTGTCGGTGGCGATAGTCGCCGTTCCCGAATTGAGGATATACTGCATGTCGAAAGAGCGGCGCACGCTGTAGCGCAGTCCGGACTGATTTACAACCCCGCCGTTCACACCCCCCACCGGAGCTTCCCACGTAACAGTAGGATAACCGTTGGAATCGATGCGGACCTTGACATCAGATGGCGGCAGAGGCACATCAACCCCCGTGTAAGCCTCTGCTGTAACGGGCATCCCGGCTCCATCGCCATTATGACAGATAATCTCATAAACATTGGTTCCCTGCGCGGACGCTACATTACTGAAAGTCACCGCCGAACCCGGAACTACATCACGCTTGTCGGCTACAACGATGCCCCCTTTCCTGAGCTGTATGAACAGGTTCTCGTCAAGAGGCTCGCCGGCCATAGTGAGAGAGGGGGCCGTGAACGATACACTACACTCCAGCACACCGCCCGCGGCAGGCACTATAACCGCATCGGTCACAGCTGCCGGAGCCGACATAAGACCTCCACGCTCTATTACGATATTGTCTATCGAGATATAGAAATTCTGACCCTCGGTGATGGAATGGAATCCGATATTCCAGTTGCCGGCGGATGGGATGGTGAAGTAGCTGTCGTGAGTAGTGAAGGATGAACCGGTGTATATGGTCGCCGGACTTACGGTCACCGTCATATCTGTGGGAGCGCATCCTTGGCCGGCTTTCACCTCCATACGCTCCTCATAGGCAAGTCCGGCCGTGTGGGCATCGTAGCGCAGATGATAGAAATAATCCGTATCAAGGGCAAGGATAGGCGTAAACAGCCAATCGTCCATATTCCCGTCGTCGTACTTATAGTTGGTGCGCATATCGTCGCCCACCGATTCATAGTACCATGTGACACCGTCGCCGTTGGCATCCACCACCATAAATTCAGCAGTAGAGGATCCGGCGGCGAAATCGGCGCTGTAAGGCAGAGGATAGCCGTCGCCCATCATCACCTGAGGCGATGATGCGGGGGCGCTACGCAATTCTCCGTCCACTGCCGTCACTTCGATATGGCAGTTTACCGGGAAAGGGGACGACAGTTCCTTCCTGAAAGAAGTGGTTGTTACCGTAAAGGTTTCCGATACATTACCGTGGAAAAACTTCACTTCATATTCCATGGCGTCGGAATTGATACGGCCGCCACTCACACCACCCGCCGGAGCATCCCACGACGCCACAAACGCATCGCCGCTACGTGAAGCAGTAAGTTCCGTTACAGGAAGAGGGGTATCCGGACCTACAAAAAACGAAATCCAGGCCGGAGCGCCCGCAGCGCCGTCGCATACGGGAGTGACCGCCACTGTATGCTCGCCGTCGGCGAAAGCGAATTCCATCTCCACATCCGAGCCTGCGGCTCCTTCCGGAATGGCTTTGGCAGGCATCACACCGTCGGCCACCACCACATAGCCCACCGATTTTCCATCGAGGCTCGCACCCGTGCCGGTTGCCGAGGGAAGGGTGAAGCTTACTACGGTCTTGTCGCCCGAAGCTTTTGCCTTGACACCTTCGGGAGCGGCGGGAGCATCATCGGCGCCCGACAGGTCGGGGCGGATGTAAGCGCCGAACATGAGCTCGTTCTGCGGGAAGGCACCGATGAGCCTGAGACCGTCGGCACTCCCGGCGTTGACATCGAGTGAGTAAAGGGCTGTGTGATCTTCCGCGTCGCGGTAACACCAGTAAAGCAGATCGCCGTCAGGATCGAAGCATCCGGTCTGAAGATCTGCGGGCACAAGCCCTGTGGAGTAGAGCGTGGTTGCGGATCCGTCGGCCGTATTGACCGACAGCAGGTTTCCCTCGCGGTCGATGGCATAGACCGCACCGTAGCGGTTCACACCCATAACCGGGTATCCCCCCGCGCCGCTCCCCATGTCGTGGAACTCGCCGTCGGCCGGATTAATCCATCCGAAGCGGTAAACGGAACGGTTGGTGGTGAAGGTTCCGTAGAAACGTCCCGTCACCGGATCGGTAGCCATATCGGGAGCCGACCAGTTGCCGGGCATACGGAAATTGTTTTTTGGAATCCATGTATCGGCATCATACACATAGAAACGGAAGTCATACTGACCTCCGAGGCCGTCGTTGTCGCTTATGTAATAATAGCGCCCGTCGAGATAGTCGCCACCTCCCGTGACACTTATGAAACGGCTCTCTTTCTCAAGATTCAATGTAACGGGTGCCTTAGCCTCAAAGGTGTACATACCCGAGGTATAATCAACCCAATCGGCTGGCCCGAGAACATTTGCATGAATCACAGGCACACGGATCTGCGCCACCCCCGCAACCGGGAGCATCGCCGCCGTCATTGCAGCGGATACGATAACTGATTTGGTTATATTTTTCATATTCATCTGATTAAGGCTCAATCCGAAATTACATTGCATATTTAACATCGCTGCACCTTCAGGTGACGGGCGAATACGGCCCCCACTGCAAGCGCCCCATCGGATTGGCAGCTGCGGGCTGTATTCGGCCGATGCCTGACGATGCCGCGATAGCGACTGATTTAATGAAGTTGCCTGCTTGCACTGTAATTTTGTATTGACTCCTGATTTATTCTGAAAATGAATAATGCCTCCCCATATAGTGTATTAGCACAGGGGAGGCATTTTCCTTAAATATTAGAGGAGTTATGCGAACTGACTGTTACTTTACAGCAACCTTGAACACTTCGCCGTCAACTGCCACTACATAGGTTCCTGCCGCTACCTCGACACGGGCTGCGCCATTGCCGGCGGCTACGGTGCGACCTGCGATGTCGGCTACGGTGTATGCACCTGTTCCTGAGATCACAAGAGTTGTTCCTTCAACGTTGAGCAACTTGCCTGCAAGTGCGCCTGCAGCTTCAACACCGGTTGTGTTGACTGACACAGCTTCGGTGGGAGCGGATTCGGCGTTGTTGTAAGCGGCCTTGACAACATAATCGCCTGAAGTTTCAGCCGGCACCTCATACTTGGTATCGGTCAGAGGCTCTTCGTTAACCTTGCTACCGTCGAGATATACATTGTAACCCACGAATTCGGTAGGATCGGAAGTCATGCCCGAACCGGTAGTGAAGTGGAAATCGGTAACGGCAAGCATATCGCCATAATATTTGGTATAATGTATTGCGAAATACTTGACACCTTCAGGGAGATCAAACGAACGTTCTTCCCATTCAATTGGATATATACCATCTTCATTCAGCTGATTTTCACGTCTGATTTCCTCCTTTTTAAGGACTTCGAAAGATTCTGTCTGAGCGTCAGTATATGAAACACAGAACTCATATGTTTCAACTATCGAGCTAAATGATGAGTAAGCAGCCAACTTGAATGTTACGGTCTGAGCAGCTCCGGTAAGCTCAGGCGAAATCAACCAGTCATCTGCATAAGAGGTTGCAGCTGGGAATACGAAGCATTTGCCGCCTTGCTCAGGTGTATCCCAGATTCCCTTAGTTCCATTAATTACATCATGGATTGAAGGCTGGAACACAAAACCACCGGTAGAACCACGCTCATTGGTATAATTCTCATAGCCTGGTAAACATAATGTAGTATAACCGTCGCCATCAACTACAGTCCATCCGCCGAATTCGCCGGTAGCGCAGTCGTCATAAGCCGAGAAATCGTCTGCTACTTCATTCGATCCGTCATAGAAAGGAAGCTCATCTACAGCTGTCCATGTCAGGAGCTTATCATCAGCATCGAAGCCGAGCCCTGAAGGAGCGGGAAGAGTCACTACCTCAACAGCCTTACTACCCGAATTGTCGTCCATATTGGGTTCCCATACACCTACGATCTCAACTGAGATTTCAGTTTCACCACCATTCACGGTTTCAGGAATTGTTACAGGAATACTCATCACTGTAGTACCGAGCGAAGCTACACCCTCACATTCCGCATAACCGAGTTCCTCTCCACCAATATAAAGCATGGCTGCGAAAGGCTCAGAAGCAAAGTCGCCGCTATTGGAAAGCTTGACACTCACATTCATGGACGCACCTGGATAGAATTTCTCAGGAGCGGAAACACTTTCCACCGTAAGATCGGCAAATTTAGCATCGCGAACTTCAACGGCATCGATACAGGTCTTGCATTTCTTCTCGCCGAGAGTTACTTCGAAGCGGATCTGGATATATTCGCAAGCCTCGACATATTCGGCGAGACTGCCCATTACGCTTACCCACTGGTTATCGTGGGGGAACCCGGAGAAGTCGACATCCTCGAGCTGCTTGAACTCACCACCGTCGGCAGCTGCATATACCTTAATCTCATTATCGTCAACATCCTTTGAAAAATCAAAGAAGGAGAACTTGACTACGGGGTTTATAGCATCAGCCATTGCGATACGACCCGATGTAAGAGTAAAGATATCGCCGGCTTCATCACTCCAGCTGCTCGGATATGTGTACATCAAACCTCCGTCATTATCGGCAGGAGTGATATCAAGACTTAAATAATTATTATCTTCATCATAATAATATATGGATGGAGAGGATCCTTCTGTCCAGTCGCCTGCGCCTTTGGTCCATGAAGTATGCTCTGCCACACGGTCTGGCCAGCTTTCGGTGAAAGGATATGCGGCGGGAGGACCGGCTATGACACCTTCCGTCACTGCGCCTCTGTATGTGTTCTCACCAACCTGCGAACTGATGCGGTACATATACATTCCTTCTTCAGGAAGATCTGAATCTACCAGTTCGGTTCCCTCATATCCATTCTCGAGCTCAATCCACTTAGCGTAATACTCTGAAGTTCCCAGGCCGCGCTCAATCTTGAATCTGACTGCTGACAGATCAAGCCATCCGCCGTTTACTCCTTCGGTAGGAGCCTCCCAAGTCACCTTCACACTCCCGTCTTCCTGAAGGATTGCGGCAACATTAGATGGAGCTTTCGGCTGGTCAGGACCTACGAACACGCTTTCGAGGTTCGTATAGTCTTTTGTCTGGATTCCATCGAAGTAGAACAGAACACGATACTCATATTTAGTACCGGGTTTAAGATCCTCGGACTCATCGACATATGACAACTTTGTTCCAGGAGCTACATCTTCGAAGGTTTTGATAACTTCCTCATCACTATACCAGCTGTCTTCCTTACGGGTAATCTCAATCTTCGTGATAGTCTCACCCTCAGGAATAACATGCTTGCCATCGTTGGTGGTTGTGGGTGTTGTGAAAGAAACTGTAACTTGCATCGCACCATTCTCGCCGGCTACCACGCTGAAATCTGCAGCCGGGTCAATCTTGAAACCAACATCAACTTTTACAGTTGCAGCAGAACCTTTGCAACCGTTGCAGTAACCTACTATCTGGTAGCTATAAGTCTTCCCATGCTCCAGTTGAGTCTTATCGGTATAAGTATAGTCCGTAAGCCATTCTACATCAGTTATTTCTGCTATAACCTCCGCTTCTGAGTCGTAGAAATATGAGCCTTCACAACGGGCAATTTCAATTTTTTCTATAGGAAAATTGATCTTGTCCTCATCCGTAAAATCAGGCCAGGACCCGTCTTTCCAATACGCGAGATTTGGTGATGTAAACGCAAGATTAACAAATCCGGTCTCCACATCGAATATAGCAGAAACTGAAGAGGGTGAATACAGACCGACCTGTCTCTGAGTATCGTCTTCTCCCTCAGCTTTCTGAGGTCCGCTGGCGGAAACCACTGTGTCGAACGCCTGAGCGATAGCCGCACGTCCGGGTGCGGTCGCTAACGTAAGCAGCGCCGCACATCCCATAAAAGAGTAAAGATATTTTTTCCTCATCTTAATTAGGGTTAAAGATAAATAATGAGTATATAATTATAATTTATTCGGAGTAAAATATGGGAGCGCTCCATGCAGAGGTGTACAATATTGCTTATTTATATAATAAAATATCTGATCGGCAGAATAAAATATGCATCTGCTTTGCGGAGCTCTCACGCCACAAAGTTACGCAAATTTTTCAAACAAACCGCAGGATGAAAGAAAAATACTTGATTTTTTAACACCACGGGCACAAAAACGTCATTTGGATTAACATTCTGCTTAATCCCTCGGCGAACGGGAATTTGTGGCGGAATCCGCTTCCTGGGCGCGTGAGCGGCTTTTTGTCACCAGATATACGCCCGAAAATATCAGCGCTACGGCCACCGCTTTTGTTAACGTGAAGTTATCTAGCCCGAGCCAGATGCCAACGCACATCGCCACCACCGGCTGAACATAGTTGTACATCCCGACTACGGTAGGGCGCAGCAGTTTCTGCCCGGTCATTATGCACATATAGGCCAGAAACGTTCCGAACACCACCACATATGCAGCTCCGGCTATCTCGCCGGTGGAAAGCATCTGCCAGTCGGCGGCCATTAACGATGACAAAGAGAAAGGTGTAAGCGCTACGGCAGCTGCGGTAAACATCCACTTCATCAACGTTACAAGCGAATACTTCTTGATAAAGTTCTTATACAACGTAAGATAGAGCGCGTAGCTCAACTGAGCGCCAAGTACGAGCATATCGCCCAGACGCGGATTTGAACCGGCGTTTCCCTCGAGGGCTCCTCCGGTCACTACGAGTATAAGCGCCCCGGAAGCACCGAGCATTATACCTCCAACCTTTTTCAAAGTGATCGGTTCCTTAAGAAAAAGTGCCGCCAGAAGCATCACCCACAGAGGCATTGTAGTGGTAATAACCGATGCCTCGCCGGGCGAGGTGAAAGACACTCCGAATATGAAACTACCCTGATTGAGCAGAATACCGAGCATCCCCGCTCCCGCCAGCAGCAGCAGATCGCGCGGCGGAACATGCTCGCGTGGCACGAAAAGCGAGGCTATCCAGAAGAGCAATGCAGCTCCGTAGATACGGAAATTGGTCATTAACAACGGGGTAACTACAGCTCCCGCCATCACCATCTTCGCTATCGGCGACATAAGTCCCCACATTACATTGGCTCCGACCATCGCCAGATGCCCTTTAATTGTACCTGATTTTCCAGCCATTAGTTTATAGTCTGAGTTTTCTCTCCTATCTATTCTATCCCTATTCATTTTCATTTTTACCGGCACAAAGTTAAACATTTCCCGCCAATCACTCGCGCTTCAAAAGAAATTTAGAGCGGGAGCAAAAATAGGGATGAGGATGAAGGAGCGGATGCGGGGGGATAAGAAAACCGGGCCCGATTCACATCGGTCCCGGCTCAATCCTTATTGGCATTTGTATATGAAACAAACTTATCAGTATCCTTTTGTGGCGATTTGAATAATCCTCGTAACCGATGCTCCGCCGCTGCCGGTGGGAATATCCCCCATAACATTGTCTCGGCATCTTGCCACAATCATTCACTTATCATTCATTCAATTATTACTCCAATTAATCAATCATTCAATCATTCAAATTCTCAATATCTTGAAAAACGGATTGTGCAGTTCCGTTTCTGAAATTCCATCATACGTCTGACAACTCCATGTCAGAACCGTGAACGAGGGCCGGCGGCCTCTCTAAAGCGAGACAAAATAACAAAAGTTTTTCCGAAGCGCAATCAAATAATTTGTTAAAAAAAACAAACAGTAGCAATTATCACCACATCTTAGCCACTTTCCGAACAGGCGGCTCAAAAGGAGTGTTTTTAGAATATGTTATATAACATTTCTTAAGCAGCCAATTCACAAAATTATCTCTGTTTTTCGACCCTGAGACGCACGATTCTGACGCTACGCGGTGTTACAGGAAAATGACGGGAGGCACGATATCCAACCACCCATACAACAACTCCTCCGCAAGTCAGTACCCAGATATTACCCTTGTCGGTCAAGGGCACCTTCGCTTCCGTGATTATCGAGCTTACCGCACGGGTTCCACGCATTCCGAACGGAGCTATGCGGTCGGCACGACGCCATGGTCGCAGTTCCCACCGGGCTACAGGATGCATGAGCACATCCCCGTCGAGCCATATTTCCCATGGATTGCGGGAGGGATGAAACTCGCGGACCGAAAGTATATCGGCATATATACGTGGCGGTACGGAAGTTTGATTCTTATCGTCAACTCTCACCAGATTACCGCGGTCGAGCAGATAACGGACACCTCCACTCCCTTCGAATATCTTGCCCGACACACCGCTACGCGCAAGAATCCGCCCGACAGTCTCATAATCGAGCGTTCCCCCGAGCATATGGTAAAGCAGTGTGGCGTCGACCGGCGACACCCCCAGTCCCTCTATCGAAAGAGCTCCCCGGGAGTTCATGCGCCTGCTACGCTCAATGTCGACAAAGTTGCCGAGGAGATCGAGATCGCGCCGCAGATTCTCTGCCGAGCGTTCAACTGCATCTGTAGCGCCCGGGAAAGCTTTCTCAAGCTGCGGAATCACATCAAGCCTCAGCATATTGCGCCGGAAATCGGGTTTGAGATTTGTAGAGTCGGTAACGTAACCCATATGGCGGGCCGCAAGATATGCGAGTATCTCCTCTTTGGAAACTCCGAGCAAGGGGCGCATAATGTAGCCCCGCCGCGCAGGTATGCCGGCCAGACCGCGTAGACCGCTCCCCCGAAAAAGATTTAGAAAGAAAGTCTCGACATTGTCGCCGCGGTGATGAGCCGTAAGCAGCGGGAAATTTGTGGCGGCATGCTCATCCTTGAACCATTCGTAACGCAATTCGCGGGCAGCCATCTCCACCGAGTCTCCCGTACGGGCCACTCTCGCCGCCACATCGAAATGGCGCACGGCGATCTCTACCCCCAAATGTGCGGCCACCTCACGGCTGAAGCGCTCGTCGCGGTCGCTCTCATCACCTCTCAGATGGAAATTGCAATGGAGTGCCTTAGCTATGTAACCGGCCTCACATACTGCCATGAGAAGCGCGGTGGAGTCGGCTCCACCGCTGAAAGCCACAAGTACATGTGAGCCGGGATATACTCCAGAACGGGTAAGCTCACGGGCAACCACGGCTGCGAGCCGCGGAGTTTCACTACAGTTATCTGTCATCTGTTAAGTAAGTCGTGGAAATTATTTTATATTATCCGTGAGCGGACTTTCAGCCGGATTTTGCCCGAAGATGAAGGAATGTAGCGAGCTACATGACTGAAGATGAGAGTAAAATACGGCGT
>JAAVFL010000047.1 GCA_014800795.1 Bacteroidales bacterium | reverse complement strand
TATCAAAAACGTAGCGAAGAAACTGAATCTCAGACCTCGGAAGAAACTCAATTTTTCTAACCCGAAAGATGAGTTCTTCAGACAAATCGCTAATTTTGCACTTGCCAGTTGAACCTGCGAAATTAAAAAAATCATAGATTCAGACGCCATTTTTGCAGCTTAAATATGGCGGTATGAAAGGATTGTCGTATCTTTGCGTATTAAAAACGTGGAGATACGACTTGTTTTTCAGATGGCTCATCTGACTGTCTGAGATTATTTAGCCGGATGTCTGCGATGAAAATTAAGTAAACAGTACGATTGACAGAAATAATTAAATGATAGCCGATATAATTGACAAAGAGCTTCTGCAGGATCTTGACGAATTGCTGGTTACATCACGTAATATTGTGATTACCTGTCATTTGTCGCCCGATGGCGATGCTATGGGTTCTTCGCTTGGTTTGAGGCGTGCTTTGTGGCGGATGGGCAAAAAGGCTAAGGTGATAACTCCGGATACCCCTCCGAAATATCTTACTTTTCTTCCCGGGGCAGACGAAATTGTGATATATTCGCGATCTGAAGCGTATGCCAGAAAGTTGCTCTCTAATGCTGATCTTCTCTTCTGTCTTGACTATAATGAGCCTAAACGTATAGATCATGTGGAGGAAGCTATGATGGCCTCTCCTGCGAAAAAGGTGATGATAGACCATCATCTGCATCCTGCATCCTTTCCTGATGTATTGATTTCACACCCGGAAGAGAGTTCTACGTGTGCGTTAGTTTATAAGGTGCTTATTGCTCTCGGGCTCAGCGATTGCATTGATGAACTGTGTGCGGAATGTCTGTACACTGGGATGATGACGGATACTGGTAATTTTTCCTATAACTCTAACAATCCGGATCTTTATGAGACCGTTGCAGATCTGATCAGGCGCGGAATTAACAAGGATGAGATATATCGGAAGGTCTATTTTTCCAATTCGCTAAACAGATTGCGTCTGAACGGATATGCGATATTGAATAATCTGACAGTTTATCCCGACCACCGTGGAGCACTCATTACCCTTACTCGCAAGGAACTGAATGAGTTTCATTATCAAAAGGGAGACACTGAGGATCTGGTTAATCGCCCTTTGACGATGCCGGATATTGTATATTCCGTGTTTATGCGTGAAGAGGAGGGATATGTCAAAATATCAACCAGAAGCAAGGGGAATTTTCCGGTAAACCTTATGTGTAAGGAAAATTTCAACGGTGGAGGTCATCTTAATGCAGCCGGGGGTGAATTCTTCGGCACAATGGAGCAAGCAATAAGTACTCTCATAGAGATTATGCCTAAATATGACCGTTATCTGCCTTCTGCTGATAACTGATAATTGAATTTAAGAAAATCCTATATAATGATTATTACACCTTTCAGAATGTTATGTACCGGAGCGGTTGCCGGTCTGTTGGCTACATTCATGCTTTCCTCGTGCAGCGACAGTAAGAGTTATGCAGAACTCCTTACCGATGAGATGCATGCAGTTAATACGTTTCTGGCAAACCAGAATGTAATATTGGAAATTCCAGCCGATAATGATTTTCAGGTAGGTCCGGATGCTCCGTTCTATCGTCTTGACGAAGAAGGGAATATATACATGCAGGTTCTGAGTAAGGGAGACCCTGAGATGATGGCGGAAGATGATGACCTGATATATTTCCGTTTTACCCGTAGCAGCTTGTATACATATGATCCTGATAACGGGACATTTGACAGCAGTTGGGGTAATTCAGAAAATCTCTCCGTCGGATCTGCTTCCTTCCGTTTCAACAATTATACTCTGAGCAGTTCTTCGCAATGGGGAGCCGGTTTGCAGGCCCCGTTGATTTATCTGGGAATGTTCTCCCGGGTCAACTTGGTAATAAAGTCTCAGTATGGCCTCAGCAGCGAGATTTCACAGGTTGTGCCGTTCTATTATTATGATGTCAGGTATTTCCCGCCTGCCAGCAGTGGAGAATTCGAAGATGAGCTTTCCGACTAAAGCAGCTGTGGAAATAAATTAACGAAGCATGTAAAATTTTTCGACGAAAAACTTATGTCATTAATTAAGTCAATTTCCGGTATCAGGGGAACTATCGGAGGAAAGGTAGGTGAGGGGTTAAGTCCGCTTGATGTAGTGAAATTTACGGCTGCTTATGCCCAGTTTATACGTAATACGACAACGGCCGACACTAATATTATCGTAGTAGGCCGGGATGCCCGTGTGTCCGGCCAGATGGTCGATAGCCTTGTGTGCGCGACTTTGTGTGGAATGGGATTCGATGTCGTTAATATAGGATTGGCTTCCACACCGACAACTGAAGTTGCGGTTAAAGGTAACCGCGCATGCGGAGGTATCATACTTACAGCTTCTCACAATCCTGCACAATGGAATGCACTTAAGCTGCTGAACTCCGACGGCGAGTTTCTTAACGATAAGGAGGGAAAGGAAGTATTAGCTATCGCAGCCGGTGAGGATTTTGAATTTGCTCCATATGATAAACTCGGAACAGTTCTGACCGATCAGACCTGGAATCGCAGGCATATAGATCAGGTTCTTTCTTTGGCTCTGGTAGATCGTTCGGCTATCGAAGCAGCTGACTTTACCGTAGCTGTCGATGCGGTAAATTCAGTAGGTGGCATAGTGATTCCTCAGCTTTTGCGTGCGCTTGGGGTTAAGAATATTATTGAGCTTAATTGCGAGGCTACCGGCCGGTTCGCCCATACTCCGGAACCGATTCCTGAAAACCTCACTCAGATTTCTGATCTGATGGCCGACGGTAAGGCAGATGTTGGCTTTGTAGTTGATCCGGATGTTGACCGTCTTGCAATTGTTATGGAGAACGGTGAGATGTTTGTCGAGGAATATACCCTTGTGGCAGTCGCCGATTATATTCTCGGTCACACTCCGGGATCTACGGTCTCTAATCTTAGCAGTTCGCGCGCTTTGGGCGATGTAACGCGCGCCCATGGTTGTGAGTACAACGCAGCGGCTGTCGGCGAAGTGAATGTAGTAACGAAAATGAAAGAGACCGGGGCTGTGATCGGTGGCGAAGGCAATGGAGGAGTTATTTATCCCGAAGCCCATTATGGGCGCGATGCTCTTGTCGGTGTTGCGCTGTTTCTCACTCTTCTTGCCAAAAGTGGTAAAAAAGTGAGCGAGCTTAAAAAAGGATACCCTCAGTATGCCATAGCAAAGAATAAGATCGAACTTACTCCGGAAATTGATGTTGATGCCATACTGTGTGCGATGAAGGAGAAATATGCATCTGAGAAGATTACTGATATCGATGGCGTGAAAATTGACTTCAGTGATTCATGGGTGCATCTGCGTAAATCAAACACAGAACCGATCATACGCATATATGCCGAGGCTCATACAATGTCAGATGCCGAGACACTCGCTGATAATGTTAAGAAAGTGATTGCATCTTTGGCATAGTGTCATTTGAATTTACAATAAACAGGTGTGTTGCGTAACGGCCGGTGCCCGAACGCAACGCGCCTGTGTCTTATCGATATGAAATAAGAATGAGATTAAATTTCATAAACATCCTCAAGTGCGTTTTTACAATGGCGTTACTCGCAGTTTTCGGGTCGTTGGAAGCTGAGGTTTTGCCTTGGGCTTTGGTTCGTGTGTCAGTAGCGCATGTCAGGGAGAATCCCGGACATGCTTCTGAAATGGGCTCCCAGGTAATAATGGGGACACCTCTGAAAGTTACAAGCGAAAAGAATGGATGGTATGGAATAGAAACCCCCGAGGGATATAGGGGATATGTTATAGGCAATTCGTTGAAATTGCTTACTGAAGATGATATGCGGCGATGGCGTAGCTCCGATAGAGCGGTGGTTACATCAATTGATCAGACCTATATTTATAAACCGGATTTGGATCCGGATAGGGGAGTAGGGACAAAGAATTTCAGACTGCAAAGAATTTCAGATGTTGTAAATGGATCGGTTCTCGAGATATTGCCGGTAAAGCGTGGAGAAGATATGGTCTCCGTCAGGCTACCCGATGGGCGTGAAGGAGTTATGCGCTCGGCCGATGTGGAGAATCTTATAGAATGGAAACAGCGCGCTACAGATATTGATGCTGTGATAGATTTCGCTACTGCTCTTATGGGAACACCATATCTTTGGGGAGGAACCTCTACGAAATCCATGGACTGTTCCGGACTTACGAAAATCGCATATCTGTCGCAGGGACTGATTCTTCCGCGCAATGCGTCTCAGCAGGCAAAGACCGGAGTATCCATCCCGATGGCAGACCGATCTGCATTTCGTAAAGGCGATTTACTGTTTTTCGGCAATAAAGATACCGGCCGAATCAACCATGTGGGAATGTATATCGGTAATGATAAGTTTATACATTGCGCCGGTCGCGTAAGAGTCAACTCTCTCGATCAAAATGCACCGGACTATATGGCCTTATCACTTCTGGCTGTACGACGTCTTGATCCGAACACCATGAAATCGTTGTCGCTGGCCGTTCACCCCTGGTTTTAGCACTGTTCCGACAAAATATTATAGCTGATCAAAGGAAAAATCGGTCATTAAGTATTCGGCCGCGCAATGCTTCTGAATGCTTTTTGTAGTCTTTTCCGTCGATATATCTGTCGATAGCTTCGGCGTGGCGCATATGGTGCATGTCCGATCCAAGGAAATCAACCATATTCTTTTCTATCAGCCATTCGGCAACCTGCTTCTGCTCTTTACCGTAATATCCGGCTAAACTCAGCAGATTGACCTGAAATAGAAGGCCGGCAGAGTGAAGCTCCTCATATCTTTTGCGGTTTATCATGTAGTAATGGTAACGTTCGGGGTGGGCAAGAATAGGTTTCAGTCCTTTTATAGAAAGGTCATATACCTGTTGGTCAATATTCCAGGCTTCCTGAACGAATGAGTTCTCTATCAGAATGTAGCTGTTTGGCAAAGGCCGGATATCTCCCTTTTCAAAAAGAGACAGAAAATAGGGGTCGAGCCTGTGTTCCGCGGAATAATCGAGTTCAATATCCGGTTGAGCCTTGTCTGTTTCCTGTTTCAATATTTCGAAAGCCTTCGATAAGGTTGACGGATTGTTCTCAAATGTCTCTTCCGTAATATGAGGAGTACAGAATATACGTTTTATTCCCCATCCGCATTCTTTGGATATAAGCTGCAGGCTGTCCTCTACCGTGCGTGCGCCATCGTCGACACCTGGAACAATGTGGCAATGAATATCCGTCGAGTAAAACAGTCGTTTAGGATGACTGGAAGTCTTTTTGAAGAAATTAAACATATCTAACGCGGTTGAGTATATAAGTCAGTATAGGCGGAAACATAATACAACCCATTTCCAAGCAGTAAACTTTCGGTTGCAAAGATACGCTATTTTTAGTGTTGGAGCCCTACCGGATTGCTAAAACTTTGTATAAAATCGAAAATAATTCGCCACTTAAAGGATATTTTAACACCATATTACCCCATATGAGCCCTTTCATACCCTAAAAAACATCATAAATTGCAATTTTTTTTGTAACTTTGCGCGTCAATCCATGGACAACCTATACCCTCGGGTCTTGACGGTTCATCCGACAAATTCAGGGTTCAGATTATGCTTATAAGTCAATGAGTAAAAACAGAAGAATTCTCTACATTTCGCAAGAAATCACTCCCTATCTGAAAGCGACTCCGCTCGGACAGATGTGTCAGGTTCTACCGGGGAAAGTTCAGGAAAAAGGCTTTGAGGTGCGCACTTTCATGCCCAAGTACGGCTGTATCAACGAACGCCGCAACCAGTTGCATGAGGTTATCCGTCTTAGTGGAATCAATCTCGTGATCGATGATACCGATCACCCCCTGATTATCAAAGTCGCAACACTTCAGGCCTCGAGAATGCAGGTTTACTTCATTGATAATGATGACTATTTCCAGCATCATGCGGTCAGTGATCTTGAAATCAGGGAGACACCTGAGGAAAATGACGAACGACTGATTTTCTTCGTACGTGGTGTAATGGAAACTGTGCGCAAGCTCCGCTGGGAACCCGAGGCAATTCATTGCTCGGGCTGGGTTACCGCCCTGGCTCCGCTTTATATCCGCAAGCAATATGCAGATGATCCTACTGTAGGAAAAGCGAAAATAGTATATTCGCTGTTTGACGATCAGTTTGAGGGAACACTAGATCCTCGCTTTGTAGAAAAACTTTTAGCTGACGGTATCTCGAAAGACGATATTACAATTCTTGGCGATCAACCAGTCGATTGCCTAACACTCAATAAACTGGCAATCGCACATTGTGACGGAGTGATGCAGGGATCTGAAAATGTTCCTCAGGAACTTATCGATTTTGCAAAGGAAATAGGGAAACCTTTCCTCCCGTATCAAGGTGAAACACCTGACCCTCAGGTAGTAGTCGATTTCTACGAGAGCCTATAACAATATCTATATATACACCTCCTCTCCAAATATATTTTGGCTTTATTATTATGCTAAAAGCACCGAAAATTGTAGGCATTGCAGCTATAGCGCTTGCTGCGGCTACATATATCACAGGATGTGACGATACCCCGAATGTAGGAACGTCGCTCATCGAAAATTCTTCAGAAGTTATGATTTTCGATGATTTTACAATTGAAGGACTGACTGTTGACAATCCGTCTGTGCAGACCCGCAATGTTACGCAGATATTGGGATCTATAACAGCCGACGGCTACGGAACATTCTCGTCCAATTTTGTTACAGAGTTTCTTCCTGCATCTAAGATTGAGACATATGATATTACGGTTGATCAGGTTGACGATCTCGTAGACTCTTTGGTAATAAATTTCTATGTGCCGCGAACATCGACGGTCGGAGATACTCTCGCGCCAATGGGACTCGAGATGTATAAACTTGGTCACAAACTCACTACTCCTATCAACAGTAGCACCCCTGTGAATCCCGACGGACTGAAACTACTTGCCAAGAAAACATATGTATGCAACTCGTTAGGTGAGTGCGACTCAATCCGGAATCTATCATATAACACCATTGCGGTCAAAGTTGACGACAATGGTGAACTCGCCCGCCAATTGTTCCGGTTATACCTCACCAATCCCGAAGCATATCAACTGCCGTCGGTTTTCGCCAATACTTTCCCGGGAATATATGTCCGTAACAATTATGGTAGCGGATGCGTGGCGGGTATAACGTCCACATTAATGACATTGTATTACCATACATATGGAACAGATGACGACGGAAATGAAGCTGTTCTGCAACACAGTGGCGAGTATTACGCAGTTACTCCCGAGGTAATTACCAATAATATAATAACGTATACCCCCGATCAGACTCTGATAGACAAACTTGCCGCGGGTGAGGATATAATTGTAGCGCCTGTCGGACGTGACATTGAGATTAAATTCCCTATAGAAGAAGTAATAAGAACATATCAGGAGAAATCCGGAGAATTGGCCGTAATCAACAGCCTCAGCCTTGATTTGCCGGTAGTCACCATCGAGAATAGCTACGGTATCGTACCTCCTGAAAATGTACTGATGGTTCTTAGTAAGGATAAAGAAAAGTTCTTCCGTCTCTCTGAGCTGCCCGATAATGAAACTTCGTTTTATACCGAGTACGATAGTACCAATAAAAAATATAGTTTCTCAGGTCTCCGCTCCTATCTGCTTAAGATGATAGAAAAATATGAGGCTGGTACGCTTAGTGAGGAGGATTATACCTTTACTCTCACTCCAATTTCTGTAATAACGGAAACGAATTCCAATTCATACTATTACGGAACTTCGTCAAGTTATCTTAGTGCGGTAAATCCATATATAGGTACACCTGTAATGGCTAAGTTTGAACTTGACAAAGCTGCCATAAACTTCACATTTTCAAAACAGAACAGAAACTGATTTACGGTACGTCCCAAATATGATAAATTTGCACACTTAAAAATTCAGGGACTGTGCCGTTTATTTAAAAAGAATTTCTTAACTTTGCATAAGAATAGAGATGGAATGAGTTCCATGTGAATCTCATCAATCCTAACCAAGCCGCAATAGCTCAGTCGGTAGAGCATTTCATTCGTAACGAAAAGGTCGTGGGTTCGAGTCCCACTCGCGGCTCAAAAATCCCTTATAACTCATTGAGTTTAAGGGATTTTTACTTTCCTAATAAGCAACCAATAAGCAACTATCGCGAATTTAAATGAAAAGGACATGATAGTTTTAATAATCACTGGGCGGTATTCGGTCGTTACAGCCCCTTTTGTGGCATTTCTTTACCTCGGCCTCAGCTAACTGTAGTTCGACTTCATGGCGGCGGTGTACTTCCTCCAGCCGGGCTGCTTGCTCGGTACGTAACTCGATATAAAGTGCATCTATCTTTTTATCGCGTTCCGCTAACCGCTCTTCCAGCCAGCTTACTTGTTTGCGCTCATTCTCATTCTCGGCGGCTACCACTCCGGCTATGTCTTGGCGGTCTTGCACCTTGCGGCCACGCCACCATTTAATTAGCTCGATAACGCCCTGCACGCCTCCGATACCGCCTATAATGGTTAATAGGTCTGTTGTTTCCATATGCGGTCTTGATAATAGCTTGAAGAGATAACACCGGATGATTATCCCTATTATCCAGTGTTATCTCAGAATTTTAATCGCGGGTAACTGTCAGCTCGCAGTCGGGGTTACAGGCATCCTGACAGAAGTCGGTGACGGCTTCGAGGATGGCGACGCGTTCGGCGGGTGCGACTTCCGGGGTGAAGTTGAGGTTGAGGGAGCGGTCGGGGTTGCTGCTGAAAGAGCCGAGTGGCGAACCGGTCTCATCTGCGGCGGAGACTGCTCCATCATAAAGGGCTTCTACCGTACCGCTCTGGATATGCGCGTTAGCGCCGAGGTTGTAGCGGCGGTTTTCGTCATCGTGGTTGTCAACTGATACCGATGCGTTCTGGATGGTTCTGAATGTCGTTTTCATAATTGTAATGTGTATTTTGGGGTTAGAAACTAAAATGCGTAAAATGTATATGTAGCTCCGAGGAACAGCCCCGGTTCTATGGTTCCT
>JAAVFL010000046.1 GCA_014800795.1 Bacteroidales bacterium | reverse complement strand
TTTTCTTCCGATTCTATAAGATATTCCTTATTCCCGAGATGGGTAAGGCGTGCTTTGGAGAAAGTCGGGGTATGCCGATTCTTGAATGTTATTTCTGCCGTTCCATCCGCACCGATCGGAGATGTTTCTGAAATAAAATGCATTTCATCGAGATGTAACGTTTTGCCATATTGTTTTTCGCAATCGTAACCATTGCTGACATAAATAACGTTGTCCTGAATGTTCTTTTTTACAACGTACCACGGGCCGCCACTAAGTCCGAGCCCTTTCCGCTGACCTATAGTGTGAAACCAATAGCCGCGGTGTTCGCCGAGTTTCTTTCCGGTTTCTATTTCCACAATGGCTCCGGTTTTTTCGCCGAGATGACGTCTTATAAAATCATTATAATTGATTTTCCCGAGAAAACATATGCCTTGGCTATCCTTTCTGAAGGCATTTGGCATACGGGTTTCGCGGGCGATATCTCTGACTTGGTGCTTGGGAATGTCGCCTATGGGAAACATCAGATGGCTTAACTGACTGTAGGAAATTCTTGCAAGGAAATCTGTCTGATCCTTTACCGGATCGCATGCTGTAGCCAGATATACTTTATCTCCGATATGACGCGTGGTGGCGTAGTGACCGGTTGCCGTCATATCGAATTCATGTCCCCACCGTTCTTCAAAAAATCCGAATTTGATCATTTTGTTACACATGATATCCGGATTTGGAGTAAGCCCGCTTTTAACGGTGCGTAATGCATACTCCATTACGTTTTCCCAGTATTCTTCATGCAGGGAAACTATATCAAACGGTAGATGATAACGGTTGGCTATCAGACTACACATTTCTATATCTTCCTCTGCCGAGCAATCTCCCTCTCCGTTATCCAGACCTATACGGATATAAAACAGGTGAGGATCATGCCCTTGATCAAGCAGTCTGTGAACTGCGACGGCGCTGTCCACGCCTCCCGATATTAGAGCTGCAATATTCATTTGACGATATGTTAATTACCTTTTGACATCTTGGCGTTTACCTGTCGGAACGCTTCTATAAGATTATCTATATCAAATGTTTTCGAAAGTATCGTATGCTCATTATTAAGATAATATATCACCGGAGGATTACGCATATCGTAGAACTCATCGGCATCCGGAACTGCGCCAACTTCCCAACGGCTGTTGTAGACACTGGTTTTGTCGCGCCATTCATCATCCGGTTCTCCGGGGTAAATACTAAGCACGATGATTTTTCCTGAGGAGACGAGGTCGTTCAGATTTGAGTCGGCTGAGAGACGAACACGAGCGAGTTCACATTCGGTGCAGTCGGGATCATTGAAAAATAGCAATACATATGCTCCTTTTGCGAGATCGCTGAGCTTTCCTTCAGTTCCGTCAGGACGTGTATATATGAGTTCCGGTGCCGGCATTCCCACCTGCGATGCTGCTAAAGCATTGGCCTGATATTCAAAGCGGGCTTTCTCAGCTTTTGATATCTTTCGGTTGTCCACAACAGCTTGAGCAAATGGAAGATAGCATTCGTCACATGCGATACGGGCAGTATCGGCATAAAGTGTTCCCTCTGCAATTTCAGCCAATGTGAGCAGATTTTTAGGATTCTTGGAAACTTCCTTGATTAGATTATTAATAGATGTATGTACTACATTGGCATCTGCATACGGCATAAAACTTACGTAATCGTTAAACGCCTCGGTTATTTTAGCTCTTGACGAAAAAGCCGATTTAATATTGCAACGATCCCAGAAGTGTTCAATAAAGAAGTTTGAGCGTTCGGTAAGGGTCTCAAGATTATCTGGAACTTTTGGATATTCAAAATATGTCTGTCCGTTGGTGGTATATGCAAATATTTTTTGAGATGGTATGGCAAAAATGTATGCAAATACAAAAAGCAGGGTGATTATTATGTTGGGCATTTTATTCATAAACTCTGTATCATATATGATTCGTTATTAAAATATGTCAGAACAACCAGGATAGTGCGGACTCTACGGAGATTGTGCTGATATTATACAATTTATGCGCTCCGCGAACAGGTTTTGTCCCCGGGGCAACATCATTGTATGTTGCAAAGATAACTAAAGCGCTCATTTTATGCAACTATAAAGGTGCGAAGTTAAGAAAATTTCGTATATGGAAGCATCTGTTAATTCACGGATCACTACGGCAGTCGTCTATATGAAAATGTCAGAGTGGCCCGTATCAGATTTTCAGTCAAACATTCTGGCATGGGATTTGTTAATAATGGTATAAAGAACGAAATAAATAAAAGATATCATTACAATAATATGAATTTCAACAGTTTCACTATTAAATCGCAGGAGGCGATACAGAAGGCTCTGGAATTTACCCGCGCTGCCGGTCAGCAGCAGATAGAGCCTGTACATATCCTCAAGGCCATTATGACCGAGGGGGAATCTCTGGTGAAGTTTATTTTCCAGAAGGTCGGAGCCAATCCCGTTGCGGTAGCGGCTCAGACTGACCGTGAGATTGCTTCTCTACCGAAAGTTTCCGGAGGTGAGCCGTACCTGAGCCGTACGTCTAATGATGTGCTGCAACGGGCGCTTGACGTTGCAAAAAAACAAGGCGACGAATATGTCACGCTTGAAGCCATACTTATGGCTTTGTTTCAGGTAAATTCTCCTGCAGCAACTATATTGAAAGATGCCGGTTTGAGCGAGAAAGAACTTGGAGCTGCAATAGAGGAACTCCGTAAAGGAAGAAAAGCAACAGATCAAAGTGCAGAGGAAACATATAATTCACTCAGCAAATATGCTATAAATCTGAATGAACGTGCCCGATCCGGCAAACTCGATCCTGTTATCGGGCGTGATGACGAGATTCGCCGTGTACTTCAGATTCTCAGTCGCAGAACTAAGAATAATCCTATGTTGATAGGTGAACCGGGAACCGGTAAGACAGCCATAGCAGAGGGGCTGGCCCAGCGTATCGTGCGTGGGGACGTTCCTGAAAATCTCCGTACGAAACAGATTTTCTCGCTTGATATGGGGGCTCTGGTAGCCGGTGCCAAATATAAAGGTGAATTTGAAGAGCGACTGAAAGCTATCGTGAATGAAGTCACTCAGAGCGATGGTGAGATTATTCTGTTCATCGATGAGATTCATACTCTTGTCGGTGCTGGAAAGGGGGAGGGTGCGATGGATGCAGCCAATATCCTGAAGCCGGCTCTCGCTCGTGGTGAACTAAGAAGTATCGGTGCAACCACTCTTGATGAATATCAGAAATATTTTGAAAAAGATAAGGCTCTGGAACGCCGTTTCCAGAAAGTTATGGTTAACGAGCCTGACGAAATGAGTGCTATCGCCATACTTCGTGGTCTTAAGGAGCGCTATGAGAACCATCATAAAGTGCGTATCCGCGACGAAGCGATTATCGCGGCAGTACAGCTGTCGGAGCGGTATATCACAGATCGTTTCCTCCCCGACAAGGCTATCGACCTCGTAGATGAGGCAGCCTCTAAACTTCGTCTGGAGATTGATTCCGTACCTCAGGCTCTTGATGAGATTTCGCGTATGATAGCTCAGAAAGAGATTGAACGTGAGGCGATAAAGCGCGAAGGCGATAAGGAGAAAGTTCGTGAGATTGAGAAGGATCTTGCGGCTATGCGCGAGGAAGAAAAGGAATTCACAGCAAAGTGGAAGGCTGAAAAGGAATTAATCAACCGCATCCAACAGAATAAGATCGACATAGAGCAGCTCAATTTTGATGCAGACCGGGCCGAACGTGAAGGTGACTACGCCAAAGTTGCTGAGATCAGATACTCCAAGGTTCAGCAGAAAGAACAGGAAAATGCGACAATTCAGGAGCAGCTTAAAGCCATGCAGGGTGAGAAAGCGCTGATCAAGGAAGAGGTGTCAGCCGATGATATCGCCGATGTGGTTTCGCGTTGGACCGGAATTCCTGTCAATAAGATGGTACAGAGCGAAAAAGAAAAATTGCTCCATCTTGAAGAAGAACTCCATGGCAGGGTAATCGGTCAGGAGGAGGCTATCAGGGCGATAGCTGATGCTGTGCGTCGCTCACGGGCCGGTCTTAACGACCCCCGTCGTCCTATCGGATCGTTCATTTTCCTTGGTACTACCGGTGTGGGTAAGACTGAGCTTGCAAAAGCTTTGGCCGAATACCTCTTTGATGACGAAAATATGATGACCCGAATTGATATGAGCGAATATCAGGAGAAGCATGCAGTCAGCCGTCTGGTAGGTGCGCCTCCGGGATATGTCGGATACGATGAGGGCGGTCAGTTGACTGAGGCTGTACGTCGCAAACCATATTCTGTAGTGTTGTTCGATGAGATAGAAAAGGCTCATCCGGACGTATTCAATATACTGCTTCAGGTTCTTGATGATGGTCGTCTGACAGACAATAAGGGTAGAATGGTGAACTTCAAGAATACTATCATTATAATGACCTCCAATATGGGATCATCCGTTATACGTGATAATTTCTCGAAGATGACACCTGAGAATCATGACGAAGTGGTTGAGAAGACTAAACAGGAGGTGCTTGATATGTTGAAACAGACAATCCGTCCGGAGTTTCTTAACCGTATCGACGAGACTATAATGTTTACACCGCTGAACAGAGCCGAGATAGAAGAAATCGTAGGTCTGCAGGTGAAGGGCATTAGTAAGATGTTGTCGGCTAACGGTATTACTCTTACAGTTACTCCTGCCGCACTCAGTCTGCTTGCCGACGAGGGATATGACCCGGAATTTGGTGCGCGTCCTGTGAAGCGTGTTATTCACCGCCTGGTGTTGAACCGACTTTCGAAAGACATATTGTCTCAGGCCGTTGATAAGACGAAACCGATCGTAATTGATGCGGTTGACGGTGAACTTAAATTCACGAACTGACGTTCTGAATAATAGACATATATACTTCATACAATCTGCGGGCGAGCTGATTTTAAGCCAATGCAAACGGCTCACCCGCAGATTTGTATATATCACTGCAATTACCATGGGAGTGAATCTTATCCTCCCGACTAATGATATATTTTTTTATTATTAAAATTTAGGGATAATTTATTATGAAGAAGTTTTTTTATTATCTATTGCTCGCTCTGCCTTTAGGTTTCATGACAACCTCATGTGACGATGATGAAGACAAAGTGCCTAACGTGAACATTCAGGCTACTATCAGTGGGGGAGTTTTCGAGGACGATGAAATTTATGTCGTTCAGGGTGAGGATCTTGTTATAGATGGTCTTACTTTGGTGAATAACACCAACAAAGAAGGAACATTGGGTGCAGTAACCTATTATTGGGACCATTATCTGATCGGGACTAATGTCACCCAGCCTTTTACGCTTACCGTCGATACATCCGACCAACCCATAGGCCGACATCTTCTTCAGGCTCAGATGCCAATTTATGTCGTGGATTATCCTGTATGCTGGGGCTACATTCAGTATTATGTAAATATCGTGGCAGATTCATCAGAGCTTCCAGGTAACGGAGATGTGTCAGGTGACAATTCTACATCGAAAGTCATCAATGGTATAATAAAGACGAAAGAGTAACCTATCTGGTAAATACGCATAGACATAATCTCAACCTTATAAAAGATTGGCTGCATTTCAAAAGTTGTAATATAAGACTTTGAAATGCAGCCAGTCGTTTTATGAGATAGAGCTTATAATACGGAGTTTATAAGTTATTCTCTGAAATGTTTTCGCTTGGTTTGAGCCAGCGGTCGAGCCAACGGAAGAATACACGCTGCCATAAAATGGCATTCTGTGGTTTCAGTATCCAATGGTTCTCATCCGGGAAAATAACCATTTCTGCAGGAACACCACGCAGATGGGCAGCATTGAAAGCCATCTCACCCTGAGATGAAAGTATGCGGTAATCAAACTCCCCGTGAGTTATGAGAATGGGTGTATTCCATTTGTCAACAAATTTATGTGGGGAATTAGCGAACGTACGCTGTGCAACAGCATTGTCTTTTTCCCAATATGCGCCGCCCATATCCCAGTTGGCGAACCACATTTCTTCTGTTTCAAGATACTGACTTTCAATATTGAAAATACCGGCATGTGCAATGAGGGCCGCGAAGCGGTTTTCGTGTATTCCTGCAAGCATATAAACGGAGAAACCACCATAACTTGCACCTACGGCTCCGATATGAGTTTCGTCAACAAACGGCTTTTCTTTCATGTAGTCTACAGCGGCGAGATAGTCGCGCATATTCTGACCGGGATAATCTCCTGAAATCTGTGCATTCCATTCTGTTCCGAAACCGGGGAGACCACGGCGGTTTGGCGCGATCACGATATAACCGTTAGATGCCATCAGCATCAGGTTCCACCGATAGCTCCAGAATTGGCTTACAGCCTGCTGAGGACCACCCTGACAATATAAGATAGCAGGATATTTCTTTTCTGCATCAAAATTCGGAGGAAGAACTACCCATGTAGTCATCAATTTACCATCAGTCGTTGGAACAAGCTCTTTCATAACGACAGGGGCTTCAATCTGTGACAGAATCTCTTTATTGACATCTGTAAGTGCATGTGCCTTCTGATTCTCCACCATGAATATTTCATTCGGATAGAGCATTGAATGGCGCATTGTGACTATACGATCTGTTCCGACAGGAGCAAGGGCTGCATAATCGGCGATATCGGCTCCAGATGTGACCATGTTGACTTTGTGTGATTCTACATCAATGCTGAAGATAGGTGTCACACCTTGATATGGAGCCAGGAAATATATGCTGTTCCCGGATGGATTCCATGCAATGGCATCTGCAGTGTAGTCCCATTCCGTTGTGAGATCTGTTTTTAATCCGGAATTCATATCCATGACGAAGATACGGTTCTTATCTGACTCATAACCGTCATGCTCCATGGATAACCATGCAAGACGGCTACCGTCGGGTGAGAAAGCGGGAGCTGTATCGTAGCCCATCATACCTTCCGTCAGGTTGCGAGTTGAACCTTTTTCGATATCATACAGATATAAATCGGAATTTGTAGATACCGCATATTCCATTCCGGTCTTTTTACGGCTTACGTATACCAGCTGTTTCGAGTCCGGGCTCCATGCAAAAGATTCTACTCCTCCGAACGGTTTCATTGGCGATTCGAACGGTTCATCTTGCATTATGTCTCTGATATTTTCAACACCGAATCCTGTAAAATCCGCCAGGAAGGGATGAGGAATCTCGGTGACCCATTCATCCCAATGCTTATACATAAGGTCGTCTATAATGCGCGCGTTTGCTTTGGGAAGGTCGGGATACACGTCCTGAGGTGTACGACCATATTTTACGGTGGAGATAAGTAATACTTTAGTCCCGTCCGGCGATACAAGAAATCCACCTATACCATTTTGCATACGGGTGACAACTTGTCGGTTCGTTCCGTCAGCATTCATAACCCACATTTGAGGAATGCCGTCGTGTGGAGCTACGAATGCGACTCTACGCCCTCCGTCAATCCATACGGCTTCGCTTTCCGAGCCTGGAGTGGTGGTAAGGCGTTTTACATTGGCACCGTCAATGTCCATTACGTACAGTTCATTGTTCGATTTGTTCTGTTCTACACTTTCATAGCTAACACCATACAGGATTTTTGAACCGTCGGGTGAGACCTGGGGATTGCTTACTCTTCCGAGCGCTTCAAGCGCTTCGATGCTGAAAATACCGTCGGTTGAGTGAAACTCCGGTTTGTCGATGAGTTCCTGCTTGTCGCAGCAACCGGTAGCAGTGGCCAATACTGTAGCTGACATTGCTAACGGGATAAGAATTTTGTTCATTATTATTATGTTTCGTTGATAGTTTTTCGAAGCACCTTATCAGGTAAAAATTTATCATCCACAAAATTACGAAAAATTTCGATGTGAGCGCCCCCCCCCGGAAAAATATTTTTCCGGGGGGGGCGCTCACCATATCATATATCAGAACTTGTACGTATTTTTTGCGGATGGTTATATCGTCGGATTTTTAATGAGAAATATCATTAAACGTACCCTCTTCCTATGACGTGAATTAATGAGTTCTACTACTTTGCATTATATCGGTTTATGTAGGAATAGATATCTTCCTCTGTTGCGGAGAAAGGGCCTTTTACACCCAATTTTAGCGAACACATGGCTGCTGCGAATAGTCCAGCTTCCGTATAAGATGCTCCTTTACTTCTTCTATACAGATATCCGGCCATATATGTATCGCCACAGCCGGTAGCATCAATAAGTTGATGAGCCGGGAGTGCTGGTATTTCAAAAAATTGGCCGCCGGCGTATATTAGTGATCCTTTGTCTCCCAATGTCAGCAAAACTTCTTTACATCCCCAATCGGCCAGTATCTCGGACGCTTTGTATGGATCAGTGGTTCCTGTGAGAACTTCCATCTCCATTTCGTTAGCTTTCAATATAGAGATATATGGCATAGCCTCCTTTTTTAGATCATAATCTACTGCAACTACATGCTCATTTTCTACCTTTCGCAGATATCCTTGTACATCAACTGAAACAATTCCTTTTTGTGAGAGGAATTTAATTACATCAATGTTGAAATCATCTGCCAGAAGAGTGCCGAGGTGAAAAATTCTGGAGTTTATGGATGCTAATTTTATGGTAGTAAATGGATCTGCCTGGGCAAGAACTCTCTGTGAGCGGTCATTCATGTCTTCGCCGTATTTATTTTCGAAATATACAGAGCGACGACTTGGAAGAATCTCCACATCGAAACCATCGTGTATCAAGTCGTTTACTACATTCATCTCACTTTCACCTAATGAAGTGACGAGTTTGAAACCTGAGTGATCAAGGTTTCTCAGTGACTTGGCAAAATAATATGCAGTACCTCCGGGCATATGAGCCGTAAAGCGAGGTGTTATCACTTTGTCAAGCGTTATGTGTCCGATACAACATATGTCAGTCTCGCGATGAGGAAAGGTCTGTTCATGAATCATGCGGTGGTATTTTTTCTTATAGAATAACAGGCATATGCAAGCACTGATGTATAACCGGCTGCTGGTACGAGAAAGGCCGTGGACATGGAGGAAAGATCTGCAAGCCAACTCATAAGTATTGTACCTATAGCCCCGCCTATAGGCGTCATCATAAGAAATGAAGATGCTATTTTTACCGACCTTCCAACTCCGGATATCGTGATTGCAAAAATTGTAGGGAACATGACGGCTTCGAATGCATAACACATGAATAAGCCGGATCTTGAAAGCCATCCTATGTTTAGTGTTACGAGAAGAGAACCTGCAACGGTCAAAATGGCACACGCTGTCAATACTTTTTCGGCTGCGATGCGGCTCATAATCCAACTTCCGGCAACACGTGCTATCATGAAAAGCCCGAGGGCACCGAACGAAAGCACTATGGAGGCGGTTGATCTAGTCATCCATCCATCTGCGGTAGCATAGTTTATAAAAAGGCTGTTTATGGAAATTTCAGATATCTCATAGCAAAGCAGTGCGATTAAGCCGTAACGGAACTTTTTAATCTGCCATAGCTGTCTGATGGTATCTGTGATTCCCGAATCTTCGGGAATATCTTCGCTGTCGGAGCTTGGAGTGATTTCCGGAAGTCGAACCTTTGTAAATATCATCGCTGCAATAAAAACAGCAACTCCCATTATAGTATAGGGGAGGGCAACTCCGGCATTTTCATTTGAGAAAAGAAAACTACCAACAATCACTGGGGCAAGAATGCATCCCAGGCCATTGAATGACTGAGCGAGATTAAGGCGGCACGCCGCTGTGGCTGGTTCGCCCAATTCCGCGGCATATGGATTTGCGGATGTTTCGAGAAGTACAAGTCCGCATCCTATAATAAATAACGCGGTCAGGAATAATTCAAAGGACATGAAGAATTCTCCCGGGATGAAAAGTAGGCTGCCGATACTGAAAAGTAGCAGACCTGTAACCACTCCTCTTCTATATCCCCAACGCGTAATGATGATTCCCGCCGGTAAGGCCATAAGGAAATATCCAAGATATGTGGTGGCCTGAATCAGTGAGGATTGTGTTATGGATATTGAAAGGGATTCCTGAAAATGTTTGTTTAAAACATCCAGAATCGCTCGTGCGAATCCCCACATGAAAAAGAGGGAGGTGATGAGGATAAAGGGTATTATGTAGTGTTTTGGAACAGTTCTGCTCATGGTCGATGGTTCACATTTGAATTTATCATATGCAAAGTTACAAAAAACACAGCTAATATGATGGGTGCTGGCGGTATATCCAAGGTTTTTTCGTAATTTTGCAGTCAGATAAATACGATATAACAGTAAATATTACGATAAGATTATGCTGGCAACGAAGTACAACCCTGCTGAGGTAGAGGACAAATGGTATGCCTACTGGATGGAACACAACCTGTTCCATTCCGAACCCGACGGACGTGAACCGTATACAATTGTTATTCCTCCTCCTAATGTAACCGGAGTGTTGCATATGGGACATATGCTGAATGAGACAATTCAGGATATTCTGGTGCGCCGGGCCCGTATGGAGGGAAAAAATGCGCTGTGGGTTCCAGGTACGGACCATGCTTCAATCGCGACCGAAGCAAAAGTTGTGGCGAAACTGGCTAAAGAGGGTATAAAGAAATCAGATCTTACGCGTGAGGAATTTCTCCGTCATGCCTGGGAATGGACCGAACACCATGGTGGCATAATTCTTTCGCAGTTGCGTAAATTGGGCGCATCATGCGATTGGAGCAGGACTGCCTTTACAATGGACGATATACGCTCCAAGAGCGTAATAAAAGTTTTTTGCGAACTGTATCGCAAAGGGTTGATATATAGGGGTGTGCGTATGGTGAATTGGGATCCCTCCGCTTTGACCGCACTCTCTGATGAGGAAGTGATATATCACGACGAACATTCGAAACTTTATCATCTCAGATATTTTGTAGAAGGAGAGCCGGATAAATATATTGTAGTAGCTACGACACGTCCGGAAACGATTCTCGGAGATACAGCAGTATGTGTAAATCCTAATGACGAACGATATGGCTGGCTTAAAGGCAAAAAGGTGATTGTGCCGTTGGTCGGACGTGCTGTCCCTATCATTATGGATGAATATGTTGAGATGGAGTTCGGAACAGGATGTCTGAAAGTGACTCCTGCCCATGATGTCAATGACTATATGCTGGGAGAAAAATATAATCTGCCGGTAATAGACATATTCAATGATAACGGAACAATTTCTGAAGCTGGCGGTATGTATGTCGGTAAGGATCGTTTCGATGTACGTCGTGAAATTATTGCAGATCTCGGTGCCGCCGGTCTTGTTGAGAAAATTGAGGATTACGACAATAAAGTCGGCTACTCAGAGCGCACAAACGTAGTGATTGAACCAAAGCTTTCGATGCAGTGGTTCCTGAAAATGGATGAACTTACCAAGCCGGCTCTCGCAGCAGTGATGGACGGGGATATTCAGTTTCATCCTGCTAAATTCAAAAATACCTATCGCCACTGGATGACGGATACCAAAGATTGGTGTATCAGCCGTCAATTATGGTGGGGGCACCGGATTCCCGCATATTTCCTGCCGGAAGGTGGCTATGTCGTGGCCGAAACTCCTGAGGAGGCTCTTGAAGAAGCCCGAAAGAAAACCGATAACCCTTCGCTCGAACTATCTGACCTTCGTGCTGATGAGGATTGTCTGGATACATGGTTCAGCTCATGGCTTTGGCCTATCTCTCTATTTAATGGAATCCTCGATCCCGGCAACCCCGAGATATCATATTATTATCCGACTGCTGATCTTGTCACGGGTCCGGACATTATTTTCTTCTGGGTGGCACGAATGATAATTGCCGGTTACGAGTTTGAGAGTAAAGAGCCTTTCAAAAACGTATATTTCACGGGTATAGTTCGTGATAAACTTGGGCGAAAAATGAGCAAGCAGCTCGGTAATTCACCCGATCCTCTGGATCTTATCGCAACCTATGGCGCTGATGGTGTACGTATGGGCTTGATGCTGTCGGCCCCAGCAGGCAATGATATTCTTTTTGATGACAAGCTTTGCGAAACCGGACGTAATTTCTGCAATAAAGTATGGAATGCATTCCGTCTGGTGAAGGGATGGAATGTAGACAACTCTCTGCCGATGCCTGCTGAGAATGAATATGCTATGAAGTGGTTCTCTTCCCGGCTTGCCGCAACAATTACCGAGGTAGATGGTCTTATGGCTAAATTCCGTATCTCAGAGGCATTGATGGCAATCTATCGCCTTTTCTGGGATGAGTTCTCGGCGTGGTATCTTGAAATGGTAAAGCCGGCCTACGGATCACCGATAGACTCTGTGACATACAATCGCACGCTTGAATTCTTCTCGGCGCTTCTTCGTCTGATGCATCCGTTCATGCCATTTATCACGGAAGAACTATGGCAGAATATTTCTGAGCGTCGCCCCGGAGAATCCATTATGTATGCAACTATATCTGCGGAAGAATTCATTACTGAGGATTCCGCATATCTGCTTTCAAGTATGGAAATTGCAAAGGAGATAATAACCTCAGTGCGTGCAGTGCGTGCCCAGAAAGGAATCTCACCACGTGAGAGTTTGACTCTCGCAGTAGTGGATGGAGACTCCCCGGCTCCGGAAGGACTGAATGCTCTGATTCGCAAAATGGCTAATCTTTCTGAAATACTTGGAAGACAGCCAAAGGATTCTTCTGCCGCGGCGTTTCTTGTGGGAACTCAGGAATATAATATTCCTCTTAATGGAGCTGTGGATGTCGAAGCTGAGATAGCACGCCTTAAAAAGGATATTGAGTATTATGAAGGCTTCCTCTCCTCCGTTATGAAAAAATTGTCGAATGAACGCTTCACATCGAAAGCTCCTGCGGCTGTTGTAGAAGCGGAGCGGCGAAAACAAGCTGATGCAGAGCAGAAACTGATGTCGTTGCGGGCATCATTGGAAGCCCTTAGCTAATTCAGCGGTTTACAGAAATACTTATTTACCATATATTATGGCTACAACGCCCGCCTGCTATTGCAGTTGCGGGCGTTTCTCATAATTGAGATGCCATTAATACAACGTTCCGTATCGCGGCATACATAATCCTTTATCATCGAAAAAATCATGGCTTGTGCCGGAGTGAGAGAGGATGCGGATTCTTTTCCAAGAATTAGTTCGCTTGCGAGAGCTGCAGTTATAGCCAGTCTTTCTTCAACGGGAAGTGCATTTATGGTATTGATGACATTCGGTGTGATAACTATAGTTGTGCCCATGATCTATATGTGTTTAATATTTCAGTGCAAAGTTATTCGGCGGCTGGGCATAAAAATAGCACCTTCGTGTTAAAAAAAACTGAGGTGCTGTCTATCCAATCGGTTATTTAACGAATCCGGCATCTCTCAGAAAATCACGGAATACCTCAGAAAAATGCTCATTGTTAGCGCGTGGGTACCGTATATCTGTAAAAACTTGAGCCAATGTGTTCTTCTGGTTCTCTTCAACAAATTGTTTGGAATCGCTGCGCTCCTCCTTTTCGGAATACAATTCCTTAATCTGAAGAGGGGAGTAGTCTTGGTAGCGTTCGCTGTGAATGAATGCGTTTGTCGGTAGTCTGCCAACGTCTGATCCTTCCTCGGCTGGATAACCGACAGTCAGTGTGATAAGTGGTACAACAAGTGATGGTAATTCAAGAACCTCCGCAATTTTGGGTGCCGTATATGTAGTGGTTCCGATCCAGCATACTCCGAGCCCGTAAGCTTCCGCTATGGTATTGAATTGCTGCGCTAAGGCAATAGTGTCGATTGCCGAAGCGACAAATGATTGCAGGTTGTCGTAGCATGGGACAGCATCATTGAATTCACACCATTTGGAGAATCGGTTGAAATCAGCGCAAAAAGTAAGTATCACGGGAGCGGAAAGGATCTGAGGCTGATTGAAATGAAGAGGCGCCAGAGCTTCTCGTATCTCTCTGGAGGAGCTTATTATCACGCTATAAAGCTGCATGTTTCCGGTAGTAGGAGCATGCGATGCCAATTCCAGCATTTTGTAGAGTAATGCCTCGGGAATTACCTTATCTGAGTAGCGCCTTATTGTCCTGCGCGATGAGAAATATTGGTCTGTGACTGAAAAATTCATTATTTATAATTGTTGATTTGAATGGGTCTTAATTAAAGGTGAAAATTGTTGTGGGTACGTACAAAGATAATGAATATTTTTCAGCCGGAAAAATTACGCGTTTTGATAATCAAACCTTGTGATGATATTTTATGATGTTGATTTTTTTAAATTGACATGTTGATAATTCTGTCCTACAGGAGCTGTAGAGCGGTTTTTCGGAAAACTTTTCAACATGCTTGATAAAATGAGCAGTAGAATTTGGAGGATAGGGAGTTTTTTACGAAGTTTGCAGTGTAATTCAAATGGCAATCTTTTCCCAGTGCCAGACAATCGAGCTTGCCTGCTGTAGCGGCGGGCGAGCTCTCTTTATTATCATAATCAGACAAACAAACCTTGCAGTGGAAAATTTGACTTATACTTATGATCAGGCTTATGCCGAGAGTCTGAAATATTTTGATGGTGACGAGCTTGCTGCGCGTGTATGGGTAAGCAAATATGCTCTCAAAGATTCGATAGGAAATATCTATGAGCAGACACCAGACGATATGCATCATCGCATAGCCTCAGAGATTGCCCGTATAGAGGCGAAATACCCCAATCCAATGAGCCATGATGAAGTCTACAGTTATATGAAAGATTTCAGATATATCGTTCCTCAGGGGAGTCCTATGTCAGGTATCGGCAATAACTTTCAGATCGGATCGCTTTCAAATTGTTTTGTAATAGGTATAGATGGAAATCCCGATTCATATGGAGGAATCATCAGGATTGATGAAGAGCAAGTGCAGCTTATGAAACGCCGTGGAGGAGTCGGACATGATTTAAGTCATATCCGCCCGAAAGGGACGCCTGTAAAAAATTCAGCTCTTACATCCACCGGCCTTGTACCATTTATGGAGCGGTATTCTAATTCCACACGTGAAGTGGCTCAGGATGGAAGAAGGGGTGCGTTGATGCTTACCGTGTCGGTGAAACATCCTGATAGCGAGGCATTCATAGATGCCAAAATGACAGAAGGTAAGGTTACGGGAGCTAATGTAAGTGTGAGAATCGATGATGAATTTATGCGTGCGGCGATATCGGGAGAAACGTATCGTCAGACATATCCGATTGATTCTGTCACCCCCGATACTATAAAAGAAATTGATGCGAAGGCATTCTGGGGTAAGATTATACATAATGCATGGAAATCCGCGGAGCCCGGAGTGCTGTTTTGGGATACCATAACCCGCGAGTCATTGCCTGACTGTTATGCGGATCTCGGCTTCCGCACAATTTCAACCAATCCATGCGGCGAGATTCCTCTATGTCCATATGATTCATGCCGTCTGTTGGCTGTAAACCTGTATAGCTACGTCAAGAATCCATTCACACCGGAGGCTGAGTTCGATTTTGCACTCTTCAAGCAACACATATGTAAGGCTCAGCGTATAATGGACGATATCATTGATCTTGAAATGGAGAAGATCGATGCTATCCTTGCAAAAATAGATTCTGATCCTGAGACAATCGAGGTAAAGGAGCCAGAGCGGCATCTCTGGGAAAAAATCCGCACAAAGACTCTCAAAGGACGTCGTACAGGAGTCGGAACTACAGCTGAAGGAGATATGCTCGCCGCTATGGGACTACGTTACGGCACACCTGAAGCGACTGATTTTTCTGAAAAGGTTCATCGGACACTCGCTTTAACGGCTTACCGTTCTTCGGTAAATATGGCAAAAGAACGCGGCGCATTTGAAATATTTGATGCGGAGAGGGAAAAAGATAACCCCTTCATGCTTCGTCTGAAAGAGCAGGATCCGGAAATGTATGAGGATATGGTTCGACATGGGCGCAGGAATATCGCATGTCTTACCATTGCCCCTACAGGAACAACCAGTCTTATGACGCGCACAACTTCCGGTATCGAACCGGTATTTATGCCGGTTTATAAACGTCGGCGGAAAGTGAATCCCAATGATGCAGAGGTAAGGGTAGATTATGTGGATGACACCGGTGATGCATTTGAAGAATATATCGTTTATCATCCTAAATTTCTTGAATGGATGAGAATTAACGGAATAGAGCAACGCGCCAATATGACGCAAGAAGAGCTTGATCTTCTAGTCGCGAAGTCCCCGTATGCCGGAGCGACATCAAATGATATTGACTGGATGGAAAAGGTCAAAATGCAGGGCCGCATTCAGAAATGGGTTGACCATTCTATTTCAGTTACTATCAATCTACCGGCCGATGTAAGTGAGGATCTGGTTAATCAGCTATATGTTGAGGCGTGGCGTTCTGGTTGCAAAGGTTGTACTGTATATCGCGACGGTTCCCGTTCAGGAGTGTTGGTCGCTCTTGAGAATAAAAAGAAAAAAACAACTGAAACGGAATCTAAAGACGGGTTGCATCCGCACATTATAAAACGTCCCATCGAACTTGACGCAGATGTCGTACGTTTTCAGAACAATAAAGAAAAGTGGATTGCCTTCGTTGGTCTGCGTGATGGTCGCCCATATGAGATTTTTACAGGTTTGGCCGATGATGAAGATGGTATATTCTGTCCGAAATCCGTGAATCACGGAAAGATAATCAAGGCTGTAGATAGTGAGGGTAATAAGCGCTACGACTTCCAGTTTGTCAACAAACGCGGATATAAAACTACCATAGAGGGGCTAAGTGACAAGTTCAATCCTGAATACTGGAACTATGCCAAGCTTATTTCCGGTGTGCTACGTTATGGAATGCCAATCGATCAAGTTCTTAAGTTAGTCAGTACGCTCGAACTTGATTCTCAGAGTATCAATACGTGGAAGATGGGAGTGGAAAGAGCATTGAAAAAGTATCTCCCCAATGGAACTCAGGCAAGCGGACAGCGCTGTCCGAACTGTGGGCAGGAAACTCTGGTTTATCAGGAAGGGTGTCTCATATGTACATCCTGCGGAACATCAAAGTGTGGCTGACTCCCATACGATAAATAATAAAAAGAGCCCGTATACGATGTGTATGCGGGCTCTTTCATTTTTTATATATGTCATATTTAATCAATATGGATCAACATCATAATATACAGTCACACCTTTCATTTGCGGTAACGAATGCATTGAGATATATGTGTCGCGCAACAGTTCTTTCACTTTTGCCATAGATGCTCCGGTTTCAATTTTAAGCATGATCTTTCTTATATATAACCCTTGTACGCGCCCTACCGATGGTTCCTCCGGACCGAATACGCGTCCACCGAATAAACGTCGTAGTTTTACGGCATATTCGTCGGATATTTGCCTGAGTTTGGCAGGGTCCCTATGTTTGATATACATGTATATGACTCTGGTAAATGGTGGATAGAAGAAATTATGGCGCTGTACAATCTCATGATCATAGAAGCCGTCGTAATTGTGTGATTTTACGTATGCCAATACATGATGGGATGGCTGATATGTCTGGATGACCACCATTCCTTTTGATCCGGATCTACGTCCGGATCTCCCTGCGACTTGTTCAAGCATATTGAACGCTCGTTCCGATGAGCGGAAATCTGGAAAATTGATCAGTGCATCGGCATTGAGTACTCCAACCATCTCTACACCACCGAAGTCCAGACCTTTTGTAACCATCTGCGTGCCCACGAGAATATCAGCTTTCTTTTCGGAAAAATCATCAATAATCTGTTCGTAGGCATTTTTATTACGGGTGGTATCAAGATCCATCCTCAGCATTTTTCGTCCGGGGAATATACGTTCAACTTCTTCTTCCACACGCTCTGTTCCATATCCGATTATTTCGATGGAGGGTTCCTTGCATTGTGGACACACGTTTGGCAACGGATACATTGAGCCACAATAATGACACTGCAGCTGGCGTATATTAGCGTGATATGTCAATGCGACATCGCAATGCTCACATTTAGGAACCCATGCACATTGTTTGCATCGTGCCAGAGGAGCATACCCACGTCGGTTCTGAAAGAAAATTACCTGTCCATCATGATTTAAAGCGTCGTTAGCAATTCTTTCAGTGTCGTATGCGAATGTACCTTTTACTGTTTTGGAACGGATCGCCTGCTTCATATCTATGATTCTGATATCCGGCAATTCAACATCGCCATATCTTTCAGTCAGTTTTACCAGTCCGAATTTACCTGTGATTGCCTTGTGGTATGTATCTATGGCCGGCGTAGCAGAGCCGAGAAGCGTCTTAGCTCCATGCATAGAGGCCAATACAATTGCAGCATCTCGACCGTTATATCTCGGAGCAGGATCAAATTGCTTGTAGCTTGCATCATGCTCCTCGTCAACTATCACAAGACCAAGATGCGAGAAAGGCAGAAACACAGCCGATCGCGCACCGATTATTACTCTTGGTGAATTGTCGGTCAGAAGCTTTTTCCAGATATCGACACGCTCGTTGTCAGTGAATCTCGAATGATAAATTATAACCTTATCACCGAATACAATCTGTAGACGTCTGGTCAGTTGGGTAGTCAAAGCTATTTCCGGAACCAGCATCAGGCATTGATCGCCTCGTTTCAGTACATAGTCTATAAGATGAATATAAATTTCAGTTTTTCCGGATGATGTTACCCCATGTAGCAAGGTGACGTTTCGATCCAGCCAAGATCGGTGTATCTGGTCGAGTGCAATATTTTGTGCCTGGCTAAGATCCGGTAATTTATCTACAGTAGAACCTGTATATCTGAATCGATTGATTTCCTTTCGGAAAGTTTGTAAAATTCCCTTTTTAACAACCGCAGACAGAATTGCCGGCGCTACATCGGCTCTCTTTAGTAAATCTTCTTTTCTTACATCCGTAATATTTCCTCGGCTAAAACCACTCATCTCCAACATGGCCAATAGAAGATGCTCCTGCTTCTTAGCACCTTTTACACGCGCGAAAGCTTCTTCAAGATCATCTTTATGGATTGTGAACTCAACATAAGTTTCATAACGCGGGCGATATCGCTCAACGAGTTTTTCAGAAATTATTAGAATTCCCTTTTCAATCATGCGGTTGACAGTGGATGTCACCCCTCTTGTTCCTTCAAGTTTTGCACTGAGTCCACTTACTGACAATGCTCCGTAATGATCAAGCAGCTGCATTATTGATGTTTCGAGCGACGATGGAGTATTGCCGGTATCTACAGATAAATCAAAATCCGGATTGAGTTCTACAAACGTTTCGCTTTCCAACTTAAGACCGGCTGGTACAGCGGCCTTATATACATCTCCGCACGCACACAGATAATATTCGGCAAGCCATTCCCAGAATTTTATCTGGGGATGACGGATTATAGGAGCATTGTCAAGAATCATTGCCACATCTTTTATCTCCATTCCTGTCGGAATAGAGATTGGGCGGCTGATAACAATTCCGGTATAGAATTTCTTTCTACCGAAGGGGACTATCACTCTGTATCCTATTCCGACTTCCGTATTGTCGTGACTTGGAATTCTATATGTGAATGTCGCCGACAACGGAAGCGGGAGGAGTACTTCTACATATGTCTCATTCGGTTGATTGGCGTAGTCTTTTTTATTTTGCATGCGATTCGTGGTGGTGAACCCTCATAATTTGGTGTAGGGAATGAGTTTCTCCTAAATACAAAATTAATTCTTTCCCATGAGAGATTGGCCGGTTAAATGAAAAAAAATTGTAACTTTGTCTCATGACAATCCGGGTATTCCGGGTTTGAGAAAATAATAATCGATATATCATGGAAATTAAAGTTCAGTCTTTCCCATCGCACAAAGGTGAAATAACCTGGTTTACACTTACAAATGAGCGAGGTGCGAGTGTTGTATTATCCTCTCTTGGAGCAGGTGTGGTTGCGGTAAAACTACCTCAGCCGGATGGCACTCTGCTGGATGTTGTAATCGGTTACGATAATCCGGAAGCATATTTTGCTGACGGGCCATGTGCCGGTAAAACTCCTGGACGTTATGCCAATCGTATTGCGAAAGGTCATATAACTATTGATGGTAAGAAATATGATCTTCCGATCAATAATGGTCCCAATCACCTTCATGGTGGGCCTGATGGATATCAGAATCATGTGTGGAACGCGGCCATGGATGGTGATAATGTCATATTTACACTTCATAGTCCGGATGGCGACGCTGGATATCCCGGGGCGGTAGATATCAAGGTAACATATACATGGGACAATGAAAATCGCCTGACTATGAAATACGAGGCTGAAACCGACGCTCCAACTTATATCAATCTTACAAATCACACATACTTCAATATGAACGGGCATGATTCAGGAACAGTGCTTGATCATGTATTGAAAATGAACTGTTCGGAATATCTCCCTACAGATGCAACTCAGATACCACTCGGAGATCCAGCACCGGTCAAGGACACACCGATGGATTTTACTGAAGGTTGTAAGATCGGAGCCCGCATCAACGATGATTTCGAAGCTTTAAAGATAGGAAAGGGCTATGACCACAGTTTCATGGTTGACGGGTATGATGGTACTCTCAGGGAAATTGCTACACTGACTTCTGAGAAAAATGGCCGGAAAGTGACCGTATATTCAGATCAGCCGTTTGCCCAGGTATATACTGGCAACTGGCTCGAAGGATGTCCCGAAGGGAAAGGTGGTTGCACATATCATGATTATGACGCTGTAGCGATAGAATGTCAGGGTGCTCCAGATGCACCGAATAATCCGAAGGTACCCTCGCAGCGTCTGAATCCTGGTGAAAAATATGAACGAACCATATGTTTCAAATTCGACTGATGTACAGGGTAAACCGATAATGTCGGCTGGATTGATCGCTTAAAACACGACCGCCCTTTCCAATTTTTAATAATGGAGGGACGGTCGTGTTCAATCAGGGGAATACTGATGCGATAATGCTTGTGAATCCGTACAAATAAACTTTAAGCGTTAAAGAAAATTTGTCTTAGTTCATCCTCCGTAGGATCAACTGACGTTAATTCCCCTTGAGGATTAATAACAAATGTACGGAGTGCGTTGTCCATTCTTAATGTTTTGCGTAATGTCGCAATTTCATCCTTGTCTTTAATGTGGAATTGCATTTCGCTGCTCAGTTGGTCAATATTAATGATTTCGTGCATCAACTGTTCCGAACGGTCGAAATTCACTGAAACCATCTCTACCGGAGTGTTCAGATTATTCTGAGTTAACTGACGCGTAATAGTCACCATCCGGTTTTGAGCCATACGTGACCCCGCGTCACTTGCTGACCAAAAGGAAAGAATTACCCATTTTCCTCTGAGAGAGGGGAGCGAAATATCCATTGAGTCGGTTTTTATAACCATCGGGGGCATTTCGTTGCCAATCGCGACATCCTGATGTTTATCAGCAAACGCAGAAGTCGCTATGAGTAATACTGCGAAACTTACAATTAATAATTTTAGTTTCTTCATTACAACAATTTGAGGTTCATAATACAGGAATACCGTCAGATAGTCTTAATTCAGATAAAGTTCATTCTTCGTGTGGGAAACCCAATACGTGGAAGTTATGGTATTCCTTGCCGATTTTCGGCTATGGGAATGCCTCTGCACTCCCGATTACTTGCTCTTTCGGTACAAAGGTATGAATTAAACGCCTGATTACCAAATGGAGTTTGTTAATAGCCCCTCTTGAAAGGTTGAAATTATGCTAAAAAACATAGTTCTGCGGCACACAAAGGTACTGTGTTAATCAATGTTAAATGTGATTATAGTGACGATTATAGCCGGAATTCTCAAATATATTACCCGATAGGCTGGAGGTGGAATGATTGTGGTATCGGGCTTACATTGTAGTGTAAAATATGGTCGGTATATCCCTAAATTTCAGCAATCGTTATTGTATCCAAAAGAGGCTTATCCGGAACTGTTCTGAATAAAAGAAATGCAGTTAAATTATTCAATTATTCATATTAGATTATGAGTAAGACAGTATAAACTACAAGGTTATGACGTATTGGATGTGGCTGTTAAAACTCGGTTACAACATTGTAATTTGTTGAATGGTAGCTCTATTGGAACAATGAATAACTGGGAATTTTCCCATAAATATAATCTATTGGATTTCAGCCATATTAAGTAGGCGTTGAAAAAAGCAAATAAAAAGCGGTTTGTTTTTAAATAAAAAATGGAAGAACTTTGTATCGGAAAAGATTGACGATATCGGATACTCCAAGGGTGGTATACGGTGTTGAAGTTTGAATTTACGCATTATATGAATAAGACTCACAAAGAGCTTTGGGAAGATTGTCTCCGGATAATAGGCGACAATATTCCCAAGGAACAATACAAAGCCTGGTTTGAACCTATAGTCCCATTGAGCTATATAAATGGGGAGGTCACACTTTTTGTGCCCTCCGCATACTTCAAGGAGCATATAGAAAGCACTTATCTCGCGCTTTTGGGGAAAACCATGCGTCGCGTGTATGGCGAAGGCTTTAAGCTTCTTTATGAGTACAAGCAGGTTAGCCATCTTCCTGATACGGCTGTTCATGAAGCCGGCCTGACCGAATCTCCTGCGGTGCGACCGACGTATAACGGGTTGTTCCGCACTGCGGAAGTAACCTCGTTTGATCCGCAGCTTAATCCTCGATATACGTTCGAGAATTATTGCGGATCGAATTCAAACAAAATAGCACGGGCTATCGGTGAAGCGATAGCTAACGATCCTAAATGTAAGACATTCAACCCGCTGTTCGTCTACGGGCCTACCGGAGTCGGTAAGACACATCTTATTCAGGCTATAGGTATTAAAATCCGGGAACATAATCCGTTGGCGAGAATCCGTTATGTGAGTGCCCGTCTGTTCGAAAGCGAATTTACCGTTGCGTCACATAATGGTAAAATAAACGAGTTTATCAATTTTTATCAAAGTATTGACACTTTGATTATTGATGATATACAGGATCTAATCGACAAACCGCGTACGCAAGGAACGTTTTTCCATATCTTCAATCATCTTCATCAGAATCAGCGGCAGATAATCCTATCATCAGATTGTGCTCCTACACAACTAAAAGGTATGCCGGATCGACTTCTGTCTCGTTTTAAATGGGGCATGACTGTTGAATTGGAACGTCCTGATCTCCAGTTGCGTAAAGATGTGTTACGTTTGAAAGCTCGTCAGGATGGTCTGTCAATTCCAGCTGATGTAATGGATTTTATTGCAGAAAATGTAACTGACAGCGTTCGTGAGCTTGAAGGCATTGTTGTTTCGTTGCTTGCTCATGCTACAGTCACCAATCGTGATATAAATATTGATTTGGCGCGCATGGTGATGAATAGGGTAGTGCGTATGCAACGTAAGACTATTAATTTTGAGATGATCGCGCAAGGTGTAGCTACACATTACGGTCTTGATCCGGATGCAATTTTCAGCAAATCAAGAAAACGCGAGATTTCTGATGCCCGCCAGATGGTTATGTACATGGCTAAGAAGCATGCGCATATGCCGTTGACGGCTATTGGCACACGTCTGACCAGAAATCATTCAACTGTAATATATGCCTGTCGTAATATAGAAGAACGACTTCCATTTGAAAAGCAGCTTCAGGACGATGTTGCTGCAATTGAAAAATCATTTATTGAGGATTGAACAACATGAATATCCCGTAATATGAATCGCTTGTCTGACAAGTGGCATTATATTACCGGATATTAGTTTTGATTATTTCCAAATGCATCTCTGTTTAAATAACAGCTTGATTTGGTGCGTTTGGCGATAAATATAGTATAAAAGAGAACTACATAAATTAATAGCGAATTTCGGTTGCGGGTGACAACGTTTTTTATTAACTTTGTGAAAAGTTTAGCAAATATGCATTGTTCCGGAATCTCACATGTAGGCCGACTTATCTGTGTGCTATGTCTGGTGCTGATAACACCCGTTTTCGGGACTCTGTCAGCGCGCCAATTTGTAGTGACACTTGATGCGGGCCATGGCGGAAAGGATTATGGAGCTATAGGTGTCAAAACCAATGAGAAAACTGTTACTCTATCGGTCGTTAAGCAATTAGGGGCCTTGATTGAACAGAATTTGCCGGATGTAAAGGTTGTGTATACGCGTGATAAAGATGTCTTTGTTGAGCTTAGTGAGCGTGCGGCAATAGCTAATAAGGCTGGTAGCGATTTATTTATGTCTGTGCATATCAACTCCGTAGATAAAAAAAATCGGAACCGCACTCGGATTACCGGCTGTCAGGTATATACATTGGGACTTCATAAGACTGCCGAAAATCTGGCAGTCGCCAAGCGGGAAAATGCTGTTATGGAGCTTGAGGCGGATCATACAGAGAAATATGCCGGTTTTAATCCGAATTCTCTGGAAAGCGATATCGTGTTTGAATTGTCACAGAATCATCGTTTGGATCAAAGCATTGAATTCGCGGACGCTATTCACGGACAACTTGTTAAAACAGCTGGTCGTGAACCTAAAGGCGTACGCCAGGCCGGCTTCTGGGTATTATGGGCCACATCTATGCCGTCTGTATTGGTGGAACTTGATTTCATCTGTAATCCGGAGGCGGAGAAATTTATGGCATCGGATGAAGGACAGGAGGAAATGGTAATAGCTTTGTATAATGCCCTCTGTGCATATATCAATACATATGGCGCCCAGACAACAGGTGAGAATATCAAGGTTGCGGAGGCGTTGGTTCCTACACATGCAGGCTACCATCGTCATGCGTCTGGCGAAGCGCCGCATCTTGCTGTCAATATACCTGAGATTGGTTCGACGAATGATGAAACCGGAGCGAAAGTCTATGCAGAAACCATTACCAATGTAAAACAGACAGCTGGAATTCCTGAAATATCATCCGATACAGATGAGCCCATGTATTATGTTCAGATACTTGCCAGTGCTGAGGCTGTAAAAAAGGGATCGTCAGAACTGAAGGGTTTGACCGATGTAGAATATTATAAGGATGGAGGAATGTATAAATATGCTGTCGGCAAGACAACTCAGGTTTCAGAAGCACAGACACTTATGAAAACAATACGGCGAACCTTTCCGGGTTGCTTTATTATAAAAATGGTAAACGGTAAAAGAGTAGATTTTATTAAATAAGGACAATATACAGACGGTGTGACAATAATCCGGAATAGATTAACTGTCAATTTATAGAAACTCAATAATTCGGCATATGAAGTCGCTAAAAAAAGAATTAATCATAGGATTATGTGTGGTGGTGGCCTTACTTGTTCTCTTCTTCGGGATTGACTTTCTTAAGGGCATCAATGTTTTTAAAGCAGCGAATTACTATTATGGTACATATACCAATGTCGCTGGTCTCCAAAAATCTGCTCCGGTGACCCTGAATGGATTTAAGGTCGGGCAGGTGAGAGAAATAGATTATGATTTCACTAATCCGGGACATGTCAGGGTGGAACTCAGTGTGGATAAAGCATTGCGCATCCCGAAAGGTTCAGAGGCAGTAATTGAGCAGGATATTCTCGGAACGGCAACGGTGGTTCTTCACCTGAGCGATGCTTCCGACTATGAAGAGGTCGGTAGTACAATTGCGAGTCGCACCGCAACAGGCATGCTGGATAATATATCAGGTAGTCTGATGCCTTCAATAAGTGCGATATTCCCAAAAGTAGATTCATTGCTAACTAACTTAAATCGACTCGTAGGGGATTCGTCTGTATCTCAGTCAGTGAAACGTTTAGATGCCATAACTGGTAATCTCGAGGCTACGATGAAGCAGATCAGGACTACTGCAGGAGCTCTTCCTCCTGTTATGCAAAATATCAATTCTCTGACAGGTAATCTTAACACGATGAGTAGTGATCTCGCGCAAGTTGCAGGAAATCTGAAAGAGGCTCCTATTGACTCAATGATTCAGAATCTGAATGTGCTTTCTGCAAATCTAAAAGAATTATCTGGAACTTTGAATAATCCGGAGTCTTCTTTGGGTCTAATAACCCATGATAGCACATTATACGATAATCTGAATAATTGTGCGGCATCGCTTGACTCGCTGTTGATTGATGTGAAAAAGAATCCGAAAAGATACATTAGTATTAAGTTGCTCTAAAAAGAAAACGAGTTTAAGATGGTGTTGTGCCATCTTAAACTCGTTTTGATTGTAGACTTACATAGGTAAAATGCGTTGCTTTAATATCTTATGAACATAAAGTTCAATATAGATTATCGGACCAGATGGGGAGAGACACTATGTATATCCGGCTCGATTCCCGAACTCGGTGGAGGCGATCCCGATTGTGCCGTCAAAATGGATATTGAGGGAGATCGTACTTGGTCTCTGAATATACATTTGCCGGATTATACCGATAAGTTCGAATACTCATATATAGTATGTCGTGAAAATGGAACCCGACGTTATGAATGGGGGAAAAAGCCCCATTCATTTGTTCCTGGAACAAGAGTTCATGAATACGAGATATATGATAGCTGGCAAGATCAACCATGGAATAAACCATATTATTCTGTTGTATTTTCTGATTGTATATGCCGGCGTCAAAATCCTGCGCTTCCCGTATTGCCGGTTGAGGGAACCTTACTCTTGAGTGTTGACGCTCCTATGATCACGCCGGATCAGGTGTTGGCCGTATGCGGATCCTGCGATGCGATGGGGAACTGGGATACAAAACGTTCCATCCGCCTCAGTGATGCTGATTATCCGACCTGGCGTTGTTCAATACCTCTGACAGAACTACCGTACTCTATTGAATATAAATTCATACTCATTGAAAAAAATACCGGAAAGATAATTGGGTGGGAGTTAAACGACAACAGGCGTTTGTCAGTCAATCCATATACCAAAGGAGCATGTATTGTTGTAAGTGGATTGCGTTTTGCCAATCCTCAAAGTAATTGGCGTGGAGCTGGTGTTGCTATTCCAGTGTTTTCTCTACGTTCTGATGATGATTTTGGTGTAGGAGAGTTTCATGATTTATGTAAACTTGTTGACTGGGCGGTAATGACCGGACAAAAATTCATTCAGGTACTTCCCGTCAACGATACAACCATGACGCATACATGGACTGATTCATATCCATATAATGCCAATTCCTGCTTTGCGTTGCATCCTATGTATCTCCATATTCCCACAGTCGGAAAACTTTCGGATGCGGCCAGAGAAGATTACTATGAGACAATACGACAGGAATTAAACTCGTTGGAAGATGTTGATTATGAACGGGTAAATGCCACCAAGAATGCGTATACACGTGAGCTGTTCTGTGAAATTAACGATCAAGTCACTGCCTCCGGAGAGTTTAAGAAATATATTGAGGAAAACAGTTTATGGCTGAAACCGTATGCCGCATACTGTATTCTTCGTGATCAATTCGGTACACCTGAATTCAAAAGATGGAGAGACTTTGAAATTTATGATGAAGATAAGGTGGACCGCCTGCTTGCTGAAAATACATTTGAAGCCAATTATGTATTCTGGATTCAAATGAATCTCGCTAATCAGATGAAGCAGGTAAGAGAGTACGCTCATTCGCGCCAGGTATCATTAAAAGGTGATATCCCCATCGGAATATCGCGTGACAGTGTAGATGCATGGATATCTCCACACTTGTTCAACCTTGACTGTCAGGCAGGGGCTCCTCCGGATGATTTTTCTGTACTCGGGCAGAATTGGGGATTCCCGACGTATAATTGGGAAGAGATGGGGCGTGACGGTTTCGCTTGGTGGAAAGCCCGCTTTGCTAAAATGGCGGAATATTTCGATGTTTACCGTATTGATCATGTTCTCGGCTTCTTCCGTATATGGCAGATACCGATGGATCAGCTTCACGGGTTACTTGGAATATTTAATCCGGCTCTACCGTTTACTCCGGAAGATATTAGCTCTGAATTTGATTTCAGGTTTGATGTAAATGAACATACACTTCCATATGTACGCGATTGGTTTCTCCCCGATATTTTCGGTGAATATGTCGATGAGGTAAAAGAACGGTTCTTAGAAAATACCGGTAGGGGGGTATATAGGTTGCGTTCTGAATTCAATACACAGCGTCGTATAGCAGATTATTTTGCAAATAGGTCTCACGACAGCAAGAATCATTGTTTGTGCAATGGGCTGATGGAACTTATCGATCAGGTTCTGTTTATTGAAGACCCTATCGAAAAGGGTAAATACCATCCGCGAATTTCGGCTCAGCATACATATATATATCGCACGCTGAACGACTATCAGAGATGGTGTTTCGACCGGTTGTATACCGACTTTTTCTATCATCGTCATAACAAGTTCTGGTATGACAAAGCGATGTGGAAGCTACCTCCGATTATAGATGCCACATCGATGCTTACATGTGCTGAAGATCTCGGGATGATTCCGGCTTGTGTGCCCGCTGTAATGAGTGCGCTTGAAATTCTGACTTTAGATATTCAGCGAATGCCGAAGAATCCTGCTGAGCAATTTGGTAATCCTGCGAATTACCCATATTATTCGGTATGTACGACATCAACCCACGATATGGGTGGAATCCGACAGTGGTGGGAGGAAAACCGGGTGCAAACTCAAAGTTTCTTCAATCATATGCTTCATGAACAGGGTACTGCCCCGGAGTCTGCTGAACCATGGATATGTGAAAAAATTGTAGAATCGAATCTTAAGGCTCCCTCCATGCTGTGTATTCTTCCGTTGCAGGACTGGTTATCTGTCGATGGAAAACTTCGTCGCGATAATCCTCGTGAGGAACAGATTAATATTCCTGCAATTTCCCGCCATTATTGGCGATATCGTATGCATCTGACATTAGAACGATTGGTCAAGGAAAAAAGCTTTTCCGGAAAGGTACGTGATTTGATAGCAGAATCAGGCCGACTGTAATCATGAGATACATCATGATAAATGATAAAACCGCGCTCATCTCTATGAACAGATGAGCGCGGTTTTATCGTTTATTGCAATGGATTAATTAGCGTGGTAAAACGTTGATTTTTAACATGTTGAATGCGCGTTCGGCTTTTGCCCGGGCTGCTGCAACAGTTTCATCTGTTGCCAGAATTACAGCCATACGTCGGTGTCCTTTCACTTCAGGTTTTCCGAATATACGCATCTGAACACCACCTTCTCTAAGCACATTCTCAAGGTTTTCAAACTCAATTTTATCAGTATCACCCTCAACTACAACAGCTCGTGATGCAGAACATCCGAGGAATTTGATTTCAGGAACGGGAAGACCCAGAAGAGCGCGTGCATGCAGAGCAAATTCACTCAGATCCTGAGAAATCATTGTTACCATGCCAGTATCATGAGGGCGTGGTGATACTTCACTGAAAATTACATTATCATCTTTAATGAAGAGTTCTACACCAAAGATACCATACCCTCCCAAGGCTTCGGTAATGGCAGCCGCGATAGTCTGGGCTTGTTCGAGAGCTTTTTTGCTCATGGGCTGTGGCTGCCATGAGTAGCGGTAATCGCCATTGACCTGAATATGACCTATCGGTTCGCAGAATGTGGTTCCTGAAAGAGATCGCACAGTAAGAAGTGTAATCTCATAATCAAAATCCACAAACCCTTCTACGATAACTCTTCCGGCACCTGCACGGCCTCCTTCCTGAGCTTCTTTCCAAGCAGCCTCTATATCCTCCTCCTTCTTTATCGTACTCTGGCCGTGACCCGATGAACTCATCACTGGTTTAACCACGCATGGTATTCCAATCTCTTTTACTGCGGCAACGAAATCATCGTGATTATCTGCAAATTTATAGGGGGAGGTGGGTAATCCCAATTCTTCTGCTGCAAGTCTCCTGATACCTTCTCGATTCATTGTAAGCCATGCCGCACGTGCTGTCGGAGTTATACGATAACCTTCCTCTTCAAGTTTGAGAAGTTCCGGTGTTGCGATTGCTTCAACTTCCGGAATGATATGATCCGGTTTTTCAAGTTCGATTACTCTGCGAAGTTCCTCCGGATCCAACATATTTATTACATGGAACCGATGAGCTACTTGCATGGCAGGAGCTCCGGGATAGCGGTCACATGCCACTACTTCGATACCGTAACGCTGGAGTTCGATTGCTACTTCTTTTCCGAGTTCGCCGCTTCCGAGCAATAATGCCTTGCGACCTACAGGAGTCAGAACTGATCCTATTTTTGCCATATATGAGGTTGATGTGATGATTTGATTTGCAAAGTTAGTAATAACTCCTCGTTCACACAACGCTTCTGTGACATACACAGATATTTTTTTTCTTTATCATGCTAAATATCATGGAAACGGTTGTAAGATTGACGGAAGTTGGTTAACTTTGTATCATATTTATGAATATAATAAATTAAAACAGTTATGCTTAAAAGAATACTGTCTATTGCTGGTAAACCAGGTCTATATAAATTGGTAAACCAGGGCAAAAATATGCTTATAGTCGAAAATATAGCCAATGGGAAACGTATGCCTGCGTATGCCCGTGATAAAGTTGTATCACTTGGCGATATAGCAATTTATACAAACGAGGCAGATGTGCCTCTCACCGAGGTACTTGATAAAATCAAGCAAGCTACAGGCGGCCAGTCGGTTGAGGCAAAATCTATGAGCGATACAGATCTTCGGGAGTACTTCAAATCCATACTTCCAGATTTTGATGAAGATCGAGTTTACACTACAGATATCCGTAAGCTTTTCAGCTGGTACAATCAGCTGATAGCCGCCGGCGTTACCGAGTTCAAGGATGAAGAGATCGCTCAGGATGAAGCCGCTGAAAAAGCAGAAGAAGCTGATGAGGCACAAACCAAGTAAGATAACGAACTGAATCAATACGCAGGGTAGATCGCTTGAATTGGTCGGTCGATCCCTGCGTTGTTATTTATATAATTACCGTATAGATATTTGATAAATAACATTATTATCGGATAATATCCTGTCGCTACTTCAATCGTTTAATTCTTTTTTTTACTGTAGCTTGCAAAAATGAACAATGTCGCCACTACTGTTTCGCAGCTATTTCAGAGCTGTTATGGTATTCTGCCGGATAAAATAACCAAGCTCCCTGTATCTGGCTCCGATCGCTCATATTTTCTTGTTACCGGAAGTGATGGCAGGCAGGCCATAGCGACAGTCGGTGCTGACACAGCCGAAAACCGTGCATTCATATATCTGGCACGTCATTTTCGGAGCCATGGCATTCCGGTACCGGAGGTATATGCGGTCTCGGATGATGAGATGGTATATATTCAGGAGTATCTCGGTGATACATCGCTTTCCGACATGCTATCTCCCGACGGCTCATATTCAACGGAAACAAAAAAGATCATAGAGCGCTGTATACGTCTGCTCCCGCATATACAGATGACTGGCGCTTGTAGAATGGATTTTTCCCGATGTTACCCGGAGCAAAGATTGAGTATGCGTACGATCTCAAATGATTTAAGCTATTTCAAATATTGTTTTCTTAAATCAGTGGGATTAGACTTTGACGAATGCGCTCTCGATAGTGAACTTGAAAGTTTACGCGATATAATATACGACGATGCAAAGACCTCCGTAACTTTTATGGTACGTGATTTTCAAAGTCGTAATATAATGCTTAAAGATGGGAACCCTTATGTAATAGATTTCCAAGGAGGCCGTATAGGACCTGCTCAATACGATCTTGTCTCATTCCTCTGGCAGGCGAAGGCGGCTTTTCCTGATGAGATCAAACAACATATGATCGAGGCATATATTGACGAAGCGGCCTCAATCTCTCCAAAGTTCGATAAAGATAAGTTCCGAACACTACTACCCGTATATGTGTTGTTCCGCATATTACAGACATTGGGAGCATATGGATTCAGAGGATGGACTGAGCGCAAGCCACACTTTCTTCGAAGTATACCTAATGGTGTCAAAAGTTTATTTAATTTTTTCGCATCGCCGATGGATACAGAGTTTGCCAATGCAGCCTCGCGATTCCCATACCTTAAAGAGTTATCTGCAAGAATCGCCGATTCGCAGAAAATTTTGGATCTCAAAGCAATTGCAGGATTGCCACAATATAACGGGCTTACACTGACTGTAAGTAGTTTTTCGTATAAAAGGGGAGTGCCATACGATTTGTCCGGTAACGGAGGCGGATTCGTATTTGATTGCCGTGGTATTAATAATCCCGGTAGATATGAGGAATACAGATCATTGACAGGCCTGGATGCTCCGGTTCGGAGATTTCTCGAGGAGGACGGGGAAATAATAAGCTTCCTGTCAAACGCTACGGCAATCGTAGAAAAGTCTGTGGAATGTTACATGCAACGCGGATTCTCTTCGTTGTGTGTCGCCTTCGGATGTACCGGCGGGCGCCATCGTTCTGTGTACAGTGCAGAAACATTGGCTCACCATTTTGCAGTGAAGTATCCCCTGGTGCGGGTCGTTGTTCATCACCGCGAGCAAAACCTCCTGACAGTATTGACAACTCTATGACGCTGAAACTGTAATGAAAGCAATGATATTCGCGGCCGGTATCGGCTCAAGACTGAAACCGTTTACAGACAGTCATCCGAAAGCGCTTGCTCCTGTTTGCGGTGTTCCTGCTCTTGAAAGGGTTTTGATCCGTGTCAGGGATGCCGGCATTAAGAAAGTGGTTGTGAATGTACACCATTTTGCTTCGCAGATTATTGAGTTTCTTGAACATAATTCGTTCTTCGGACTCGATGTCACCATAAGCGATGAAACCGGGCGCCTGCTTGATACAGGGGGAGGGTTGCTGAAGGCAGAAGAATTATTGATGGGATCGGAACCGATTCTTCTCCATAATGCAGATATAATAACCGATGCTTCTATCTCTGACATGAAACAGTCCCATCTGTCGCATGGAAGTGATGTAACTCTTTTGGTGTCATCACGTAGTTCATCACGAATGCTATATTTTTCACAATCCAATCTGCTGCAGGGTTGGAAAAATCTTAACTCAGGGCAACAAATTCCGGTATCCGTAAATCTTGAAAATTATATTTCGATGGCTTTTGGGGGAGTTCATATAGTATCTCCAGATATCTTCAAGCTTCTCCGACGGTATGAAAAAGAGATTGCCGGAGAGGGCAATCCCTTTTCTATAATGCCGTTCTATTTGTGGGCAATCAATCAGTTGGCTATCTACGGATGGTGTCCTCCATCACCGTTCAGATGGTTTGATATAGGTACTCCTGAAAAACTAAAGGCTGCAGGAATTGCGTTTTGTCAAGCCTGATTTTCAAGTAATCAGTTTTTCTCACCGATCATTTCGAGGAATGTATTTTCATCAATAATCGGAATCCCGAGATTCGTTGCTTTCTCAAGTTTTGCAGGTCCCATGTTTTCACCGGCGAATACGTAATCTGTCTTTTTTGAAATAGAGCTTACATTTTTACCACCGTGAAGTTCGATGAGGCGTTTATACTCATCGCGCGAGTGATGTGCGAAAGTACCGCTTATTACGAATGTCTTCCCTGCAAGGACGTCCGACAGACTTTCTCCTGCGTCAGTTCCGGAAAATTGCAGACCTGCATTTCTAAGGCGAGCTACAATTTCGCGATTTATCGGATTTCCGAAATATTCCACAATACTTTCTGCAATTCGCGGACCGATATCCTTTACAGAAGCAAGTTCTTCAGCTGTTGCATTCATCAGACTATCAATATCAGGGAATGCCTTTGCAACTTTCTTGGCTACGGTATCTCCCACAAAGGGAATGGATAAGGCATATATCACACGATCATAAGGAATATTCCTTGAAGCTTCCAATCCCTCGAGAACTCTATCGGCACTCTTCTGTCCGAACCCCTCCAGAGTTAATAGCTTTTCTTTCGTAAGATCGTATAAATCAGCTATATTTCTTACTATACCGCTCGCAAAAAGTTGTTGGGATGTTTCTTCGCCGATTCCATCGATGTTCATCATTTTTCTCCCAACGAAATGCTCTACACGGCCGGCAATTTGCGGCGGGCATCCGAATTTGTTAGGACACAGCCAGGACGCTTCCCCCTCTACGCGGACAAGTGGAGTGCCGCAAGCCGGGCATCTGGTTACGAATTTTATCGGTTCAGCGTCCGCATCTCTTCCGTTTTCGTCTACACCGGTGATTTTTGGAATTATCTCGCCACCTTTTTCAACGTAGAGCAGATCATTCTCATGTATACCGAGTGTTTTGATGATATCCTCATTATGGAGCGATGCCCGTTTTACAATGGTTCCAGACAAAAGAACCGGCTCAAGATTGGCAACCGGAGTTATTATACCCATTCGGCCTACTTCGAAACTCACATACCGCAGGCGCGTCAATGCTTTTTCGGCAGGAAATTTATATGCGATAGCCCATCGCGGCGATTTCGCTGTATATCCGAGATTCAGTTGCTGTCGAAGATTGTTTACTTTAAAAACAAGGCCATCGGTAGCCACTGGCAATTCTCTTCGGGCACTATCCCAGTGACTGATGAATTCATCAACTTTCTCGATAGATGTCAGAAGGGTCATTATTTCCGAAACTTTGAATCCCCATTCTCTTGCTGCCATCATATTATCGAAATGATTGTCATATGGAAGTTCCGGACCCAATAGATAATAAAAATATGCATCAAGTCCACGTTTGGCAACTTCACGTGAATTTAGCATTTTCAGCGTGCCTGATGCTGCATTACGCGGATTGGCGAATAACGGTTCCTCGTTAAATTCTCTTTCTTTGTTCAGTCGCTCGAAAGCTTCCCACGGCATCAGTATCTCACCGCGTATTTCAAATAAATCCGGCCATCCTGATCCCTGCAGTTTAAGCGGGATACTTTTGATCGTTTTTACATTTTCAGTTACTATATCTCCCTTTTCCCCATCTCCGCGTGTGACGGCTCTTATCAGTTTCCCATGTTCGTATATGAGCGATATCGATGTACCGTCATATTTCATTTCTCCGGTAATCTCAAATTTTTCACCTCCGAGCCCGCTTCTTACCCTTGCGAACCACTCATCAACTTCCTCGATAGAATATGTATTCGACAGCGAGAGCATCGGATATATGTGAGCTATTTGCTCAAAACCGTCAGTTAGATCAGAACCGACCCTTCTGGTCGGCGACAGTTCGTCACTCATGTCTGGATATTTTTCTTCCAGTTCAGCGAGTTCCTTTATCAGTGAATCAAATTCCCGGTCGGATATTTCCGGGGAATTCAAAACATAATAGTTGTGATTATGGCGATTCAGTTCGTCGCGCAATTCCAATATGCGCTGTCGTGGATCGGAAGTAGGCATATTTTTCAGAGTTTCGAAAGGTTATTCATTCATCTTTATACGATTCAATGCACGCAAAACATTGCATAACGGCGCACTCCAGTAAGAATGGAAATCTTCACGTACGGTAGCCAGCATTTCTTGTGCTGTCTCATCAGTGGTATCACGAATAGCCGACAGAAAGTTATACAAAACTTGGAATATGTCGGCGAGGCTTTCCGATACGCTGGCAGCTACAGGAGTCTCTGAGTATTTCATATCTTCCTCGAAGACTTCCAGAAAAACGTCCTCTTCACCCATCAACGCTTCTATATTGCTACGTGCGATATCATAATGCTCTTCCGAAAGGGCACTTTCTATGTACCCGTCTATACCGTCGGCAAAATCAGTTGTCAGATCTGTCGCTGAAATATAAATGCGAGGGAGCAGTTTCAGCATATTGCCAATAAAAAACTCACGTTCGGTTTCTGTTGTAGTCTCAACGGCCGAACAGAATTCACTGCACAGCCCAATGAATGCAATTGCATTAGTATTTAATGATGTAGCCATTGTTCGCAGCTAAATAAATCATTACAGTTTGTATCACTCGGTATCAGTTACACCGTAGAGATGATATTGTTTAATGTAGTGATATACATTTTGAGGCAGGAGAGTGTCAACCGGCTGATTATTTTTGAGACGTTCTCTGATTTCAGTACTCGATATCTCCATTTCCGGAAAATCTTTCAGAGCGATATCGCACTCGTATCCCGGTCGGGGATATACTATAGGCGTATACAATCTCATAATCTCATCATGATCTTTCCATCTGTCAAAGATCAGCATATTGTCCGAACCGATTATAAGGCGGAATGTGTAATTCGGATATAACTCTGACAGTGTTCTGAGAGTGGTGATCGTATAGGATGGACGTGGCAGAGTTAATTCTATATCCGAAGCTTTCAGCCCGGAAATGTCTTCAACTGCAAGTCTCGCCATTTCCATACGTTCTCTGTCAGGCAATAGACACTCCGGATCCTTTTTTATAGGGTTCAGAGGTGATACTGTAAGCCACACCTCACCGGCTATATTACGTTCCACTATGGTTTTTGCCACCATAAGGTGCCCGTTATGCACCGGATTAAATGAACCGCCGAAAATTCCTACAGTCATTCCGTTTTTTAACTTACTTCCGGATAAAGTCGGCCATTATTTTTTCTACAGCCGATATTGCTTCCGCCAGATTATCATTGATTACCACATAATCATAATCTTTACTGAAGCCGAGCTCATATTCGGCGCGTCCTACACGCTGCTCTATCTCCTCATCACTGTCTGATCCTCTCCCTTTGAGGCGCCGACGTAATTCTTCAATACAGGGAGGGGCGATAAAAATACTTATTGCAGTCTCACCGAACTGTTTTTTTACATTTATTCCTCCCTTGACATCGATATCGAGAATCACATTCTTGCCGGATGCAATCCTGTTCTGAATCTCACTGCGGAGAGTGCCGTAATATCTACCGGGATACACTTCTTCATACTCAACGAAAGCACCCTCCGCGATAAGATCCTTGAATTGCTGATCCGACAGAAAATGATAACTTACGCCGTCGGTTTCACCTTCGCGCGGTTTGCGGTTGGTCGCTGATACGGAGAATTGCAGGTCCAGTTCTCCACGATCCATTATATCCCCGATAATGGTTGATTTACCGCATCCGGACGGAGCGGAAATAACAATGAGTTTACCAATCTTTTCCATACAATATCGTTGTTTGGGATTATTTTTACTTTTAAGATATCACATGACGTTAAGAACCTGCTCCTTGATCTGCTCGAGTTCATCTTTCATTTTTACGACAAGAATCTGCATATCGGCATGATTGCTTTTCGACCCCATAGTGTTGATCTCCCTTCCCATTTCTTGAGAAATAAAACCAAGTTTCTTACCCTGACCTTTGGGACCGCGGAGAGTATCCATGAAGTAATCGAGATGCTGGCGTAGACGCTGCTTTTCCTCGTTGATGTCAAGTTTCTCGATATAGAATATCATCTCCTGTTCGAGACGTCCTTTATCATAATCCACTTTGGGTATGGAATTCAGTCCGTCCTCTATGCGACTCCGGATCTTTATCAGGCGCTCCGATTCATAGCGGGGTATCTCTTCGAGCAAGGAACCTATGGTTGAAATTCTTTGAATAAAGAATTCCTCAAGTTTCAGACCTTCTGTCCTGCGATAATCCATAAGGGCATCGACAGCAAGTTTGACAGCCTGCAAAGTAGCTTGCCGCTCTTCATCACTGACGTCAGGAGCATTCTCGCTCTTTATTACGTCAGGAAAGCGCATCAGAATACTCCACATATCTGCAGGTTCATCAATATGCAGATCAGCAGAGGCATTCTCGATCTGTTCCTTATACCCGGCAAGTGCCTGAGTGTTGAGATGTACGGATGTATCGGTTGTCAGACTTTCTACTGACATATTGAGTTCCACTTTACCTCTTTCGAGAGTCGCCTGAACGATACTGCGTATCTCTGCTTCGAGCATACGGTAACCGGCCGGTACCCTCGCAGACAGATCAAGCTGCTTGCTGTTAAGCGATTTTATATCAATGGTTATTTTTTTTGTCGGGCATTCTACGGTGGCATTCCCGAATCCTGTCATAGATAGTAGCATGGTATTCCTTACTGATGTTAAGTCATTTATCTACTGCGGGTCAGTAAATTCCATAACCTTTATAATCTGAGGCGAACAGAATTTAACGACAAACATAGTGCAAATTTATATATTTTTCATGTGAAAGCATTAATTTTGTACTGAAAAAAATTGTGATAATAATGGCTACTATTTTAAATATAGAAACGTCTACCGATGTATGTTCAGTGGCTCTTACCTCCGACGGGGCCGTCTTGGAACATTATGAAGAATTTAACGGCCGGAATCATGCGGTGGTCTTAAGCGGTTTCATAAAGGGGGCATTGGATCATCTCCGTCGCCATGAAATGTCACTTGATGCGGTTGCCGTGAGTCTTGGACCGGGAAGTTACACAGGGTTACGGATCGGGTTATCTGAGGGGAAAGGACTTGCATATGCTTTGAATGTTCCGCTTATCGGTGTAGATACACTTAAGCTGATGGCTGTTTCAGTAATGTTCAGTCATGATATTGATAATCCGGATGTATTGTTCGCGCCGATGATAGATGCGCGTAGGATGGAAGTATATACAGCCGTGTATAATCTCGCTTTAGAAACCCTTGCCTCACCGGCGCCTTTGATTCTCGACGAGATGTCATACAGCACTTGGCTTTCTGAAAGAGAAGTATTGTTTTTCGGTAATGGGAGTGACAAGGCCCGTCAGCTGATCACATCTTCAAACGCTCGCTTTATTGAAGGGATCACTCCTCTGGCTGTTGATATGCAGGCACTTGCAGATAAGGCGTATCGGGAGCATGAGTTTCTTTCGCTGGCGTATTCGGTTCCGACCTATCTGAAAGATTTTCAGGCTACACGTCCTAAACCACTCTTTTGAGAGATTTTATGCAGCTCAGGAATCATTAAATGTTGCATCGGTAATTGTAATTGATGATATTTATATGGCAAAAGAAGAATATATAGAGAAAAATCGGGAGTGGTTAAGAAAAAAGGCTGAGGAACCTGGAATTTTTCAACTTGAAAAGGGCGTGTTGTATAAAGTGATTAAGAAAGGAAACAGCGCGGCAAACTCTCCCAATCGTTCGAGCGTAGTGACAGTTCATTATACGGGTAAAACGATTAATGGAAAAACTTTCGACAGCAGCAGATCGGGTGTTGCACCGGCATTCAGATTGCGCGATCTTATCCCCGGATGGAATATCGCGTTATGCCGAATGAACCCCGGTGACAGATATGAAATCTATATACCGGCTGAACAAGGATATGGTAAGCGCTCAATACCCGGTATACCTGGAGGCTCAACGCTTATTTTTGATATCGAATTACTCGGCATATCATAATCCACTAATCAACTTATCAAGAATTATGAGGAATGCATAAAGATTCCTTATATGATTCATGATGATATATCGGCACCGGTATCATTGAGACAATGATACCGGGGGTGTGGGCTGACATCGATAATATTCCCGTTGATGCAAAAAATGACTAAAAATAAGGTTTTTTCATTTTTTTTTGGTTACTTTGCATGATAAATCCCCACGTCAGATACTCGGATACTGACGGACGGTACTTATTAATTGGTTTCAATGCAGTGTAAATTAACGCTAATTTGTTGATTATCTGCATTGTAATTTATTTAAAAGATAACCGATGCATTTTACAGCTTCTCAGATAGCCGCTATTGCAGGCGGTGTTATAGAGGGAAACGGCGACGCCGTTGTTAACTCTTTTGCAAAGATAGAGGAAGGACATGAGGGAGCCATTTCATTTTTGGCGAACCCTAAATATACCCAATATATATATACTACCGGTTCGTCTGTTGTACTGGTAGCTAATGACTTCATTCCGGAAAAACCGCTGAAATGCACATTGATCAGGGTTGAAGATCCTTATGCAACTGTAGCAGCGTTGCTTGAAATGGTGTCCAAGATGATGGAACCAAATCTAACCGGCATTGAACAGCCATGCTTTATCGCAGAAGGAGTTGCAGTGCCGGAAGATGCATATATCGGTGCTTTTGCATATATAGGGAAAGGAGCAGTAATCGGTGCCGGGGCTAAAATCTATCCTAATGCATATGTCGGAGCGAATGTTTCGGTCGGCGATGCTACAGTGATTTATCCCGATGCAGTAGTATACCATAATTGTAAGATCGGTAAGAGATGTATTATTCATTCCGGTGCTGTCATAGGAGCAGATGGATTCGGTTTCGCTCCTGTTGACGGGCATTATAATAAGATTCCGCAGATCGGTATTGTGGAAATCGAAGATGATGTAGAGATCGGAGCAAATACTACAGTCGACCGGGCCACAATGGGACATACTCTCATAAAACGAGGAACAAAACTCGATAACTTGATTCAGGTCGCACATAATTGTGTAATCGGTCAGAATACGGTTATGGCTGCCCAGGCCGGTATTGCCGGATCTACAAAAATCGGTGATAATTGTATGGTAGGTGGTCAAGTTGGTTTCAAAGGACATGTGACTATCGGGAACAATGTTATGATCGGGGCACAGTCCGGTATCAGCGGCAATGCCCGCGATAACAGTAGGTTGATGGGGTCTCCTGCAGTCGATATGGGAAAATATGTTCGTCAGGCCGCGTTATCCAAAAATCTGCCATGGATGTTCGAACGGATAAAGGATCTTGAGAAACGTATTGTGGAATTAGAGAATAAATAAGAAATAAGATAAATAATTAATATTCACTGGCGAACGATTGTATTATGCTTTGTTGCATTCAGATACAATGACATATCAGAATCGCTTGCCTATGATATAGATACCTTTAGATATGAAGCAGCAAACTCTCAACGGCGAGTTCATGGTAAAAGGAAAAGGTCTTCACACAGGTCTGGAGATTGAAGCCCGTTTCCTTCCGGCTCCGGAAAATCACGGATACAAATTTCAACGTGTTGATCTGCCTGATCAGCCGGTAATCGATGCGCTGGCAGAGAACGTCACGGAGACTGAGCGCGGCACGGTTATTTCACGCGGAGATGTGCGTATTTCCACAATCGAGCATGCTTTAGCAGCTCTGTACGCCGCCGGAATCGACAACTGTCTCATTCAATTGAATGCCCCTGAACTGCCGATACTTGATGGAAGCGCGGGAAAATATGTAGAGGAAATTGATCGTGTTGGCCTTTGCGAGCAGAATCTTGATAAGAACTTCTATATTGTAAAACACAAGATCGAGGTACGCGATGAAGAAACCGGCGCACATCTTACAGTCCTTCCGGACTCAGATTTCTCAGTGGATGTGATGATCTCCTATGATTCTCCGATACTGGCTAATCAGTATGCCCGTTTGGAGAATATGTCGGATTTCCGTTCTGAGATAGCGTCAAGCCGGACATTCGTATTCGTACGCGAAGTAGAACCTCTGCTCAATGCAAATCTTATAAAAGGAGGTGATCTTGACAATGCGATTGTAATTTACGATCGCATTGTTCCTCAGCAACAACTCGATTATCTGGCCGATCTTATTGGAGTTCCCCATAAGAAAGTCTGCGATTTCGGATATATCAACGACCGTCCGCTTGTATTCGAGAATGAACCTGCCCGCCATAAACTTCTTGATGTCCTTGGTGATGTGGCTCTTATCGGCCGTCCGCTGAAAGGACGTATTATCGCTTGTCGTCCGGGACATAAGATCAATACGACCTTTGCAAAACAGATCCGTAAGGATATACAGCGTCAGGAACTACAAGCACCGCTTTATAATCCGTCTGTAGAACCGCTGATGGATATCAATGCCATACGTGAGCATCTCCCGCACCGCTATCCGATGCTGCTTGTCGATAAAATTATAGATAAAGGCGACAGCTATATTGTTGGAGTTAAGAATGTCACAGTCAACGAACCCTTCTTCCAGGGGCATTTCCCGCAGGAACCTGTAATGCCGGGAGTTCTGTTGGTAGAGGCTATGGCGCAGACCGGCGGATTGCTGGTACTCGGAACAGTGGAAGACCCAGAGCGTTATTCGACATACTTCATGAAGATAGACAACGTGAAGTTCCGTCAGAAAGTTGTTCCCGGAGATACATTGTTGTTTCATGTCTCATTCCTTACACCGCTACGTCGTGGATGCGCCCTGATGAAAGGAGTAGCATTTGTAGGCGACAAGGTCGTATGCGAGTGTGAGTTCATGGCACAGATTGTGAAGAATAAATAAGATTGTCATCTGAAATCCCATAAGAATGAAACAACCTTTTGCATACATACATCCGGCCGCCAAAATTCATCCCAGTGTGGTGATAGAGCCGTTCGTAACTATTGATCAGAATGTTGAAATCGGCGAAGGTACACATATCGGTAGCAATGTAACCATAATGGAGGGTGCCCGCATAGGTAAATATTGCAATATTTTCCCCGGTGCGGTGATTTCGGGAATTCCTCAGGATCTCAAATTCAAAGGTGAAGAGACCGTGGCAATAATCGGAGATCATACAACTATCCGTGAGTGCGTTACCGTTAACCGAGGCACGGCATCAAAGGGGCTTACACGTGTAGGCAACAACTGCCTGATCATGGCTTATTCACACGTTGCCCATGACTGTATGATCGGTAACAACGTTATTATGTCGAATGCGACTCAGGTTGCAGGAGAGGTACAGATTGATGATTTTGCTGTCATTGGGGGCGGAACTCTGATTCACCAGTTCTGCCATCTCGGAGCTCATGTTATGATTCAGGGTGGTGCGAAGATAAATAAAGATATTCCGCCTTTTGTGAAAGCCGGTCGCGATCCTATCGCATACACCGGTGTCAATTCGATAGGTCTGCGCCGTCGTAACTTCACAAACGATCAGATCCGCGACATTCAGGAAATCTATAGATATCTGTATCTGTCGCGTCTGAATGTTTCAGATGCAGTGGATCGCATTGAAGCGGAAATACCCGCTACTAAAGAGCGTGATGAAATTATTGAATTTATACGTAACTCGCGTCGGGGTATCGTACGCGGTTATGTATAATTATTGGTCATACGATTACAAACAACATAGTCTGACAGCCTTCTGCGAAAGCATTAACTCGTAGGAGGCTGTCTGGCGTTTAATCATATCAGCCTGTTTACATAATAATAGATGAAGATCTGTTTGCTTACAATTGGAAAAACAACCACACCATACCTGAAAGAAGGTATAGAAGAATACATAAGCCGGATTTCAAGAATGATTCAATTCGAGATGAGAAATCTTCCCGATGTTAAGACATCAAAGAAACTGACTCCTGAGTTACAGAAGATATCGGAAGGGGAGATGATTCTTTCGCAGTTTCAGGGAGGAGATCATGTTGTTCTGCTTGATGAAAGGGGTAAGGAGTTCACCTCCCGCCAGTTTTCAGAATTTATCGAACGTCAGACAATGGCGGTATCAAAGAACCTGTATTTCGTTGTCGGAGGTCCGTATGGATTCTCACAGGGCGTGTATGACAGGGCAAATTCAATGATGTCTCTGTCTAAGATGACATTTCCTCACGAAATGGTCAGAATGTTCTTTGTTGAACAGCTTTACCGTGCATGTGCCATCTCGCGCAATCTTCCATATCATCACGACTGAATTCCGACGATGTGGCATAGAGCCGGATGCTCGCCTTGGAGATCGCGGTTAGATCCGTTCAGAGGATTAGTTCACGCATTACCCCATCGGACGTAAGCCATCGTTTCCGTGGTATTCTTAAAAACTTGCCTTGCACGTTTGTTTCAGAGAATTCAACATCTCCATTTTCGAAAAGTCGGGGAATCTGCTTGCAGAATTCTTGTAGCAGTCTTTTTCCGAACAGTTTTTCAGCCATGCGGAAATCAAAACCACGATCGGTTCTCAGTGATGTTATGATATAATCGTTGAATCGGCTTGTTTTATTCTCGTTATCTGTTTCAACAGTAAGTGTTTTTTTCAGAAGTTTAGTTATGTAGTTCTTTATCCCCGGAGGATTAAATCTGCGTATGTTTCCGTCGAAGCTATGCGCGCTTGGTCCCAGTCCGATATATGGTGTGTAGTTCCAATACGAAGAATTGTGTATGGCTTCCATACCGGGGAGAGCGAGATTGGATATTTCATAATGGTGATATCCGGCACTATCAGCTTCATTGCATAAGATGTTGAACATTTCGTAGGCGACTTCCTCGGTTGCTTCCTCAACCTTCCCCTGCATCATACGGGCGTAAAGCCGTGTGCCCGGTTCGTAAGAAAGAAGGTATGCCGAGAAGTGCGGCGGCGAATAGGAAAGCAGTTCCGAGAGGTTCTTTTCCCAGTCAGATGCGGATTGTCCGGGAAGCCCATACATCAGGTCGGCGCTATAGTTGAAACCGGCGGTCGCAAGGGTCTGAAGGGCCTCCCGCGAGGCTTTCGGAGTATGGTCGCGACCTATTTCGGTAAGTTCCCGTGAGGCGAAAGATTGTATTCCGACGCTGACGCGGTTTATTCCGAGATCACTGTAACGTTTCAAGGATTCGGATGTAATATCTTCAGGGTTAGCCTCTAATGTAACCTCTTCAAGAGATAGTATGTCAATGTCTTTTTTTAGTTTGTCAAACAGTCGTTTCAGTAATGCGAAAGGGATAAGAGAAGGAGTCCCACCACCCAGATAGAGAGTTGTCAATTTAGTTAAATCAATCTCATTTTTGCGTATATCCCATTCATTCCCAAGTGCTTCGATATATTGAACCATGTTTTCGGCAGCATTGGACGAAGAAAAGAAGTCGCAATATGCGCATTTCTGTCTGCAAAATGGAATATGTATATATAAACCGGCCATAACTATCGCAATATGAATATATTATCTTGGGATCTCACGACGACATATTTCCAGGAAATGACAATATTTACAAGCATCATTGCTGTCGGGACAACGAAATGGAACTTCAGGATTGAAGAGATTTTCGAGAGCTGTAATAAGGTGATTGTTAAACTCTTTCCTGTAGTCACGATAGTCAAGGACTTTCCACCTGGTACTTCTGCCGGATGGCTTCTTCATAGATTCATGCTCAATTCCTTCGCTATCTTCCGGTTCAGACCATTGGAGCGGCTCAAGTTTGCGTACCATAACTGTGCGGATGGGAAAAATAATCGGTTGAATTGCCTCATTATAGCCTGTATATCCGGCGTATGCCTGACAATACAGCATCAGTTGTAGAAATGCCTTTACTTTATAATCAGAGAATACAGCCGGGACACTACGCGCACTTGTAAGATCTCCTCCTGTCTTATAATCTACAATACGGCGATGCGGGAACTGGCCGTTTATGTCAACCGTGTCTATACGGTCGATTTTACACGTAAAATTAATTCCAATAGATTTATTATCAGAGCCTTCGAGTATTAAATGCATGCGCTTGTCCCATTCTCCGAATTGGTATATGAAGGGCGCGTGTTCTTTTTCACGCCGAAGAGTGGATTCCACCAGCATTTTCATTATTTTTCCTATAATAAGCGCGTCTCCGACAAGCGGGGTATCGTTTTCATCTCCCAAACGTGAAAAATGCTTGTTGATTGTTTGGGTTATAATTTTGTCTAAAGCCGTGTGGTTCTGTGCCATCTCCTCAAGATTATCGGCAGTAATCATAACACCATTGGCATTTCCTCGGAGTTTAAGCTCATTATTGTACAATGTTTCAAAAACTTCGTGAACTATTACTCCATAGGTACCTTCATCCATCCATTCGTTCATATCTTCACCCTGCCTGAAGCCGGCGATGTTCTCGAGGTAGAACGCCACCGGGCAACCGAGATAGCGCTCTATCGATGTCGCAGAAAGATACATTGGGTTTTCTAAACTTCTGAACCGATTGATTTTCTCCATAATTTCAGGAGTTTTCCGTACATAAACATCCGGAGTGGCGATACTTGACAGACGGTAGGGCAGAATTTTGAAAATCAATTTATCCGGCACTATAATTCTACGTAGCTGGTGTATGAATCTTGATGGCTGGCTGCTTTTCAATCCGGAAGTCCGTGCATCATAAAGCAGGTGAACTTGTTTGGCTCGCGAGATCATTCGATAGAAGAAATATACATATGCATTTTCCTGATCTTCGGTCGTGTTAAGGTGATAAGCCCTTCTGAGTACCATCGGAATGAATGTTGTGCCGAATTTTGACCTCGGGAAAATCCGTTCGTTCATTGAGGGGATAATGATTGTTTCAAAATCAAGGGCTCTTGCTTCAAGAACTCCCATAATCTGAAGACCTTTGAGTGGAACACCATCAAAATTAAGCATTTCGCCTTTTACAATCTTCTCAACAAGATTGAATACAGTGGCATCTTCCATGTATACAAGGGGGGCACCATCCGGAGTTTCCAGATAGCGCTCTCGAAGTTTCTGTAACTGAATGACGGCGTTGGTATATCTACGAATATATGCCTGTTGTAATGCCAGGCCTCTGTCACTGGCCGGAGTTGTGGCCGGGGTATCAGTTACATGCGCATCTGGTTCGTTGTCAGATTCTTCAGAGCAGAAATCGTGTATTCCGGACAGAGAGTCGAGATTCCATGTTGTGACAAGAGCTTCATCCAGCCATTCGAGAAGTTGTCTGAGATAAACGAATACATCATTACAATTCTTCTTGTCGGCAACCATGGTAAATACCGGAGTAAAAACAGCGAACTCTTCTGTTCTGAAAAATTCTTCGGAGATATTGAAAAGACGTCTGCTCTTGATTTCTGTGAGCATGCGGTCGACAACATTACGGTTAACGGCCCGTACAAGGGGATTGGTAAGCACACGCAACACATCTTCGTAGAAGAATGTCTTTGCTACCTTTGACTTGTATGCTCTCATCTGCAAGGATACAATCAGACGTATAAGACCGGCTACGGCTGTATTTTTCAGTTTGTATCCCATTGTTATGTTCAGTGGTGAGATTTGTTGAGGTAATGAGTTTACAAGAGGTAATAGCAAACTTTCTTCAGGTAGCACTATAGCAGTGCGTCTCAACTTTATAGGATCAGCCACATCCGGATATAAATGTCCCAATGCCGTGCTTATAGCCTTACATTGACCGACTCTCGATGGGATGCCCACGACACTGATATCAGGAAAACTCTCAATAGGTTCCACACAGTCATATCGTGATTTAAACTCATCGGCATAGGCTTGCACTTTTCCTATTCCAGGCAATGAATTATCTGAAAATACGGGGGAGCCGAGATCCCAATAAAAGTCAGCGAGAGATATCCCATCGCTTGGGTTTTTCTTTTGGGACAATGCACGGAATATTGTTTTTTCAGCAACTGAAAGACTGTTGAATCCGACAAAAATATATCTTTGGTAGGGGAGTTCCGATGGTGCTTTCTCTTTTAATTTTTCTGCCGTAATACGTGAATTCATTCCTGCGGTATGCAGCCCCATATGTTTTAATCGATCCCGGAAACCATTATATATATCACCCATAACCTGCCATAATTTCAGAAAACCGGCGCGAGCGCTTCTCCGGTTATTATGGCCGGTGTTTTTATCGGTGGCGGATGCGGTATGCGCGATATGATTCCAAAAATCCTGAAGTTCGGGGCTTATATCAAAGTCTTTCCAAAATTCACTGACAATTTTTGCCTGTTCATCAGTCAGATAATTTGCAGAAATTTCTTTAAGAGTGCTGACATTTCTAAATATCTGATATGGGTCAGAAAGAGCATTATCGACATCGTCAAAATCCTGTATAAGTGTATCTGCCCAGAATACAAATTTGTTGAAATCAACTTTCGCCGCTTCTTCATATCCGTTGTTCCGGGTTACGACTTGCCGATATACATCGTATAGTATGAAAATCATCTCCATTCTGTCGGCAGATGCGAAGCCATCTGAAAAGCTCTCCGCAAAGTCAGTGATGGTGGTTGTATGAGGCATGATTAACGGTGAAAAGCCGTTGATGCCGTTTTTTTTTATAATAGCACTAAGATAATGGGTGAAAAAAGTTACAGATCGTTTGTTCGGGAATATAAAGCAGAAGTCAGCAAGTTTGTCGGCTTCGTTATTGTAATATGCTTCCGCAATGGAATATAAGAATGGTTTCATTAAAATGATTGCTCTGGTGTATTTTTGATTGGCCCGGCAAACACATGGTTCATCAAAAGTAGAAACGTGGAGTTGCGTGCCTTCAATGCAAAATTAGATAAAAAAGAATAAAAGTAAGAATTTCAGGGCAGGAAAATCAGAAATCTTCTTCACCCCAGTTGGTATTATCAGAAAATCTGCTTATCTTTGCAGTCGCTTTAGGAGGAGAGCATGTATTGCTCGTGCCTCCGCGGCAAACCATTACAAACCACTTAAAATAATTATTCTTTTAAAGAATGGCAACAAAAATCAGACTGCAACGTCATGGTCGTAAGAACTATGCGTTCTATCCTATTGTTATCGCCGACAGCAGGGCACCACGAGATGGTAGATTTATTGAGAGGATAGGTTCCTATAATCCGAACACTAATCCTGCTACAATTACTCTTAACTTCGAGCGCGCTTTGTATTGGGTTAATGTTGGTGCAGAGCCCACCGACACAGTTCGTAGCATTCTTTCCAACGAAGGCGTTCTTCTTATGAAACATCTTCAGGGTGGTGTTAAGAAAGGTGCTTTCGATGAAGCAGAGGCACAGAAGCGTTTTGATGCATGGAAAGCTCAGAAGCAGCAGTCAGTTGACAAACTGAAAGTTTCTATGGCAAGCCAGCGTGAACTCGCAGAAAAGGATCGCCTTGAAGCTGAAAAAGCCAAGAATGCCGCTAAAGCTGAAGAAGTAGCAAAGAAAAAAGCAGAACTCGCTGCCGCAAAGGCTGCTGAAGAGGCTGCGAAAGCTGCTGAAGCAGCCCCAGCGGAAGAGGCTCCTGCAACTGAGGAAGCTGCTGCAGAATAAAGCTTTTCTGCAAGAAGATACTTTTTGCTCAACCTTAAACACTCCCACGAATTGTTTTGCGATTTCGCGGGGGTGTTTTATTATGCTTTCATTCGTAGATGCAATTATTACGGACGCTTCTTATATAGACTTAGAAATAGTGACTTTATGAATTTTCTAGTATAGATAATACCATAGAAACGTTTCGGATTATTTTTTAGCATTTTATATCTGTTGCGCTTTTTGACCGATATTATCGGCATAAATTCTATCTCAAACGGTTGAAGCAGCGATATAACATCATCAACGTGTCGATGTTGTAGAGTATCATATTTATGATATTCTGCCTCATCACGACAAATTCCAATTCCAACTGTAGCAAGCTGATTCAACTTGGCAGAATAAATTTCCGGCGATATGGAAATAGACCGTATAAATATCATCTGCCGGCATAGAGCGCTTAGATATGCTATACGTGCCTTTACAGATGGGCGGTTTACGATGCTACTCTGTCGATGCGCATAATGGTATCCGACGTATGGTATATAGCAGATTCTGCGCGCAGAATATAATAACTGTGGCATTGCTAAAATATCCTCATATAAAGCCCCTTCTTCAAATCCTTTGCCGATTATATCCTTACGGAATAATTTGTTCCATACGTAATAGTGTATTTTCTCACCCTCCATAAGTAAATTTATTGCTTGAGATGATGAGTAAACACTACTCCCAACATTGGCAAGTCTATTTTCAGGAAGTGACCGGTTGTCATAATCATAACAGAAATTGCACATTGCGATATCTGCGTCCGTATCAGTCATCCCTTTCCATAGGTTAATAAGCATATCCCGTTCAATCCAGTCATCACTATCTACGAAAGCAATTGTATCGGCTACCGAAATTGAGATGCCGGTATTTCTGGCACTCGCAACACCTTTGTTTTTCTGGTGTATAACTCTAATGCGAGGATCGGAAGATGCATATCTGTCGCATATTTTCCCAGAATTATCAGTAGAACCATCATCAACGATTATAATATCAAGCTCCTTAAATGATTGGTTTATTATAGAATCTAGGCATTTTTCCAAATAATTCTCTACGTTATACACGGGAATTATTACGCTGATTTTCGCATAACTGATGTTTGACATACTTGAGATTCTTTGAGTTATTGAACTTAAATAGGAGACAAAATTACTCTTTTTTATTTTATTTTCGTAAATTTGCGCGTAAATGTATCAACAGCATCTACACATATCTAATTACATATTGAATGTCACCCTTAGTTTCCGTCATACTTCCTAACTACAATTATGCACGTTATCTTCCGGAGCGAATAGAGTCAATTTTAAATCAGGAATTTCAGGATTTTGAATTGATTATTCTGGACGATGCATCTACGGATAATTCAGTAGATATATTGCAGACATATTCAAAGCATCCTAAAGTTTCTCATTTCGTTATAAATCAGAGTAATACTGGAAGTCCATTTGCCCAATGGAAGAAAGGGCTGGAACTTGCACGTGGAAAATATATATGGATTGCTGAAGCAGACGATTCATCGACTCCTCTTTTCCTGAAAAAATGTGTCGAAACGATGGAGGCGAATCAGGATGTAGTGCTATGTTTCACCGGTTGTACGGTGGTGAACCAGAACAATGAAGTGATTCAACGTGATTATACCATCTGGAAAGGGAAACGTATGGAGAAACGTATTGGTGACATTGTTGTACATGATGGAGCTGAATATATTGTCCACAATATGTATTGGGGATGCTATGTGTATAATGCTAGTGCTACGTTATTCAGACGTTCGTATGTCACCGCAAATATGCTGGAGGAAAGTGCTAAAATGCGAAATTCTGGTGACTGGCTATTCTGGACTAAATTAATGGGGAAAGGTAAGGTCGCCGAAATCTATGAGGTGCTGAACGTATTGAGGCGGCATGATAATAATGTCACAGAAAACGGTTACAAATCCGGTAATATATGCTTTGAGGACATTGAAGTATTAAAGTATATTGAAGATAAATATCTGGTAGGGGCATATCGCAGGATAATAAGACATGGGACATTTATAAAGCATATAAAGCGCTCTGATTACCCTGAGGAGCTTAAAGCTAAAATCCTAGCCACGTTCTACAATCGACTGGGGGCATCGAAAAATGAATATAAATTGGAAAGGATCCATAAGATACTTTATAATGTGATACCTGGTCTGATGTCGATGCGCAGAGATCGGCTATGATGTGTGGGGGTAATATAAAATCTCGAAGGGGGCTTGATTAAGTGGGAATAAATCACTAATTTTGTTGGTGTAAGAAAATCAAAATAAACTAAATATGAATTTTAAAATCGCGAGCAAGGCCCTTTATTCAACTCTTTCGGGGGTGAGTAAAGTGATAAATCCTAAAAATACGATTTCAATTCTTGATAATTTCCTTTGGGAGATAGATGAGGATAAACTTGTTATAACAGCATCTGATGCAGAAAATACCCTTACAGCCCAGGTTCCTGTTAAGAATGTAGAAGGTGGGTCGGGTAGTGTTTGTGTCAATGCCCGTCGCGTTGTCGATATGGCCAAGGAATTGCCTGATGTCGATGTTGAAATCAGCATCAACATGGAAACCGGAGCTATGTCCATTTTATTCCCCGGTGGTAGTTTTGATCTGGTAGCACTTCAAGGTTCCCAGTATCCCCGTACAATTGAGGAAACTGATCCGGAGGAGACGTGTACCATGACCTGTCCGGCCTCCCAGATTATCGCCGGTATAGAACATACGCTATTCGCAGTAGGTAATGATGACCGCATTCCCCAGATGACAGGTATTCTATGGGATATAAATGAGGATGGAATCACGTTTGTCGCGACTGATTCTCGCAAGCTTGTAAAATATATAAACCGCACTTCTGCTCCCGGAATAAAGGCTTCCTGCATCATGCCGGTGAAACCTGCTGTTATTCTGAAATCCTTACTTGGTAAGGAGGATGTGGTGAATGTGACCCTATCACCCAAGAGCGCCGTTCTCCGTACGGAAACTCTTACACTTCATTGCCGTTTTATCCGCGGCAAGTTCCCCGATTATAATCGTGTAATCCCCAATAATCCATATCAGGTTACCGTTGACCGCGGAGCAATCATGACAGCTGTCCGTCGCGTATCGGTATGTTCTGATCCGAGTCATGGTCTGATCAAGTTCCGCTTTCATCCCAATAACGTGGAGATGAAAGTAGACGACCTGAACATGAATACTTTCGCGCATGAAGAAGTTGCCTGCGATTTTACAGGTGATCAGATGGTAATCGGTTTCGGAGCAGGATATCTTCTTGAGATTTTCGGTATACTGCCTACTGAAAATGTAATAATAAAACTCGCAGATCCTTCGCGTCCAGGCGTTTTCCAGCCAGAAGAAAATGAAGAGAATACAGATCTTCTCATTGTTCTGATGGTTATGAATATTCAAGATTTTTAAAATCATAACTTAGTTAATCACTGACAGTGAAGCTAAATATTACAAAGCCGGTGGTGTTCTTTGATCTTGAAACCACCGGCACTAATATACTTCATGACCGTATAGTGGAAATCTCCATGATAAAAGTATTTCCGGACGGACATGATGATCAACGGACGCTAAGGGTGAATCCCACAATACCGATCCCTCCTGAATCAACGGCCATACATCACATCAGCGATGAAGATGTAGCTGATAAACCCACCTTCAAGCAGATTGCCAAAGCTCTGGCACAAAGTTTCGAAGGATGTGATATTGCCGGGTTCAATTCAAATAAGTTTGATATACCGATGCTTGCGGAGGAATTTGCCCGTGCCGGTGTTGATTTTGACTTTTCACGTGCCCGGTTTATAGATGTACAGACCATATTCCATAAAAAGGAACAGCGCACTCTTGTGGCTGCCTATCGTTTTTACTGTGGAAAGGAACTTGACGATGCACATTCGGCAAATGCCGATACAAGGGCAACCTATGAGGTTCTGATGGCTCAGCTCGACCGTTATGAAGATCTGCCAAACGACATCGACGCATTGGCTGAGTTTTCGTCGCAGAATAAAAATGTGGATCTGATGGGGCGTATGATATATGATGATCAGCATCGCGAAGTAATCAATTTCGGAAAATACAAGGGGCAGCTTGTGACTGAAGTACTGCGTAAGGATCCAGGATATCTGGGTTGGATTCAACAAGGTGATTTCCCCTCTGACTTCAAACGCAAGATTATGGCCATCAGGCTAAGAAACAAATAGCAAATCATCTTGTTGATCTACGTAATATATGAAACTTTCAGGCAAGCATATCGTAATAGGTATAACAGGTGGGATCGCTGCATATAAGAGCGCGAATCTTGTGCGCCTGTTTGTAAAGTCCGGCGCTGAGGTGCAAGTGATCATGACTCCTCATGCCAAGGAATTCATCACTCCTGTGACCTTATCAACATTGAGTGGAAAGCCTGTAATAAGTGAGTTTTTTACGGCTAACACAGGGGAGTGGCACTCACATGTGGATTTAGGCTTGTGGGCAGATGCTTTCATTGTAGCTCCGGCAACGGCCTCAACTATAGCCAAAATGGCGACAGGAGTAGCTGACAATATGCTTGTTACTTCATATCTTTCCACGCGTGCAAAGGTTTTTGTAGCTCCGGCGATGGATATGGATATGATGATGCATCCAAGTACGGTGCGTAATATTGAGACTTTACGTTCGGATGGTTGTACTATAATTGAACCTGCGGAAGGAGAGCTTGCCTCACATCTGATAGGGAAGGGGCGCATGGAGGAACCGGATGCAATATTCCGCCGTGTCGCTACGTTTCTTATAGAAAACGAGAAATATAACCTGAATCCTGAAATAAACGGATGTGACGGCAAGGCTGCCGCTCAGCTGAAGAACAAGAGAGTTCTGATAACAGCAGGTCCGACACGTGAGCGCCTTGATCCGGTACGGTTCATCAGCAATTACTCTACCGGTAAGATGGGAGTGGCGATTGCAGACGAAGCTGCCAGACGTGGTGCTGATGTTACTTTGGTTTTAGGACCGTGTAATGCCAGTCCTACGGAGAGTGGAGTTATGGTGGTAAACGTAGAGTCTGCCCGTGATATGCTCGATGTATGTGAAAGGTATTTTCCTTCTACAGATATTGCCATAATGTGTGCGGCTGTGGCTGATTATACAGTAGCGCATCCATCTGAAGTGAAAATAAAACGGGAAAATAATGAGATCCCGAGCTTTGAGTTCGTAAAGAACCCGGATATCGCTGCTATTCTTGGTAAGCGGAAGCGAGATAATCAGTATATGGTGGGATTTGCGTTGGAAACTGATCATGAAAATGTGAACGCGATAGAAAAACTGAATCGTAAGAACTTGAACATGATTGTAATGAATTCACTTCGTGATGAAGGGGCCGGATTTGGTACAGACACGAATAAAGTCACCATCCATACATCGGATGGCCGGAGCAAAGAATTCGGTCTCAAGGATAAAAAGGCTGTAGCATCCGACATATGGGATTCAATTTTAGAGAATACAAATGGATAAACCGTATGCAAAACATTGTTCAGTCAATGACCGGCATAGTGTAATATGTTGGTTATCTATGCTTATGCTTCTGATGTTTTGGGGTAGTACCTCAAAAGCTCAGGAGCTTAATTGTGAGGTATCAATAAATACGGATCAGATTCAGGGAACAAATAACAGTGTATTCAAGACCCTGGAGGAAGCTGTGCGAGAATATATGAATACGACTCATTTCACCAATGATCAGTATTCGACAAATGAACGTATTGACTGTAGATTGTTTTTTACTATCGGTGAATATACCGATGGAGTGCTTAAGGGGGATCTTCAGGTTCAATCGTCGCGCCCTGTATACAACAGCACATATACTACAACATTACTGAATTTCAAAGACAATAAAATAGAATTTTCTTATCAGGAGGGTGAGCCATTGAACTTCACAGTAAATTCGATGGAAAGCCAACTCACAGCGATTCTAAATTTCTATGCATATCTGATAATAGCGCTTGACCGGGATTCCTTCGCTCCGAATGGTGGGGAGGAGGCATTCGACCGTTTGAAAACTATAGTGCAGTTCGCTCAATCATCGGGCGAAGGGGGATGGAAGGCTTTCGAGGATAAGAAAAACCGTTCAGCTATATTGGATGCATATACATCGGGGCAGACGAGTGGTATCCGTTCATTAATGTATGATTATCATCGTATGGGATTGGATCAGATGTTTCAATCACCGGACAAGGGCCGCAGTTCAATAACTAATTCCCTAAATCGTCTTTCAGATATATATAATGTCGATCCGATGTCTGTGGTACTGTCAATGTTTAAGGATGCGAAACTTGACGAGTTGGTCAATGTGTACAGTAATGCACCTCAGACCGAAAGACAAAGTGTTTATGATCTTTTATCTCCGATATATCCTACGGAAATGGAACGCATCAACAAGATAAAATCGGGGGCCATAAAATGAAATTGATATGATTCAGACACTTCATATATCGAATTATGCTCTGATCGACAGTATTGATATCGCGTTTCATGCCGGACTTAATATCGTGACTGGTGAAACGGGAGCAGGTAAGTCGATCATACTTGGCGCGCTCTCACTCCTTTTAGGGGGAAGAGCCGAGAGTAAAGCAGTTCGGAATCCTCAGCAAAAATCTGTGATAGAGGCATCATTTTCCATACAGGGTTATGAATATCTCAAAACCATGTGCGCAGAGAATGACATCGATTGGGATGATGAGACTATGATTCTCAGGCGTGAGATAACTCCAGCAGGTAGATCGCGTGCGTTTATAAATGATTGTCCTGTCAATCTCAGTATTTTGCAACAGATAGCCGTATCGTTGATTGATATTCATTCTCAGCATCAAAATCTTCTGCTTGCATCTCCACCATATCAGCTCAGAGTCATAGACTCTATGGCCGGGAACGAAGGGCTTCTGAAAGAATTAAATGAGGCATACAATGATTATCGCGTTGCTTTAAAGCGTTATAAGATAGAGCGAAGATCAATTGAACAGGCAAAGGACGATGAGGAATTCCTGCGTTTTCAGTATCAGCGTCTTAAAGATGCAGATCTTAAAGAAAACGAGCAGGAAGAGCTTGAACATGAGCGTGAACTTCTCATTAATATGGCTGATGTCAAGGAGTCGTTAAGTGTGATTCTTAATGTACTGACGGAAGGTGATGAGAGTGCGGATCAGTTTCTTCGCCGCGCCGCTGATGAATCTGCGCAGATATCAGATCTGATAGATGATGCAGATTCTATGGCAGAACGGTTGCATGGTCTGAGGGTAGAGGTGCAGGATATAGCTTCGACATTTGCAGATTATGATAAAACGCTCAATTCCGATCCAGGACGACTGGATGAAGTCGAGGAGCGGTTGAATATTATTTATGATCTTTTACGTAGATATAAGGCTGGAAGTGTAGGAGAACTCATTATACTACGTGATGATATGAAGTCGCGACTAAATGGTATCGATGTCGGCGGAGAGACATTGCGTAATCTTGAAATGGAAGCTAAACAGGCTAAAAGAAAAGCGCTTGAGATTGCTGCCCGTATATCAAAACAGAGACATTCGGAGGCTGAACGTTTTGCCGCTATTCTGAAAGAACGTGCGCTGCCTTTAGGGATGAAAAATCTGGGATGTAAAGTGTCTGTCCGTGATACAGAACTTACATCGACAGGGATCGATCAGGTTGAATTCCTGTTTTCCTTTAACAAGAATCAACCTCTTATGCCGGTAGGAAATGCAGCTTCCGGAGGTGAAATATCACGGCTTATGTTGTCGATAAAGTCGATAGTTGCCGATAAGATGCAGTTGCCATCTATTATATTCGATGAGGTTGATACAGGTGTGTCCGGTGATGTTGCCAACAGGATGGGTGAAATGATGAGACACATTGCAAATAATATCCAAGTGCTGACAATTACTCATCTACCGCAGGTGGCATCAAAGGGTGCGCATCATTTTAAGGTTTATAAGGAGGATACCGAAAACGCAACGATAACCCGAATCAAAGAACTGTCTGCCGACGAGCGTGTTGGTGAGCTGGCCGTAATGTTATCAGGTTCTGCGGTGGATAAGGCCGCTTTGGAAAACGCCCGGTCGTTGCTTGAGCAGACCAATGCCAGATAAAAGATATAATTTGAATTAGATCAATACATACTTGTTATGCTTGAAAAGAGTGATTATATATATGGTATACGTGCAGTTATTGAGGCTGTAGAATCCGGTAAAGATATTGACAAGGTGTTGGTAAACCGTGATTTTCATGGTGACCTTGCCCGTGAACTAATGCATGTTCTAAAGAGCCACAATATTCTCGTTCAGAAGGTTCCGGCAGAAAAAATTGATAGAATCACCCGGCGCAATCATCAAGGTGTCATAGCTATTCTTTCTGCTGTAACTTATGACAGTCTCTCTAATCTGATTCCAGGAATTTATGAAGACGGCAGATTGCCGTTTATAGTACTTCTCGACGGAGTAACGGATGTACGAAATTTCGGAGCAATCTCACGAACATGTGAATGTGCCGGTGTGGATGCAATCGTTATCCCGCGACGTGGTGGAGTCGGGGTAAACGGGGATGCCATGAAAACTTCTGCCGGAGCACTCAATTATCTGCCGGTATGTCGGGAAACAAGTATTCTGAACGCTGTGAAATTTCTGAAGGATAATGGTTTTAAAGTTTTTGCAGCCTCAGAAAAGTCTGAACTAAATTACACCCGCGCCGATTATGCGTCCGTGCCAGTAGCAATTGTGATGGGGGCAGAAGATGTGGGAATATCCGAAGATGTACTACGATTCTGCGACACTATGGTATCTATCCCTCAGCTGGGGAAAATCGGGTCGCTCAATGTATCGGTGGCAGCGGGTGTAATGATATATGAGGTGGTACGCCAGCGTCTTGAGGCAGAGAAGTGATTCAGTCCTCAGTTCCATGCTCTACTATTAAGATGGCCTCCGACATAAATCTTACGCTACGGTTATCGGTTGAAAAGACGTCGTGTGGAGGCTATTGTATTTTCTGTAAAAAAGTAGCAGAAAATGGTTTGCCCACACGTAAATTTATATTATCTTTGCAAAAGACCTCCTCTCATGATATAAGGTTCGAAATAAAATTTCATCAATTCATAGCTTAAAAGTATGAAGAAGCATAATTTTTACGCGGGTCCGTCGATTCTGACTCCCTACACAATCAAAAATACTGCTGATGCAGTTCTCGATTTTGCGAATACCGGTCTTTCAATACTTGAAATATCGCATCGTTCGAAAGAGTTTCAGGCTGTAATGGATGAGGCCCAGGCCCTGGTGAAAGAGCTTCTTGAAGTTCCCGAGGGGTATCATGTATTGTTTCTGGGAGGAGGTGCGAGTCTTCAGTTCGCCATGGTTCCGTTTAATCTTCTCCAGACTAAAGCGGCATATCTTGACACGGGTGTATGGGCTCATAAAGCCATAAAAGAGGCCAAACTATTCGGTGATGTGAACGTAGTTGCATCATCAGAAGATAAGAACTATAATTATATTCCCAAAGGATATGAAGTTCCTTCAGATGTTGATTACTTCCACTATACCACCAACAATACCATATATGGTACTGAAATCCGCAAAGACCCGGATGTAAAGGCACGTCTGGTGGCAGATATGTCGTCGGATATATTCTCTCGTCCTGTTGATGTGAGCAAGTATGATGTAATATATGCCGGCGCTCAGAAGAATCTCGCTCCGGCAGGTGCAACGATCGTGATTGTCCGCGAAGATGCCCTCGGTCATGTAAATCGTCCGATTCCTACCATGCTGAACTATAAGACACACTCAGATAAAGGCTCGATGTTCAACACGCCTCCTGTGCTTCCGATTTATAGTGCATTACAGACATTACGTTACTATAAAGAGATTGGAGGTATCAAGGAAATGGAAAAACGGGATATCGCCAAGGCTGAGAAACTGTATGATGCGATTGACTCAAGCAGACTGTTCGAGGCAACTGTACCCAATCATGAGGATCGGTCGATAATGAATGTCTGCTTCGTACTCAAGCCCGAATATACGGAATTGGAGAAGACATTTATGGAATTCGCCACTTCAAAAGGTATTGTAGGTATCAAGGGGCATCGCTCCGTTGGCGGTTTCCGCGCTTCTCTTTACAATGCGCTTCCGATGGAAAGCGTTGATGTGTTGGTGGCTGCGATGAAGGAATATGCAGAAAAATACTGATAGTGATACTTCAATAGAAAACTGTATATGAAAGTATTAGTCGCTACAGAAAAGCCGTTTGCTGCAGTAGCTGTAAATGGCATTAGAGAAGTGATAGAGAATGCCGGGTATGAATTGGTGCTTCTTGAAAAGTATTCTTCAAAACAGGATCTGCTTGATGCTGTTAAAGCAGCTGATGGTCTGATAATCCGTTCTGATAAAGTAGATGCTCAGGTATTTGACGCTGCGAAAAATCTGAAGATTGTAGTACGTGCCGGTGCGGGATATGATAATGTGGATCTTGCCGCAGCCACGGTTCATGGTGTATGTGTAGAAAATACACCCGGTCAAAATTCGAATGCAGTTGCAGAGCTTGTGTTCGGTATGGCAATAATGGCAGTCCGTAACATGTATAATGGAACTTCAGGCAGTGAATTAAAGGGAAAATCACTTGGAATCCATGCATTTGGTCAGGTAGGAAGGAATGTGGCGAGAATAGCAAAGGGGTTCGGTATGTCAGTCTCGGCTCTTGATCCTTATTGCCCGGATGAGGTCATTGCTGAAGCAGGCGTGACACCGATTCACTCTGTTGAAGACCTATATAAAAATAATCAGGTAGTATCTCTTCACATACCGGCAACAGACGAGACACGCAATTCTGTAGGATATGACCTTATCACATTGATGCCCAAAAACGGGGTGCTAATCAACACGGCACGCAAGGAGGTGATAGATGAGGAAGGTCTGAGAAAAGCGCTCAGCGAGCGTTCTGACTTGAAATATGTAGCTGATATTCGTCCGGATATTGCAAATGAACTTGAGGAAGAATTTGCAGGTAGAGTATTCTTTACCCCCAAAAAAATGGGTGCACAGACATCTGAAGCAAATATCAATGCAGGGATAGCCGCAGCAAATCAGGTAGTGGCATTTCTTCGGGATGGTATTGATCGTTTCCGGGTCAATAGATAATCCGATCAGGTGAAAAGGGCCTGAGTTATAACATATTTTTCATCGCAGTGCGGATAATTTGCCATATCGTTGGCTGAAATTGCGCACTGCGATGTAGTATTGACGAAAGGTGGCTCCAATGTTAGATTGTGATACAATCATACGATTAGTATGCATTACTTAAATTCTCAGAATAACGACATAAATGAACGACTCTGAATTCAGAACATTTCGCACTACTGAAAAGGCCGGCTGCAGGCTTATAGGGGAGGCAATGGAGGCATATGGGGTCAAGCATGTGGTACTATCTCCGGGAAGCCGTAATGCTCCATTAATCATGGTATTTGCCAGAAACAAGTATTTCAAGACATATTCTGTAATAGATGAACGATCGGCTGCTTTTGTTGCTCTTGGAATTGCAGAAATAAGTTGTGAACCTGTCGCAATTGTGTGTACTTCTGGCAGTGCAATTCTAAATTATGCACCGGCTCTTTCTGAAGCTTACTATAGGCATTTACCTTTGATTGCTATCAGTGCTGACCGTCCTGAGGAATGGATAGATCAGAACGATAGCCAGACTATACGGCAGCTGCAAGCACTGTCACAGGTCGTTCGTGGGTCAGTATGTATTAAGGGTGAGCTTTATAACAATGAAGAGATTGAGTTCGCCAACAGAAAGATTAACGATATACTTCAGTTGTGTGTTTCCGGCGTACGAGGACCGGTACATATAAATGTTCCGCTGTCGATGCCTCTAACCAATGAATATAATGATAATATTACCCGACAGTTCCATAAAATCGACCGATATGATTTCACAGATAAAATTCCTGTAGAAGCAGCCCGCGATCTTGCCTTTCAGGTTCATGGGAAAAAATTACTTATAACCGGTTTTATTTCATTGCCTGACAATAGGCTAAACAAAGCTATCGGGACATTGGCGGCTCTTCCGAATGTGGCAGTGGTATGTGAAGGGTTAAGTAATATCCATGCGATGAATGTTCTGAACGGATGTGATACACTTTTCCCCGATTCAATGAACGAAGAGCAATTAAAGTTCCTTTCGCCAGATATTATTATTAGTTTCGGCGGAGCACCTGTGTCGGCTAAATTCAAGAAGTTCTTAAGAAGATGTAATTCGGCAATTCACTGGCATGTTGGCAAGAGTGATAACGCTATCGATTGTTTCCGCAAACTCACGGCCAGAATAGAATTGAATCCGGAAGGCTTTTTCCCAAGGTTTGCATCTTCACTTGCTCATATATCAAGGAACTCTGAAAAAAAAGGTGATTATGCTGAAATATGGAAAAGATACGTACAATCAGTAACAGTATCGAGCGGTGTGAAGAAACAGCTTCCGCCTATGCAATTCAATGCAATGTCGGCAGTAGATTATATTCTTCAGTCGATGCCATCAAATTGGAATATTCAGCTCGGGAATGGTATGGCCGTAAGGTATGGGCTTGTTTCTGATCATCTATGTCGCTTTCATAGAGTAGACTCCAACAGGGGCGTCAGTGGAATTGACGGGTGTCTTTCTACGGCGATCGGTGCATCATGCGCTTATAGTGGCAATACCTTGCTTATAATCGGCGATATGAGTACGGAATATGATCTGAGCGCATTCTTTTCAGGATTGATAACTCAGAAATTAAAAATCGTGGTCTTAAATAATGGTGGAGGAGGCATTTTTCACTATGTAAATACAACCAGAAATCTTCCTGAATTAG
>JAAVFL010000045.1 GCA_014800795.1 Bacteroidales bacterium | reverse complement strand
GTCGTTTTAAGTGCTTGCCATTGTTTCATGCAGCAAAGGTGTGCATATCTTTGCGAATACCTTAACAAGATACATTTTACATTGACCTCTGATATCGGGCAGCCTGGAATACCATAGCCCGGAATATACCTGCGAGCTGTGATGGTAGATTATTGTTGCCGCCGGATTACTCCGGCAACCAGCATATCAGACAGCCATCCGATTATAGCTGTGCGTTCGTTTGCACCTATCCATCCTGATTGTACTGTCCGCCGAGGATAGCTATCTCTCAACTCGGATTAATGGTAGGCAGGATTTGCAGTCTGGCTGCAAGCTGTGTCGGCTGCGGACCTCGGTTGAGGGTGTGGGAATGAGTGATGTACTGTGAGAATGAATCTGAATAGCGGATAGAATTAATTTAGTATGAATATGGAGAGAATGATTGAAGGAAAGGTTGAGGAGGCTGTGGCTAACAAACGCTGTGGTAGATACAATTGCGCACAGAGTGTTGCATGTGCTTTTGCCGAGGTTGCGGGGCTTGATGTTTCGACCGCCGAGCGCCTTACCGGGGCTTTCGGAACAGGAATGGGATGCATGGAGGGGACGTGCGGCGCGTTGGTGGGGGCCGGTTTCATAGTGAGTGCTCTCTCGGCTGATCGTGTGTCGGCTATGAAAAACTTACGTGGCATCGTTTCGGCTTTTCAGGCCAAGAACGGTGCCACGGTGTGCAAGGTGTTGAAAGGGATTGAGAGTGGTGTTCCTTTGCGCAGTTGCGATGGTTGCGTGGAGGATGCCGCCACTCTGCTTCAGGATTTCCTGCGTGAGAATGTCACGAACCGATAGCGGATGCCGCTCCGCGGATCTGTGGCTTCATCGGCCATTTCTGTAATTTCCCATTCCGAGGGGTCGATGGGTGGAAAGAACGTATCGGCACCGTCGGGCTCCGGGGCTTCAATGAGTGTGATCTCAAGCCTGTCGGCGTAGGGGAGTGATTCGGCGTATACCTTACCGCCTCCGATTATAAATGCCGTGGTATCTGGCGATGAGGACATTTTCAGCGCCTCGCCGAGTGTCCCGGCTGTTTCGACACCCGGTGCGCTCCATTGGCGATTCGATGTCAGCACTATGTTACGGCGATTGGGTAACGCTCCTTTGGGTAGCGATTCGAATGTTTTCCTCCCCATGATCACTGTATGGCCCGAAGTGAGTTCCTTGAAGTGTCGGAGGTCGTCGGATATGTGGAAAAGGAGGTCGCCGTTTTTCCCTATAGCTCCACGCGACGCTGTGATGGCTGCAATGATAGTTGTCATATTTATGAGGCTATGAGAAGAGGGAGTCAGACGGATACGGTGGCTTTTATGTGAGGCAGCGGGTCGTAGTCCTCGAGTTTGAAGTCGTCGTAGCTGAAGCTGAAAATATCTTTCACGTCGGGATTTATAATCATGCGCGGAAGTTTACGCGGGGTGCGCGAGAGCTGTTCGCGAACCTGTTCGAAATGGTTGTTGTAGATATGGGTATCTCCGAGGGTATGTACGAAATCGCCGGGCTGAAGGCCGCAAACCTGTGCCATCATCATAGTAAGCAGAGCGTATGAGGCGATGTTGAACGGAACGCCGAGAAATGAATCGGCGCTTCGCTGGTAGAGTTGGAGCGAGAGGCGCCCGTCAGCTACATAGAACTGGAAAAAGGCATGACAGGGGGGGAGGTTCATATTATCGAGGTCCGCCACGTTCCATGCGCTGACGATGATGCGGCGTGAGTCGGGATTATGCTTTATCTGTTCCACGGCCTGCGAAATCTGATCAATTGATCCACCTTTGTAGTCGGGCCATGAGCGCCACTGGTAGCCGTATATATGTCCGAGGTTCCCGTCGGGATCGGCCCATTCGTTCCAGATGCGGACGCCGTTATCCTGAAGATATTTAACGTTGGTGTCGCCATTGAGAAACCACAGAAGTTCATAGATAATCGACTTGAGGTGGAGTTTCTTTGTGGTGAGCAATGGAAATCCCTCCTGGAGGTTGAAGCGCATCTGGTAGCCGAACACACTTCGTGTTCCGGTTCCGGTGCGGTCTTCTTTCTGCACTCCGTGATCCATAATGTGGCGGAGCAGATCGAGATATTGGCGCATATTCAGTTGTTGTTTTTTATTGTTTCAGTCTGTAGGGATGGAGGGAGATGGATTAGTGATTACGAGATACCGTTGACCACGATCGCTTTGTCCGGAGATGCGGGACAAATGTATTCGCATGCGCCACATCCGATGCAGTTGTCGGTATGTACAGTGGCGATAAGACGGGTTCGCGAACCTGAGCCTGCTGGAGCCGGAGCGAGACCTATAGCTTTTCGTGGGCAACGCTCCACACACAGCCCGCATCCGATGCAGTTTGCGGGTTCAACGTGTGCATGTCCGATGATGAAAATATGTTTTTCTTCGGCAGTCAGGGGGGTGAGCGCGCCGGTGGGGCACACCTCGGTGCAGCGGGTGCAATTGTAGCGGCAATATGATCTGTCGAAATCCATCACGGGGTGTAGCGCGTTCATCCATCCGAATTCGTTGGAGGAGGGGCGCAGAACCTTTCCCGGGCAGCGTGCGACGCATAGTCCGCATCCGGTGCATTTTTCGAGAAAATCGGCCATCGACCGGCGCCCCGGGGGCGCCACGTGCCTTGATGGCGTGAGCGGCTTGGAATTGCGGTCGAGCGCCTTAATCCGTTTCACCCCCTTTTCGGCTGCGGCAACGGCCGGCGCGGCTGCTACAATGAGGCCGGTAGCGAGAAATTTGCGCCGGTCAATTTTCATAGGTGCGGAGCTTTCGACCGTGGTGGTTGCGGTTTTGTTCTTCACGGGCTGCATCATCGGTATCGAAAGTTTTTTGCGGCGCGTAGTGTAGCGGAGAGCATTTGCATCGCATATATCCATGCAGTCGAAACAGTTCACGCAGCGTGAACCGTCGACTACATGATCCAGGAGGTTGATGCATGAAGCCTTGCAGACGCGGGCACACAGGCCGCAGTTCACACACAGGTCAGTGTCGATATCGAAATGAAACAGCGACCATCGGCTGAAGATACCGAGTGTGGATCCGACGGGACATACCGTGTTGCAAATAAGCCGGCCTTTGCGGAAGGAAATAACAGCGACTGCCAGAAGCGTTGCGGCGGCGATGGCGGCGGCGAACAGTGACGCTACGAAGACCGGATTGCCTCTCAGCCATGAAACGGCCGGAAGTATCAGCTCCGATCCGATGCGGCCGAACGCGCTGTACGGGTCGAAAAGCGAGGGGAGCAGCGACAGGCCGAGGATAGCGCTTAATGCAACGACGACCAACATCGCATATCGGGTTTTGTTGCGTGCTGTCTCGTAGCGGAACGAACGGCGGAACCGCCGTTTTCTGGTAAGACGTCCGAGACGGATGAAAATATCCTGAAGCACTCCCATGGGACATATGGATGAGCAATATATACGCCCGAAAAGCAAGGTGACACCGATCCACAGGGCAATTCCGGTGGCAGCTCCGGCGAGGGCCAGCGGGAACAGCTGGATGCGTGTTACCCATCCGAGCGCCGACGCGACTTTCCCTTCGAGCAATACGAGCATCATCACCATAGCCGTGAACAAAAGAAGGCTCACCGCTATCCGCGACAAGCGTAACACTCTTCCTGAGGTGAGCGGCCGACGGCGTTTTCTGCGCTTAACGTTCTGTTTCATCTTTCTATGAGCAAGGTGAGGTTTGTTTACATACCCAATGACTTATATCTCCCGGCATTCCCAGTCGCGCAATTCATCGGTAATGGCAGTTAGGGCCGCCAGCTCGTTGACAATGAAAATGCGTTCCCTGCATTCCGAGACACAGTGGAAACACTTGATGCATCTTTGGCTCTGATGCCGGTCGGGAATGGCGGAGTCGTATTTTCTGAGAAAACCGATGGCTTTTTTCCGGAATTCCGGCGATGTGCGGTCGGTGGATGCCAGATCGGGTATGCTTCCGCTTTCAAGCATTTCATTGTAGAATCTGAAATTGCCGGGAATATCCACTCCGTAGCCGCATGGCATGCATGCGTCGCATCCGGTGCATGCCACGGCTTCCCTGGCGGAAATGCGGCTGACCTTACGCGGTGATGATTCGGAAACCGGAACTTTTTCAGGCATCTGTGCCTGTGCCGCGAGGGTGCGTCCGGCCACGGCGGTTCCGCATACGGCGGCCACCAACGCTTTCAGCCACTGTCGCCTGTCGTATAGTGGTGAATTGTTATTCTGCATGATTCCGTTGTCTGAAATTTAAAGAACAAAGATAGTTATAAAATATGGGAATGCCTGTCTTTCAACCGCTGTGTTATCTCAAAAAATACAAAAAAATATTATTACGGAAATTTTTCCGTAATATAGGTTTGTTATTCAAAAAAAGTAATTAACTTTGCACTTGGATTACAAGGTGCAGACGCTAATTGCGCTATAGTCCGACCGACATTCAAAAACAACACTAGTTTTAAAATACAACTGAACAATGAGCAAAATTGATTTGAGCCAGTATGGCATCAAGGATGTCAAAGAGGTAATCTACAATCCCACCTACGATCAGCTTTTCGAGGCTGAGACCGATCCTACTCTCGAAGGTTTCGAGAAAGGTGTAGTGACCGAGCTCGGTGCCGTTAACGTCATGACCGGCGTTTACACCGGCCGTTCACCCAAAGACAAATTCATCGTTCTCGACGACAACAGCCGCGACAACGTATGGTGGACAACTGAAGAATACCCCAATGATAACAAGCCCGTGACCGAAAAGACATGGGATGCCGTAAAGGAGATCGCCATCAACGAACTTTCCGGCAAGAAGCTCTATGTGGTAGACCGTTTCTGCGGTGCCAACAAAGACACCCGCATGGCAGTGCGCTTCATCATGGAAGTGGCATGGCAGGCTCACTTCGTGACCAACATGTTCATCGCTCCTACCGCCGAGGAACTCGCCGACTTTACCCCCGACTTCGTAGTTTACAACGCATCGAAGGCTAAGGTTGAGAACTACAAGGAACTCGGTCTGAACTCTGAAACCGCAGTTGTGTTCAACACCACATCGCGCGAGCAGGTCATCATCAACACATGGTACGGCGGCGAAATGAAGAAAGGTATGTTCTCAATGATGAACTACTACCTTCCCCAGAAGGGTATCGCTTCAATGCACTGCTCTGCCAACACCGACAAGAACAACGAGAACACCGCAATCTTCTTCGGTCTGTCCGGTACAGGTAAGACCACCCTTTCAACCGACCCGAAACGTCTCCTCATCGGTGACGACGAGCACGGCTGGGACGACAACGGTGTCTTCAACTTCGAGGGCGGCTGCTACGCCAAGGTTATCAACCTCGACAAAGAGAGCGAGCCCGATATCTACAATGCTATCCGTCGTGACGCGCTTCTCGAGAACGTAACTGTTGACGCAGAAGGCAAGATCGACTTCGCCGACAAGAGCGTGACAGAGAATACCCGCGTATCTTACCCCATCAACCACATCGAGAACATCGTTAAGCCCGTATCGGCCGGCCCCGCTGCCAAGAACGTGATCTTCCTGTCGGCTGACGCATTCGGCGTTCTTCCCCCCGTATCTATCCTGACACCCGAGCAGACCAAATATTACTTCCTGAGCGGCTTCACCGCCAAGCTCGCAGGTACAGAGCGCGGCATCACCGAGCCCACCCCCACTTTCTCGGCTTGCTTCGGCCAGGCGTTCCTCGAACTCCACCCCACCAAGTATGCTGAGGAACTCGTTAAGAAAATGGAGAAGAGCGGTGCCAAGGCTTATCTGGTGAACACCGGCTGGAACGGCACAGGCAAGCGTATCTCTATCAAGGATACACGCGGCATCATCGACGCTATCCTCGACGGCGCTATCCTGAACGCTCCCACCAAGAAGCTCCCCATCTTCGACTTCGAGATCCCGACAGAGCTTCCCGGTGTAGATCCCAAGATTCTCGACCCCCGCGACACCTACGCTAACCCCGAAGAGTGGACAAAGAAGGCCGACGATCTCGCTGCACGCTTCATCAAGAACTTCAAGAAGTATGAGACCAACGAGGCAGGCAAGGCTCTTGTAGCTGCCGGTCCCCAGCTTTGATAAGAGATAGACATCAGTCTCCGACGGGAGGTTGCATTTTGCAACCTCCCGTTTTTTTATTACCTTTGCAGCCAGACAAATGGCGCAGTCCGGGAGCGGGCTGCCGAAAATTTAGTTATAGGGGTGCGATGTCGCGCCGCAAGGCAGGCAGAGCTGAGATCATACCCTTTGAACCTGATCCGGATAATACCGGCGTAGAGAAAATAACAGATGAAAAAAACGATCCTTTCAGCGGGGTTGCCTATAGTTGTGGCAACTTCCGCATGGCAGTTTTCAGCGGCAGCTGAAACCGATTCGCTGACTGTAGAACTTCACGATGTGGAGATTGTGGCAAACCGGGCGTCGGCGAAAATTCCCGTGGCTTTTACCAATGTACTGAAATCCGACCTACGCAATTCCAACGAAGGCCGCGATATCCCCTATCTTCTCGGTATGACCCCCTCGATGGTGTCGACAAGCGATGCCGGCGGGGGAGTGGGTTATACGTCGCTCCGCGTGCGCGGCTCGGACGCATCGCGCATCAATGTCACGGCCAATGGCATTCCGATCAACGATGCCGAGAGCCATCAGGTTTATTGGGTAAACATGCCCGATCTCGCTTCGTCGCTGCGCGATATACAGATTCAGCGCGGAGCGGGCACATCGACAAACGGCGCGGGAGCATTCGGGGCCAGCATCAATATGATTACCGATGCCCCGTCCGACGATCCTTATGCAGAACTGAACGCTTCGTATGGATCCTACAACACCAACAAACAGACTTTCCGCGCCGGTTCCGGACTGCTCGGCGATCATTGGACGGCCGACATACGGCTCAGTCATGTAGGATCGGACGGATATATCGACCGGGCTTTCTCGAAACTCTGGAGCTATTTCGGGCAGCTGGCATATCAGAACGGCGGCACTCAGGTGCGCCTGGTGGCTTTCGGCGGCAAGGAGGAAACCTATATGGCGTGGGACTATGCCTCGAAAGAGGAGATGGAACTTTACGGGCGCCGTTATAATCCATGCGGACGGTATACCGCATCGGACGGCACCACCGCATACTATCCCGATCAGACCGATCACTTCGTTCAGCATCATTTCCAACTATTGCTGAGCCAGCGGCTTACCGAGCGCCTCCATCTCAGCGCAGCGCTCCATTATACGGACGACAACGGTTATTACACCCAGTACAAAACAGACCGTACCCTTGTGGAGTATGGTCTGCAACCGTTTATGCTCCCTGATGGCACTATGGTGGAGAAAAGCGACCTCGTACGGCTTAAATATAACCGGAATCATTTCGGGGGGGCAACCGTTGCGCTAAACTACCGCCACGGACGGTGGGACGGCGCGGCAGGAGCGGCCGTGAATCGCTTTCAGGGCAATCATTTCGGCCAGGTAAGCTGGGTGCGCAACTATGTGGGCGAGATAGACCCGCTTCAGGAATATTACCGAAACCGTGGAGAGAAAACCGACGCAAACGTCTACGCCCGCGCCAGTTATACGATCACTCGCGATCTGTCGGCTTACGCCGATCTTCAATACCGTCATATCGACTATACGATCCGTGGGGTGAATGATGTATATGACTGGAATACCGGGAGCCCCGCAATGCTTGATGTAGATCAGCACTACGACTTTTTCAATCCGAAAGCCGGGCTTAACTGGACCCGTGGCGCGCATCGCGCATATGCATCATGGAGTGTTGCCCATAAGGAACCGGTGCGCAGCAATTTCACCGAGGGAGATCCCGGACGATATCCTACCTCGGAGCGTATGTTCGACTATGAAGCCGGATATTTTTATTCCACCCGGCTTTTCGCCGTCGGCGCTAACCTCTATTATATGGATTACAAGAATCAGCTTGTCACGACCGGTCAGCTTTCCGATACCGGTAATCCGCTGAGTGTAAACGTTCCCCGGAGCTACCGGGCAGGAATAGAGTTGCAGGGTGAACTGCATCCTGTAAGCTGGTTCGACTGGCAGATCAACGCCACCGTGTCGCGCAACCGCATAAAAGATTTTGTGGAATATATCTACGAAGACGGGTGGACCAACCCTATAACTCTGAACTGCGGTGATACGCCGATAGCATTCTCGCCCGCATTCACTCTGGCAAATTCATTCGGCTTCAAGACCGCAGGGTTCGACGGGCAGCTCGCGTCGCGCTATGTGTCGAAGCAGTATCTGACCAATTCCGGCAGCGATGAGACGGTTCTCGACCCGTATTTCGTGACCGATCTCCATGCAGGATATACTTTCCGGGGAATAGTAGGAGTCAAGAGTCTGAGGCTCGGCTTATCGGTCTACAACCTTTTCAGCGAGAAATATTTCGGTAACGGTTATGCCGGTGCGGGCTATACGAGAGGCGACGACGGCAAAATTGAGATTTACCGCTACGCAGGTTATGCCGCACAGGCACCTGTGAATTTCATGGGTTCCGTAGCCATTAATTTTTAACGCGAATATTTTTTCAGCCGATATGTTTGATACAGCGCTACAGATTGCCGGACTTCTGATAGGTATCGTATATCTCTATTACGAGTATCATGCCAACCCCAAGGTATGGATAGCCGGACTTATCATGCCCATGATCTCCATGTTCGTTTACTTCCGCAAGGGGCTGTATGCCGATTTCGGAATGAATATCTATTACCTGCTTATGGCAGTGTACGGCTATCTGGCATGGACGGGGTTGCTCGGATCGGGACGTAAGCGAAGTGACAGGGAGAAGGAGGCTGCGGCTGTAAAGATACGCCATCTTCCCGCGTCAGGCTATCTTCCTGTCGTGGGGGTAACCGGAGTGATATGGGTGGCGATAGCTCTGTTTCTTCTTGGAGCCACCGATAGCACAGTTCCTTGGGCCGATGCCTTTACAACAGCCATGAGCATTACGGGCACATGGATGCTTGCCCGCAAGTATATCGAGCAATGGTGGGTGTGGGTGCTTGTGGATGCGGTATGTGTGGCGCTATATATCTACAAGGGGATATATCCTTATGCGTTGCTGTATGCCGTCTATACCGTGGTAGCCTTCTTCGGCTATCGCAAGTGGTACCGGATGATGAAAGCCGCCTGATAAGTTTTTGAAATACAAGTGTGTGGGTATGGCGGTGCTCACCGCCATACCCACACACTTGTAATATTTATTTGATTATTCTTCGGAGAGGTCGATCTGATCCTCAATCTGTTTTGGCAGCGATGGGTGTTTTCATCGCTGTGGTGTTTGGGTTATAGTACAATCAGTTTTCGGGCGTGAATGTTTTCTCCTCAGCCGGGGTTACAACTATTCCGTAGTTAACGCAGCGATGCATGAATGCGAGCGATGGCGCGAGAAGAGGATGATTGCGCAGCTCAGTAGATATTTCCGGCAGCAGGCGATCCCAATTTTCACGTCCGATATGCCACATGACGGCTATGGAGCCGGCGTTATCGGTGTTTTTCCTGAACAATGCTTCAAGTGCCTGATGATATTCTTCGTCGGCTTTGGCAATTTCTTCTGGTGTAGCGTTGCTTCCCGGCCTGTCTAATTGGCGACGTTTGTTGTCAAGCATATAGATCTCGACAGAGGTGTTATAGTAGTCGGTGGTGACCTTCGGTCCGGAAACTGTAGGGATAAAATTGTCAGAATAGTCGATTGTTATAGTGTCTCCAGGCATTGCCAATATATTTATATCGGCATGTTCACCATCATCGAAGTAATACATCGCCGGAAATGATACGGTATGGAAACTAAATTGCTTTCCCCACGTCGTATCGAATTGCATTGTAAAAGGGGGTGAAGTGAAATATTCGTTTATGTGGCTGTTGAACGGCTGCGGAGGAAGCGCCATCAGTCCTCCGCGGTTTCCGATAGAGAAATCCCCGGTAACTCGGATAATTCCTGTTCCGAAACCCTCGTAGTCGGTTTTATTGCTCGAGCAGCTTGATATGGCAATAGCCAGAATACCCGATATCAGGGCGCATATTTTTTTCATGGTGGTAGTGGGTGATTATGGTGTTTAAGTTTTGCAAATATATGTATTAGTTTTTGGATTTTAAATATTTCAAGATACGGAATTAAAAAAAACTATTAAAATTTATTAACACCTAAAGCGCTGAATGATTAGATGTATCGGTCAGCTGAGGATGAGGATGGCGGCGATGAGAAGGGGGGCTACCCAACGGAGGATGAAGATTACGGCGGGGGATAAGGGTGAGCGGAGTGTGCCGTTGTTGGTGAGTTGGCGGCTCAGCAGATTTTTCGGACCGAACCATCCCACATAGAGGCATGTGCCGATAGAAACCACCGGGAGCAGGATATTGGTGGCGAAGGTGTCGAGAAGATCGAAAAAGTTGAGGCCGGCAACGGTAATGTCTGACAGCGGGCCCATCGACAGCGCGCATATCGAACTTAACGGCAGCATGGGGATTAGGGTTACGAGTACGGCGCGTCGGCGTGCCATTCCGAAGCGGTCGGCGAGGAAGGCCACAGTCACCTCGGCAAGCGATACTGTCGACGTTATTGCGGCAACCAGAAGGAGCAGGAAGAACAGGGCCGACCATAGCCAGGGGAGGGGAAGGCGCCCGAATACTTCCGGAAGGGTTACGAATATGAGTGTGGCCCCATGCATGCTCTCTCCCTGCAGTCCGAAACTCATCACAGCAGGGAATATAAGGCCACCCATGAGCAATGCCACCATCAGCGACAGCAACGCCACGGTGACCGAAGTCTTCGTGAGATTGGTGTCGGCAGGGTAATATGATGAATATGTGACGAGAATCCCCATGCCGAGGCTCAGCGAGAAGAACGTCTGTCCCAGAGCGTTGACAACAGTCGAAGGTGTGATTTTTGCGAAGTCGGGTTTCAGGAAAAACTCAAGTCCCTCACCGGCGCCGGGAAGTGTCATCGCTACCGCGAAAAGCCCCAGAAGAATAAGGAACAGCATAGGCATAAGCACGTTCGACAATCGTTCTATCCCTTTCTGAACACCTCTTGTGAGGATCAGTATATTGATTACTATAATAGCCAGGGTTGCTGTCACCGGTTGCCATAAGCCGCTTACGGAGCGCTGCATGACAGCTGTGAAATGGTCGTGACCGCCTCCGTCGGTACCTCCGGCATATAATGATCCGCTGACAGACTGAACGAGATACTCGAGTGTCCACCCCGCAACCACCATATAGAAGATGGTGATAAGGTATGATGCCAGAATGCCGAGAGCGCCGAATATCCACCATTTTGAGCCGGGCGACAGCCTGCGGAAAACTCCGACGGAGTCGCTCTGTCCGCCACGGCCGAGCGAGAATTCGCCGAGCATTACGGGAATGCCGAGTATGAACACACATATAATATATAACAGCAAAAATGCCGCTCCACCGTTCTGTTGTGTTTCCGCAGGGAAACGCCATACGTTGCCTAATCCTATTGCCGAGCCTACGGTTGCGGCCACGAGGCCTATTTTTGTCGCGAACTGTGCTTTTTTTGCCATTGCCTGTTGTGCTTATTTGTAATCTTGTCCGTATTATTGCCTGAGCATGGCAAAAATACGTTGTGGCTGCAAAATTAGTCAATATTTTCTGAATTGAGACCGTCGGGCAGCAAAATGCGCAAATAACTCGCTGTTGAATGTGTTAAATGTCGTGTAAAATGCGATTTTTCTTTAATTCCATATTCGGAGAATTTTATTTGTCGGGGAATTTTACTAATTTTGCAGACCGATAGGCGTGTGAACGCCCTTTGTAATGGAATAAAATGAAATTTTGCAAATAAAGAGCAATTTGTATCTCAGTACTGAACTCGGATATTACTCCTAAAGGCAAATATAGTTTAACTTATCAATAACGTTTTATCAATGAAGAAGATTTACTCTTTATTCACAATCCTGCTTCTTAGCGTAGTCAGCTTTGCTGTCTCCGCCAAGACTGTGTATCTGCAATGCAGCAGCAGTGCGTCTACTACAGATGTAGTTGAAGTTCGTGACGGAGGTGCGGACGGCACCCTGATCGATGTCACTCTTTCCAGCACACCACAGGCTGTGGAAGTGACAGAATCGCTTTACATTGCGGTGAACGATGAAGAACTGATGCTCAGTTCCGTTTCCTACAACGACTATTACAGTGGTGTGATTGATAACAACACCTGTACGATCGATGCGGATGTCCTTAATGAGAACACATATGTGACTATCTATATTCAGGCTCCCAAATATGTGACAGTCAACGTTCCCGATCCATCGCTGGTAACGCTTAAGCCCGGCCAGTATGCGGATGATGCCTTCGAACTTACCGAAGGTCCGAACAAGCTGCGTGTGGGTCAGTACGATGGTCTGTACTTAGTGCTTACCGACACTGAAAATTACCGTCTGACACGCGTTTACCGTGTGAGCGACGGCAAGACATATTCGGTCAGCTCGTTCAGCTCATGCAGCATCTACAGCTCTGATTTTGATAACGGCGACGTGATTTCGTATGTGGTTGTTCCCGCCGACGAGTTCGAGGCGCCTACATTCAAGGTGCGTGTCGATGACCCCGGGAGTGTAAAAGTTTCGGTCAATTACAATGATGTTACCGGTCTGGTGGCTGACGAATGGAAGGAAATCGAGATGAGCGCCAGCACGGCTACTGTGTCTGTTCAACATGTAAATTATGGAACTGAACTCTATTCAGTGAAGAAGAACGGTGTGGAGCAGAGCGGTTCTTATGGCTATTATTACATGTATGATGTAAAGGAGGGTGATGAGATTGAAGTGAAAGTCGATTTCCCCGACGAAGACTATACAGTAACGGTCGCAGGCGATCCCGAGGAGGGTCTCGGAGTGATTACCGAAGTTAAGGTAGATGGTGAGACTGTTGAGAACTGGCGTGAGGCAATGACCGTTCATTGTGGCAAGAAGGTAACTTTCATGCTTAACAAGGATTTATATGATGTGAAAGGAATCTCGATCAACGGTGTGGCTCAGGATGTCACATATTTGTACACTTCATATGAAGTTAAAATCACTGAGAATACCGAAATCGTATTCGAGGCTGAAAAGAAACCGACCTATACTTTCATTCTCAATGTGGATAATGCCGACGCTGTCATAGCCAAACTAAACTGGAATCAGATCACCCTGCACGACGGTGAGAATGAGATCGAGTACACTAAGGAGAAAAACTACTTTACCGTCGAACCGGCGTTCTGCGGCGTAATTAAGTCGATCAAGCTTACTGTGACTGACGATGGCGAAACAGACGTGATCACTTTCGATGGCAGTATGAACCGTTACCTGAGCGGAACCGAGGTGTCGCTCGATATCGAGGCTGAAATGACTGAACGCGATAAGAGTTTTGTCACTTACTTTGACTTCGATATGACTGACAATAACGCTTATTACTATTATTATTTCTATTCGAATAATGACACAAACCACACTAACCGTGTTGTAAGCAATGGATACAGTGTGCAAAACTTCTGTGATGCCGAAAATCCCTTCACCATCAACTGGTATCCCCGTGGTGAGAACCTGAAGGCATATCTCAACGGTGAGGTGGTTGAACCTGGAACTTATGGCAGTTATGATGTGTTTACTTTCGCAGACGGTGATGTTCTCAAGATATTCGATCAGACAGTTCCCGAAACCTTTTCAGCTACTTTCGCGGCTGAAGAGGATACACCGTTCACCCTCAAAAAGGATATAATTACCCCCGTAGATGATCTCAGCGCTCCGGTAAGCGATTTCGAAGGCACTCTCTTCACAATTATTCCCGCTGATGAAACTCAACTGATTGTTGTGGTAACAGATGCAATTTCGGTTGCTGAAGCAGATGAGGATGAGGCTGAGGACAATGAAAGCGCCCTTGCAGCCAACGAGGAAGGAAACTATGAATTCGTTCTCGACGGCGACAAGAATGTCAGCATCAAGGTTAATCCTCTTACCGGAATCGAAAGTGTGAATGCATCGGCGGCTACTGTGGCAGACAGCGATGTTTACACCATGTCGGGTGTGCTCGTAATGCGCAATGCAACCCCCGCCCAGCTCAAGTCACTTCCTGCCGGCATCTATATCGTAGGTGGTCGTAAATTCGTTCAGAAATAATCGGCCCCCGGGAAATTAGAAATAAGAATCCCGTAACAGAAGCGGCTGCGTCAGAATAATGGCGCAGCCGCTTTCATCATACAATAGTATCATAGCCAGTGAATTGGGGAATATAGGAATCCAAGCAACCGCATCATAATGTCCGGATCAATCCAAATTTCCAGTGCATGCCAACCACATCGAAATAGCCGCTATCGCGGCGCGGTCAAGCATATACGGCCCTCTGCAAGCGCTCTGCTACGGGCGCTTGCAGAGGGCCGGGGCGCATAGATGGCAACTGTTTTGATGCGGATGGGATTTATATGCGGGCGGGATGAACTTAACGGGCACGGCAATTGTTTGACATATAAAGAATAATGAAGAAATTTTATTTACGCAAAAACTATTACGACTATGAGTACAGTAGAGAATAAAAAAGCAGTAGCAGAAGCTGCAGCCGATGCGGCTCGCGCAGCAGCGCAGGTAAGTGCCGAAGCTTCGGCAGTGGCAGCAAAGGAAGAGATGGAAGCTGTTCAGAGCCAGGCGGCCGATAAAGCTGCGGCTTTGAAAGAGAAGGCAGCCGAAATGGCTCAGCAGGCAGCCGATAAAGCCGCCGAGATCAAGGAACAGGCTGTTGAAAAGGGCGCTTCGTTTCTGGGGAAGGTTAAGGATTTTACAGCTGATGCGCTTGAATCCGGTGCCAAGGCAGCAGGAAATCTTGCTGATAAGCTCCGTGACTGATCGGCGCATGTGGCATCTTTATTATTATAAACATCCGTGGCAGTGTCGTATGATATGACACTGCCACGGATGTTTCCGTAAGTGGGGGAGGAACTTCTGCCACATCTCCTCCTTTTGTGATTAATTACCTGATTACGACTTTAGAAACTTCCGTCTCTGATACTTTTATGTAGATTCCGTTTTCAGGCGATGAAACTTCCGTTCCCTGAAGATTGTAATGGCGGACGGCATCTCTGTTGTCTGTAGTAAGGGTTTATATGCCATATCCTCATGTCCGTTAATGTCCCCGACCCTATATAGATCGGGGGGATGCGAGGTACGGAAGGTTTATTCCTTACCGGCGAGGGGAGCCGGGGTGGTGTAGGCACGTGAGGCGAGTTCTTTGTCGAACATGTAAAGGCCATATCCGTTGTCGCCAATCTTTTCGAGGGCGTCGATATAGCCACGGGCTGTATCCTCCTCCTCAACCTGCTCTTTGATGAACCACTGGAGCATGTTCTGGGTGGCGTAGTCCTGTTCGGCGGTAGCGACGGCATAGATACCGTTGATGAGGGCGGTGACCTTCTGTTCGTGTTCATATGTAGCCTTGAATGCGGCCAACGGTGACTCCCATTCTGTGTCGACACCTTCGATCGGCTGCAATACAACTTTCCCGTCGCGTGAATTCATGTAATTCATAAATATAGTCGCATGATCCTGTTCTTCCTTGAACTGGATCATGAACCAGTTGGCGATGCCCGAATAGCCTTTGTTCGCGAAATGCATCGACATGGATAGATAGAGATATGCCGACCAGAACTCGGCGTTGATCTGTGCGTTGATAGCTTTTTCTACTTCTTTGTTGAGCATAATAATATAGTTGAGTATTGGTTGTTTGAATTGATGTGGCGGGAATTTCCTCCCTCTCCTGGAGAAACTCCTTCAGAAGCAGTAGGATATGCGTGAAAGTATTTCCACACCGTTATATTCCCTGACCACGGTGTAGCCGGCCGAAAGTCCCAGACGGAGATTTGACGATAAGGTGAGGTTGGCGCCGGCGCCTACGTTCAGGCCCAGGCGCGATGTCCGGTCGCCGACGTCGTGGTTGGCGGTCTGCTCTCTGAGGTTACCGTGGCGTGTCCAGCTCGCGTAGGTAATGCCGGCGAGGGGATATACATCCCACCGATGTGAGAGCGTGAACGGTACCTCGGCATTGATATCTATGCAGAGCGCGTCGGTATCATGGTGGCGGAACACGTAGTTCACTCCCGGGGCCACCCTGAAATGTCTGCCGAAACGGTATGTGAATCCTATTCCGGCAACGGCCGATCGGTTGCATGAATGGTAACCGACGCCAATCCCGACGGTTTTCTCGCCTTTATTGTAATTTTCAGCAACGCTCTGTTGCCCCGATGCCAGCCACAAGGTTGCTGCAACGGCAAATGTCCATCTGTTGATTCTCATCGTTAAATCATAAGCAGACCCATATGTTAAAGATGTGTCTTATCTGAAACAAAGTTAAGCTATTCCGCAGGGATATGCAACATAACCGCAAAAAAATAGCTAACTTCGCATTGTGAATACGGTTTACCGCATATTGCGTTCCCTGCTGGTGTTCGCCATCTGCCTTGCGGTGGCTTCGCCGGTGATTCTTTACGTGGCTCTGTCGCTCCCTTCGGTGCAGAGCCGCGTGGCGCGTATGTGTGAGGCTGAGTTGTCGCAGTTGCTTGCCTGCCGGGTGTCGGTAGGGGATCTCGGGATAGTTCCGTTCAACCGTGCCGTTCTCCGCAATGTAGTTGTGGAGACAGCGCCGGGCGATACGGCTCTCACCGTGCGCCGTCTTGGAGCCGGAATCCGTCTGATGAGCCTGCTCGACAGTGAACCGGTGACGGTCAGCTACGTGGAACTCGTCGGTATGGACGCGCGTCTCAGACGCGACAGCGCCGGGGCGCCACTCAACATTCAGCCCATTATCGATGCCCTTTCGCCACGGAAAGAGAAAAAGGAACCGTCGAAACTGGATTTGCGTATCAATACGGTGATGATACGATCGTCGCGGGTGGCCTACGATGAGGGAGCTGTCGCGTGGCAAACCGGTGATGAAAGGTGTTTCACACCATCTCACATAGCCATTGACCGGTTGCGGGCCGATGTGAGGATTCCGCGGCTGCGCGATAACGATTTCAAGGTGGAGGTGAAGCGCATGGACTTTGCGGAGGAGGTGAGCGGTTTCGTTCTCGACAATCTGTCGGGCAACTTCTCCATGTCGACGGATATGATCGCTCTCGACGGCATTCATATACGCATGCCGGATTCGGACCTGCGCCTCAGCGATATTCATGTTCCTCTGAAAGGAGGAGCGTACACTCCGGGCGATATATTGTCGTCTGGTGATCTGGCGGTAGAAATTTTACGCCGGAGCACTCTGTCCATTGCCGATATCGGAGCATTTGTGCCTGCTCTTAAAAAGACTCCATCTGTCATTACGTTCGACAGATTCTCGGTGACAGGCAATATTAACAATTTCCACACCGATATAATGCTTTCATCCGGGGAGCATATGTCGGCCGAAATCAAGGGAAGGGGATCGGCTATCCGTGATGTCACGGGCCGCAGGATTGAGCTGGAGAAACTTTTTCTTTCGGTCGATGGCAATGAGCTTCTGACAATTATTACCGGAGGGGGGCTGGCGGACGGGAGTTTTCCGTTCATACCCGCGTCGCTCGGCACACTGACCCTCGGCTGCGAAGGTTCGGTGGAAGGCGAGGAGTTGAATGTCAGCTGCGAACTCGCTTCGGCCATAGGCGCAATGGAGGTGAACGCCAAGGGAACTTTCGCGACACCTGAACAGTTCGACATAAATGCCTCCTTGATCACGGTGAATCCGATAGAGATCTCCGCGTTGCTTCCCTCCACTGAACTGAACGGATTCGACGGAACAGCCGACGGAACAGTGTCACGCCGCGGACATCTTCTTGCAGCTTCAGCAGATGTGACGGTAAATCATGTGGCATTCAGAGGTGTGGACTACGACAATCTGACGGCTCATGCGGCCTTAGAGAACAATATGGTGACAGCCGGTGCAGAAATAGACAATGCCTTTTTGGCTTTCAAAGCCGAGGGCACTTATTCGCTCGCTCCTTCTGAAAAAGTTGTGGAACTTGATCTTGATATCGACCGTCTGGTTCCGGCGATGCTCAATCTCTCGGACCGACTGCCTGAAGGACGGTTCAGCGGTGCCATAGACCTTGCCTTCGAGGGAGAAGATTTCAGGCATCTGCAGGGAGTCGGATCGCTGAGCAATTTGCGGATGACGCGTCCCGGAGGCGACACGTTCATGTTGCGGAATGTATTGCTGACCTCTGTGCCCGGAAGGGTTACCCTGCGCAGCGATTATGTCGACGGTGAGATAACGGGCAGCATGGAGACCGCAACGCTCGGAGCGGAATTTACAAGTGTGGTATCCAGTGTGTTGCCTGCTGTTTTGGCGGGGAAAGTTCCGGTAGCCGGGAGAAACGATGATGCTTCAAACGATTTCAGATTCAACTTTACCATAAAGGAGACCGAAACTCCGGCCTATTTCTTCAATCTGCCGGTAAGTGTGGTTTATCCGATGAAAATATCGGGTACATTCTCGGATCCTGCGGGTAATATGGCACTGACACTTTCCGCGCCATATCTGCGTCAGGGCAATAAGCTCATTGAAAATACGGTGGTATCGATTTACGGCGACCGCAACGACGGTAGAGCCTCGCTCGATGCGACGACAACGATGCCGACCAAAAACGGACCGATGAAACTGACACTCCGGTCGGGCGTCGAGGCTGACAGTCTCGAAACCTCATTCGCATGGAAAATAGACCGTGAACGCAGTTACGAGGGAACGGTGGAAGCCACGACAGTGTTCGATCGCGACCGCGATGGAAAACTGTACACCCGCATCGGTCTTGAAAAAAGTTACCTGACATTCAACGATTCCACCTGGACGGTAAACCCAGCGACGGTTGAGATAGCCCCTTCGCGCTCCATTGCCGTGAAGGGAATAAATGTTCACCGCGACAACCAGTTCGTGAAAATAGAGGGAACTGTAAGCGAGAGTCCGTGGGATCTGCTAACCCTTGATCTCCGGAATTTCTCGCTGGATTATCTGTTTGAATCGCTCGGAATAGATAAAGTGATGCTCGGCGGAGACGCTACGGGAACTTTCTACGCATCGGGGCTTCTGTCGCCGGAACCGATACTTGAGACACCGGGACTGGATGTAAGGGCAATAAGCTACAACAAGGTTGTACTCGGCGATGCCAAGGTGAAATCGCGGTGGGAGCCTGAAGACCGTGGCATAACCCTCGACGCCACCATCGATTCCGAAGAGAACCGGCGGTCGCTTGTAAAAGGAGCCATTTACCCGATGAACGACTCGCTCGATATAACCTTCATCGTAGACCGTGCGAAAGTCGGATTCCTTCGCCCATATATGGAGGCATTCGCCTCCGACATATCCGGTTACGCATCGGGTAGGGCGCGCATCTGGGGCAACTTCAAGTATATCGATCTCGAAGGCGACGTATTAGCCGACGACCTGAGGCTCAAAGTGAACTTTACAAATACATATTATACGGCCACCGACTCGGTTCGTTTCCGTCCGGGATACATAGATCTCGGAGGAATCACCATACGCGATACCGAAGGGCATACGGGGCGGCTCAACGGATGGGTGCGCCATACGTTCTTCAAAGAGCCGCGCTTCGAATTCGGCATAACCGACGCACACGATTTCCTGAGCTACAACACCACCTCCCGCGACAATCCGGTATGGTATGGCAAAATCTACGGCGACGGAGCCGTGTTCGTGAAAGGGGAGCCGGGAAAGGTTGGTATCTCGGTAGATATGTCGACTGCGCCGAGGTCAACATTCACTTTCGTACTCTCCGATCAGGAGGTGGCCGATGAATTTTCTTTTCTTACTTTCCGCGATAAAAATGCCGGTCGCATCGAGCTTGCCGACACATTGCTTCTGGAGCGCGACACTTCAATGGATCTGGTGAACCGCCTGCGCGAGATGGCGAAGAATCATGATGTGGATACTCCGTCTGATTACAACATTTCGCTTCAGATGCGTGTGACCCCCGAGGCACAGCTCAATCTGGTGATGGATCCCGTAGGGGGCGACCGCATCCGCGCCAACGGCAGCGGACATCTGCGCCTTGATTACGGGTCGGCTAACAACGACCTGCGCATGTACGGCACCTATACCCTCGACCAGGGCAACTATAACTTTACCCTTCAGGATATTATCATAAAAGATTTCACCATCAAGCCCGGCAGCCGTATAACCTTTAACGGCGATCCATATAACGCCGGGCTCGACATACAGGCGGTATATGCACTCAACGCAAACCTTAGCGATCTCGACGAATCGTTTTTGCAGGATAAGGACCTGAACCGCACCAATGTACCCGTACATGCGATCCTGAAGGTGGCCGGCGACCTTGTCTCGCCGGATATATCATTTGATCTTGAATTCCCCACGCTCACAACCGACATTTACCGGAAAGTCAGATCTATAATAAGTACCGACGACATGATGAACCGCCAGATAATATATCTGCTTGCCCTCAGCCGGTTCTATACCCCTGATTATATGACCTCGACCACCAAAGGCAATGAACTCGTGTCTGTAGCCTCGAGTACCATATCCTCGCAGCTGTCGAGCCTGCTGGGGTCACTGTCTGATAACTGGAACATTGCACCGACATTCAGAAGCGACCGCGGCGATTTCTCGGACGTGGAGGTAGATGTGGCCCTGTCGTCGCGATTACTGAACAATCGCCTGCTTTTCAACGGAAACTTCGGTTACCGCGACAATGCGCTAAATACATCGCAATTCATTGGTGATTTCGATCTGGAATATCTTCTTGACCGTTCGGGAATGTGGCGTCTGAAGGCCTACAACCGCTACAACGACCAGAATTACTATCTGCGCACCGCACTGACTACCCAAGGGGTGGGTGTGGTTCTGAAACGCGATTTCGACAGTTTCACATCTTTTCTGAAACCGTTGTTCCGGCGTTCCTCATCGTCGGCGCCCGAAAATTCCCCCGCGCTATCGGATTCCCCTGTCGGGGTAGACGACTGACGAACTCTAAATGGCCCTGAGCAATAACAAACTGTGGCTGTGTCAGATGGAACGACACAGCCACAGTTTGTTATTGTCCAGAGTGATATCTGTCGCCGGCAACTCCACGGGTTGCCCGTTTTCAAAGCAATTGCTGATTACTTGAGGGGAATTTTCTCGATGCGGCGGATATGTCGTCCCCCTTCGAAGGGGGTGGAGAGAAATACGTCGATAATCTGAAGTGCTAAGGCAGGTTCGATGAAACGGGCGGGTAACACAAGTACATTGGCGTCATTGTGTTGGCGGGCAAGGGCGGCAAGTTCTGTGTTCCAGCAGAGAGCGGCTCTAATGCCCTGATGCTTGTTGAGGGTTATGGCAATGCCGTTGCCGGAACCGCACATGGCGATTCCCGGATAGCATTTGCCCTCTTCTACAGCAGCCGCACAAGGATGTGCAAAGTCAGGATAGTCGCAACTTTCGGCACTGAATGTCCCGAAGTCCTCGAATTCAAGATTATTTGCCTCAAGGTAGCCCTCTATGATTGATTTCAGCTCATAGCCGGCGTGGTCGCTGCATATTGCTATCATACGGATAAGTGTTTGTTTTATTGATCGGTTGGATAATTGTTATTGTCGTCAGATGAAACCTGTTGTCAGTCGAGCGGAATCTCCGGTGCGGGTATCTTTCGCTTGAAAGGGAGGGTGTATGAGATATAGAACGAGCCTGTGATCGCGCCATTGCGCGAGCCGTAGCCGGGAATGTACCACGGTTTGCCATATGTGGCATCCGATTCGTGAAGTTTAGCTTTGTAGCGCACGAACCATCCCATGGATATGGGTCCGTAAACTTTTACTTTCAGACCGAAGACAACCTGCATATAGGTGAATGAACCTGTCTGGCGGGGGAGATTGAATGTGGCGCTTTCGCCCCAGTAGTCCGATGCAATTGTAACGTCGTTTACCTCATAGGTGAACCGGGAATAGCCGAAGCGCAGTCCGGCCATCACCAGATAGTCGGGATTACTGTTATATAGGAAGTTGTAGTTGCAGCCTATCCTGAAATACGGGGTCAGCGGAACCTTGTATGTATAGTTGTTGTCCTCCGGGGTATAGTCGGTGGTACCAAGGCCGATTTCCACTACCGGAATATATCGGTTGTGGAGATTGACTTCTCCGGAAAATTCAATCAGGCCATAATGCTGTCCGAAAAGGCGCATTACCGGATCCCAGATGTCGACCGAAACAGATGCCGAGTGGAGCAACGGGTATATCATCTTGGGAACTTTTCCTCCGGGTTCCAGTCCGTTGGCAATCGAGTCCGGAACCTCGATTCCTTTCACAGTATCGACCAGCACAATGTTGCCACGTTCGTCGTGCTTCTCTACAAAGTGCGAGACATCGATGCTGTCTCCGTCCTGACGGCGCTCGTTCTTCCCCTGGAGCTCTTTCGATGCGTTCTTAACAGGGTTGATGCGCCGCTGGGCCGCTGCATCGGGAAGGATTACCCCCATTGTTACAAACAGAAAGGCTACGGCTATCAGCCGGCTCAGCTGGGTTGTTCGCATAGGTCTCATTGCCTCCCCCCTCCCGAGGGAATGAGGCTGCGCGCCGGGGCAGCCTCGCTTGTGTCGGACGTTCGTATGAACACTTTTATGCGCTCCATCTCCACATTCGTTATCACAGAATCTGTAATCTCCACATTCTCGATAAGGTGGGTGGTGTAGTCAACCTTTCCTATGCGGTAGATGAAGAATGCACCGCACTCTTCGGAGGCGAAATAGGGTTCGGAGGAGTAATGGAAAGTGATGGTGTCGTTGAATGCCGGGTCGGCAAGACCTTGACTCCTATAATCGTAATGGATAAAGAAGGCGGTCTGCGTCTTGTCGAACCGGAAGGGAAGATAGATGGAGCTGACGCTTTCACCGGGATATATCAGCAGCGAATCGGAAGGGGCTCCGACGCCACCTATCCCTATGGAGTCGAGCTGCATCGACAGTTCGGTTGATGAGGAGTACAGTCCCATCAGCGGTAAGGCGCTATGATTGTCCATACACCCGTCGGTGTTGCAGCCGGAAGCTACGACAGCCATCGCAGCCGGAACAAATAGTGCCTGCAGGCGTGTCTGTATATGTTTTCTATTCGGTTTCACTCGCTGGCTTACGCATCTGTTTTTACTCCTGTTCCAATCTCCTGTTCGATCTCATACTCGTCGCGGCGTGTGGAGTTGCGCACTACCAGTTCGCCGACAAATCCGGTCAGGAAAAGCTGTGTTCCGAGAATCATCATTGTCAGAGAGAGATAAAAGTATGGAGAGTCGGTGACGAGTATGTAGTGAGCGCCGGTATGCATGGCGTAGAGTTTTGATGCGCCAACCGCGATTACCGCAATAAGCCCCAGCAGGAACATAAGCGACCCGAGCAATCCGAAGAAGTGCATGGGCTTCGCACCGAACCGGTTCGTGAACCACAATGTGGCCAGATCGAGATAGCCGTTCACAAAACGGTCGAGACCGAATTTAGTCGTGCCGTATTTGCGGGCCTGATGTTTGACTACTTTCTCGCCGATGCGTGTGAATCCTGCGTTTTTGGCGAGGTAAGGTATATATCGGTGCATGTCGCCGTATACCTCGATACGTTTCACTACCTTGCTGTGGTAGGCTTTAAGCCCGCAGTTGAAATCGTGGAGATTCTTTATACCGCTAACCTTACGGGCGGTGGCATTGAAAAGTTTTGTAGGTATGGTTTTCGACAGCGGGTCGTAGCGTTTCTGTTTCCAACCGCTGACAAGATCGTAGCCATCCTCCTTAATCATACGGTACAGTTCCGGAATTTCATCGGGCGAATCCTGAAGATCGGCATCCATAGTTATCACCACATCCCCCTTGGCGCGCCGGAAGCCGGTGTTCAGCGCGGGGCTCTTGCCGTAATTACGGCGGAAGCATACCCCCTTGACGGCCGGATTGCGGGCGGCGAGTTCTTCGATAATCTCCCATGAACCGTCGGTGCTTCCGTCGTTCACGAAAATCACCTCATAACTGAAGCCGTTGGCGCTCATCACCCGCTCTATCCATGCTTCCAGCTCGGGGAGCGATTCAGCCTCGTTGTAAAGCGGCACTATAACAGATATATCCATAAACTTAATTCAATTACGTCGCGTGGCTCCGACACCGCGCAATTTTACTACCGCCGCCACCACCATTGAGAGGAGCGAACCGCTGAACACAATCAGCCACATCCATGACAGCACAACAGAGCCCGAAGAGGGAACGGCATGGTTTTTCACTATAGCTTCGAGTTCGTCGGCCAATTCGGCTGCGTTTCCCGTGGGGTCGTCGATATTTTCGTAGTATCCGGCAGCTGTGGAGAGAACTGTCGCTATAAAATCAGGATCGACCCACTTAAGATAAACAAATGCTGCCAGACCGAAAATCAGCGCTCCGCAGCCGAACATGGTGATTCCCTGCATCCAGAGAGCCGAGAACACCGTCATGCCGTGGGCGGCGATGTGTGTGCGCCGCAGGAAGAACCAGGTCAGGACCGGAACGGCCGCCATCAGCGCGAACGCCGGAACAGACAGAAGCGCCGTATGCATCGCGCCTGCCATACACCCTCCCAGAGCTACCAGACACAATCCCATCCAGGCACCGTCGTCGGCACCTCTGGCATATATATTTTTCACTTTCCCCTCCGGGGATGTCTGCCGGTTATATTCCATCCCTGCAAAAATAGTGAAAAAACACCGAAGCGCAAAGGTCCGCACCAAATTTGCAGGGTTGCCGCATCAAAATATTCGCCTGACACCTGACGGTGCCTCGCCGGCGGCTAATTTGATGCGGTTGCCTCCCCAAGTCTGATACATAATCGGTATTGAAATAATAAGTCGCGATGCTGAATAAATGTGGAATTCTTTGGAAGACTTTTGAGAATGAGAAAGTTTTTGCTTATCTTTACGGCGAAAAAATACGCGGTATGGGCATACTTATACCGGAAAACTGTAGAAACCAAAATTATAACTCCTATGAAAATACTTAAATCAGTTCTGGCGATGGCGGCTCTCCTGTCGGTTCCCGCAGGGGCGGCGGCTTACACCACGACTTTCAACCTTCCGGCCACTTTCAACGGGAAGACAATCGTAATCACCAACTTCGATACCGAGCATAAGATTGATTCAGTTGTGGCAGCTGACGGTAAGGCTGTATTCAACACAGAGCGTAAAATGCCATGTCTCGCTACAATGGAAGTTGATGGCAACACAGTAGTGGAAAACTTCATTCTTGATCAGGCCGATATTGTAGTTGACGTTACTTTTGCAGGCGCCGATGCTCCTGCCGGTGTAATGTATTCATCCGCAGCCCGCGGCGGTCTGAACGACGAACAGAAGAGATTCTTCGAGGATATCGAGATTCTTGTCAATAACTATAAGAACAACGCCAACAGACAGCTCGACAACGAACTTCCGGTTCAGATGCATGAAATGATTCTGGCGGAGGTGAAGAGAAATATCTTCAATCCTCTGGGCTACTATATCCTTGTGGCGCTCGGCCCGGAATGGCTCACTCAGGATTTTACTGCCCTGACACGCGACTATCCATCCATCGAGAAATACAACAAAGTGCAGGCTATGCTTGCGTTCCAGCGCGGTCTCGAAGCCACTCAGGTGAATAAGAAATACACTAATTTCGGCGTAGAGTACAACGGAAAGGAGCATCATCTGAGCGATGTTGTAGGCAAAGGCGACTATGTGCTTCTTGACTTCTGGGCATCGTGGTGTGGTCCCTGCCGTAAGGCAATGCCCGCCATCAAGAAAGCGCAGGAAGATTTCAAAGGGAAGCCTTTGAAAATTATAGGTGTGGCAGTATGGGATGAACCCGAGAACTCTATGGCGGCAGCCAAGCAGTGGGGGCTCACATGGCCTGTGTGGGTCAATGGTAAGGAGGATATCACTACCAACTACGGCATCGACGGTATCCCTTGCTTTATTCTGATCGGGCCGGACGGAACTATCCTCGCGCGCAATTTCAGCGTAGCCGATCTCCCCTCGGTATTAAAGAAATTCGTGAAATAATCAATTCCGGCTATCTGTCGGAACATTGATTGCCATCTTTTATATCGCCCTGTGCCGGTTGCGGCGCGGGGCGATGCTTATTTATTCCACATCGTTGCACCCCGGCCGACAAAATGGTCCACATGAAATAAAATGAAGCATATAGGTTTGCGGTCGAAAAAAATGTATATCTTTGCCGACATCATATAAAACCGACTTATGAAATTCTTACCGGTATATATCTTTGCACTGATAGGGCTTTTCGTTCCCGGTGTTTCCGCACAGACAGGTCTGATTGAAAAGGCTGGTCAGCTGATACAGACAACTTTCGGCGACAGCGCGGCCGACACCTCTTTTGTCAGTCCGTCCGAATCCCGGACCGTTGAGGAGCGGCTCAGAAACGACTCCATCCGGTTGCAGGGGCTGACCTTGCAGCTTCAGGAGATGAAGATGAATGAAACACTTCTCAGATCGGAGCTTGATAATGCATACAACCGAAGCCGTGTAGCGGATTCATTGCGGCTTGAAGAACAGCGCCGCAGAATAGATTCGCTGCGATCTGTGACGGCGGGTGTACCTGTTCTGGTCGAGGGCGATACGTTATTCACGCTCTATGCCGGACACGGAGGCTATTCGGCTTTCGACCGTGCGGAGATGATTCAGAATATAATGATGAAAATAGGCAAGGATCGGAGCCTGAAGCGCGACACGGTGAGCATTGCCGATAACGATGGATATACTGACCTGGCATGTGGCGGCAAGGTGATCGTGAGCGTCACCGATCAGGATGCGCTTTGGCAGGGTACATCCCGTCGGGAACTGGCTGAGATGTATGCACCGGTTCTTGATGCGAAAATCCGTGATCTGAGGGATGAACATAATTTCCTACAGATCGCCAAACGGGCTGCGCTTTTCATTCTGGTGATCATCGTGCAGTATATGCTCTTCAAGTTTACGAACTATCTGTTCCGTAAACTGCGGCGCAGGATAATCCGTTTCCGGCAGCAGAAACTGCGTCCGGTGATTATCCGCGATTATGAGCTTCTGAATACCCGGCAGCTCGGACGGATACTGATATTTTTCAGTAATCTGCTACGCTATGTCGTATTGCTTATACAGCTTACATTCACTGTACCCATACTCTTCGCCATCTTCCCGCAGACCGAGAAACTGGCGCTTACGATATTCCTTTACATCATCGAGCCGATAAAGATGGTGCTGTCGTCGATTGTCGACTATATACCTAACCTGTTTATCATACTGGTGATATGGTACTGTATCAAATACATCATAAAGGGGATCCATTATATCGCCAGCGAGATAGAGAATGAAAAGCTGAAAATCACCGGTTTCTACCCCGATTGGGCACAACCGACCTTCAACATCATCCGCTTCCTGCTGTATGCTTTCATGATTGCGATGATATATCCCTATCTGCCGGGATCTAATTCCGGCGTTTTCCAAGGTATATCGGTGTTCGTGGGTCTTATAGTGTCGCTCGGGTCGAGCACGGTTATCGGAAATATAATAGCCGGTCTGGTGATCACGTACATGCGTCCGTTTAAGCTCGGCGACCGCATCAAGCTGAACGATACAACCGGCAACGTAATCGAGAAAACCCCGTTTGTCACACGACTGCGCACTCCGAAAAACGAAGTGGTCACTATACCCAATTCATTCATAATGTCGTCGCATACGGTCAACTACAGCGCCTCGGCGCGTCAGTTTGGTCTTATTATCCATACCACCGTTACCATAGGCTACGATGCGCCGTGGCGCCAGGTTCATCAACTGCTCATCAATGCGGCGCGCATCACTCCCGGAGTGCTCGAACATCCGAAGCCTTTCGTGCTTGAAACCGGTCTGGAGGATTACTATCCCTGTTATCAGATCAATGCCTATATCAAGGATGCAGACCGATTGGGAGATATAATGTCAGACCTTCACCAGAACATACAGGATACCTTCAATGAAGCCGGTGTCGAGATCATGTCGCCCCATTATTATGCCGGACGCGACGGGAATGCTTCCACAATCCCTGCCGAATATCTTAACCGCGAATGATTGCGGCTGTCATATTCCGGTTATAGGATATAAAAAAACGTTCAATGTTGCGTGCCTTTCGGACACGCAACATTTTTTATAGCAAATGCACGATTTTTAGAAGTTGATATGCCGGGTTTTGCTTTACTTTGTGCTTCTCAAACGCAATAAGTTTGTAACCAAAATATTAACTTTGTATTTACCGATGAAGAAAAACTATCTGTTGGCTGCAGTGGCTTTGATGCTTCTGGGTAGCTGTACGCAGGATGGCGATACTATTTATCAGGAGGTGGAGCCACCGGTGCTCACAATCGATGTCATGCGTTCCGATCTTATTATTTTAACCCCTGAGGATAAAGGGGTGGTTCTTTCCTGGCCGATGATGCCGGAGGGACTGAGCCTTACGGTGGATGTGACTGTGAACGGCAATCCCGTCTGGCAGCAGACATTCGGACGTGAGACTACATCATTCCTGCATGAAAATCTTGAGAGTAATGTTCGCTATGGTTATATGTTCCGGGCCACCGATGGTGAGAATTATTCCGATGGCGTGTTCAAGACTTATACACGCCGGGGCGCCACCGCTCCGGCTGAGTTTAAGGTTGAGCAGCGCGAAAGTTACGGCGGCGGATATGAGGCTGTAGTGACGTGGGCTCCTGTAGCTGATGCAGATGAACTGACGGTCACCATGACAAAACCGGGAAGTGAACCGGAAGATGTCACCGTGGATGGATCCGCCACATCGTATGTTTTCGGCGGATTGTCCGAGAACGATGATATGGTATTCTCCATTGTCGCACGAAATGTCGAAGGCGAGTCGCTTCCGGTGGAGACCTCGCTGAAGGTGGGCAAAACGGCAGTGGCTTTCGTGAGCTTCTACTCTACACCTGAGGAACTGCTTGCATATGGCGACGACGATGAAGCGTCGGCATGGCTGTGGTTTCACAGCGAGTATCCCTCGAGCCGCTATCTTTATTTCGGTGACATAAAGTCGGCCGACGATCTTTCGGATCTTCGTGTGCTGTTTTATATCCGTGATGTGCAGGATGGCGACGAACACGATGTCTGGCAGCAGCCCGCTGTAGTCGAGGAAGCTACTCCCGCGGTAGCGGAGTGGTATCGCAATGGCGGCAACATACTGCTGTGGCAACATGCCTGCACCTATGTCGGTGACCTCGGACGAATCGACAAACAGTTGCTGATGAACAACGACCGCCGTATCTCCACAGGTATCGGTTTCTGGAACGGCGACCGTTGGTATATGGCTGTATGCGCGAATATAGCCGGACGTTACTATATCGATTATTCCACTCATCCCATCTACAGCGGGGTAGCGGTAAACAGTAATAAGACAATCACGGTGAAGGGCGCATGCTGGACAGAGGACCACAACTGCTGCTTCTTCAACATACCTTCCGCTCTTACCGGGATGGACAATCAGAGCGCCGATACTTACCGCGTACTTACCGAAACATACGGTATCTATCCCCTTGCGACATGGGACAACGAGCAGATGAATTTCGTATCGATGCTCAACGTATGGGAAGCACGTCAGGGCAATACCGATTTCCGTGGCACTGTGCTCTGCGTGGGTAACGGAGGGCTGGAATTCTCCTATAACAATTCGGACAGTTCGCCTGATGTATGTGCCCGCCCGATGAACAATGCCTATCATGGCAACGTGCTTAAAATAGCACATAACGCCATAGAATATCTCAAAACCCGATAACCAAGATCAGACATAAGATGAAACCTATCATATATTATCTGGGGGCTGTGGCTCTCACACTGGCATCCTGTACAAAAGAAGCCGATACAATTATTGAGGTTGTAAAAGAGCCAGAGGCGGGTCTGCAGGCTCAGCTGCAGATCGTTCCATCGCCCGAAATCGCTACGGATTATCGTGAGCAGTGGCGCCCGCAGATTCATTTCACTCCCCGCCAGAACTGGATCAACGACCCCAACGGCATGGTTTACGCAGACGGGACATGGCATCTTTACTATCAGTACAATCCATCGGGCCAGAACTGGGGCAACATGTCGTGGGGACATGCCACCTCTCCCGATCTTTTCCATTGGACAGAGCAACCGGTGGCTCTTCTGCCTGACGAACTAGGATACATCTACTCGGGCAGTGCCGTGGTTGATAAAAACAATTCGGCCGGATTCGGCGCCGGTGCCCTTGTGGCGATATATACCGCCCATGGCGTCAATGAGCAGCAATGTATTGCATACAGCACCGACGGAGGCATGACTTTTACAAAATATGAAGGGAATCCGGTTATAAAAAACACTTCGCATGGTGATTACCGTGATCCCAAAGTGTTCTGGAGCGACGATTACGGATGCTGGTACATGATTTTCGCTCTCGGCGGCGAACACAGCGCCCAGATATGGAAATCCGACAACCTGAAGGAGTGGAAGCTATGCTCAACTTTCAGTGTGGGATCATACGTAGGCTGTAATCAGGGCGTTTGGGAGTGTACCGATATGTTCACTCTTGATTATAAGGGTGAGAAGAAATATGTCGTGACCGTAAACGTAAGCGGAGGTTTTCCCAACGGCGGAGGATCCGGTACGATGTATTTCGTAGGTTCATTCGACGGTCGCCGCTTCATTGCCGACCGCTACAGTTATCCGCTATGGCAGGAGCTGGGTCTCGATAACTATGCAAGCGTTACATGGTCCAACACCGGCGACCGCCGTATCTGTATCGGATGGATGAACAATCAGCTTTATTCCGGCAATTATCCCTGCAGTCCCTGGCGTAGCTCGATGACCCTTCCACGCGAACTTTCGCTTGTTGAGTATGAAGGCATTCCTCTGTTACGTAACGTGATAGCTCCTGAGATAGAGTGTATCGCCGGGGAATGGCGCGCGGCTTCCCCAGCTCTGGGTATTGCCGACGCATATCAGCTTGAAGTGCCGGTAAGCCTCTCGTCGGATTGCGTAATAACACTGGGCAACGCCGCAGGCGATGAATATGAGGTCAAAGTGGATGCCACCAACCGCAGGCTTATTATTGACCGTGGCGGACGTACGGGTTCCTATTCCGCCCGCGAATTCCCTTTGACAAATGTGTGCGGGTCGTTAAATACTACGGCCGACGAGGTTGTATTGGAATTCTATGTAGACCAGTCGTCGGTGGAGATTACTACCGCCGACGGTTCTCTCTGCATGTCGACACTGGTGTTTCCTGCCACGATCTACGATCGTCTGAATATAGAGGGACAGAATTTGTCGCCTAAGGTGAGAGATTTATCAAGAATTTGGTAATATATTTACAGACCGGAGTATTCCTCTGGCAACAGGAATACTCCGGCTTTATCCAGATATCAGTTCAGATGAAAAAAATATTTATCATTTCGCTTCTTGTAGCCATTGCATCGGCATTGGAGCTTGGTGCTGTGACGCTTAAGGAGAAGTATGGTTCTTTCTCCGTAATAGGTGATTCCTATTCTACTTTCATGGGGTTCACCGAACCTCTCGACAACGCTCAGTGGTATCCTCACGACGGAAATGCCATGGCGAGTGTGGGACAGACCTGGTGGAAACTTTTCGAGCGCGCTACCGGCGTAGTTCTGGAACAGAACAATTCTTATTCGGGCAGTACTATCTGCACCCATAGCTGGAATAACACTACCGATCTGACAAACTCTTTTGTCGGTCGCGTGGATAATCTCCGAAATGCTGGGCTTATAATAGTTGAGGGTGCCACCAACGATAACAATGCAGGTTCGACCCTCGGTGATTATGTGTGGAGCGACTTTTCCGATGCTCAGAAACGCACTTTCCGCGGCGGAACAGCCTATGTGATCGATTTCCTGCAGAAGAAATACCCCGAAGCGCAGATTGTGTTCATGCTCAACAGTCAGTTGCGCTCCGACATCAACGAGAGTGTGGCGGCTATATGCAATCATTACAATGTGCCCCTGCTGCGTCTGCATGATATTACCAAGATAGAGGATCATCCCGACATTCCGGGTATGCTTGCCATTAAGGAACAGCTTATAGAGCTGCTGTGTGGTTTGAACGGAATGACGTATATATCTGAAGACAGCCGTGTTAATGTGGCCGAAGATATATCGGATGCTGCAGTGATGGTAAACAAGCGTATGGCTGCGGACAGGTGGAATTCCTTCTGTGTGCCTTTCGCTATGGATGCCAATGCTGTGGATGCCTGTTTCGGCGAGGGAAGCCGTATTCAGCGTGCGGTCTCGTTCGAGGGTAGTGACATCGCTTTTGCGGAATGCGAAGGTGTTGAGGCTAATGCACCTTGTCTTGTCATGCCTTCCAGGGAGATTGACAGTCCGTTCTATCTGGAGCATGTGAATCTGGTGAAGTCTGCTCCTGTCGCCGTAGGGGAGGGGAATGTAGTGACGGGTATCTACACCTCGACTTCCGCTGGGTCTACCCGCAAACCGGTATATTCGTTCTCGGGGATGGGCGCGGCTTATAACGCGCTGGGGCAGGGAATTAGCTTTGCTCCGCTCAGTGTTGTCATCAAGACGCAAGGACAGCTTGATCTGAATGTGTCTCTTGAGAATTACACCGCGCCCCGACTTCCGGAGCTTACTTTCGCTGAAGCCTTCACTCCGGCTCATGATACAGCACCTCTTTCCGGGGCTGTCCCGGTAATAGCGGCCGATCCGTTCTTCAACCTGTGGTGTCACGGCGGGGAGGCCACAGCCGGATCTCTGAAACATATAACCGGCAGTGAGGTCGCATTCAATGCTTATATGACGGTTGACGGCACCCTATTCAGAATTATGGGAGCCGGCAGCAGTGCAGTGGAGAAGCGCATCACAAACGACGGTGACTCCGATGTGTCTGTCGCTGTCCAGACCGGTTGCTCGGTAACGGCTACCCAGACCTATTTTACCTTCGAGGCGGGCAATGTCGGCCTATCTTTAGTGTTCAGCTCTCCGCAGCTCATAGATGATGCGTCAACACTTGAAGCAGCTGTAAACTATATTACATATCAGGCGCGGTCGCTCGACGGCGCTCCCCACGAGGTCGCTATTTATCTGGCCCCCTCTTCCGATATGGTGCGCCACAATTCGTCGGGATCAATTACAGTCTTTGCCGATACCTCGGAAGGTGTCACGTTCGGAAAAGTAGGTGCCGCAACCCAGAATATCAGCGAGAGCAACCGGTCTGACTGGGGATATATGCTTCTGATGGCTGATGCTTCGCGCGGGCAGGAGATGGTGCTGAACAGCAAGTATCTTCTCTTTTCCGATAATCTCGGGGCGGTGAAAGATGCAGTGTCGGGTTATACTCTTATCGGCCGCGATGAGAACGATATGGCGATAGGATTCGGGTATGCGCGTTTCCCGGCGCCGTGGGTCCTACGTTTTCCATCGTTCACGCGTCTGATGATGGCGTATGCCGATGAAGTGAACAGCCGTCTGGAGGCTTGCCGCAACTTCGACAGCATGATATATGACGATGCTATGGAAAGCGGTGGAAAAAGTTATGCGCGTCTTTGCTCGGGACTATACCGTCAGGTGATGTCGGGTTGCAAGCAGGCTGTATCGGACACAGGCGATATTCTGCTGTATAATATCGATGCGGGGAATACATGGCAGATTTCTCAGGCTGATCAGCTCTTTGCTGCGGCTCCACTGTTCCTCGTATATAATCCGTCGCTTGCTTACGCGCTGTTCGAGGGTGTGCCGGACTATATAAAAATGTATCCCTGGTTCTCAAGCCCTTATGGTAATGCTCCTCACCATCTCGGTGCGTGGCCTGTAATGGCAGGCAGCCATCTCGATTATGGAGTGGATTCCACTACCGATCTCTGTATTCTCGCCGGGGCGGCTGTGAAACTTGGAGTTGATGCTTCTTCAATAAGCGATTACAGCTATAATTACCTGAAATCGCTCTGCAATTATCTCGACCTGTTCACCCTTCCGCAGTATGTCGGCAATTTCCCCGGCGAAGGGTCGGCTGACGGCGCTATCCGCGATAACGCTTCGTTGCGTCTGAAGAGTGTGCTGTCGATGGCGCTGGTGGCTTATATAGCGGGTGAACGCGGCGATGTAGCTGATCAGGAGTTCTACAGCGAGATGGCAGGTCGCTGGGAAGATATTTTCCGCAACAACTTCGACGAGGGTGATCACTTCCGTCAGGGAGTCTCTGTCGAGTGGGGGCAGAAATATCCTCTCTTCTACGACTATGCTCTCGGTCTGGGTATCTTCGAGGATGTGATAAGCACGGAACTGGCATATTACTCTACTGTTGCCGACGGTGATTACGGTATACCTCTCGATGCCCGCTCGGCGACAGACGCCAAAGTGAGCGCAATGATGCTGACAGGTGCTCTTGCCGATAATTTCAGCGTTTATGCCGCTCCGGTGGTAGATTATGTCGGGAAAGAGGGAAATAATGCCCCTGTTGCCGACCGCTATAACTGCGCTACAGGAGCTCCGGTTTCCGGATCAGGATCGGTTGCTCTCGGTAGCGTGTGGGGTAAGGTTCTTCTCAATCGCCTCGGTCTTTCAGGGGTCACGACTGTCGAAGCTGATGCTGTTGTGGCAACCGGAGTCAAAGGAGTCTACGACCTTCAGGGGCGGCAGCTTTCGGGTGCTCTCCAGCCTGGCATTTATATTATTGACGGAGTGAAGACTGTAGTCCGCTGATTTGTCGTGTGTCTCTCTTCATCTCGCTTCTGCGCTTTACTCTCATGCAGAAGGGTGAGGGATAAGAGAGGCGTGGAATGAAGTATGGCGATTTGGTTTGGGGGAATCGCGGGAATTGTGTAATTTTGTGGTTATGATAGAAGACAGACCACAAAACAACGGAGAGAGCGGAGCCGGAACCGATGAGGTTCAGGCTGCGCTTTATCTGTTCCCGGTGCCGCTCAGCGACAGTTCGCGGATAGCCGATGTGCTGCCCGAAGGGAACGCGCGGTTACTGCGCGGGATTCGCCATTTCCTGGTAGAGAATGTGCGCTCCGCACGCCGGTTTATGAAGCGGGTCGACCCTTCGATCGATGTGAACCTGATGTCGTTCACCGTGCTTGACGAACATACCCGCCCGGAGGATGTGGCGCGGATGCTCGAACCCCTCGAGAATGGCGAGCCTATGGGAGTAATCTCCGAGGCGGGGTGTCCGGCTGTGGCCGACCCGGGAGCCGATGCTGTTGCGGTGGCTCAGCGCAAGGGGTTGAAGGTTGTTCCGCTTGTGGGGCCGTCGAGCATACTTATGGCCCTTATGGGATCCGGGTTCAACGGTCAGAGCTTCGCCTTCAACGGTTATCTCCCGATTGAGGCAGGAAAACGTTCGGCGAAACTGCGCGAGATGGAGACCCGTATACGCCGCGAGGGGCAGACGCAGATCTTTATCGAGACCCCTTACCGAAACAACCGTCTGATTGCGGAACTCGTGAAGTCGCTACCCGGTCAGATGAGGCTATGTGTGGCAACCGACATCACCGGCAGAGGGGAAAATATCACAACCCGGGCTCTCTCGCAGTGGGGGAAGACTGAATACGACTACGCAAAGGTTCCTACTATATTTCTGCTTTTCTGACGCAACTATACCGAGCGATGGCGCGATTTAAAAAAAAGAGTAATCTGAATGACGGCATGAGCGGTCTGTTCGACAATCTCGGAGACAGTCTGTTTCCCGAGATGGCGCCCCTGCCTACCTCGCCGGTTGTTGAGCAGGCTGCCAAGAAACACCTTGAGGAGATGGAGCGTCGCCGTACGGATATGTTCGCCGGTGACGACGGAGCTTTCGCTCCGCTTGACATAATTCCAGGAATAAACAAGTTGAGCTTCATATCATTTGGCAGCGGAAGTTCCGGCAACTGCGCATATATCGGCGATTCGGAGACAGGGCTGCTGATTGATGCGGGAGTTGACTACTCTTCGGTTGTCAATGAACTTAAACGGGTAGGTATAGGGATGGAACGGGTTAAAGGAATTCTTCTGACCCACGACCATTCCGATCATGTGAGGTATGTTTATGCTTTAGTCCGTAAATACCGTCATATCGGGGTGTATTGCACTCCGCGTGCGCTAAACGGCATGTTGCGCCGCCACAGTATCTCAAACCGCATAAAGGATTATCACCGTCCGATCTATAAGGAGCATCCGTTCAAGATCGGCAGCTTTGAGGTAGTGGCTTTCGATGTGTTGCACGACGGGACGGACAATGTCGGTTTTTTCATATCGCGCGGCAACCATCATATGACGGTGGCAACCGATCTGGGATGCATAAGCGAACGCGCCGACTACTATATGCGTCAGGCCAATTACATGATGATAGAGGCCAACTACGACGAGGAAATGCTTGCCAACGGACCCTACGCCGAATATCTGAAGGCACGCATACGGTCGGATAACGGTCATCTTGATAATGCGGTGACGGCCGAATATCTGGCGCGCATTTACACGCCGCAATTGCGGCAGATATTCCTGTGCCATCTGAGTAAAGACAATAACAGCCCCGACAAGGCCCTCCACGCTGTCGAAAGCTCACTGCAGGCGGCTGGGGTGAAACAGGTAGGCGATGGATCGGAAACCCCTTATGCGCGTATGGCCCCGGTTCAGTTACGTGCGCTCCCGCGCTTCGATTCAACCGGACTTATAACCCTGCGACTTGACTGAACCGCATATATGGCATTGACTGATAGAGTGAAAATATGGATAGAAGCCATGAGGCTTCGCACCCTCCCGGTATCTGTGGCAGGTGTGCTGACAGCGGTGGGGATGGCGATGGCAGCCGGAAAATTCCGCTGGCTCACGGCTGTGATATGTCTGCTTTTTGCAGTTCTGGCGCAGATAGCCTCGAATTTCGGAAACGAATATTTCGATTTCCGCGACGGGCTTGATAAAAAGGGGCGCGTCGGGCCGCGTCGTGGAGTGACGGAGGGGGATATCACTCCGCGGGGAATGCTTTTTGCCACAATCGCCACTCTCGCGGTGGCTTCCTTGCTCGGGCTTACCCTGATAATATGGGGCGGATGGTGGCTGGTAGCGGCAGGGGTGGCCATCGTTCTTGGCGCTCTGGCATATTCGGCCGGGCCATATCCTCTGTCGCGCCACGGATGGGGAGAGGTGGCTGTGGTACTGTTTTTCGGAGTTGCTCCCGTAACGCTTACCTACTACCTCCAGACCGGTGGATGCACCTGGCAGGTATGGTTGGCTTCAATTGCGATGGGGTTGCTCGGAGCGAATGTTCTTGTAGTCAATAATTACCGGGATATGGAAGAGGATAGGGCTGTTGGAAAGAAAACACTTGCCGTACGGTTCGGAGAGCGGTTCGCAACGGGACTGTATATTACCGATGGTATAATAGCGTGGCCGCTTCTGAATGTGGCCTGGCATGATTATGACTGGCCTTCGGACCTTTCTATATTTGTGGTTCTTGGAACTGCGATGTTGTACAACCAGCTGAAAAGAACCACCGGACGTGCGCTCAATCCATATCTCGGAAAAACATCCATGCTGATGTTTGCGACAAGTCTGATTATTCTGGGCTACGGTATAGCCGTCTATTTCTTCTGATTTATATAATACATAGATAAGTCTGATCGCTTATGAAATTTAATATATCCGTCATAGTGTCAATGATTATGATTTCGCTTGCCGCTAAGGCTGGCGATAAGCTGACCGGTACGCCGATAGGTACGGTAAAAGGGTATGATTATTCTTATTCCAGAGTGGTAAACAACATTCAGGGACGCGCTTTCGACGGTAATCTCGATACTTATTTCGCCACCTACGACAGATCGTACACCTGGGTGGGACTTGATCTGGGCAAACCATATATCATCGATCGCGTGGGATGGTCGCCCCGTAATGACAGTCAGGGGCCGAAGCGGGTTCAGCTCGGTGTGATTCAGGGTGCCAACAGTGAAGACTGGCTCGATGCCGTACCGCTGTACATCATAACGGAAAAGGGAACGATAGGAGTTATGAGTTATGACGAAGTAGACTGTTCGAAGGGATTCCGCTACGTTCGTTTTGTCAGCACTTCCGATTCGCGATGCAACATCGCCGAACTTGAGTTTTACGGTAATGAGGGAGAGGGGGATGACAGCCGGCTGTTTCAGGTCACCAATCTGCCTACAGTATGCATCAATACCGTCGATGCCGAAGAGCCTTATGACAAGGAACATGAGATAGTTTCGAACATCATAATCATTGACGATCACAAGGCGAATGTCGACAAGCCGGCTACGGTGCGTGAACGTGGCAATTATTCCCGCAACTTTCCCAAAAAGCCATGGCGCATAAAGTTCGATAAGAAGCAGAATGTTCTCGATGCCCCAGCAAAGGCAAAGAAGTGGACGCTGATCAACAATTACGGCGACAAGACGCTCATGCGCAATATGATCGCTTTTGAGATAGCCCGGCGGCTGAAGATGGAGTATGTGCCCTATGCCCGTGCGGTCGATGTGATTCTGAATGGCGAATATAAAGGGTGTTATCAGCTTTGCGACCAGATAGAGGTGAAGCCCGACCGGGTGGATATCGATGAAATGGACCCCACGGACATATCCGGAGATGCGCTCACGGGTGGTTATCTCTTGGAGGTTGACGCATACGCCTATGAAGAACCGCAGGGCGAATGGTTCGAAACGAAGAGCAAGCGTATTCCTGTCACTATCAAATCGCCCGACAACGGTGGAGCGCCCGAGCAGTTCGCCTATATAAAAAACTATATGGAGCAGCTTGAGAGGCGTCTGTATCTATCTAATACGGGGGCGAATACCGCAAACGACTACCGGTTGATTTTCGATGTGGAATCTTTTCTGCGACATTTCATCGTAGGGGAGCTATCGGGCAATACCGATACTTACTGGAGTACCTACATGTATAAGAAGCGTGGCGACGACTTGATATACACCGGTCCGGTGTGGGACTTCGATCTCGCTTTCGATAATGACAACCGCACATATCCGCTGAGCAACATCACCTCGGATTTTCTCTTCGAATCCGGAAAGGCTTCGGGAGCGAACAATATGATTCAGTTCGCGAGCCGTGTGCTTCACAACGACCCCCGCACGGCCGACGACCTCAGCCGACTGTGGTCGTCGGCACGTAATGAATCGGGGATTACAGCCGATGATCTTGCAGACTATGTCGACGGCCTTGCCTCGGAACTTGATGAATCTCAGACGCTCAATTTTCTGAGATGGCCTATATTGAGGGAGTATATCCATCAGAATCCGGTGGCCCTCGGGAGCTATGACAGAGAGGTAAGGCGCGTGAAGAATTATATTAAGAACCGAATTCCCACCCTCGACAAACTGATGAAATACGATCCCGATCTCAACAGTGTGGAAAGTGTCGCCGCTGCCGGCGACGGACATCTTGTTCCTGTTGTGGAGGGAAATACTATCGCGCTCGACGGTTACACTCCATTTGAGGTTTACGCTACGGACGGCCGTCTGGTTTACAGCGGTAGCGGAGCTACCGGTGAACTTCTGCCGGGTCTTTATCTGGTAAGGGCCGGACGTATGACCGCAAAAGTGGCACTTTAAAAAAAAGATATACACAATGCATCTGAAACGGCTCTCCATAACGAATTTCAAGAATATTGCCGATGCCCGTCTGCAGTTCAGTCCCAAAATCAACTGTTTTCTGGGAAACAACGGCATGGGCAAAAGTAATCTGCTCGATGCAGTATATTATCTGAGTTTCTGCAAAAGCTTCAGCGGCCTGACGGACAGCGCTCTTGTGAAGCGTGGAGAGGAGTTTATGACCGTACGCGGGGAATATCTGCGCAAAGGAATCGACGAAGAGCTGCATGTAGGGCTAATTCCGGGTAAACGGAAAAGCTTCAAGCGAGGCGGGAAAGAGTACGACCGTCTCAGTGCCCATATAGGCGCGTTTCCGCTGGTAATGGTAGCGCCTGCCGATCAGGAACTCATAAGCGGAACCGGCGAAGAACGCCGCCGGTTCATGGATCAGGTGATTTCACAGACCGACTCCGTGTATCTCGACAATCTCATCCGCTACGGCCGCGCGTTGCAGCAGCGCAACAAACTGTTGCGCGACCATGTGGCGGATCCGTCGCTTTATCTCGCGGTGGAACTTTCGATGGAGCGGTCTGCCGCTTATATTACCAGTGTAAGGCAGCAATGGGTAGCCCGTCTTACCGATATTTTCGAACGCTATTACACCCTCATTGCCGCCGATGGCGAGATCCCCTCCATGGGACTGAAAAGCCATCTGGCGACAAACGGCGGAGGCATGATGGCGCTCCTTGACGAGACACGTCGCCACGACGAGATCGTGGGTCATACTACAGTTGGCCCTCACCGCGACGATATCGAGCTATGGTTGAACGGTATGCCGGTGCGCCGGGCGGCCTCGCAGGGGCAATGCAAAACGTACACTATAGCTCTGCGTCTGGCTCAGTACGATTTCATGCGCGAAGGAGCTGGAATGAAACCGTTGCTGCTGCTCGACGATATTTTCGACAAGCTCGATGCCAGCCGGGTGGAGCGGGTAGTGGAGGTGGTTTCCGGTGATATATTCGGCCAGATTTTCATAACCGATACCAACCGCGATCATCTTGACAATATAATGAGCCGGTCTGCCAACGATCATCGGTCGTGGATGGTTGAAAGCGGGTCGTTCAATCTTCTTACATCTTCCGGCTTATGAAAAGGACCGATCCTATGAGTATCCGTCAGATTATTGATCAGGTGCTTGATAATTCGTCGCGGAAAAGCGACTTCATGGAGCAACGCGCCATGTCGTACTGGGCCGATGTTGTCGGTCCGGGGGTTAACCACCTTACGACGCATCGGTATGTAAGCAAGGGGGTGTTGCATGTGTATCTGTCGTCGGCTCCTCTCAAGACAGAACTAGAATTTCGTAAAAGTGCTATTCTGGCGGCTCTCAATTCCTGTGTCGGAGGAGAGCCCCTGAAGGAGCTTCGTATACATTGATAAGTAAGTCATGAAAATTATTACATATATGTTCAAAATAGATATTTTACACTTTCAGCGGCATCTTTTTGGCGCTTTTCACTCTCATCTTCAGTCTTTTTCGACAAGCTCAAAAGCGCAGGCGATAACG
>JAAVFL010000044.1 GCA_014800795.1 Bacteroidales bacterium | reverse complement strand
ATAACCGGAAAGATGCCACTGCTTGAAGTCGCTTCCAGTTGTATGCTTGATGCGAGGACTATTGGAAGAAGAATAGCCAAAGTCCAGTCGCATATCTTTAATTTCTGTACTTTTGTCATAGCGCAAATTTACGAATAATCTGCGAGTTATCAAAGAGATACCTCGCAATCGTTTCCGCGGAGTTGACGGTAAATGCTGTGCAAGCCTCGAAACCGGGCAGGTTTTAAACGGAGTTATAATTAAGAAAGTCCATAACGATGCTGATTTGTCAGCAAAGCTATGGCTCTTATTAGGTTAGCGAAAAGACGCTGTTATTCTGTCGGATTTATCTCACCAAACGTCCTATCTATAAAAAGGAACGTATTGCAAACGGCATCGCCATTAGAATTTGTTATAGTTATTTGGTCAGACATTTCAGGCGTTCCTGAAGCATTTTCGTTAAAATGGATTTTAAGCGTATTGCGGTCAACCGAAGTTAACGAAAAATCCATTTCGGGATTTACATATGAATCATTCGGACCAACCAACTTATAATTGATGTCGTGATTAGAGCACTTTAAAACAACATCTCCTTCTCGATAATTTGCTTCAATGTATATAATTGAAGAATTGGGGAAATCAGAGGCTGTGCGATTGCGAATTTCGACTTTAATATCTTCCACATCAGATACTGAAACTAATTCCCAATCCATATAATCTTCCGGCATATCATGAGTACAAGATACCATAGTGATTAAAATGGAAACGATTAGTAGAATTGTCTGAAACTTCAACTTCATAATTATGAGGTACTGATGAGATTGCAAAGTTACGCATTTTCAACGGAATATCAAAGAAATACCTCGCAATCGTTGACGCGTAAGATACAGCACTCGCGGATTTTGCAGCAAAGATTATCCAAGTGTCTGTCTATTATAGAACGCTTGCTAATATTATAATATTGCTTGCGGTTGGTTAAAGATTCTCTTTATCGTCTGAATCCCCGGCTCTGCGTCCGGTTCATATCCTTGATAACAGTAGGGAGATTGGATGTCAGGCGGTCTAACTCCTTACTTCCTTTCTCGAACTGTCGGTTATCGAGGTGTGGTCGGGCAAAGACTTTGAGAGTATGAGCTGCATCTTGAACGTTGGGTGCATCGGCAAGATACTCAGTTATCTTCTCTCGTTGAGACATTGTAAACTCTTTGAATACGGATCTTGAAAATTCGATAAGGGCTGTTATCGCCTCGCGTAATCTTCGCTCAAGCATTTCAAGCATGGCTTTGATTCGGGCGAGAAGGTCGGCTTTCTCAAATTCAAGTCGTTCAATCCGTGTGTTTGAGGTGCTTTCAAGATTGCGGTAAGCTTTTGAGAGTTCAATGTATTTAGTCTGATTACCGGATAAGTCAGGAAACGCTGTTCGTCGTCGAACTGCTCATCGAGGGGCAAAGCGATATACTTACCGGCCAATATGCTGCGCGAAGTTACGGGGTTGCCCGTTACATCGCCGGATTTAGGCTCGATAATATAGTAATATGTAGTCTTGATATCGGAGGGTATTTCGTCTACGAAAGTATTTGTTTCGTTAGCTTCCGCAACTACTGTTTCATCGGGCATACGCGTTACTTTATATGTTCCCAAGAATGCCACATCATCGAATTGAAAAACAGGTTCGGGATCGACGGCGCCTTCGAGAACTTTTACTACGCCACTCCAACCATAGAGATCGCCATCCCAGGCCGAGCAGTGAAGAGCGTATAGCTGTTTGTCGCCGGCATGCACACGCTTGGCGGGAGATTTCTGTGGTGCTTTCTTGCGGGGATTCTCTGCACGCAGTTTCACGACCTTTTCACGGGTACGCAAAACTTTCTGTCCGGCATAGGCATCGTATACACCAGCGGCGCATACGAAAATCGCAACAATGCAAACCAGAATATTGACGGATCGCCTTTTTATAAAAAAATGTAATAATAAAATAGATTAACTGAGTTGTAAATTGTATATTGGAATTTCGCGACAAAGGTACTAAAAAAAATCGAATGGCTGTACATTTATTTCGGAAAATGCGATTTCCCGATACAAACACAAATTTTGATCTCCTGCCGATTAACAAAAATCTTTTTATTAAAGCGAACTCCTTAAGGGTTGATTACTTCACAGCTAACTGCATAATTTCTGAATAAAAATGCGTACCTTTGTAGTTGGTAAGATTTGCTCTGTCCGCACTGCGGAGAGCCCCAGAATCCGATCAACATATTGCTAAAGACATGGAGAAGTACAGATACAATTCCAACGGGGTCGACTATGATCCCGATCTGATATACGACCGCGACATGCGTCCTGGAAGCCGCCGCGACAATCAGCCCCGTTACAGCGAACGGTTCGACCCGGAAAAGACGCCCGACAACGACTACAACCGCTACAGAGATGAGGAAACCCGCTCTCCGAGAGGTGCCGGACGCCGCCCACGGCAGCAGGAACAGGAAGAGGACCGTCGCGAACAGCGTCGCCGTCAACCTGAAGGCTCCGGTAGCGAAGCGCGGAAAAGAGAGCCTAAGCCTAAGAGGATACGCGAACCGCGCGCTCCGCGCAAACCGATAAGCGAATGGGCGATCGTTAAATTTCTTAGCGACAAGAGACTTCATGCCGTTCTCGGTGTGGGGCTCGTATTCATAGCAGTATACATATCGGTTGCGGCAATATCATTTTTCAGGTCGGGAGGTGAGGATCAGAGTGTTGTCACCTCGCTCTCAACCACAGAAATTGCTGCAGGCGGGGTGGCTGTAGAAAATGCCGCAGGCCCACTTGGAGCCAATATCGCCAACTCGATGATAGTGGAAGGGCTCGGACTCGGTTCGCTTGCACTTATTGTTTACATGGTAGTTCTCGGACTATCGCTCATGGGTCTCCGGAAAATGACTTTCTGGTCGCTTACCTTCAAGACACTTCTTGTCGGAATCACCGTGTCGCTCGTATTCGGGCTTCTGTCTCTCTGGACCGGATCAGACTATAATCTCGGCGGATATCACGGCAAATTCATCAATCTGTGGCTTGTAGCGCATACCGACTGGATCGGAACAGTTCTCGTGAGCGCGTTTGCAATAGTAGCAGTATTTTATGTTTACATTAACGACATCTATCGGCTGATCAACAGATACAACGCCATACGTCGCGCACATCGTGAGCGGGCCGAGCAATTGCGTCTGGAGCGAGAGGAAGACCGCCAGCGCGTCCGCGAGGCTATGGAGGAAGCAGATCTCCGCAACGAGTCTCCCGATGGGGAATATCAAGGTGAAGATCCCTCCGACGCAGATCAGGTGCCTCCGGTGGCTGTCGGTTTCGACGACCGTTACGACAATGTGAAAGAAGATCCGTATGCCATACCCGATCACTCGCGTTATATGCCTCAGCAATATGACGATGAGGGATATTCCGACGGATCGGGAAGAAACGGATATGATCGGGATCCATATGACGCCACGGAAAACGACACACATTCCTCACCCGATGGCGAAATGTATCCGGCTGATTATTCAGACGAGCCACAACACGACACTTATTACGACGACAGCACTCACAACAACATAGCTGATGATGATGAGGAGGAGGAACTGCCGCCGCATAACGAGCCTGTGCGTCACGCGGACCCGGAACCGGCGGTTGCCGCGACTCCCGCGCCGGTGTCAGAGCCAGCTGCCGCAGCTCCGGCGGCCCCACAACCGGCAATACCGGCCCTACATCCGGCAACTCCGCAACAGCCACCCATGCAGGCTCCGGAACCGGAACTCGATGTAATCGTTGCCGATGAAATTGAAGAAGGGAACGAGGGCCATGGCGAACTCTACGACCCGACTGCCGAACTTTCCCACTATATAAAACCGTCGGTAGAGCTTCTGCGCGATATACCTCAGAAACAGAATACCGGAGATATCGCCGAACAAGAGGAGAACCAGGCACGCATACGCAAGACACTCAACGACTACGGTATCGAGATAAGCAAAATCAAAGCCACCGTAGGTCCGACAGTGACGCTTTACGAGATTATCCCCGCCGAGGGGGTGAGAATCGCGAAAATCAAACGTCTGGAAGATGATATCGCGCTTTCATTGGCTGCCCTCGGTATCCGCATCATAGCTCCGATGCCTGGCAAAGGCACTATCGGTATAGAGGTGCCCAACAAAGACCCTCAGACCGTATCGATACGTTCCATACTCTCGTCGAAACGGTTTATCGAGGGAAAAGAAACCCTGCCGCTCGCCATGGGAGCCACAATATCCAACGAGGTTTTCGTGGCCGATCTGTGCAAGATGCCCCACCTGCTTGTGGCCGGTGCCACGGGTATGGGTAAGTCTGTAGGTCTGAACGCTATAATCGCCTCCCTGCTCTACAAGCGCCATCCGGCTGAACTGAAATTTGTGCTTATCGACCCTAAGATGGTGGAATTCAGCCTCTACAGCGTGTTGGAAAAGCACTTTCTGGCAAAACTTCCTGAAGAGGAGGAAGCTGTGGTCACGCAGATGGATAAAGTTCTCGCCACGCTCAACTCCCTATGTGTGGAGATGGATAACCGATTGGGAATGCTACGCGACGCCAATGTGCGCTCCATCGCCGAATACAACGATAAATTTATCCAGAAACGTCTCAATCCCACCAAGGGTCACCGTTTTCTCCCCTACATCGTTGTAATAGTCGATGAGTTCGCCGATCTCATAATGGTAGCCGGCAAGGAAGTTGAAAAACCTGTTGCACGTATAGCCCAGAAAGCCCGCGCTGTAGGCATCCATATGATCGTGGCCACACAGCGCCCGTCGACCGATGTGATCACCGGTCTTATCAAAAATAACTTCCCGGGGCGTATCGCCTTCCGCGTAACGCAGATGGTCGACTCCAAAACCATTCTTGACCGTCCGGGAGCCAATCAGCTGATCGGTAAGGGCGACATGCTCTTTTCGCATAACGGTGCCCTGACGCGAGTTCAGTGTGCATTCATCGATACCCCCGAGGTGGAGGCGATATGCGAACATATCGAGAAACAGGCCGGATATCCTACGGCATACCCTCTTCCAGAGCCCGCTCCCGAACCCGGCGAAGGAGGAGCCCTGGGCGGAAGCGGCAGCCTGTCGGACCGCGACGTGCTGTTCAATGAGGTTGCCGAGGCTATAGTTCAGAGCGGATTCGGCTCAACAAGTTCCGTTCAGCGCCGCTTCGGTGTGGGCTTCGCACGCGCCGGAAAAATCATGGATCAGCTTGAAGCAGCCGGCATCGTAGGACCCGCAACCGGAGGCAAACCCCGCACGGTATTGGTAGATATGATGGGACTTCAGGACATTCTCCGCACCCTCAGCTGAACGCAAGAACAAACCGTAGAGTACCACCGATTGTTATAGCATAGCCATCGGCAAAGAGTTATCAGAGAGAAATGGACAGACTGACGAAACTAAATATATTCACATTGCTTCTGGCCGTGCTGGCCGCCACGTTCACCGGCACCGCCGCCACACCGACGGCAGCCGACATACTGGCTAAGGCACAGAAGGAGATAAAGAGCAGCCAGGCTCTGAGAGGATCGTTCACCCTCGCCTTCGACGGCCGGTCGACGGCCGGGGAGATTCTGCTTGCCGGCAACCGTTTCCGCATCTCCACTCCGGAAATGACTACATGGTTCGACGGAAAAACCCAATGGTCGCTGTCGAATGCCGCCGACGAAGTAAGCATATCGGAGCCTACGCCCGACGAACTTGAGCAGATAAACCCTTTCGCCATAATAGAAAGTCTGCGTAAGGAATTCAAGGGGAGGCGAATCGCCGCAACCGGAGGAACAGAAAAAATAGAACTTACCCCTGCCGCGGGCAAGAGCAATTATTCGAAAGTAGTGCTTACACTCGAGGCTTCCACTTCCCTGCCTCAGGAAATTGTGGTGACAACTTCCGACGGCTACGTGACAACCATAACACTTCAGCACCTCGAAAAGATAAAGTCACCGGCAGTAACTGAGTTCCGCTTCGATCCGAAGTTGTATCCGTTGGCCGACATAATCGATTTACGATAGAAATCAAAAATACCAACACTAAAAAATAAGAGAACAATGGCAACAACCACCACACGCTGCGCGATTATCGGAGGGGGGCCCGCCGGATTCACCGCCGCCATATATGCATCGAGAGCCAACCTCGCTCCAATTCTGATCGAGGGACCGCAACCCGGAGGGCAACTCACCACAACAACCGACGTAGAGAATTTTCCCGGATACCCCGACGGGGTGAACGGAACTCAGATGATGGAGGATATGCGAACCCAGGCGAAACGCTTCGGCGCGGATGTGCGTATGGGACTGATAACAGATATAGATTTCACAAGACGCCCGTATGCGCTTAAACTCGACAACGGCGACACTATAGAGGCCGCCACTGTAATCATCGCCACAGGTGCTACAGCCCGCTATCTCGGTTTGCCTGACGAAGAAAAATTCATGGGTATGGGTGTATCGGCATGCGCTACATGCGACGGATTTTTCTATCGCAAACGCCGTGTAGCTGTAGTGGGTGGAGGAGATACCGCATGCGAGGAAGCCCTCTATCTCTCGACCCTTGCTGAAAAAGTGTACATGATAGTACGCAAACCTTTCCTGCGCGCATCGAAAGTGATGCAGAAACGCCTAGAGGACAGGGAGAATATCGAAATACTCTATAACTGCAATACCGTATCACTATATGGAGGCGAGGTGCTTGAAGGTGCCCAGATTGTGGAACATGCAGGCACGGATCAGGAGCGTCGGTTCGACCTTCCGATCGACGGCTTTTTCCTTGCGATAGGCCATACTCCCAACACAAACCTTTTCAAAGGAAAAATCGACATGGATGCCGAGGGCTACCTTAAAGTAAACGCGCCCTCCACAGCAACGAGTGTAGAGGGCGTGTTTGCCGCCGGCGATGTATGCGACCCCATCTATCAGCAGGCTATCAACGCAGCCGCATCGGGATGTCGCGCCGCGATGGATGCCGAACGTTTTCTACTCGAGGCCTGATACAGAACTGTCGGTCAGCGGGCGTAAAAGTTCATTCATTTTTGCAGACACCTGTTCGGTAGCGGGATTTCCGATGCTTCCGAGATGGGTGTGATTTATCTCACGGGTGGGTTTGTAGGTGTGATTCTGCACCTCCATACCCACCTGTCTGTATGCATCCCTGAACGGAACGCCCTGCAATACCAGCCGATTCACATCCTCAACCGTAAATATATAGTCGTAGCGCTCGTCATCGAGTATATCATCCTTCACCGTGATATGTTCAAGCATATATGATGCCATATCCAGACAATCAATCAGTTCTGTTGTTGCGGGGAACATTATGTCCTTCATCAGCTGAAGATCGCGGTTGTAGCCGAGCGGCAGATTGGCCGTCAGGATGGTAAGTTCATTAGGAAGCGACTGCAGGCGGTTGCACTTGCCGCGCATTATCTCCCAGACATCCGGATTCTTCTTATGCGGCATGATACTCGAACCGGTCGTAAGCTCGTCAGGGAATGTTACGAAGCTGAAGTTCGGACACATCCACATACACAGGTCCATGGCCATGTGTCCTACTGTCGATGCCACCGCAGCTACAGCCATAGCCACGGCACGCTCGGTTTTGCCGCGACTCATCTGCGCAGCCACGACATTGTAGTGAGGGCGCTCGAATCCGAGCAGCCGGGTAGTCATCTCCCTGTCGAGGGGGAACGAGGATCCGTAGCCTGCCGCCGAACCGAGCGGATTCTGATTGGCGATATGATAAGCCGCCAGAAGAAGCTGCACATCGTCGGTAAGCGCTTCGGCATATGCGCCGAACCATAATCCGAACGACGAAGGCATAGCCACCTGCATGTGAGTATAGCCAGGCATCAGCTTATTCTTATGCTCCACACTTAGCATCTGGAGACGTTTGAAAAGCCTGTCGACCGCACCGGCTATATTACGCAATTCATCGCGGAAGAAGAGCTTCAGATCGACGAGTACCTGATCGTTGCGCGAGCGACCGGAGTGGATCTTCTTACCGACATCCCCCAGACGTGAGGTAAGAAGAAACTCGACCTGTGAGTGAACATCCTCCACACCGGGTTCTATAACAAACTCACCTCGCTCTATCGAGGCGGCTATATCTTCAAGAGCCGGCAGCAAGAGGTCGATCTCCTCCTGCGACAGCAGGCCTATGGAGCGCAACATACGTATGTGGGCCATCGATCCCTGCACATCGTAACGCGCCAGACGCAGGTCAAGCTCACGGTCGCGTCCGACGGTGAACTCCTCGATTATCCTATCGGGCTGGAAGCCTTTGTTCCACAGCTGTTTTGACATTATATTTTTATTATTTACCGTTTTAAGTAAGTCGTGAAAATTATTGAACTATCAGCAAATGTACATTGTACTTAACAATTGCATGACTTGCTTTTATAAAGACTTTATCAGACGCGGATACAGATCAAGCGCCTCGTTAATTTCGCTTATAAGGATATATTCGTCGGCCGCGTGGGAGCGGTACGACTGTCCGGGTCCCATCTTCAGTGATGGAATAGAGTGCATCAGCGCCATATCAGAAGTCGTGGGCGATACGAACGGATCACGTCCGAGACTGACAGCCGCCCTCACAAGCGGATGATCTTCAGGAATCACCGAAGCCTGCACACGGGTCGAACGCGGGGTAAGACCACTCCATTTGACAACCTTCCGGAGCAGGTCGACAGTCTCCGCATTGGTATAGGCATCTGTAGTCCGTACATCCACCACATATGTGCATCTGTCGGGTACTACATTATGCTGTGTACCGGCATTTATCATCGTCACACTCACCTTTACGGGCCCGAGGAGATCGCTTGTAACCGGCGGAGCAAAACTTCTCAGCGCCGCGATATCTTCTATAGCACGGTAAATTGCGTTGACCCCTTCGTTGCGGGCAGCATGACCCGACATCCCTTCGGCAACGGCATCGAGTACCACAAGACCGCGTTCGGCTACAGCCGGCTGCATATCCGTAGGCTCGCCTACAAGCACCATATCGGGCGTGTGTCCGAGCTCGTCGAGGTGTGGCAGAAACGCCCTCATACCCAACTCGCCCATCACCTCCTCAGCTGCGGTAATGGCAAACATAAGGTTCACACCAAGATCGGGACAATCCATCAGATCAATGAATGTACATGCAAGGGAAACTCCCGAGCCTCCCGCATCGTTGCTCCCCAGTCCGTAAAGACGGTCTCCCTCGACAGAGGGGGTATATGGAGAACGGGTATATGAAGCCGAGGGGCGGACCGTGTCGTGATGGGAGTTCAGCATAAGCGTCGGACGATCGCTCCTGAAGCCCGGCGCCACAGCCCAGACATTATTGTGCAGACGGCGTACGTCAGCCGCTCCATGCTCTTTCAGCCATTGTTCCCATATGTCGGCCGTAAGCGTTTCTTCACGTGAGGGTGATGGCGCAGCTATAAGCCGCTTCAACAGTTCCATGGCGCTGTGCAGACGCGGATGCTCATTCATGGCGCACAATCGTACCTCCACTGCCGGCAAGAGCCGAAGCATGGCATATTCGAACTTCACTCACCCCCTGCTCATTACTGCGGAGCGCATTCTGCAATTTGGGAATCATTCCCTGCGCCACGACCCCGGAACTTTTCAGTGTCTCGAAAGTGGCGGGGGTAATCAGCGGAATCACCGAATCGTCGTCGTTGACATCTGTCATCACCCCGGGCTTTTCAAAGCAATATGTAAGCCGGACCGGAGCGATACGCGATGCCCCGACAGCAACCGCCGATGCAACCGAATCGGCATTGCAATTAAGCAGCGATCCTGCCTCATCGTGGCATATGGCACAGAAAACCGGAGTTACACCAGCCTCAAGCAATGTTCCGATGAAAGAATCGTTGATCTTAGCCGGATCGATATCCCCCACGAAACCGTAGTCGACAGGCCGGGCTGGCCGGCGCACAGCAGGAATCACATTCCCGTCGGCGCCCGTTAGCCCTGCGGCATCACATCCGAACTTTTGTAACAGAGCCACGATACGCTTATTTATCAGTCCGGCGTAAACCATAGTAACGACATCGAGCGTAGGGCGGTCGGTAACACGGCGTCCGTCGATCATTGTGGCTTTCATTCCCATGCTCTCACTGAGGCGTGTCGCTTCCTTTCCGCCACCATGAACCAGTATCTTCCGCCCCGGTAGAGCGGCGAAATTCCTTAGAAAAGCTTCGAGCGCATCGGGGTTGTCAATGACATTGCCTCCGATCTTCACAACATTTATCATAGAGCCTCGAGAATACGTTTCAACACTGTCTGGGCGGAAATCTCGCGGTTGGCGGCCTCAGGTATCACGATGCTACGCTCTGACTCAATCACGTCGTCGGTTACGATCATGTTGCGGCGCACGGGAAGACAGTGCATGAAGAACGCATTGTCTGTAAGCGCCATCTTGCGCGCATCGACCGTCCACGAGCGATCGGTGGAAAGAATCTTACCGTAATTCGGAGCCATGTATGCCGACCAGTTCTTGGCATATACGAAATCGGCACCTTCCAAAGCCTTATTCTGATCATACTCCACTACGGCGTTGCCTACAAACTGCGGATCAAGCTCGTAGCCACGCGGGTGAGTTATCACGAACTCATAATCAGTAGCATTCATCCATTCGGCAAACGAATTGGGAACTGCCTGTGGAAGCGCACGAGGGTGAGGCGCCCATGTCATCACCACTTTCGGGCGTTCCTTAGTCTTGAACTCCTCGATGGTAATGAGATCCGCAAAACTCTGAAGCGGATGGCGGGTGGCCGCTTCCATACTGAAAACCGGACGCCCTGAATAGCGTATGAACTGACTTATAACACGCTCCTCATAATCCTCGTCGCGGTTTTTAAGTCCGGCGAACGAGCGGACACCGATCACATCGCAATATGAGGCCATTACCGGGATGGCTTCAAGCAGATGCTCCGCCTTGTCGCCGTCCATCACCACTCCACGCTCCGTTTCAAGTTTCCACGCGCCTTGATTCACATCAAGTACCATCACATTCATGCCGAGATTCATTGCGGCTTTCTGAGTGCTGAGACGGGTGCGCAGCGAAGAGTTGAAAAAGATCATAAGCAGGGTCCGGTTTTTCCCGAGGTGAGTAAATCCGAATCTGTTACGTTTCACCTCCGCAGCTTCAGCAAGAGCCTTCGGGAGCGATCCTATATCGTTGACACATGTAAACTTCTTCATGCCAATACTTTTTTAAGAGATTCAATGAAACGTGAGGCATCATCCATCGTAAGCCCGAGAGCCGGGAGCAGACGCACGGTGTTTTGCCCAGCTCCACCTGTAAATATATGTTCATCGAAAAGGAGACGACGGCGAAGTTCGGGTCCGGTAAATCCATCGACCTCGAAACCGATCATCAGTCCGCGTCCGCGCACATCGGTAACCTGCGGAAGTTTCCGCAACTCACCGATAAGATACTCGCCGACAACAGCGGCATTATCGATAAGCATCTCATTCTCCATAACATCAAGAACGGCGAGAGCGGCTGCGCATGCCAGATGATTGCCTCCGAAAGTTGTTCCGAGCATCCCCTTACGCGCCGGAATATCGGGAGCTATAAGCACCGCGCCACATGGGAAGCCGTTGGCAATGCCTTTCGCACATGTAATTATATCGGGGCGGATTCCGCTGCGCTGATGAGCGAAAAACTTGCCTGACCGTCCGTAGCCCGACTGTATTTCGTCAAGAATCAGCTTACTGCCGTTGGCATGACACATTTCTATAAGTTCGCGCAGAAAGCTATCGGAAGGCTCGTGGATGCCCGATACCCCCTGAATTCCCTCTATTATGGCTGCGGCATACTCTCGGGTCGACAGTTCGCGGCGGGCAGCCTCGATATCGTTGAGTGGTACGAAAACAACGTTATCTGTCACATTGAACGGGGCCCGGATTGCGGGATTGTCCGTAGCCGCCACAGCTCCGGATGTACGGCCGTGGAATGCTTTGCCGAAAGCGAGTATCTTATTGCGCCCGGTAGTGAACGATGCCAGCTTTATCGCATTTTCATTTGCCTCCGCACCTGAATTACATAGAAACAGGTTGTAATCGCTGTAGCCAGAAATGCGTCCCAGCTTGCCGGCGAGAGCGGTCTGCAACGAATTCAGAACGGAATTCGAGTAGAATCCGAGGCGGGCTACCTGTTGCGACAGCGCCTTGACATAGGCGGGGTGGGCGTGGCCGATGGAAATAACGGCATGACCGCCGTAAAGGTCAAGATATTCGGTGCCGTCGGCGGTATATACGCGTGAACCCTCACCGCGTACCGGCTCTATCTCATAGAGTGAATAAACATCAAAAAGATTCATAAACTACTATCTGTTAATGTGTCAGAAAGCCGACGGTTTGAGGCGGAGCCCTGTGCGCTGGTCAAGCCCGAACATGATATTCATGTTCTGCACCGCCTGACCGGATGCACCTTTGAGCAGATTATCCTCCGCACAGGTTATGAGCAACATACCGTCGTGAGCCTGCACGTTGAGAATAGCCTTATTGGTGTTCACCACCTGTTTGAGATGTATGGGGCTTTCGCTCACAACGGTGAACGGAGCGTCTTTGTAATAGTCGCGGTACAACGCGGCAGCCTCTTCAGTTGAAAGTTCTGAGCGGAGGGTGGTGATGGCGAATATTCCTCGCGGAAAGTCGCCACGCACCGGTATGAATGTTATCCGTGCATCGTTGCCGGGCTGCAACTGCGAGAGGGTCATACCGATCTCCTTGATATGCTGGTGAGTGAACGGCTTGTAGACAGAAATATTGTCGTTCCTCCAGCTGAAATGAGTTGTCGCACCGGGCTTTACACCCGCTCCTGTCGAGCCGGTGAGGGCAGTGACATTTATATCGTCCGAGAGCAATCCGGCAGCGGCAAGAGGGAGGAGCGACAGCTGTATTGCCGTAGCGAAGCATCCGGGGTTAGCGACAGAACGGGCTCCGGCTATACGGGTTAGGTTCGCCTCAGGGAGTCCATATACATATCCGTTGCTTTCGTCGCGGAAATCCTGCGCGAGATCAATAACTTTCAATTCATCCGGGCGGGTATTCTCCTCCCAGAAGCGGGCACTGTGACCGTGGGCCGAACATAGAAAAAGCAGATCGATATCATCAAGCGGATGGGTGTCTGAGAATACGAGCGGACACTCTCCGTCAAGACCGGTATGCACTGACGTAACAGGTTCTCCGGCATTGCTGGTGGAATGTATCCATCTGATATTCACGGCAGGATGATTTACGAGCAGACGGAGGAGCTCGCCGGCCGTATAGCCGGCGCCCCCTATGATACCCACATTAATCATGCCTTACCGTTTTTAACCTGGTTATTGTGGTAGATCTTCATCTGGTTCCCCATAATCTTGGTGAACCCTTTCACATCGTCGGCGCTCCATGCCTTGTTTACCTCACCATATTCTCCGAAATCGGTCTTCATAAGGTCGTAGGGCGAATCGACACCTACGAGAGTATAACCTAACGGGCGGAGTGTGAGTTCCACCGTTCCTGTAACGTTGCGTTGGGAGCTTTCAAGCATCTTTTCTATGTCGCGCATTACCGGTTCGAGATATTGCGCTTCGTGGAGGAACATGCCGTACCATGTGCCTACCTGATCTTTCCAATATTGCTGCCACTTCGTGAGAGTATGCTTCTCAAGCATCTTGTGGGCGGCGATGATGAGTATTGGGGCTGCGGCCTCAAAACCTACACGCCCCTTGATTCCGATGATGGTATCGCCGATATGCATGTCGCGTCCGATTCCGAATCGCGATCCGATACGTTCCACTTCGCGTATGGCTTCAACCTTGTCGGTGTATTCCTTGCCGTTAACCGCAGATATCTCCCCTTCTCTGAATGATATGGTGAGTTTCTCGGGTTCATGGGCTGTCACCTGCGACGGATATGCCTCGGCGGGCAGGGTTTTGTCGGACTGCAATGTCTCTTTACCGCCGATCGATGTTCCCCAGAGCCCTTTATTAATTGAATATTCAAGTTTTTTGAAGTCAGCATCATAGCCATGTTTTTTCAGATACTCGATCTCATAGTCGCGGGTGAGGGTCATATCGCGTGTAGGCGTGATAATCTCAATGTCGGGAGCGAGTATCTGGAATGTGAGGTCGAAGCGGATCTGATCGTTGCCCGCTCCGGTGGAACCGTGGGCAATGGCGTCGGCACCGATCTTTTTCGCATACTCAATAGTGGCGATGGCCTGGAATATACGCTCTGAGCTTACGGAAATGGGATATGTTCCGTTGCGGAGTACATTGCCGGCAATCATGTAACGGATGCTTTTGTCGTAGTATTCGCGTGTTATGTCGAGCGTTGCGTGCGATGCAGCTCCGAGGCGGTTTGCCTTATCGGCTATCACCGCGAGTTCTTCTTCGGTGAAGCCACCGGTATTTGCTATTGCAGTGTGAACCTCATAACCGAGCTCCTCACTGAGATATTTTACGGCGAAACTGGTGTCGAGGCCTCCTGAAAAGGCCAGCAACACCTTCTTTTTTCTGTTTTGTGTCATGTCTGTTTCTGATTTCGATTTCCCTATTTTGTATGGGGAAGGTGGAAGATTTTGTTAAGGGTGTTTTTTACCTTCATCACATACGGATTCGCCCGATTTTTGTCGGTAAGCGGTTGCTGAGGGTCGTAAAGCATACCTGTGCAAAGGCACATCCGTCTGTTGTTACGCTGCAGGATATCGTAGTTCCTGCACCCCTCGCATCCTCGCCAGAACTCATCGTCATCTGTAAGCTCCGAAAAGGTTACGGGTTTGTAGCCCATACGCGAATTAAGTTTCATTACCGGGAGCGACGTGGTGATGGAGAAAAGTTTGGCAAATGGAAATCGAAGTCGAGCCAGCTCGAAAGTTTTCGCCTTGATGGCGCCGGCAAGGCCAAGATGGCGGTATTCTGGGTCGACAATCAATCCGGAAGTTGCCACAAAATCACCATGACCCCAGCTCTCGATGTAGCTGAACCCTACCAGCCTGTCGCCATGAAGCGCCACCACACTCTTACCGCCTGTAATCTTTTTGGCGATATATTCGGGTGAACGCTTTGCGATACCGGTTCCACGTTGCAAGGCCGATTCGTAGATCAGCTTTACAATCAGGTCGGCATACTTGGCATCCTGGGGTTCGGCAAACTTCACTGAAATGTCTTTAATGCTCATTGTGAATGTAGGTCCGAAGATTGTTTCTTGAAAATTGGGGCAAAGGTACAAAAAATATACAATATTTCCCTGTCTTCTCATAATTTTTCAACCCGCCTCCCGCCGAATTTTCTGACATACCGGATATTTCATACGATTCTCACGATGGCCGGGCATACAGGTGGTGGCTACAGTATTTTCGCGTACAGCAACCGTCTAAATAACGGCGTCGCCCCCGGCATCACTGCCGAAAGCGACGGGCATTTTCCAGTCATCACAACCGGCGTTTCGGAGTCAAAGGCAGTGCTCATTTAACATCGGTGTAATGATGATAACACGAAAGTGTTGCCATGTCAGTTCCAGTCTTATTCACGTGTTTTTTTCTTCCGTGATGTGTCGCACCCTTAATTACATGAATAGGAGCGCAAACCGATAAACTGCGAAGGCTGCCACCCACGCCAATGCGGTATTATAGAGGATGGCGAACGCACCGTAGCGCCACGACTCTGTTTCGCGGACTATGGCGATCACCGTTGCTGTACACGGACAATATAACAAAATGAATATCATGAAACTCAAAGCGTTCGCCAAATTGAAATCGGGTTCCGACGCGCCATGAAGGGGTGTTGTAAGGCGATGTGAGAGTGTAGCATCGGAAACCTCGTCGGAGCCTGTATATAGCACACCGAGAGTGCTGACTACTATTTCCTTGGCCGGTATACCGGCTAAGGCCGCCACCGTCGCCCGCCAGGAGAATCCGAGAGGTTCCAGAACGGGATTGACCGCTTTACCCATCATTTCGAGATATGAATCATGCGATGGGTCTATCTCGTCGCTTTCAATAATGTTGAGACTCTGGATGTCTTCGGGATTCTCGCCACGCAAGGGGAAGAAGTTCAGCGCCCATACTATTATGGACGCGATTAGGATCACTCCTCCCATCTTGTTGAGATATTCCTTACCTTTACCCCACATGTGGCGCAGGGTGGTCTTCAGTGTCGGGAGGCGGTAAGGGGGAAGTTCCATCACGAATGGTGTCTCATCTTTCCGGAAGAAGAATTTACGAAGCATGCGGGCTGTAAACATCGCCGCCATCACCCCGATGACATACATCCCGAGAAATACCAGAGCGGCTTCCGGTTCGAAGAATGTTCCGATCAGAAGCACATACATAGGCAGCCTTGCCGAACAGCTCATGAATGGAGTAATCAGTATGGTTATCAGTCTGGAGGAACGGCTCTCTATAGCGCGGGTTGCAATAATTGCGGGTACATTACACCCGAATCCCATAACCAGCGGGATGAACGATTTACCATGCAGACCAATATGATGCATCAGCCGATCCATAATGAAAGCGGCTCTCGCCATATAACCCGTGTCTTCCATAAAAGAAAGGAAAAAGAACAGGATCAGGATATTAGGAAGAAACACTATTACTCCTCCCATTCCCCCGATAATACCGTTGGCTATAAGATCCTTCAAAGGGCCGTCGGCCATATGAAGGTTTACAATTCCGGCAAGGAAATCCACGCCAGTCTGAATCCAGTCCTGCGGGTAACTGCCCGCCCAGAATGTCAACCAGAATATGACAAACAGAACGGCTATAAAGAATGGGAAACCGAATATACGATTAGTAACAATAGAGTCGATGACATACGTACGGTTCTGCTTCTCTGTGTCGGGAATAGTCAGTGTCTCGGCAAGCGCCCCTGCGATAAAACCATACTTCTCGCCTGCTATGAGTTCGGAAATCTCTTCATCTTTATGGAGGCGTTCGAGTTCCCTGAGTTTTCTGTCACGCAGAGATATTATCTTCTCGCCGACGGCAGAGCCGAGTACGACTTCCTCCGCCTCGGGATCCCCATCCATCAGGCGTATGGCCAGATAGCGGGGAGAGTAATGCGGATGAATACCCTTATCAGCCTTGATGGCATCCTTCAGGTCGGTAAGACAGCTCTCGAAATCCTGTCCGAGCTTCACATGAACATGGCGCACTACGGAATTGCGGCGTTCGTAAACCTCGATGATGGTGTTGAACAGACTGTCGACACCCTCTCCGTTGCGGCTTACGGTAGGCACTACGGGGATTCCTACAAGGCTACCGAATTTCTCATAGTCGAATTCCATTCCCCGCGAACGCATCTCGTCGAACATATTCAAGGCTATCACCATAGGATAGTCCATATCGATGAGCTCGGTAGTCAGATAGAGATTGCGCTCGAGATTGGAGCCGTCGACAACGTTGACTATTATGTCGGGACTGCTGTCGCGGAGGTAGCGGCGCACATACTTCTCTTCGGGAGAGTATGCCGACAGGGAGTAAGTTCCGGGGAGATCGATGATATTGATCGTATAGCCGCCGTAGGAGAAGACCCCTTTCTTGGCGTCGACTGTGACACCGCTGTAATTACCGACATGCTCCTGCGAACCCGACGCGACGTTGAACAACGATGTTTTCCCACAGTTGGGATTCCCGATCAGAGCTACGTTTATTATATGGCGCTCGCCTTCATAGCGCTCGCGGTGTATGGCATTCATTTCATCGGAATCCGCCACATAGCCTGATGCGGGAGATTGTTCGCGCGGGATTTCATCTTCTATAGGTATGACCTCCACCATGGAAGCCTCGCTACAGCGCAGCGACACTTCATAGCCCATAAGACGGTATTTAACGGGATCTTTAAGCGGTGCCGAAAGAATGGCGGTGATTTTCCGTCCCTTTACGAATCCCATCTCTATCACTCGCTTACGGAAAGCCCCGTGGCCCAACACTTTCACTATCACGCCACTTTGCCCGCTCTTCAAATCTGACAATCTCATACCTTAAATTCCACCGATGCTATCATGCGGCCTTGTTCGTTATATTTAGAGTGTGCAAATATCGTTATTTTCCGTGAGAAAATTCATCCGTACATTCATCATTATCCGAAATAGCTCCAAATAATAACACTTTTTAACAATATTGCCACACAAAAATTCTCTTCTGCGGCTGCTGAATGGTTGGCGGGAATACGGCTGTTTTTGAGGCTGTTTCGCCGCATTAACTTGATAATTCAAAATTATTTTGTAATTTTGCGACAAGATTTCAATGGGCTGTTCCCTCGGTTTCAGGAATGTCCATGCATATGGAATCTAATGTGGATGCAAATCCCAAACCACGTATAAAACAATAGGTTATGGTAACAAAGAAGCTAAAAATCAGAGACCTCACTCTGCGTGACGGACAGCAGTCGCTCTTCGCCACACGTCTGAAACAGCAGGACATCGATCCGCTGCTCCCCCTCTACAAAGAGGCCGGGTTCTACATCATGGAAGTATGGGGCGGCGCTGTTCCCGACTCTGTGATGCGCTATCTTGATGAATCGCCCTGGGTGCGCCTGCGCACAATCCGCGAGGCTGTAGGTCCCAACCAGCTCTTATCTGCCCTCTCACGCGGCCGCAACCTTTTCGGCTACGTTCCTTATCCCGACTCTGTTCTCGAAGGGTTCTACAAGGAAGCTATCAAAAACGGCCTGAGTGTAATGCGTATCTTCGATGCTCTCAACGACATCGATAACGTGCGCGAAAGTATCCGCCTCATCAACGAACTCGGAGGTATTGCCGACGCTGCCGTATGCTACACTGTCGACCCCAAAGAGGAACCGGCTCCCGCTCCTGCCAAGAAGGGCTTTTTCGCATCGCTCTTCGGAAAGAAAGAGCAGCCTGCCCCCGCTCCCAAAAAGATATTTACCGACGAATATTTCGTGAATCTCGCTCTCGAGATGGAGCGCTTAGGTGCCAAGATCGTCACACTCAAGGATATGGCCGGTCTTGTAAATCCGCTGCGCGCCGCTTCTATCATCGGCAAGCTCAAAGAGGTGCTCAAAGTCCCGGTTGATTTCCACACCCACTGTACACCCGGCTACGGTCTGGCTTCATCGGTGATGGCGATTCTCAACGGAGTGGATATTCTCGACACCAACATCTGGTGGTTCGGCGAAGGATCAGCAGCTCCGGCCCTCGAACTTGTGTACATCTTCTGCCAGAAACTTGGCGTTGAGGTGGATGTGAATATGGATAAGGTTGGCGAAATCCGCGAACGTCTGGAAGCCGTGCGCCGCAATCTGGCCGACTTCGACCTCAACAAAGACAACTTCCCCAAACGCTTCGATCCGCTTCACGACAAACTTCCTGCCGAGGTCGACGCACTCTTCGACAAAGCTATCGCCGCAGCGAAAGCCGGCGACGAGAATGCCCTTCTCGAAGCATGCCACGCTATCGAGGCACACTTCGGTTTCCCCAAACCCAACCTGCTGGTCAAAGAAGCGGAGGTTCCCGGTGGCATGTACTCCAACATGGTTGCCCAGCTCAAGGCGCTCAACTCGTCGGATCTTCTCGACGATGCGATGAAACTCATCCCCAAGGTTCGCCGCGATGCCGGTCTGGTGCCTCTGGTTACCCCCACCAGCCAGATTGTAGGCGCACAGGCTGTAAATCTTGCCATCGACCGCAAGAAAGGTAACCCCGACTATACCAATGCCTCCAACCAGTTCATCTCGCTCGTGAAAGGTGAGTATGGTCACACACCCGCTCCGATTGACCCCGCATTCCGCGAGAAGATCACGGGCAACGCTACCGAACACGCCTACGATGTTTCAAAATACAAGAAACCCGAGAATCCCACTGTCGAGGACCTCGGCGGTGTGAAACTCGCGTCGAACAAAGAGGAAGAACTGCTGCTTGAGCTGCTCCCCAACGTTGCCAATAAGTTCCTGCGCAACCGTCGTGCCGAGGAATACGCAGCCCGTCAGCCCAAAGAGGAACCCAAGCCTGCGGCAAAAGCTGCCGCTGCCGTAGCCGATGAACCGATCACCGGCGAAGTGTTCCGCGCACCGATGGGCGGCCGTATCATCGAAATCGACGTGAAGGCCGGCGACAAGGTGAAGAAAGGTCAGAAAATGCTCGTTTACGAAGCGATGAAGATGGAAAACGACCTTGAAGCCGAGCGCGACATCACAGTTAAGCGCGTATTCGTTACCGTTGACGAAGTGGTTGGAACCGATGCTCCACTAATCGAATTCGAATAAGAATCATTACTGTTGAACACATTCAGCGGGGGTATCAGTGAATCACTGATACCCCCGCTCTTTTGTTCTTATAGCCTGTCCACATCCCCCGGTGATGGTTTACATCTGAGACACGGTTTATTTTCCTGTCACGATCCGCTTCAGACGCCGCACCAGTTTGGTAGGCAACATGCGCATGAAGCCATGGCCTACACTGAAAGCCCCCCTGCGCAACTGATATGAGACTGATGCAGGGGCTGAATGTAAATATGTCATCATAGTCTGCAACATTCCGGACGCATACCGGTTACCCTCCTCCACTGCCGGATGATCCGCCGGGATCGGCGCCGTCTTACGCACGACCCCTATAATGCGGCCCTCATCGGTGACGGATGCCTCTACCTCGGCATAGCCCTCGAGCGCAGTCGCCACATCGATGCGTTCTTCGCGGTTCCAGATTGTAAGCCGTCCGCCGATACAATCGATATTATACTGATGAAAACCGATATATCCCTCGTGCTCGGCCTCGTTCGGCTTGTGGTTCAGATAAAGTACGCCTCCATTATGTAAGGCAATGAGCGCCTGCCATATCACTGTGATCGGGCGCACACTGTGGTCGAGAGCATTGCGGATATGGAACAAAGAGACGGAATCGGCCGGAAAAACCAGACTCAGCGTCTCCCCCATCCCGAATTTAATCTTGGGAAGGTCAAGCGAATAATCGTCGAGAATCTTATTGTAGAACGGTGCCAGCGGATCGAGGTATATTACAGGATATTCTTTCCCGCCGAAGAGACTGCCGAAGGCATAGCTCAGCGCACAACCGACATCCACTATCACCGGATCGACAACACCGAGCCCGGAGATATAGGAGGCGACGTCGAAATTATCGAGCCGGCATTCCTGCCTGTATTGCGACCAGCCGAAAAGCTGCTTCATCGACCTTTTATTCCGGTAGTAGCTGCGCCAGAACGCTACCTCATAAGGTATGCCCGACAACCAGCGGCGACACTGACCGGAATTGAATCCGGTTCCGGAGGTCTCTGCAACTGCGTCTTTTATTTTTTCCTTTTTCATACGGCTCGATTTTCGGTAGAATTGCCTTTAACTTAATTTTGAATCCCCGAATCTCCGTGGGGTAAACGTTTCCTGCCTTATGCAGTGTTATCTAAGCAAATTTAGCAGGAATAGCCGTATCATGCAAGCTCACGATGAAAAAATTCGGTGCAGTAACAAATTTTCCGCTTTCAGCGCTTCTCACTATGATTGTCACCTATTAAGTAAGTCGTGGAAATTATTTTATATTATCCGTGAGCGGACTTTCAGCCGGATTTTGCCCGAAGATGAAGGAATGTAGCGAGCTACATGACTGAAGATGAGAGTAAAATACGGCGT
>JAAVFL010000043.1 GCA_014800795.1 Bacteroidales bacterium | reverse complement strand
GGACTTTACACCATAATGAGGAGTTTAAGAGGATTGCAAAAGATAAAGCTGTTACAATGGGGCACATAAAAAGAGAAGAATTAGATAAAGCTCTGGTTTCAGTGCCTCAATTGGATATATTGCATCGTATTAGTAGCATAATGGATCCCATTTTTAATCAGTTAATAAGTACTAATCTTGAGTCGGCTCGACTTTCAGCCCTCCGCGACACGTTACTACCAAAATTAATGTCGAGCGAATTAATACCGGAATAAGTTATGACAAATACTTATCACTATACGGAAGACTCTTACGAGCAGACGGTTCTGGATCTGTTCAGGGAGATGGACTATGATGTGTTTCATGGTCCGGATGTTGATGCTGAAACGGGTCGTGAACTAACCGACGCCACAATCCCCGGTAAGCTTCGCGAGGCTATGCTGCGCATCAACGGCGCTGAGAAAACCGCGGCCGTTGACGAGGCTATCCGCAAGGTGCATGAACTGTTTTCGCAACCTCTTGTACAGGCAAATGTGCAACTTACCGACTGGTTGCAAAATGGCCTTGATGTAACGTTTAAAACCACTGAGGGTAATCTCAAAAGCGATCATGTCCGCTTAATTGACATTGATGAGAAGACTCTGACAATTAATAATACATTTCAAGTTGTCAATCAATGGACGGTTGTCAATGGTCAGGCAAGAAAACGAGCTGACATCGTGGTCTTTATCAACGGGCTACCTATTTCCATAATCGAACTAAAATCTCCAAGCCGAGAAGTGACAAACTCAGAGGAGGCCTATCTGCAACTGCAAAACTATATGCGGCAGATTCCTCAACTCTTTGTCGCCGCGCAGATGCTCGTAATCAGTGATATGGCTGACACACAAGTTGGCACAATCACCGCGCCGCTTGACCGATATATGGAGTGGAAGACGACTGACGGTTCATACGAAAGCACAGCAATCGCTGACTTTCAGACCTTCTTTGAGGGTATCTTTGACCGTAAACGGCTTATTGATATAATCGCAGATTTTTCGCTATCTATGGGGAGCGACACGAAGAAAGCCCGTATTCTTGCCGGTTATCACCAATATTTTGCCGTAAAAAAGGCGATGCAATGCACGCAGGAAGCTCTCGAGCGCAAAGACGGCAAAATCGGTGTATTCTGGCACACACAAGGTTCAGGGAAAAGTCTTTCAATGGTGTTTTACGCTCACCAGTTGCTCAAAAATCTGCTGAGCGCGACTATACTTGTGCTTACTGACCGCTTGGACCTTAACGACCAGTTGCACTCTACGTTCGCAGCGTGTAGCGACTATCTCCGCCAAACGCCTATTAAAGCAACCGACGGTGACCACCTGTATGAGTTGCTCGAAAAACGCAAAAGCCATGGCATAATCTTTGCTAACATTCAAAAATTCAAAGACCGCAAGGAGGCAATAACCACCCGTAACGATATTATTGTGATGAGTGATGAGGCACACCGCTCACAAAGCAACGTCAAGACAAAAGTTGATACTACAAGCGGTGAATTAAAACTTGGATTTGCTGCTATTGTGCGCAAATTGCTTCCCAATGCATCCTTTATAGGCTTTACTGGTACTCCGATCGAATCTGACGACAACGATACCCGCGAGGTTTTCGGTAACTATATCGATATATACGACATGACCCAAGCGGTGGAAGACGGTGCAACCGTGCCGGTCTACTACGAGAGCCGACTTATAAAGCTCAACCTCGACGCAGAAACATTGAGTTTGCTTGACCGCGAATATGACAAGCTGGCCTACGAAGGTGCCGATGACGAAGATATCAAACGCTCCAAGCAGGAGAACGCACAGCTTCACGCCCTGCTTCACGCCCCGGAAACTATCGACACGCTTTGCCGTGATATAATCGAGCATTATGAGAATAACAGGCAGGAACATCTCACCGGTAAGGCTATGATTGTGGCACTTGACCGCGCAACAGGCATAGCCATCTACAAGCACCTTATCGAGTTGCGCCCGGAGTGGAAAGAGATGATTGGCGTGGTGATGGCGCAAGGGAATCAAGACCCGGCCGAGTGGAACGATATCATAGGCTCACCGGCACATAAGCAAGAGCTTGCGCGACAGTTCAAGGATAACAACTCGGCGATGAAGATTGCTATTGTTGTTGATATGTGGCTGACTGGGTTTGATGTGCCGAGTCTCGCCACAATGTATGTCTATAAGCCGATGAAAGGTCACAACCTAATGCAGGCAATAGCTCGCGTAAATCGCGTATTCCCGGAAAAGAGCGGCGGCCTTGTAGTGGATTACACAGGCATTGCACAGGCTTTGAAAAAAGCGATGCACGACTATACCAACCGTGATAAAAAGCGGTTTGGTGACCCCGACATAAAGAAAACCGCATATCAGGAATTTCTTGCAACTCTTGACCGCTGCCGCGAGTGTATGAACGGTTTTGACTATTCCGACTTTGCAACCTGCTCGAATCTGCAACGTGCAAATCTCATCAAAGGAGGTGTAAACGTGCTGCTCGACCCCAATAATATTGTCAGCACACGGTGTGAGGGTAACGTTACCAAGTATGATAGCGCTCAAAAGGTATTTATCGACGAGAGTAGACGTCTTGCACAAGCCACAACATTGTGCCGCAGTCTGTTGTCACCGGCAGAAAAGTTTGAGGAAGCATATTTTGAAGCTGTGCGCACACTCCTTGTGCGCCTTACATCCAACAAGAAAATTACTCGTAAAATTATTGACGAGCGGATTACCAATCTGCTTAAAGTTGCAGTAAAGGCTGACGGAGTTGTAGAAATACTCAACACGAAAGATACTGAGTTCAACCTCTTTGATGAGAAATTCCTCAAGGAGGTGGCAGACATGAAGGAGAAGAACCTCGCTCTTGAACTTCTCAAACGACTGCTCGAACAGCATATCCGTAAACACGCGAAGAAGAATATGACGCAAGCCGACAAATTCAGTGAAATGCTTGACGCCCGGCTTGCCGAGTATCTGCGTGGCTTGATAAGTAATGAGGAGGTGATACAGGAACTTCTCAAAATGGCTCGTGAGTTGAAAGCCCACGCTGAGCAAGCGTCTGAATTCGGCTTGACTGAGGAAGAACAGGCATTTTACGATGCCCTCACCCGACCACAGGCTGTCAAGGATTTTTATGAGAACGAAACACTTGTTGCAATGGCTAAGGAACTGACTGAAGCCTTACGCAACAGTAAGACCATCGACTGGCGCCAGAAAGAGTCAGCCCGGGCCAATATGCGCCGCATGGTCAAGCGACTGCTCAAAAAATACAAATACCCACCGGAGGAACAGGAAGCTGCCCTTGAAACCGTTATCAAGCAATGCGAATTGTATGCAGATTCGGATGACGATTATACTGTTCCAACACAGCAAATAAGAGCTTATAATATTAATCCTTCAAATGAATACGGCATAGCCGCAGAACCGTAAAATATGACTCCAGAATATATTAAGCGTTTAGACTCTATTTTAGGAGACTCTTTGGAGCAAAGTGCCAAAGAGATTACTGTGTGGTATAAAAAACTTAAAGAAGCCTATGAATTAAAAAAAATCAATAGAAATCCGAATATCGAAAACGATATAACGATAATGGAGATATATGTGCTGGTATTGTATACGATTATTGCAATTGCAACTTTCTTTAGAGGTGATTTTAAAAGTAAATATACCGCCGAAAAACGCCTAAACCTTAAATATTTAAGTTTTGTTTCAACAGAATTCTATAAGTCCCTGTTCATTATAAAAAAGCCTAATACATTATGGCATAAACTTGAATCTTTTCTATCCATTGGAAATCATACGAGTTTAATCAAAATCATTGATGAAGTAAACCAAGCTTCTTCAAGATTTAGAGCTAATTATCTTAATTCTAAAAGGCGAGATATATCGATACACTACGATATTGATTTAGACGTAGTTTATACACATTTATGCGAAATTAGTGAAGAGGATGAGGCCAAACAGATATCATCAATTCTCGCAATTTTACAGCCTCTTAGTTTAGTTTGTAGCTCGTACTTGTACTCAACATATCCAAAAGCAACAATGGCCCTAGCAATTCCGAAGGAAAACATTATACTTAAAAAGTTCCGTAAAGGATTGTATGAACACATTTATGATCTTACGGGTTCAAGTATACAAACCTTTGCTAAGCATTTAGATCAAAATATGCAATCATTTCATATGATTGATAGGCCCAAGGTTAGAGAGTTATTGACCGAAGAAACTCATTCTCACCTGTCTCAGTTTAGAGAATGCTTTAAATTAGGGATTTTATTACATTATTTTTATTTGGATTTAGGAACAGCCGTGCGTGGTTACCTTAGAGCTGAGAATTATTATGAACAGCAATTTAATGTAATAAGAATAAATTTAATTATTTATGAGGGATACAAGAAAATTTTTCTTCCCCAAAAAGAGAATGACCATAATAAGTCTCTTTGGGATACATATATCAAGACTCCAGCTTTAGCAACTAATTGCACACAATATTCTGAGGAAGCTGATGCGATTGAACATATATTACAATGTTACTCTCAAAATAGGAATATTGAAAATATTAGACATAATTTCTCTCATTTTAAAAGAGGGAATAAATTACCTGTAATTGATTTATGGGATTCTGTTACCACAATAAACCCAATTGAAGAATTAAATAAGGCTATTGATTTTCTTAAACTTCTATCTAGAATTATAAAACTAAGTAAGCCCTGCTTGGAATATTTCGCAAAGAAAGAGCATGAGAGAAATCAACAAAATTTAATAGCTCCTTTAGAGGCTATATTTACAAAAAAATAGGTTCATGTAAAACTACAGAAGAAAAAGAGAAACTTCTGAGTTTTAAGAATGAATTAAAAGATATGATATTAGGGACATTTGATAAAATGGTTCAATCTCATAAATGCAATAAGCATGAATAGGATAATATTAATAGGCAATGGTTTTGACTTAGCTCACGGTCTCCAAACCAGATATGAGGATTTCATAAATTGGTATTGGGATAAATGGGTTGTCAAGTTAATAAAATGTAATGATTCCACATTATCTGATGAGATTTGCTCCTTCTCTATAAAATCAGGTCGAAATACGTGGTCTTGTTTTATGTATACGTCTGGGTACACATTATCTCCTCCCAAAGGTGTTGATTTCGTAAATAATATTGCTGAGGATAAATCTTTACAGATTACACAATCTCCTCTACTTACCCGAATCTGTAAGTCAATTCAAGATAAGAACTGGGTAGATATTGAATGGGAATACTATAATCTATTAAGAAATAGGATGTTGGTCCCCGGCTGTTACGATTATACAATAGCTGAACTGAATGGACACTTGCGTTATATCCAAGAATTATTAGTCCAATATCTTTCTTCCACTACAAATATTGCTATAAATTACAACGAACGAATATTTCAGCAAATTTTCAGTAATATTCGGAAGAATGATATTAGTATTTCTCAACTTCCTGCTTACTATGATTATGTTGAGTACCTTATTAGTCATACTGATGATGAGTATAAGTTTATATTGGGACGTTATGGACTTGAAAACTCTGACATATACTTTAAGGCTAAAGAGCTAAAGGAGTTGCATAAAAATACTGATACTATACCTAAAACATTTGAAGTAACGCATTTGAAAGATTTGATTCGTCCAGCAAATATAATGCTTCTGAATTTTAATTATACGGGAGTGGCAGATATATACGGAACAACAAAAGTTTCTACTGTGAATCATATTCATGGCGACTTAAGTAATCCAGATAGTATTATATTTGGATATGGCGATGAGCTTGATGATGATTACAAAGAATT
>JAAVFL010000042.1 GCA_014800795.1 Bacteroidales bacterium | reverse complement strand
TGGCAGGTTACAAATACAATGAGATCGCCGAGAAGATGGATCTCCCTCTGGGGACAGTAAAGAGCCGTATTTTCCTGGCCCGCCGTCGCCTTCAGGAAATGCTTGCTGACTACCGCTAAACAAATATCGGTTGGCGATTACGAAAGATAATTTTGTTTGTGCGAAACGACATGCGCCCCATGAAGTAATTGCCAATTTACGCCTATATGGTGAAAGCACTCTCTCCGGTGAACAAATAACTGGACATAATATTGCGTATCAGCGCTGTTCCACCCTCCTGCAGCTTATGTCGGGGGGTGGTTTTTTTATATATTCGGTAGCGACTTTTTTTGTGTATAAATGATAATTTGTGGGTAATCACGCGGGATGTTTGTTTCTTTTTGGTTAACTTTGCACTCACGCTGCCGGTGAAGACGTGCAGCGCTTAGAAATTATCCAACAGATCATAAAAGTAGAAGCAAATTATCGACCCATATGAAAAGATTCTTTTCATTATTACTTATCGCCATCGCGGCTTTGACATCTTATGCCGAAAGTCACGGCGACAATCTTCGCAAGCAGGCTGACGAGGCTCTCGCAGCGCAGGAATACATAAAGGCCCGCTATCTGTATCTCAAGGCCTACGAGGCTTATGTAAGAGAGGCCAAGACTGCCGATGCAGTGCCCTGTGCTGTAAATGTGGCTTCGCTTTATCATAGAGAGAATTACTATAAGGAAGCGTTGGAGATACTGTCGGCGGCCGAGCATACGTTAAATGCGGCTGAAGAGACTGCCGGCTCTGTAAATCCGGCTCTTCACTATCCTATAGCCCGCGAGCGTCAGAAAATGTATCTCAAGCTCCGTAATTCCGAAAGGGCCAATGATCAGTTGCAGCGGATGAAAACGTGGTCGGAGCAGGCCGCAGACAGTCTGCTGACTATAGATTTCCTTTCAGCTTCCGCACAGCAATATTATATGTTCGGTCAGACTGACCGCGGTGATGCTGCTGTGAACAGTCTGATTGCGCTTTATCAGAACCGCAGCGATTACGATAAGGCTGATCAATGTTACAAAGATCTGATCGATGTCGCAACGCGCACAGGGAACTCGCGTCTTATCAGCCGTACATATGAAAAGTATCTAGCATGGTCCGATTCGGTAGCGGCAGTTAAGGCAAATGCCCGTTATGCTGCCCTTCAGGAACAGTATGATCAGGCCAATGAGGAGATCGCATCGCGCGACAGCTCGCTTACGGCTAAAACGGCGATTATTGTCGGACTCTGTATATTGGCTGGCATCCTTGCTGCGGCACTTGTGTTCGGAGCAATACTCTTGCTTCGTTACATCGCTCTGAGCCGCCGTCAGAAAAAGCAGATTGAAACCGCTCAGGCCCATAACGAACTTAAAACAAAATTTATAGCCAATATATCGGCACAGATGGAGCCTACGCTTGACACTCTTCCCCCTTCGTCGCCCGCGGTCAAGGCTCTGAGGTCGTTTACAGGTCACATTCAGGAGCTGTCAAACCTCGAGTCGTCTCTGTCGGAGATCTACCCGACCGAACTGATGGATATTACAAAATACAGCAATGAGGTTGCTGATAAAATCAGGGATAAGGTGGCCGATGATGTGAGAGTGATAGTGGATGCTCCGAAAATGAGCGCTCCTATAAGCGAGGAACAACTTACACGCGTACTCGATCATCTGCTCAACAATGCTGCCCTCCATACTCCTGCCGGCGGTCGTATCAGTCTGGAGGTGAAGAAGCGTGGTCCGCATAACATCCAGTTTATAGTAACAAACAGCGGCGAACCGATGGATCCCGAAAAGCAGGCTGAAATATTCAAACCGTTCGTTTCCGTACGCGATCTTACGAAGGGAGATGGTCTGGGACTGCCGATCTGTTCGCTGCTTACCACCAAGATGAACGGTATTCTCCGCCTTGACGAAGCTTACACCGGAGGCACGCGCTTCATCGTGGAACTTCACCCATGATCATCAAAAGGGCTGTAAGATAAACATCTGCCGCGATTTCGGAGACTCCGAAATCGCGGCAGATGTTTTTATCGATATGATTTATATGAGATTGTTGCGTTCTGTTATATCAGCGTCTGTCATGGTGTATCCGCCAGGGCTTCCTTCTTTAGCTTGAACAGATGCAGATGTAGATCACGGGGTCGGTTGAGGTGCGTTTATTCATATAGATATCTCCACGTGTGGGTTATCGCCTGCGCCTGTTTTCGATGTTCGAGCGGATAAGTCCGTTAACAATCTGACCGACGGGAAGCCCGATTCCGATTTTACCGACTTTCACATATGGTGTGACTATCGGTTCCATCCGATAGTGGTTAGTGCCAATTTGCTGCACGGTCTGCCCTCCGACCTGAACGCCGAACTTGTCGTTCACCCGATAATCAATATATCCGCCGAAAGACGAAGTTCCGTAATACCCGGCCATTGCCGGAGGCATTGGCAGTCCTCCTCCCATTACCGGGGGAGTGCCGAAATAGTATGTAACGAAAACGGTGGCAGACAGATTGGGTGAAAAATAGTATGATACGTTTCCGTTTATGCCATATTGAGTATGAACTCCACGGAAATACCCGTAGTTGTTGACAATTCCGGAAGCGGAGAGCGAGAAGTCGCCGAATCGTTGGTACACACCGATCGCACCGCTGTCGATGTTCATAAGACCGGGATATCGGGCTGTGCCGCCGGTTACAAAAATGGTCCCGCCTTTCCATGAATAGGGAGTAACCTGACCGGGTGAGGATGCTACGTCGGGTAATGCCAATGCGGAACTATCCTTTTCCGATGCAAAAAGTGGAGACATTCTGAACAGACGATATTCTGCCCGCGGATAATAATACTCCTTTGCCGTATTAGCGGGTGTTGTTGTCGGTATTTTCCATTGACTTAGCGAGTCTGGCAGGAGTTTCAGCTCAGTTGGCAGCGAATCGACATTTTCCGTCTGCGCGAAGCATCCGAAAGCAGCGAGCAAGAATAGAGAAAGTAGAAATAATCGATGTATCATACGGCATCTGTTTTTTGCGATATGTTCATTTGCAAAATTACTAAATTCTAGGTCAATCCAAAATACCAGTACATGCTTAACATCGTGGAGATTGCAGACTGGCGTTTTTAAGTTCTACACACCATAAACAATATAGGAATTAGAGTTTAAGCTAGTTGACTATCAACTAGAGCACTCCTAGTGTAGAGTTTTTTTTGGGGAGGTCAATGGGGTGATCCAAAGCTCCTTTCTTATTTACACTTACTGGGGGCTGCATTCTACCGATACTTTGTTTAGTTTTAGCATGGTATATAAAAATCAAGCAGCTACATTGTTGTAACTGCTTGATTTTTTTGCGGTGGTCCTACTTGGGCTTGAACCAAGGACCTTCTGATTATGAGTCAGCTGCTCTAACCGACTGAGCTATAGGACCGACATTCTGTGCCGGGATTTGATTCCCTCTGAATGCGGGTACAAAGTTAGTGCTTTTTTTTTTAAGAAACAAATTTCGCATCATTTATTGCGGATGATTTTGATTTTTTTGTTGTAATTTAGCGGTAGCCGAATGCTGTAGAGGCGTTGTATGAAGTAGTAAACGAACGATAATTATTCAAATATGAATGGATTAGCAAAAAAAACAATATGGGTTGGAATGTGTGCGTTGGCAGTTGGTATGCATCTACAGGCCAAAAAGTTAGTAGTAGTTCACACAAACGATACGCACAGTCAGATAGATGTCTCCGATAAGGGGCTTGGTGGAATTGAGCGGCGGAAGGTGTTGGTTGACAGCATCAGAGCTGTGCATCCGGATATGCTTCTTATCGATGCGGGTGATGCGGTGCAGGGTACATTGTTTTTCACTCTTTACGGGGGAGAGGTAGAGATGAAGATGATGAATGAACTCGGTTATGATTATGCTATTCTCGGCAATCATGATTTTGACAACGGGGTGGAGGCTTTGGCAATGAATCTGGCAAACAGTAATGCGCAATGGTTAACTACCAATTACGATGTTTCCGGCAGTGTGCTCGAACCATATTTCAGGCCGTATGCTCTCAGGGAAATCGGTGGAAAGAAAGTGGGCATTATAGGATTGAATCTCAATCCGGAGGGAATGATCGCCGAGGGCAATTACGACGGAGTTAGATATCTCGATGCAATAAAGGCTGCCAATGCTACGGCATGGCACCTGAAGCATAACGAGAAGGCCGATGTGATTGTGGCGGTGACCCATGTGGGTTATAATGAGGTTCCCCCTTCGGACCGTGATATAGCTGCGGCTTCTGAAGATATTGATGTGATTCTCGGGGGGCACTCCCATACGCTTATCGTCCCAGGCAGTGGCGACGAGTGGGTGACTAACGCTGTGGGCAAGCCTGTACTTGTAGCTCAGAACGGAAAAGGTGGTCATTATATCTCTGAGGTGGTGTTTGATCTTGACAGTGTGGCGTCAAAACTTCCGGAATACCGGCAGATCAAGGTAGACGGGAGGCTCGACAGCCGTGTTACTGCAGGGCTTGACAGTGTGTTGGCTCCCTATCGCAGTGGCGTTGACGAGATGATGGGCAAGAAAATCGGGAAGAGTGTGATGGAACTGTCGAATGATGAGGCTCCTCTGCTCAATTTTATATCGGATTTCTGTCTTGATGAGGCGCGCTGTCTTACAGGTGAGGCTATAGATCTGGCTCTGATGAACAAGGGGAGTCTCCGTCGCTCGCTTCCCAAAGGCGATATAACCCAGGGGCAGATAATAATGATGCAGCCATTCGATAACCGCATTGTGGTACTGGACATAGATGGTGCGTCTCTGGCTGAAGCTTTTGATGTGATGGCATCGCGTGGCGGCGACGGAGTTAGCCATGGGGTGGAAGCTCTGTTCGATACTGCAACCGGTAAGTGTACGTCAATCATAATAAATGGTGAGCCGCTTGATCGTGACCGGACTTACAGAGTTGCGACAATCGACTACCTTGCAAACGGCGGTGACTATATGAAACCACTTACACGTGGAAAGCAGATCGCAAGAAGTGAAAAGGTTGTTTATTCCGACATGATAGACTATATTATAAAGAAAAGAAAGATTAATCCTGATCGCCGGGCGCGCATGATACCTGCCGTCCGTTGAGCGATCCCTTAAAGAAATGTTAGCCGGGATAAAAAAACAGGTTGTGTCGCCATTGGCGACACAACCTGTTTTATGCATTTTCTGTTTGGAGAGAAAAATCAGTCGTCAAGCCCGAGTTTCTCTTTCGCGGGATTGCGATAGTATATTTTCCCGTCGACATATTCCTGTGCTGCGATGAGCGTGGGTTTCGGGAGCTTTTCGTAATAGCGTGAGATCTCTATCTGCTCGCGGTTTTCCGAAATTTCCTCCAGGTTGTCATTGAGTGAAGCAAATTCCTGAAGCTTTTTGTCGAGGTCTCGCTTCATCTCGCCCGCGATCTGGTTGGCGCGTTTTGCGATGATGCTTACTGTCTCATACACGTTACCGGTGTCCTTGCAGAGATCCATCATGTCGCGTGTGACAGTGTTGAGCGGGGCATTTGTCTTCTTGTAGTCCATAATTCAGTGTTATGCTCTGTATCTTGTTTTGTTTCTTTCTGTGGGTTGATATCGTTGGAGGATATGTGGGTATATCAGTCCTGCACATATTTGCGCGCGATTTTCAGTATGTTGTCGGCTTCCTGCCTTTTGGGGCTATCCGGATAGTTGTTGACAAAACTGTAATATTCGTCGATGACGTCGCGGAAGCGGTCGACCTTACGCTCGTCTACCGAAAGGTTCGCCTCCTGAAAGCGCGATTTAAGCACGAGCATTTCGAGTTCCTCCTTGTATTTTGAATACGGGTATTCCTTGATGGCGTTTTTGGCTGTTATAACAGCGCTTTCATAGTTATTACCCATATACGTTCCGAGGTTGTAGTAGAGCTGTGCGTTCTGCAGTTCCTTGAGGGTTAGTTTGTCCTGCATCTCAAAGATTGCGTTCTGAGCCAGCGTCACTTTGTCGGAGCGGGGAAAATAGTCAAGAAATCCCTGTAATTCTTCAATGGCCTTTATTGTCTCCGACTGGTCGAGCTGTGGCTCGGGCGAGTCGAGATAATAGGCATAACCGGAGTAATAGCGTGCCAGCTCCGTGTATTTCCCTTTCGGATAACGCTGGTAGTAGGCTTTGAAATATGCGGCAGCATCGGGATATTCCTTGTTCTCATAATAGCTCAAGGCAAGAAGATACATCGCTTCTTCGGCTTTTTCCGTACCTTTCAGCATGGTGGCGATATCCTTGAGCAGCGTATAGGCTTGTACGTACTTCTTCTGTTCGAAAGCGGTTTTGGCATAGTCGAACTTATAGTTGGGGTCTGGGCTCTTGAGGGCACGCTGATATTCACCGCATGAAGTGAGCATCAACACACCAGTCAGAATCATCAGTATATGATGTAAGCAGTTATTGCGCATGATTTTTATTCCGCGAATTCTTTTTCAAGCCACAAAGTTAATACTTTTAGTTCTAAAATATGGGATAGCTGCCAAAATATTTGTTAAATAGAGCGTATGAAGTCGCACAAAAGGGGCTCGTAACAGTAAAAATTACTAATTTTGCGACATGAGAGATTACGAAGACGACGAATATTACGAAGAGGAGGGCTATCGCGACCGCGGTTACCGCGGCGATGATGGCTACGGGCGCCGTTATGGCGACAACGCCGGGTTCGACGACGAGGAATTCGGCGGGGCGTATCAGCCGCGCGATCAGCGCAGGCGCGAATGGTCCGATGATTTCGATGAACGCGACGGAGGACGCCCCCGTCGTGTAGAGCAGCGCACACGGCGAACCGAGCCTCGGCGTGAGTATCGCGGACGTGATGATTATGATGCGGACGACCGCTATGAAGCCCCCCGCCGTCGCCGTCCGGCGGTCGATTCAGACGATGACGGTTACGGAGAATCACGTAATGTGAAACCGGATATCAGTTTCCGCAAGCGTCACCCGGTATTGATGAATTTCATCTATATATGTTTTGCATCGGTCGTAGCCGGGTGGTTGCTGATGCTTTTTCTTGACTACTGGACATTTCACGGTCAGGAGCGCACGGTTCCAGATGTGAAAGGTCAGATTTACACAGCTGCTGCCGGAAATGTAAGTCTGGCAGGTTTGCGTCCGGTGCTTACCGACTCCGTATTTGATGCATATTCGCGCCCGGGCACTGTAGTGGAGCAGATTCCGATAGCGGGTGCCCGCGTAAAGAAGGGCGGTTCGGTGTATCTCACCATTGTAGCTTTCTCGCCTAAACTTGTCACAGTTCCTGATTTCATGAATGTATCGGCACGTCAGGCGCGTTCGATGTTCGAGGGGCTCGGTATACGTGAGGTACGGGAAGTACCCGTTGTGTCGGCATACAGCGGACTCGTTCTCGGAGCGAAATTCAATGGCGCCGCTCTGCATCCCGGCGACCGCATCCCGGTATCGGCAACGGTAGCGATAGAGGTCGGGACTGGATATTCCGACGACAATTCCGATGATGACGGAGATCTTACCGACAACTCCGGCGATGAATCGGGAGATGATGAATTCTTTGACTGATTACCATTCAAATGAGTGTGGACGAAGAAATATTTGACCCGGATGACCTGTGGCCGGACGACGGGGCGGGGTGCGGTGTATGCAGTCAGCAGGAACCGGATGCCAACGGAATGTATGAACATTTCCGTTTCGTAGCCGACAAGGGGCAGCAGCTCCTTCGTGTGGATAAATTTCTGGTTTCCCACATGCAGAAGGCATCGCGCAACAGAATTCAGCAGGCGGCCGAAGCAGGTTGTATCCTCGCCAACGGTAAGCCGGTGAAATCGAATTACCGTGTCAAACCCGATGATGTGATATCGGTGGTCATGGACCGCCCTCGCTATGAGTTTGAGATAGTAGCGGAAGATATCCCTTTGAATATAGTTTACGAGGATGCGGATCTGCTGGTTGTGAATAAACCAGCTGGAATGGTAGTGCATCCAGGCCATGGAAATTACAACGGCACTTTGGTGAATGCCCTCGCATGGCACTTCCGTAATAATCCTGACTATGATGTGAACGATCCGCGCATGGGGCTCGTTCACCGTATAGATAAAGACACTTCAGGGCTTCTGGTAGTGGCTAAAACCCCCGATGCAAAGACACATCTGGGAAAGCAGTTCTTCAACAAGACAACCAAACGTGAGTATGTGGCTGTGGTATGGGGAGTTCCCGTTCCGGCGCAAGGCACAATAAGGGGAAATATCGCCCGTGATCCTAAAGACAGGCTCCGTATGGCAGTTTTTCCCGATGGGGGAGAGGTAGGCAAGCATGCCGTCACCCATTACGAAGTGATAGAGAACCTGGGTTATGTCTCTGTAGTGAAATGTGTGCTGGAAACAGGGCGCACCCATCAGATACGTGTCCACATGATGCACACGGGACATCCGTTGCTTAATGATGCCCGCTATGGGGGTGATGAGATTCTGAGGGGCAATACATCCGCCAAATACCGTCAGTTCGTTAGAAACTGCTTTGAAATATGTTCCCGGCAGGCGCTCCACGCCCGCACACTCGGATTCGTACATCCCCGCACAGGCGAGGAGATGTTTTTCAGCTGTCCTGTGCCCGACGATATGACCGCAATGATGGAGCGGTGGCGCAGGCTGGATATCCGGCAGTGATCAGGTTGTTACGCCATTTCTTTTCAGGTCAGGGTCATGTCCTTGAGCTCTTCAGCCTCCTTGCGACGCTGCGCCGGGGGCTCGTTGTTGTTGCGCAGGATTACATACTGTTCGTAGTATGAGAGCAGAAGGGTGGTGAGCGGCAGGGCGATAATCATTCCTATGAATCCCAATAGCGTTCCCCATATAGAGAGGGACAGAAGGATTATGGCCGGATTCAGCCCCATGGCCTTACCCATGATACGCGGGGTGAGAATCAGGTCGCCTATAACCTGAACTGCGGCGAAGGTTGCCATACATTCCCACCACATTGTCCAGAAATCCACACTCCCGCTGGCAGAGTCGACCAGACAGAGCAGGGTGACCGGAATTATTGAGAGGTACTGGCAATACGGAATCATGAACAGAACTCCGGTCCCTAATCCGATAAGAACCGCAAGCGGCAGTCCTGCAAGTGAGAAACCGACGCAGTATACGACTGCGACGCAGCAGGAGATGAGAGCCTGACCGCGGAAGTAGTGATTCATGGAGCTTTTCACATCGCGTCCGATTTTATATGTCATCTTCCGGTAGCGTGGGGGAACCATCAGCCGGAATCCGAGCATAAGTTTATCGTAGTCCAGCATTATGAAAATCACATACAGGAATACGATGAGCCATCCGACCACGGCGAGTACGACATGAAGTCCTCCATGTATGAATTTCACGATGTTGTCGATCACCGTATTCATATCCTGACTGATAAGTTTCCGGGCAAGCAATTCGAAGTCGATATTGCGTTTGAGCAGATCGTGAAGTTCCGGGGGAAGATATTTGATAGTGATATCGGTTTTAGAGTAAAACTGAAGCATTTCTCCCATCTGGTGAAGTTCGTTGATGACGGACGGTACGAAGAAATAGCATAGCATTCCGAAAAGGAATATAGCTTCGAACAGTGTTACGAAAATAGCTACCATGCGTCCCTTCAGCCTCAGTAACATGCGGTTGTATTGTACGAATGGCTCGAACAGATAGGCTATCAGGCAGGCCACAAGAAATGGAAGCAGAACATCTTTCAGGATGTTGATAAGCCAAATTATGGCAACGCAGACAGCGAGTGTGATCAGCATGCGCACTACCCTGTCGAAAGTATATGGTTGGGAACTCGGTTGCATTAGATGATGATGTTAAACATATAGGTGCCGACCCATCGGGGTCCGGGGCAAAATTAGGCATTTTAATTGATGTGGCAAAATATTTGGAGATATAGAGGACGAAAGACTTTTGATTCTCGGCTAAAATAGTTAATTTTGTCGTCAATACATGAATAAACCAATTAATTATCATAAAACTACTGGAATGACAACTACAGCTATCAGTAATCTCAACGACAAGGCTTGGGCGAGATGGACGGCGCTTGGACTGCTTGCGTTCGCCATGTTCTGCTCTTACATCTTCATGGATATCCTGTCGCCGATAAAGGACCTCCTTCAGTCGACACGCGGCTGGGATTCAACCGCCTTCGGCACGATGCAGGGCTCCGAGACGTTTCTCAACGTATTTATTTTCTTCCTGATTTTCGCGGGTATCATCCTTGATAAGATGGGTGTCCGTTTTACCGCAATCCTTTCGGGAGCGGTGATGCTCGTCGGTGCGACGATAAACTGGTATGCTCTTACCGATGCATTCCTCGGAAGCTCGCTCGATGTATGGTTTACCAATCATCTGAACTACATTCCGGTGTTCGACGAGCTTGGAATATCTCCTTTCTATGAAGGGATGCCTGCATCCGCCAAGTTTTCGGCAGTGGGCTTTATGATTTTCGGATGCGGTGTGGAGATGGCCGGCATTACCGTAAGCCGCGGTATCGTGAAGTGGTTCAAGGGACGTGAGATGGCTCTTGCCATGGGATCGGAGATGGCTCTTGCACGTCTTGGTGTGGCGACCTGTATGATTTTCTCGCCTATGTTCGCTGAGCTTGGCGGTAATATCAGTGTAGCGCGTTCGGTGGCGTTCGGTGTAGTTCTCCTGATGATCGCGCTTATCATGTTCATCGTCTACTTCTTCATGGATAAGAAGCTCGATGAACAGACCCACATGGAGGAGGAGAAAGACGATCCTTTCCAGCTCAGGGATCTCGGCAAGATTCTCAGCAGCCTCGGTTTCTGGCTTGTGGCTCTGCTGTGTGTGCTTTATTATTCTGCCATTTTCCCTTTCCAGAAATATGCCGTGAATATGTTGCAGTGTAATCTTACGCTCAATCCTCCGGCCGCCGATTCTTTCTGGGGATCGGATACGGTAACTGTCATTCAGTATGTAATCATGATAGTTGTAGCAATAGCTGCTTTTGCCAGCAACTTCTCGAAGGGTGCAGTGCGTAAGTACAGCCTTCTGGCGCTTGCTATCGTGGCTCTTGTAGCCTACTGCTTCTTCGGCTTCATGCGTCAGTCGGCAGCCGCGATTTTTGCAGTGTTCCCGTTGCTTGCCGTAGGGATCACTCCTATCCTCGGCAACTATGTTGACTATAAGGGTAAGGCGGCTTCGATGCTCGTGATCGGGTCGCTGCTGCTTATCGCATGTCATCTTACGTTTGCTTTCATTCTTCCGATGTTCAAGGGCAGCCCGGTTGGTGGTGTATGTGTGGCTTACCTCACGATCCTGGTGCTTGGAGCTTCATTCTCACTTGTTCCGGCTTCGCTTTGGCCCAGTGTGCCAAAACTTGTCGATGCAAAGATTATCGGATCGGCCTATGCACTGATATTCTGGATTCAGAATATCGGCCTGTGGCTTTTCCCGTTGCTGATCGGTAAAGTACTCGATAACACCAATCCTCAGATAGTGGAAGGTCTGGCCAACGGAACCATGACACCCGAACAGGCGGCCGTGAGCTACAACTATACGATGCCTCTCGTAATGCTTGCGTCGCTTGGCGTTGCCGCGCTGCTTATTGGCCTGTTCCTTAAGGTGATCGATCGTAAGAAGGGACTTGGACTGGAAGAACCCAATATCAAATCAGACAGTACGGAGGTTCTTGAATCGGAAGTAGCGGCAGCTGAAGAATAAGATCGTCTGTATCTGTAAGGCAGACATTAAAAGGCAATGGCCGTGTTGAAATTTCAACACGGCCATTGCCTTTTAATGTCTGCTATGACGTTTCAGAGATCGGCCGTATGGACAGTGAACAGAAGTCTTCCGCAGGTTGTTTCTTTGATGACAGCATGGATTTATTAAAATCTTATTTCGCCGTTTATAGACTGCAAATTTAATCTCTGAAAGATTGCAAATTTAATCTCTGAAAGATTCTGTTATTATGGAAATTGTTCATTGGGTCGTAGATACGTTAAGAGAGAATCCGGCCATTGCGATTTTTTTGGTATTGGGACTTGGTTTCTGGATCGGGCGCCTGAAATATAAAAATTTCTCGCTCGGAACGGTGACATCTGTTTTATTGGTGGGGGTGATAGTGGGTCAGCTGGATATACCGGTAAGCGGTCCATTGAAATCGGTAAGTTTTCTCCTGTTTCTGTTTGCGATAGGTTATAGCGTGGGGCCGCAGTTTTTCCGGGCGTTGAAAGGCTCCGGAATCAAACAGGTGATTTTTGCACTGGTGATGTGTGTGTTGTGTCTTCTGTGTACCTGGGGGACAGCACTGCTGTTTCATTACAATGTAGGGGAAGCACTCGGATTATTCGCCGGGGCGCAGACTATATCGGCCGTGATAGGTGTAGGGCAGGATACTATTAATTCGCTGGACGCATCCGGGGCTGACAAAGCTTCCTGGAGCAGCATCATCCCTGTCTGCTATGCGGTAACGTATATATTCGGTACCATAGGTTCGGCGTGGATCCTCGGCTCTCTTGGTCCGGCAATGCTTGGCGGTATCAAAAAGGTAAGGGCCCAGACAGCTGAGCTTGCGGCTAAAATGAATGAGACTTCGGCAGACAGCGATCCAGCCGTTGTGTCGGCATCTCATCCGGTAGTCTACCGGGCTTATAAAGCGGATTCTGCCTTTTTCTCCGCTCCTAAAAGCGTAGAAGACATAGAGAACCATATCGCATCGCTTGGCCGACGGATTTTTGTAGAACGCATCAAAGTAAACGATAATATAATCGATCGGCCGGCGGCTGACACAATATTGCATCAGGGTGATGAGATAGTTCTCAGCGGCAGGCGCGAGTCTGTTGTGGGCGATGAATCCTGGATCGGTCCTGAAATTGCAGATTATGCGTTGCTTTCGTTCCCGGTGGAGAATATTCCGGTTATGATCGCGCGTAAGAAGGTCAGTGGAATGACAATAGAGGAGCTTCGCCGCCTTCCAGAGATGGATGGCGTGTTGATCGTGAAACTTACAAACTCAGATGGAGTCAAGCTCCCTGTGCTTGCAAAAACTGAATTACATTCGGGTTATATGATTACTCTTCAGGGTCAGGCTGCAGATGTGGAGAAGGTTATTCCGGTGATTGGTTATGCCGACCGTCCCACAACAGCTACGGATATGGTGTTTGTCGGTATCGGTATATTTATCGGAGCCCTTATCGGAGCAGTCACTCTGCATATCGGGGGCATCCCGGTGAGCCTTTCCACAAGTGGCGGAGCTTTGATCGCCGGTCTTGTGATGGGATGGCTGAGGTCGAGACATCCTTCTTTCGGCAGGATTCCAAGCTCTTCACTTTGGATTCTCAATAATCTCGGTCTTAATCTGTTTATAGCGGTGATCGGCATCAGTTCCGGTCCGACATTTGTCAGTGGAATCCAGCAGGTAGGATGGATGCTGTTTGTGGCAGGTGTTATAGCTACAACCGTGCCTCTTGTCTTAGGCATTGTGATAGGCGATAAAATATTCCATTTTCCGGCAGCTATTAATCTCGGATGTGTGGCAGGATCACGCGTGACTACCGCATCGCTCGGTGCCATTCAGGATAATTTGAAATCCACGATTCCGGCAATGGGATATACCGTTACATACGCCATAGGAAACACATTGCTGATTCTTATGGGAGTGATAATGGCGACATTTTTCTAAGGGAAACAATCAAAAATATATAACATTATGGATAAGGATTCGAATATTCGCAATTATGAGCGGAAACTAGAGGCAATGAGCCCGTTCGAGATCAAGAATACTCTGATTGATCTGGCGCAAAAAGAGGCCAAGGCCTCAGCTGCTACATATCTGAATGCAGGTCGCGGAAATCCCAACTGGATAGCCACCGCTCCACGCGACGCATTTTTCCTTCTCGGAATGTGGGCTATGGAGGAGGCCCGCGATGAATCGTATTCCAAACCGGGAGTGGCCGGTGTGCCCTCTTCGGATGGGATAGGGGAGAGGTTGCGTACTTTTCTGAGGGATAATTCCTCGCGCCGTGGCGCGCATCTGTTGAGCCGTTCGCTCGATTATTGTCAGGAAACGTTGGGAATCGACATCGATTCGCTTGCAGCCGAATGGGCAAACGGTATCATCGGAGCGTATTATCCTACTCCACCGCGTATTCTCGAAAACACGGAAAAGATAGTTGGAGCGTATATGGCGAAGGAGATGGGCAACAATGCTTCCGGCCTTGGTAAGGAATACGATTACTTCGCCACGGAAGGTGGCACAGCTGCTATGGTCTATATCTTTGAGTCGCTGCAGGCTAATCACTTGCTCGCCAAAGGGGATACTATCGCCCTTATGACCCCGATTTTTACACCTTACATAGAGATTCCGCGTCTTGACAGATATGACTTCAATGTCATAGAAATTCATGCAGATGCAGTCGATCCCGAGGGCTATCACACCTGGCAGTATTCCGACAGCGAACTCGATAAGTTGCGCGACAGGAATGTGAAGATGGTATTTCTCGTAAATCCGTCCAATCCTCCATCATACAGGATGAGTGATGATAATATGAGGACACTCGTTGATATCGTAAGAAACGACAATCCGAACCTGATGATAGTGACGGACGATGTTTACGGAACCTTTGCAAAGGATTTCAGAAGCCTGATGTATATCCTTCCCGAGAACACTCTTTGCGTATATTCCTATTCGAAATATTTCGGAGCAACGGGGTGGCGACTTGCAGTTGTGGCCGCGGCGAAAGAAAATGTATTCGACAGACTGATATCCGGTGAGAGCGAAACGGAGCGTGAAGATCTCCGTAAACGTTATTCATCCCTGAGTCTCCAACCGGATAAAATTAAATTTATCGACAGGATGGTGGCCGACAGCAGGGCGGTTGCGCTCAATCATACGGCAGGGCTTTCCACTCCTCAGCAGATTCAGATGAGCCTGTTCTCGCTGATGTGTCTTCTCGATTCGGATAATGAATATAAGAAGAAGATGATGTCTATGATATCAGACCGTCTTGACGCTCTTTGGAAGGGGACCGGATTCACATTGGTTGAAGATCCGATGCGTGTAGGGTATTACAGCGAGATCGATCTGATGGTCTGGGGTAAGAAAATATATGGCGAGGAGTTCTGTAAATGGCTTGCCGATACTTATGAATCCCTTGATGTGGTGATACGTCTTGCGCGTGAAACTGGAGTGGTATTGCTGAACGGAAGCGGTTTTGACGGACCCGAGTGGTCCGTAAGGGCTTCGCTTGCCAACCTTGATGAGACCGATTATCTCAAGATCGGTACGTCGCTGCGTAAGATTTTTGATTCATATCATCAGGAGTTTCTTGATTCAAAAAAGTAAGCAAGTCGCTGAACCTGACAGTGTTGACTTTATGATACGATAAGTCTGTTCTAAATGGATGAACAACAGCGAGGATATGCCGCTGATATGGCGGCATATCCTCGCTGTTTTTGTTTATCCGGATGTTCCCGGCGGTATGATTTACCTTGCAGCAATCAGTCGAGCGAATGGATTATCAGGCCAGAGCGTAGCTTTGGTTCGAACCAGGTTGTTTTCGGAGGCATTATGTTGCCGGTGTCCGCTATATCCATAAGCTGCTTCATGGAAACAGGGTAAAGGGCAAGAGCCATCTTCATTTCCCCAGAATCTACACGGCGTTTAAGTTCACCGAGCCCTCTGATACCGCCAACGAAATCTATGCGTTTGTCGCTTCTGAGATCGGTGATACCGAGAATATCGCGTAATATAAGGTCGGATGAGATGGTCACATCGAGTACGCCGATCGGATCGGCATCGTTGTAACGTCCTTCGCGCGGTGTGAGCGAGTACCAGTGTCCGTCGAGATATAGCGAGAAGTTATGTAGTGCGGCGGGGGTGTATATGTCTGTTCCTTTATCTTCAACAATAAAGTCTTTTTCAAGGCGTTTGAGGAATTCAGCAGGCGACATTCCGTTGAGGTCGCGTACTACGCGGTTGTAATCGATGATACGCAGGTGGGACGCGGGAAATGCCACGGCCAGGAAATAGTTGTATTCTTCGTTGCCTGTATGGTTTTCAGATGCTTCGGCTTTCTCGAGGCCAACACGTGCGGCGGCGGCAGAGCGGTGGTGGCCATCGGCGATATAAAGATGCGGCATAGCCTCGAACTCCTCTGTGATGATGCGAGTCTGCTCAGGATCGGTGACAACCCAGAAATGGTGTCCGAATCCGTCGGGGGCGGTGAAGTCGTACTCTGCGGGTTGCGCCGTTACATCGCGTATGATCTGTTCGAGGCGTTCGTTGTCGGGGAATGCGAAGAATACGGGTTCGATATTTGCATTGTTTACTTTAACATGTTTCATGCGGTCGTCTTCCTTGTCGCGACGCGTGAGTTCATGCTTCTTTATCACCCCGTTCACATAGTCGTGGACGTTTGCGGCTATCACTATACCATACTGTGTGCGGCCCTCCATGGTCTGGGCATATATATAGTAGTGTTCCTGATCGTCCTGTATCAGCCATCCCTTTTCGCGGAAGTTTCGGAAGTTTTCCACCGCCTTATCGTAGACTTTAGGATCGTGTTCGTCGGTGCCCGGTTCGAAATCGATCTCAGGCTTTATTATATGGTATAATGATTTTGGATTACCATCGGCTTCAGCGCGTGCCTCTTCGGAATTGAGCACATCATATGGCCGTGAGGCTACCTCTTCTATGAATTCTTTCGGTGGGCGAATACCCTTGAAGGGTTTGACTTTTGCCATAATCGGTTGTTTTAAGTGGGTTGGTATTCTGTTTTCATGGAATGCAGGCGAACCTGTGAGTGGTTTTCGTCGGGCCTGCTTTCACAAAGATAAATAAAGAGTGAAAAACTACAAAATAAAGCGGCAATATTTACTCTAAAACCCGCAAGTATGGGGTGGCAGGGGGTGTGAAGAGGGGGATGATGCATTTTTTTTGAGATTTTTTTTGCAAAACGCTTGCCAATTCAAAAATAATGCGTACCTTTGCAACGCAAACGACAAAACGGGGTATCAAGCGAGATAAAAACCGCGTTTGTAGACGGAAAACTTGCGAAAATAGCTCAGTTGGTAGAGCACGACCTTGCCAAGGTCGGGGTCGCGGGTTCGAGTCCCGTTTTTCGCTCAAAGCAAATAAAAAGAGTTCTTATACTTATTGAAAATCTTGTCTTCGCAGGTTGCAGACAACAGTAGAGAGAGATTCGCGATATGCGAAAATAGCTCAGTTGGTAGAGCACGACCTTGCCAAGGTCGGGGTCGCGGGTTCGAGTCCCGTTTTTCGCTCC
>JAAVFL010000041.1 GCA_014800795.1 Bacteroidales bacterium | reverse complement strand
TGCAGAGAGCCGCTATGATGGAACAATAAAACAGGACACTCTGCGCTCGGTGTTGCTGTCGGAAACCACCATTGTCAATGAAAGCACGTCCTTTATAGGTTATCTCAAGGTATGTGCCGAAATCTTTAAGATAGCCTTCCTCGATAAGAAAGTCAATCGCTCTTTCCCAATCCTCCGGGGCACCTTTTGGGTTGAGTAACACATTGCGGGGGATTCTTTTTCCCGGCGTACCCTCAAACATCTTCAACTGTTCGTCTAAGCGAATGTAGAAGAATCGGTTCATTTTATTTTACGAGTTATGACCTGAAATATCACCGCCTCATCCGGGCGTTCATAATACTCTCCGGCCTCAATTATTAAGTAATTATTCCGATTTATTTATTTTTTCGGCGGGCGGCGGTGCGCTTGAGGTTGAAGTGGAGAAGAACGATGCATAGCAGGCAGATAGCGGTGCCCCCGAAGTAAAGTAAAGCGGAGGTGGCACCGCTCTGATATGACGGCCAGCCGAGAACTACCATCACTATCAGATATATTAGTAATATTGCAGGTATTATGATCGCACGCATAGTCTCAGGAATTTAATGTAAATTATTGACGGTTACACTCGTCGGGTGTCTCCTCAAGGATATAGGGTGAGGCTGTCGGATCGAAATTGCCGGCTACAAGATGGTTGTATATCTGCTGACATGCCCAGGCATCGATTGCCGCATAGTTCTGTTGGTTTACCGTTAGCTCCTGAGCTTCCCAGTTGGTGAGACGCTGATTCTTGGATATTCTCTGGTTGAAGATTATCCCGAATATGCGTTGAAGGGAGTTGTCCGCAATCTCATAGTCCTTTACGAACGACTGGAGTTCCACAAAGCCACCCGGATTTAGTTCCGTCAGTTTCGACAGACTATGGAAGTCGTCTTTGATCGACAGACCTATTTTCTGTATGTCAGGACGTTCCAGAAATCTCACAAGGGGATCAAGCGACCCGATCTGTTTTAGCCTGAACAGGAAGCATTCGTCGGCTGCAGATATCTGCATCAGGCTTACATTATAGTGACGGTATTTCTGGAACGACGGGCGCGTTTCGGTGTCGAACCCTACCTGTTTCATTTTGTTGAGGTAGGTAAGGGCGCTTTTACTTTTGGCTGCGGAATCCACAAGAATCACTTTCCCGGGATATTTTACCTCGGGTAGTTCCAAAAGCTGCTGTTTTGAAATGCTGAGCATCTCTGATTCTCTTCTATTGATTTGATATTACAAAATTAGGCATTTCCAACGATTTTCCGCTGTTTAAAAAGATTAAAACAGTGGATGATCAGCTATTGTCTCATCGCGGGAACATCATATATCGGAGTGTCCGGGAACTCGCGGGCGATATAACGCTCTATAAACCCGTGGGTATCCGCGGCTATCAGCGGATCGCTGTCGAAATATCTGTTGTAAAGGAGACTGTGGAGTACGATCCCTCGCTTTTTTATAGCTTCAAGGGATAATACAATGTGGTTAATCGATCCGAGGCCGCCGTGAACGACCAGTACCAGCGGTAATTCTCTGGAAGCGACATAATCGATGGTAAACATTGTGTCGGTTATAGGAACCATCAGTCCGCCGGCTCCTTCGATCAGCACACGGTCATACTTCTCCAGAAGAATCCTGGTGGAGCGGTCGATGATCTCGAGTGGAATATCGCGCCCGTCGATTCTGGCTGCAAGCTGCGGCGAGCAGGGATGGGTGTAGATGAGCGGGGCGGTGGTGCCGTCGAGATCTTCGGGTTGCATCGGCTGTCCGGTCAGCCGGCGGTGTGCCTCGATATCTTCCGAACTGTCCTTACATCCTGTCTGGATAAATTTCTGAGTGATGACGGAATGTCCCTCGTCAATCAGTTTCTTTGCCAGCCATGCTGTGCAATATGTCTTGCCTGCATCGGTATCTATGCCACTTATGAAATATGCCTGATTCATTTTTCTGTTACTTTTTAAGGATGAGATAGAGAGGATGATATGTCAGTGCAGCGGTGCCGTCCGATTGCAGCGGGTAGTTCCTCAACAGCTTTAACGCATCTCCTGCTCCTCCGTTGCCGAGTGAATTGACCCCGGTAAGTTTCAGATGGCGCAGTAGATCGGTCGCTCCGGTGAAGGAAACCGTATAGCTCCGTTCCGCCGCGTATAGTTCATTAAGGCCACTGTCAATGGCCGCTTTTTTCAACCGGTCGAATGTAAGATAACTTAGTGTGCGGCCGGTAGTGGCCTCGATCTCCCTGAAAGTTCCCTTGCCGTAGAGTGCGATTGCTGCGATTCCCCCGGGAGCCAGTGCTTTTCCGAGACAGCTGATGAAGCGTGCCGGAGAGTGGAACCATTGTATAGTCGATGCCGAGAGTATTATATCGTAGTTTTCATCAGGTTCATTGTAAAGAGTTGTTTCGGCATCGCATACACGCAGCGTGGCGGATGAGGGAACTCCGTCCGGTAAGGAAACATCGGCTATATCCCACAGTGTTATCTCTGCTTTCCTGAAGAAATCGGAATATTTGCGGGTCAGCGTGCCGTCTCCTACACCAATTTCAAGTATCTTAGGTACTCTATTATACGGCTCCTTATCCAAAAAGTCTACAGTGTTTTGCCAGAGTTCATCAGCAACTGTGTGCTGAACCGTGGCTTGCGAAGCATATGTGTCGGTGGCTCCGGCGAATCTTTGGGCCACCAGCTGTTTGTCGACCACGAATCTGTCGATGAGCATCTGCATGTCGGGAAAATGATGGGCATCCTTCAAAACTACAGTCTCGGTCCCTTCCCAGCCACGCAGCTGATTCTCTCTCGGAAAAATCCGGTCTTCGCCGGAAATAACAGCTATATCCCAGACTGATGTATTTTCCACCGGGGGAAGTTCTGCGAATGTCTGGAGTTCTGTAACCAGACTCGCGAACGGACGGTGGGGGGCGTTTTCGGCGAAAGACGCATAGTCGGCGCCGGTTGCGAACATCCTCCTGTGGAATTTCCGGACCGACGTTTCCGAAAGCCCCGCGAGGGTACCCCGGAAGGTTGCCGAGGGTATCCCGCGCAGGTCGTGGACATGAGTCGGAGTACCGTTCAGAGCCACCCGGCGGGTGATCCGCAGGGGGGCCGGGAGGCGCTCCAGAAGCGTTGTGGCCACCCTTACTCCGAACGACCATGCGAAAACAATAGTCTCGGAATACTGTCCGACAATCTGTTGGAGTTTTATTATATCAGCCTCATTATCATCGCGATATCCGGAATAGTCCGATATAAAAAGAATATCGTAGCCATTTTTTCGCAGATGCATGAACGGGTGTGCATCCGTTCCCCATCCGCCGAAGATGAGTATAAGGCGTGTAAACCGCTCATGTACAATGTATTCCGTTATCATTGATGATAAAAAATTACTGATTTTGAGATTGTCGTAAGCTGTATGATATTGCCTCAATAGGTTACATCAGTTCATGAAGAGCCTTGTCTAGTGTCTCTAATTCTCTGGGAATCATGGCTGAAGATAGTGAAAAGCGTAGCCGTTCAGTTCCGGCTGGAACTGTCGGTTTGCGAATTGGAAGTGCTTTTATTCCGTACCGCGACAGCAACTGACGCGACAATTCAACCGCTTTCTTAGGATCACCTATTATAAGTGGTTGAATATGAGATGGAACCGTTGGATAGTCACTATATTTCGACAGTACCTCTTTTAGCTGTACGCCAAGCCGTTGCAGATGTTCACGGCGGTTTTCTTTCTGAATCAGATTTCCAACTGTGAAGCGTGTCCAGGCGACATTCATCGGTGGCAGGGCTGTAGAAAATATAAAGCTTCTCGCTGTATTTACCAGATAATCACGCATATCCTTGCTGACAATGGCAAACGCTCCCATAGATGCGGCAGCCTTTCCGAAAGTACCGACAACAATGTCGATATCTCCCGGGGCAGAGCTTGCAGCTGACAGACCGAGCCCTTTCGGACCGAGAACGCCGAATGCATGAGCTTCGTCAACATAAAGAATTGTATTGGGATATTTCCGTTTCAGCTCTATAAGACATTCGATATCAGCCTGATCGCCATCCATGCTGTAGACGCTTTCTACAACTATGAGAACCGATTTATAGTCGGATGCATTAGCTCGCATTATATCTTCGAGCTGATTGAAATCGTTATGACGGAAACGTTTGAATGGCGCGCGGGAAAGTATAATTCCATCTATTATGCTGGCATGCACCAGTTTATCTGCTACAACAAGTGTGTCTCGGTCGGCTATGGCCGATATCAGGCCGGTGTTGGCATGGTATCCACTGTTGAACAGTAGGGCAGCGGTGTCGGATCCACGGCGTTTTTTATATAGCAAAGACATGAATACCTCAAGGTCGGTATATTCTATCTGTCTGGGAGCCAGAAGTCTGGCTGCTGATGAGGTGAGCGGCACCGTTGCAGAAATGGGATCTGCGAAAAACTTTGCCTGAAGGGTTGAGTCTGCCGCCAGTCCCATATAGTCGTTTGTCGAGTAGTCGGTGAGTGTCAGGGGAGTAACTGTAGGTATCTCCCTGTAGTTACCTTCCTGATGGAGCTGCTGTAGATGTTTCCTTATATCCATTTTCCGGATCGTATTATTTCTGTCATTTTGTTAGTGAGTGTTGCAATATCCTCATCATTAGTGATATATGGAGGCATGATGTATATATTGCGTCCGAACGGACGGATCCATACACCGTGGCGCACACACTCCTTTTGAAAACGTCCGACATCCACCGGTTGTTTTACCTCTACAACACCGATAGACCCAAGCACCCGCACATCTTCCACCATATCAGTAAGTTCGCGTGCCGGAGCCAACCCCTCATTCAAACGTTTTTCCATGTTGGAGAGTATGTCGGCCATGGGCTGAGCATTAAGTAATGTCAGCGATGCCAGGGCTATGGAGCATGCCAGGGGATTCGCCATGAATGTCGGTCCGTGCATCAGCACTCCTGCTTCGCCTTCGGATATGGTGCGGGCAACCTCTCCGGTTGTCAGTACCGCGCTCATAGTGAGGTATCCTGCCGTGAGCCCTTTGCCTATGCACATTATATCGGGCTCCACCCCGGCATATTCCCAGGCGAAGCAACGCCCTGTTCGCCAGAATCCGGTTGCTATTTCATCGAATATCAGATATATACCGTAGCGATCACAAAGTTTGCGGGCTTCCCTGAGATATTCGGGATGATAGAACCACATCCCGCCGGCACCTTGCACAACTGGTTCAAGAATCACAGCTGCTATTTCATCGGACTTCTGTTCAAGCAGTCGGGCAAGAGGAGCGATATCCTCGGGATTCCACTCTCCCGAAAATCGCGAGCGCGGTTGAGGAACGAAGTAGCGCACAGGCAGGGCGGCTCCGAAGGCTCCGTGCATCCCCGTGACAGGGTCGCATACGCTCATTGCATTCCATGTGTCGCCGTGATATCCCGAGCGAATTGTAGCGAAATTGGTTTTCCGATGCGATCCATAGCGGCTTATGGCTGCCTGTATAGCCATTTTCATGGCAACTTCCACAGCAACTGAGCCGGAGTCGGCGTAGAATATATTGTGCATTGACGGAGGAACCATCTCAAGCAGTATCTTACCGAGTTCTATAGCAGGTTCATGTGTGAGTCCTCCGAACATCACATGACTCATGCGGTCAATCTGGGCTTTCGCAGCAGCATTGATTTCCGGATGGTTGTAGCCGTGAATGGCTGCCCACCACGACGACATGCCGTCGATAAGTTCCGTGCCATCCGACAGTTTGATTCTATTGCCGGAAGCGCCGGATACCTTATATGTCGGGAGAGGATCGATTGCGGATGTATAGGGATGCCAGAGGTGTTCGCGATCCCAGGGGTCGGAGAGGGAGGAAAAGCTGTTTGCTTCCTGATGGGCCATCTTAATTACTTTGTTTTATATGCAAAGATACGAAGTTTTCGTCTCATTGTAAAATACATTGCTTTGAACATCGCCGGAAATATACTACCTTTGTCATGCCAACAGTATCCAACAAATGAAAGTTACAGGAATATTATTTGCTTGTCTGCCGGTTCTTACAGCTTTCGGAATACGGGCCGAAATTCCAGTGGATAGTGTGCCGGAACAGCTTCTTGATGAGATAGTCGTATCTGCACAGGCTGCCCGTACACGCTTGCAGAAGGTGAATCTCGGGGAAGAAAGGATAGAACTTTCCACAATCAAATCTATGCCGGCTTTTTTCGGAGAGGCCGATATTGTGAAGTCACTTGCTCTGATGCCCGGCGTGCATGGCGAAGGGGATGGCGGGGGCGGATTTGAAGTGCGTGGTGGAAATTCCTCGCAGAATCTTATGCTGATGGATGGAATCACTCTTTTCAATCCTTCCCATGTGATGGGCATCTTCTCTACTTTCAACGATGTCGCTATCGGAAGTGCTACGCTTTATAAAGGGTCGGTACCGGCAGAATTCAGTGGGGCGACGTCATCCGTATTGCAGACTACGCTGGCACCGGGTGATATGGAGCGATGGCATGCCGGTGTGTCGGTCGGTATACTTATGGCGAAAGCTGATTGTTCCGGTCCTATTGTTCAAGATAAGTTGTCGATGGCTGTGACAGCCAGACGTTCTTATGCCGATATGTTTGTTCAGATGGTGCCGGAATATCGTGGTACAGTGATGAATTTCTATGATATCACATGCAGGCTGAGATATCAGCCTGCGCAAAGAGATATCGTGGATGTATCATTTATCACGGGGCGCGATAATATGGCTATAAAGAAGGTGATGGGAATGTATTGGGGTAATACCGGGGTTTCCGCGAGCTGGCAGAGACGTTGTGGCAGCAATGTGGTGATTACTACCGCAGTGGCTTTCACATCGTCATCACCGAGAATGGAGATGTCACTTCTTGATACAGATCAGGAAGTGAAACAATATGTACGTCACGGGGCGTTGACGGAAAGGATAAGATGGATTGTGAACGACGATCATACGTTGCAGTTTGGCTACCGAAGTGAGTTTATTGATGTAAAGAGCGGAGATATGACGTCTAATGCAGTGCGTCAATATGATATACGTTCGGGATGGAACAACGCTGTATGGGCGGATTATTCGGGGAGTTTCGGAGGGAAAGCGGAGGTTACAGCCGGAGTCCGGGCGCGGTTGTTTACTGTTCCCGGGAGTGATCGGTTTCAGCGTTATGACGCTATTGGCGACCGAGACAAGCCTCTGCTGCGAACACGCAATTACTTCAATATAGAGCCACGCTTGAGTGTTAAATACAATATTTCGGAATTACATAATATAAAGGCCGGTGTATGTGTGCTGACGCAGGATTTGCATTCTGTGCGCACAAGTTCAACAAGTTTCCCGTTTGACAGATTCGCCCTCACATCAGCGGAGGTAAAGCCCGAAGAGAGTGTGCAGTATGGCATCGGTTATTCCGGTATGAACGCCGGTGGCGATTACGACTGGTCGGTGGAGGGTTATTATAAAAATCTGAAAAATGTATATGATTATCGTGACGGGTGTTCCATGTTCTCGCAGGTGAATATAGGCGCCATTATTCTCGGAGGAATGGGGCGGAGCTACGGTGGAGAGTTTATGTTCCGGAAGAATTCGGGACATCTGACAGGATGGGTGGCTTATACTCTCTCACATACACAGACAAGGATTCCAGGTATAAATGGCGGAAAATGGTATAACGCAGTCAACGACCGGCGTCATGATCTGTCAGTTGTCGGAATATATACTTTCAATGAACGCTGGAAGGTTGCTGCCACATGGATTTATTCGTCGGGGCATCCTCTTACGGCACCTGATGTAAAATATGAGCTTGGAGGAACGACCGTGTATTATTATTCGGCACGCAACAGTTACAAGACACCTCCCACTCATCGTATGGATCTATCTGCAACATATACCCATCGTGGCAGACGTCTGACATATGAATGGAATTTCGGTTTTTATAATCTGTATTGCCGATATAACCCTTACATAATATATTTTGAGGATGCTCCGGATAAACCTTCGGGAACGCGTGCCGTAAAGCAAGCTATGTTCGGATTGGTTCCTTCTCTGTCTTATAGTCTGAAGTTCTGAGATATCCGTCATTATGATGAAATTTAAATATTTACTTGTGGCTTTACCGCTGGCGATACTGGCGGGTTCATGTAAGAAAGAGCTTGATTTTTCTTATCATGATATTGATCCGATACCTGTAGCAGAGGCTTATCTGTCGCAGGACGGGACGGAATTGACGCTCACGCTTACCACTCCGATGGATGAGCCTATGGACCTCCGGCGGCTGAAAGATGCGGAAGTGGCACTCTATAATATTGATCAGGATGACTGGGTGGTGCTTGAGGCTGACAGGTCGGGTATATACCGGTCTCCAATCCCCGGTATTCCCGGCGATCATTATCAGATGATAGTTGAGCGTGAGGGAGAATTATATATGGCTTCCGGTCTGATGTATGGACCGGCGCGTATAGTATCGGCTGAGTTCGGATGGATAAAGATGCCTTATGATTATGTAGCTGTGCTTCAAGTGGAGTTCGAGGATAATGACGACGACATAAACAGTTGCTATTGGGTGAGGCTTCTTAGAAATGGTGAACCTTATATGTGGCAAGCTACGACAGATGCCATGGCAGTGGACGGTGTGGTTAGGATCTCTTTTATGACTTCACGTAAAGATCTGGATGAAGAAGAGGACGACACGGTTCTCCGCTATGGTGACGAGGTTACAGTGATCGTTCAACAGATAAGCCGGGATATGTTCGACTACATAATGGCGATCGGGAACAATTCCAACGGGGCACGTATGTGGCAGGGTAATCACTGCCTTGGTTTCTTTCTGCCATCGTGGCGTACGGAGTATATTGTCGAATTCACTCTGCAGTGACTTGAATTTTGTTGAAAATTCGGAATGCGGGTAGCTTGCATGAACCGGAAAACTTTCATAACTTTGACGACTGCTTATATTAATTAAAACCTAAGATCTTGAACCGCAAAGGCAAACTTTATTTCCGTTATGGAACCATGGGATCGGCAAAAACAGCCCTGCTCCTGACAACCGCATACAATTTTGAGGAGCGGAAGATGCGTTTCCTATGTCTGAAACCTGTCATAGACACCCGCGACAATAAGAATGTAATAAAGTCTCGCATCGGTATAGAGCGTGAGTGCGGATGGATTTATCCGGATACGGATCTGTATCAGTATGCGAAAGACTATTTCAAGGGGATAAATGCTGTAGTTGACTGGTTCCTTGTAGATGAGGCTCAGTTTCTGACTGCAGCGCAGGTTGATCAGCTGTCGCGTGTAGTCGATGACTTCGGAAGCAATGTGATCTGCTACGGTTTGCGTACCGACTTCAAGACGAACCTCTTCGAAGGATCGCGACGCCTGTTTGAGATCGCCGATACAATAGATGAGATAAAGTCGACATGCTCGTGCGGGCATAAGACGATAGTGAACGCGCGAATCGATGCGAATGGAGATATAGTAAGTGAGGGAGAGCAGGTTGAAATCGGCGGTGACGAGCGTTATATCGCAGTATGCCGGAAATGCTGGCGACGCAAACGAATAGAGCAGAATGTGCGCCAGATACTTCCTTTCCCGGAACTTCTCGCTGAGGTAGAGCGCGAGGGGGAAGATATTTGAATTTGCAATACCAGGCGATTTGACTCTCCGAAATATCCAATGTATGGGCGTGTCATAACGGCTGATCCGTATACAAAATTGGCTGTATCAGAAATTAATGATACAGCCAATTTCGCATTTATTCTGTAGGCAGAGCGATATCAACGGGGAGATTGCGGTCTTTTGTCGTCAGGATGCCGTCAGGTGTTACTTCAAGTTCGGCAACCTGAATTGAAGAGCGGCGGAGTTCATACGGGATGTTGCCTATTTCGTTCTGGTGGTCGCGTGTATGGGCTTCGCGGCCGGGATGTGTGAAATAGAAAATCCATGCACGGTCGCCGGCAACAACAACATCGCCATGGGCTCCGGTCGGATAGTCGTCGCGACGCTTGGATGGGTAGTCGAGCAACATCGGTTCCTGACGTGTCCAGTTTTCGAGATCGTCGGAGGAGTGAACGGCCATTCCGTGCCATTCGTCTACAATGATCCAGTATTTATCTTTGAATCGGAATGCTTTGGCTCCTTCGTGTGGGCGGTCGGAGATATCAGGTGTTTCAGGACCGGTCCAATTCGAAAGGTCTTTGCTGTCGGCATGGCATGTCTTGCTATCCCATTTATACCACATTCGCCATTCACCATCAGGTTTCTGGAGCAGTGTGGCATCTATGATGTTTTTCTTAGGAAGGTTGCATGGCCCTTGAAATGTCCAGTTCCATAGATCGGGACTGGTATAGTGCATCATTACAGCTTGTCCTCCCCAGTTTGTCCGTACACCTTTAATGTAGGAAACATACATGTGGTATTTTTCTCCATCCCATACTACATCCGGTGCCCAAAATGTATTGTGTCCGGGTTCAAAATCGAGATCAAGAGTTCCTCGATATACCCAAGTCGCGCCACCATCGTCGCTTGAGGCCACACCGATAGGATTGCCGTAACAGTATGCTACACCGGCAGTCTCGCTGTTGGCCCGTCGCTGGGTATAAAGCATCCACCATTCATTCGTATTATGGTTGTAAACCACACATGGATCGGCAGCTCCGTCTGTTACAGGATCACGGAATAGCGGCGCAGGTGCAACAGCGGCTGAGAGCGTCCCAGCACCAATTACAAATGCTGTTGCAATAGATAAAAGATTTTTCATGTCCGAGCGTAAAATTAGAATAGTGTTACAAAGATATGAAAAATTGATGTAAGTTGTGGGAATTATTATATGTTATCTTTGAGAAAATTGCAGGTTTACTTCATTGGTCCGGAATAGAGCGCACGAACCTTGCCAACCGGAAGCTTACCTTCAAGTAGCAGCGGGATACGTTCGGGGGCGGTTGATATCCAGGCATCCATATTGTCGGAGCTTGTCTTGCCACCGGCCGTAGTGAATGTAAATGTAATGTGGTATGCCGGATATTTGGTTTTGTCGAGTTCCACATCCTCAGTCCCCTGATAGTGGATTGTAAGAGTCTCTTTTTTCTTTCCCGAAAAAACGTTGAGAACTACAGATTCACCTTTGTTCATGGTAGCATAAGGAATCTGCCGCATGTAGTAGAAAGCGCTCAGCATATCCATAGTGAGTCCTTCGGCTGTATGCGTCATATCGTTGATGCGTCGGATTTCAGTCTCTTTCTTACGTTTTCGCCACATGTTGGCCTGCGCGGTTACCGTATTTCCGGAGCGTGTATATTTGAGTATGTCGTGGTCGAATGCCCCTCCTTCGTGGGCTATTTTTTCATAATATGAGGGGTAAAAACTGGTTTTGTCTATAGATCCTTTCAGGGTATCGCGTACCATGAAGAATTTATCGGCCCATGGAGCAGACGAAGCTGTAAGAATGGCACGGAATTCCTTTGGAGACGCATCGGGATATGTACTTATTGATGCGCTTCCTGCTTTTTTATTGATAAGTCCCCATTTATACATCACATCGTACGTGACGGTTTCCTCGGGTACTGTCCATTTTTCTGCAGCTGCGATGGTGAACAGCGAGGTAAGCAGTATAGTTGTTGATATAATCAGTTTCAGTTTCATATCAGTTTAGACGGCGCTCTGCTCCGATGGTTTAATCGAAGCAGAGCGTATATGGGAGTTATTATTGCAAAGGCTTAATCTGTTGTCCGAGGACTGGTTTCAAGTGGATCGGCTTCAAGAAAATGACATTCGATATGGCCCACAGAGAGAGAGCCGTCTATGATAAGCGGAATGCGGGTTTCGGCAGTTGAGATCCATACTTGCATGGCGTCGGATTTACCCGTTCCCTGCGCCGTAAAGGTAAGTGATATATGGTAGGCTTCACCGAGTTGTCCCAGATCTTCTTTTCCTGTATATGTGATGTCGAGTGCCTCTACCTGAGTTCCGTTGGTTATGTCAATATGGAAATCCTGGCCCTCAATGTAGTGTCCGTAGTCTATCTGGCGGATGTAATAGAAAACGCTCAGTAGATCTATAGTAAGTCCGGAACCATAGTTGCTTACCCGTGAATGGATGTATTGCCCGTCGGGAAGCTGTCCGATTTCCGGTCCGACGTTTGATCGGGTTGTAGCACTTCCGGTTACAGTCTCTATTGCGAACTCTCCATGTTCGCGGTCGATCCGCTGTGTAGAGTTGATCTTTACAGCATCGGACATAATTGATCCGACAATGGTATCGCTGGCGGCATAATAGTGGCCGAGCAGATCGATGGACTTGCCGGAGAGTGTGGCGATAAACCGCCCTGTGGAAGGGATGTTATATGTCTGTAGTTTCGCGATACCTACGTTGGCATCAATAAGGCCCCATTTGAACCGTACGCTATATTGGAGTGTCTCGTCGGGAACATTCCATGCTGATGATGTTAACCATCCGGCCAACATGAATGTGAATAATGCAATGACTGTATGTCTCATTGTAGTATGTGATCGACACATTGTAATTCAGTTGTATATGTAATCTACTAATGGAATAGTCCTGTCCGGAGACGGCGACCCATATAGGTGTCTGCTAACGAGCTCGGAGACGTTGACAATGGGTAGAGGGTAATCGCGTAGAGGGGTGTTCGCGGCTTTTTGTGCAAGCATGCCGCGTAGCGCTCCGATAGCTACGCTGTACATCATAGTCATGATTCTCGGCGGAAGTTCTATTTCATCTTCGGTATCAGAAGCCAAAGATGTGTACGGATCGATTTCAAAAGTGACCTCGACCGGGTATTCAACCAGATTATGACGCATTTGTGAGCGGTAGTAATAGTAGACGGCTGTAAGAGTCAGCGCTACAGAGTGTCCGGCAGGAATGGCATGGAATCTTGACCGGATATATACAGTAATGGGAGAACCGTCGTAGCGCATCAACTCCCAACGGTTTATGGCGTTGTGTGAGGGTAGTTCCCTCACTTTCGCTATTCTTATATTTAATTCCAAATCTTTCACATGAGTTAAACGCCCCGGCGAGCGGGATGGTTCGTCGGGGCGTGTTATATGTATGTGGATGGAACGATTTAGTGTATTATATAAGTTAAGTAAGTCATGAAAATTATTACATATATGTTCAAAATAGATATTTTACACTTTCAGCGGCATCTTTTTGGCGCTTTTCACTCTCATCTTCAGTCTTTTCCGACAGGCTCAAAAGCGCAGGCGATAACATGTAGGTTGCAACACGCCTTTATCTTCGGGCGAAATCCGACTGAAAGTATGCCTCACGGATAATATAAAATAATTTCCACGACTTACTTACGGGATTAGTTTTTAGGCGATAATCGCACTGTTTTCACCGACTTACCTTCGCGGTCAGTAGCTTTCAACGTAAGTGATTCCTGATCGGCATTGATGTCGAGCAGATGTCGGTCGGAGTTGATGAATAGTGGAAAGTTACGCCCTTCCGTACCTTTCTCGAAATAGTCGTGGGTGTGGTAGTGGCCGCTGAGCATAATATCGACATCGGCATTGTTCAGAACGGGAAGGAATTTCTCAGCGAGGTCAATTTCACCGTGCCATCCTCCGGGGCGCAGTGGTACGTGGATAAGTACAATCCGATACTTTGCATTTTTCCACTCCGGAGCCTCTACTTCACGGCGAAGCCAGTCAACCTCTTCAGTGCGGTAACGGTCGAAGTCGGCGAGACCGCAATATTCTATGTCATTATCGGGTTTGTCTTCTCCTGCATCAAGAACAATGAATCTTACCGGACCGGCTGTGAATGAATAAAACGGCATACCGGTAGATGTGGGAAACAGTGTTGTAAATGCTTCAGACCCGTTGCCCCGGGTTTCGTGGTTTCCTCGTGTCATATAAAACGGAGTTGTACGGGCAAACAGGTCTGATGCAGGGTTAAGCATCGTATCGTACATCATTGCGATACTATCCATTTTATTGACCATATCGCCGTTGAATACGATAAAATCCATAGATGCGGAATCGAGCTGATTGTATAGGTCTCTGAGGAGATCGGGGCGCTGGTGGATATCGTTGACCATGGCGAAATGGACAGCATCTTTCCCGAGGTCAGGAACTCGCATGCGATATGGTTCGGCCTGATATACTTTGTTGGCAATTACACGTCCGTAGCGTGTGTCACGATCTTCCTCTTTGGTGACTTCCTGCGAATATATGCGGTAGCGGTATGTGGCTCCCGGAGTGAGATTGTTAATTCTTACGCGATGAAGCGTGCCTACACGCTTCCTGCCGAAGTTTGTATCGAAATATTTAGGCCGTTCCTCGGAGTAGAAGTGTGTTCCGTCGTCGGGAGCTATCTCCACCCAGCTGACGGCTTTGTCGTTGGTGCCCCATACGACAGTTATCTCACCTTCGCCGGTGGATTGTAGATATGGCTGACAGGTGAAAAAGAATTGATTGTCAGAGGTCTGCGCAAAGGTTGCAGTTCCAAGTGATATGGCAGACAAGGTTATAAGTGTCTTGCAGAAATGTGATAGAATCATTGCGGTAGTTTGTTAGTCATGGATTTTTATGCAAAGATAGTTTTTTCAAATTTCAGTGACGGGTAAATATTCATTTATTTTTTGTACTTTTGCGAAGCAGACATTTTCCGGAATTTTGTGGTGGGTGCTTAAGGTATTGTCGGGCAACGCTTACGATGATAAGCATGTTGTGTGGAATAGTTTGTATTGCACGATAATTAGGAATAGACGACAGTCTTTGTTCAATTTATATAACCAGAATTATTTTATCATGAAGAAATTAAATTCCTCGAAACTGATGATGTCGGCGACCGCGCTTCTACCGCTATGTGCGGCCGCCCAAGAAGAGGCAAAGCGTCCGAACATCATGTTGATTGTAGTTGATGACATGGGGTATTCCGATCTCGGGTGCTTCGGCGGTGAGATAGAGAGCCCTAATATCGACGGGCTTGCCGAGAACGGTGTACGCTTCACGCAGTTTTTTAATTCAGGCCGCAGCTGTCCGTCGCGCGCATCACTGTTGACGGGTCTGTATGCTCATCAGGCAGGTATCACAGGCATGGGGCTTAGCTTGAACAAGGAGTGTGTGACAATTCCGGAAGTGTTGCGCGAAGCCGGTTATCACACCGCAATGAGTGGTAAATGGCATCTTTCGCTTACTCAGGGAATAGGCAACAACGGTGATCAGATGAAATGGCTGTCGCATCAGAGTACTTTCAATGACCGCGAATTCGCTCCGAAAGACACATATCCATGCAACCGTGGCTTCGACGAGCACTGGGGAACAATATGGGGTGTGGTAAACCACTACGATCCTTTTTCACTGGTTCATAATGAGGAGGCTATATATACTGATGCCATTCCGGAAAATTTCTATTCAACGGATTTCATTACTGAAAAGGCTATAGATATGCTTGACGATCTGTCGCAGAAAGATGAGCCGTTCTTCATGTATGTATCGTATAACGCACCTCATTGGCCTCTGCATGCAAAGCCCGAGGACATCGCAAAATATAAGGGTAAGTATGATAGCGGCTGGGATGTAATGCGCGAGAACCGATATAACCGTATGGTGGAGCTGGGGCTGATTGATGCAGATGAGGTTCCGGTATGCCGCAACGAATCGGGACGTGACTGGGAGAAGGAGGGCGACAAGGCCTTTCAGTCGGCCAATATGGAGGTGCATGCTGCCATGATCGATTGTGTGGATCAGGGAGTCGGTAAGATTCTTGAGAAGCTCAAGGCTACGGGCGAATATGACAATACTGTGATTATTTTCACTTCAGATAACGGTGCTTCATCGGAGAATTACAACATCGGTGATTTTGACCGCCATGACCGCACCCGCGACGGGCATATGGTAACGCATAATGCCGCGGTTCCCGGCGATGAGCTGACGTATAATTATCTTGGTACAGGTTGGGCCGGTGCGGTCAATACCCCCTTCCGCTATTGGAAGCGTGAATCGTTCCACGGCGGTACGGCAGCTCCTACTATCGTTCACTGGCCGGCAGGAATGAAAGCTGAGAAGGGAAGTATTGTTAAAGAGCCATGTCATTTCATAGATATGATGCCTACCTGTCTGGAACTTGCCGGGGCGGAGTATCCCGAGACTTATAACGGCCATTCTATTACTCCTCTCGCTCCCGAAGCACGCAGCTTTATGCCTCTGGTAAACGGTGAGAATTGGGATTCGGAGCGGACTATGTTCTGGGAACATGAAAACGGTAAGGCGGTTCGGGTAGGTGACTGGAAAATGACGGCTCTTACGACAGGTGGGTGGCAGCTTTTCAATATGGCAAACGACTACTCGGAGACTACAAATGTTGCAGCTCAGAATCCTGATAAGGTTCGTGAACTACGTGGCTTATGGACTGCATGGGCAAGACGTGTAGGGCTGAATGTTCCGGATGAAATGCCTGATACGGAGAAGGAGCTGTTGTTTTACTATCCCTTTGACGGCAATCTCGATGACATGTCGGAGAATCACTACGGTCTTGATCCTCACGGATATGATTTTGCAGAAGGTAAGTATGGGGAGGCATTGAAACTTGATGGTAACGGTCAGTATGTAGATTGCAGTAATCCCGGTATGGTAGACACCAAAAACACACAATATACAGTGTGCGCCTGGGTTTACGATGAGGCAACAGCTCTTCCGACGGGTGGAACCGTGCAGGATGGAGCTTATTTCCGTGATCAGGTAATTCTCGCTCAGAAAGATAATCAGGGAACAGGGCGAATCACTCTCTACACCCGTATAGAACAGCCAACCGATGGTGGCGATCCTAATTTCTATTATGTGAATATGCTGGGCAATCAAATGAACCGTTCTACTGCCGGTGCTTTCAAAAGAGGTGAATGGCAGCATGTTGCGGCTGTATGCAATCCTGCCGATCAGACGGTTACGTTCTATGTGGATGGGGAATGTAACGCGATTGTAGATACACCGACTTTCGAGACATGTATCGGCGGTTTCCGTATAGGTGGTCATAAACTTAACAAGGATTACTGGACCGGTAAGATTGATGAACTTTACTTGTATAAGGGAATTCTTACTGCTGAGGAAATACGCGATATCCGTGACAATAGAATATTGACCGGATTGTCTGCCGTTTCCGGTGATGATAGCGGAATTGTTTATGATTCGATCTCCCGTTCGCTTAAAACCGCAGATGGGAGTGTTGCCAAATGTATTGAAGTATATTCCATATCGGGTCAGAATATTAAAAATGTTACAGATCGGGGTACCCTGTTCTTAGGCGATATGGCTCCGGGCATGTATGTGGTTTCTGCCATCGATGCAGCCGGTAACAGTACAAACTCAAAGTTTGTTTTGAAATAATGAATAGCACAAACCGCAGGAACTGTTTGTTTGTCTGTTTGCAAAGTTTGTTATATCTTTGCGGGTGAAATAAAAGCTCCCTGGACAGTTTGCGGATTCGGACGTTTAGCCGATTGGCGACTTTCCGTGGAAAGGTTAACGTTGCGTTATTGTGAATTTCACAACCTTAAACCGTCCCACCTTGATAGCAATTTCAAAAACTATCATAAACAAAGGCATTTTGCACAACACTTAGGGTTATACTCAAAACCGAGTGCCTTTCGTCTTGAACCCTAACCCCGACCGCTGCAACGGTTCGGGGTTTTTTATTTTAATGTTCTCTTTGCGGGTTTATTGCCTTCCCACATTACAAATGTATGGACTATTTCGACGTTGCGCATCTTTTTAAGATGCCTATTTTCAAATAGTTGGTTGTGCGAGCGAAGATAATGAACCCATCGGGCGAATAACCCATGCGACACTCGATATCTGAGTGAATCAGATTTGAACATGAAACTAAAAATATGATGCTTCTCCGATGTCGGAGAAGCATCATATTTTGCAGTATTGTGTAATACTTTGATTGGGTATCTGTTATTAGTCTCAATCGCCCATAGTGCGGAGAAGTTCGTCGTTGTCGGTTGTGCGGTCCATGCGGTCTTTGATAAATTCCATCGCTTCGATAGAGTTGCGATCCGAAAGGAAACGGCGTAGAATCCACATACGGTTGAGTGTCTCTTCGCGCAGTAACAGATCGTCGCGGCGTGTAGAGGAAGCCATGATATCGACGGCAGGGAAGATTCGCTTGTTGGAAAGCTTGCGATCGAGCTGGAGTTCCATGTTGCCGGTTCCTTTGAATTCCTCGAATATGACTTCGTCCATCTTGGAGGAGGTTTCAGTCAATGCTGTGGCAATGATTGTCAGTGAACCTCCCCCTTCGATATTACGCGCGGCTCCGAAGAAGCGTTTCGGTTTCTGGAGTGCATTTGCATCTACACCGCCTGAGAGTATTTTTCCTGATGCGGGTTGGGCTGTGTTGTATGCACGAGCCAATCGGGTGATTGAATCAAGAAGTATCACAACATCGTGGCCGCATTCAACCATTCTTTTTGCTTTCTCAAGCACGATTCCGGCGATCTTTACATGGCGGTCGGCGGGTTCGTCGAATGTGGATGCGATAACTTCGGCGTTTACGCTGCGGCTCATGTCTGTAACCTCTTCCGGGCGTTCGTCAATGAGGAGAATCATTATGTAGACTTCCGGGTGGTTCTCCGCTATGGCGTTTGCAATGTCTTTGAGAAGGATAGTCTTACCAGTTTTTGGAGGCGCTACGATGAGGGCTCGCTGACCTTTGCCGATCGGGGCGAACATATCGACTACGCGGGTAGAGAGGTTATTTGACCGTCCGCCGCAAAGGTTGAATTTTTCTTCGGGAAAGAGGGGAGTGAGATGTTCGAATGGTACGCGGTCGCGGATATATTCCGGTTGGCGGCCGTTGATGGATAGAGCTCTATCCATCGGGAAGTATTTTTCGCCTTCGCGCGGAGGGGTGATGGTGCATTCAACCACATCACCGGTCTTCAGACCATATTGTTTGATCTGTCCCTGCGTTACATAAACATCATCGGGGGAAGTGAGATAGTTGAAGTCGCTCGAACGTAGGAATCCGTAGCCGTCGGGGGTAATTTCAAGTACTCCTTCCGAGTGGAGCAGGCCGGTGAAGTTGTATGCAGGCATCTTGGGTTGCATCTGCTGTTGCTTCATCTGCTGCGCTTTTTTCTTAGCTTTTTTACCTTTGGGTTCTGGCTGTTGCGCTTCTGCCGATGGTTCGCGTATTATTATCGGAGCTGATGCGGCTGCAATAGCGGCCTGTTCGCGCTCGCGCTGGGACCGCGGAGTGAAACTTTTTCCTGCTGCATGAGGGAAAAATGCTCCGAAGGATTCATCGACTTTTCTTCCGAACACACGTGGGCCGTTCTGCCGTTGTTCGTTGTTATTGTTGTTTCTGGGAGTGAAGACTTTGGGTTGACGGTTCTCAGTTCCATCCTTCAAGTCTTCCGGAGATTCCTCTCCCTGTGGGAGTAGTCCGGCGATAGTGGATGGCTGGGGCTCGTTTTCGGTTCCGGATACTGATACTATGGTTTCAGTCCCGGTAGTGCTATCTGGCATAGCCGTTTCGTTATTATCGGTAGGTTCCGGTATATGTAAATCCAGTTGCACGGGCGTTTCTGACTGTACCTGTTCATTCTGATCAGATACGTCAGAGGATTCTGAGGGAACGGCAGTGTCCGGCTGACGGTTTTTTGGTTTTCTTCCACGTTTCTTAGGCGCGGGGTCGGTTTTCGTATCGTCGGCCTCCGGTTGTGATGGGGGGGTAGCAGCATCGGTAATCTCAGGCTGTTGTCCGGCCTGAGATTCGGATGTAGTCTGTTCGCTATCCGGGGCGGCATTACGCGGTTTGCGCCCACGTTTTTTGGGTGTGGTCTCCTGAGGCTCTGACTGTGTGTCGGATGTGGCTACAGCTTCAGGTGCGGATGTTGCCTTCGGCTGTTGGTTGTTTTTGGGTTTTCTGCCTCTGCGACGTGGAGCATCCTCAAGATTTTTATCGTCAGATGCATAGTTAATGGCCTGTTGATCAAGAATCTTATAGATCAATTCCTCACGTTGAGCAGGATTAGCTTTTTTTATGCCTAGTTCGGTGGCAGTTTCTTTTAGCTGCTCGTCGGACATTTCGTATAATTCCGTGATTTTGTACATATTGAATTTATGCGTTACGGATAATTTTAGAGTAAAATCATGCATTGACAAGGTGTGCGATGAATCTTACTTATCTCTTCAAATGTTTTTTATTCAGGGGGATGGAACTTCACAATTAGTCACGTATAAACAGTGAATTAATGGCTGTGTTGCAAAATTCCTTAAAAGATCAGATGTCCATAACCATTAAAGTTGGACACTGTTAAGTTGAAAACGATGCAAAATTAGCAGTTTCTTTTAAATTAAACAAGTCTAGATGTAAAAAAGTTTGATAGAAATTATTGTAGGAAACGAAACTGCCGGTTTCCGAAGATGCAGGTTGACCGGATATGTATTACATTGTCAATAATGTCCTTATTTACTGATAAAGTAGGCATTGTTTACTGAAAAGTAGGCATTGATAGCGGTAAATTGCCGGTTAATATTTATCTTTGCGTATAAATATTCTGAAAGTCATGTTGCAGTTTATAACAAGAAACTCTGACCGCTATACGATAGCGGAAGAGGTACAGATGGTAATGGAAGGTGGATGCCGATGGATTCAGTTGTCCTCCTCAGGATTGGCCGATAATGAGGATAGTATGCGCGCCGCTGCTGTAGATATAATGGAATTATCCAGGGAGCAGGAGGCTTTTCTGATAATAGAGGATGATATCGATCTGGTAGAAGAGCTGAAGGTTCATGGCGTGTTTATGCATGATAGCTCGCGTGAGAGTGTAATGACTGCGCGAGAACGCCTTGGAGCCGATGCTGTGTTGGGTGTTGGTGTGTCGTCGGCAGCCGAAGCTCTCCATCTGATAGGGTTGGATATCGATTATTTCATAATAACTTGTGGCAACGGATGTTCCGACGTGGTAGGTTTTTATGCCGATATAGTGAAAAAACTGTCTGATGCGAATATGTATGTTCACATAGTAGCCTCCGGAAGTATTTGTCAGTCAGATTTCACAGGTCTGATAAAAGCCGGCTGCTCCGGACTGGCTGTAAGTTCTGAGATAACTGAAGCTGAAGATCCCGTAGGAGCGACCCGTAGGCTGATATCAGGTCTTGAAGATGCACGTAGAGAGGCAGAAACTAAGTGATTTGCAGAATTATAAAGGGAAAGAAAGATGAGTGAACTGACATTTGCAGGTATTATTCCGGCAAGATATGCATCAACACGTTTTCCCGGTAAACCTCTTGCCATGCTTGGAGGTATGCCGGTAATAGAGCATGTATACAGACGTGCCTGTAAGGTACTCGGTGAGGTATGGGTTGCAACAGATGACGAGCGCATAGCCGCTGCTGTACGAGAATTCGGCGGGAATGTTGTAATGACTTCTACCGAACACCGCAGTGGTACTGACCGATGCTGCGAGGCATACGCTCTAAGTGGAAGTTCTGCCGATGTAGTGATAAATATCCAAGGTGACGAACCGTTTATCGATCCGTCGCAATTGGAGCAGATAAAGGGCTGCTTTTCAGATCCGGCAACTCAGATAGCTACACTTGTGCGTCCGTTTCCGCCGACAGGAACTTTCGAGCAATTGTGCAATCCTAATTCTCCGAAAGTCACGGTTAGCGATGATGGATTCGCTTTGATGTTCAGTCGTTCGGTAATTCCGTATCTCCGTGGTATTCAACCTGAAGAATGGCCTTCACGTTTCGGCTACCATACTCACATAGGTTTGTATGCCTACCGGGCTGATGTGCTTGCTGAAATAACCAGTCTACCTCAGTCGCCGTTGGAGATAGCTGAATCGCTTGAGCAATTGCGATGGCTTCAGAATGGATATAAGATAAAGGTCGGTGTGTCAGATTGTCCGACAATAGGTATAGATACACCGGAGGATCTTGAAGCTGCAAAACACTATCTTGATAGTCATGAATGCAATAGACCGTAGAATTGCACCCGAGGTCCGTCCGGTGAATCCAAAGAGGCTTCCGGAGGTTGTCCGCGAACGGTTGCCCAACGGTGTGGAACTTGTTGTGCTTGATAGTGGAACACAGCCGGTGAACCGTATAACATTCTGCTGGGAAGCCGGAGGAGCTGATGTAGATAATCGTGCTGCTTATCATTTGATGTGCATGATGCTTACGGAGGGAACGCTGACACGCAGCGGTGAGGAGATCGCGGATATTTTCGAAACCTGCGGTGCTTGGGTTAATGTGGAACCGGGGCAGCATGCGACGTTGCTCAATGCATATATGCTTAATCATACGATAGATGAGATTCTTCCTCTTTTGTGCGATATAGTAGAGACGGCGTCGCTGCCGGAGGAAATTTTATCGCCTATCCGTGAGAAAAAGGCTTCGGCCGTGGAACTGTCGATGAAAAAGGTTAAAACCGTTGCGCAGATGAACTCCACGGCCATAACTTTCGGAGAGCAGCACCCGCGCAACCGCTATGCTTTGGCAGAGGATTATCGAGCTGTCGGGAGGTCGGAGGTTGAAGGTATGTACCGGAAATTAATACGCGGGACGGTTCCGCGTGTGTACCTGTGTGGCCGTGCTGATAAGACCACAGTTGATAAAGTGCGTAGGGAAATCGGCAGGATAAGTTTCGGTAAAAGTGGAGTCGCGCGTCGTATTATTCCAGCATCTTATTTGCCGGAAGGGGACATGCGCTACAGCAGGGTCGAAGGATCGATGCAGACAGCCCTGCGGATTACGATTCCTACCATTCCCATGTCGCATGGCGATTTTCAGCTTCTTAGAGTCGCAGTTTTTGCTCTCGGAGGATATTTCGGTAGCAGACTCATGAGCAATATTCGTGAGGAAAACGGGTACACGTATGGGATATCGGCATCTCTGACACCTTATCAGGAAGGTTCTTTCGTGACTATTGCCTGTGAGGGTGACAACAGATATGCCGGGGATATCACGAGGGAAATACGTAATGAAATCGATCGTCTGGCATCAGTCCCGATGGGGGAGGAGGAACTTTCGATAATTGTGAACAGCATGATGTCCGAGATAATGACGATGTTCGATTCGCCATTTTCAATAATGGATCATTGGATTTTTATCGATAGTTTCGGTAAAGAGGCCAATAACACCGAACTTCGTATGAAACTGCTTCAGAATGTAGCTCCGGCAGATATTAAGGCAGTCGCCGGAAAATATCTATCAGATGCGCCATGGCTTGTAGCGACGGCTGGCGGATAGCGCGTAGCTCCATGTCGGCTCAGAAGGTTGCGGAGAAGGATATTCCGAGCGAAGGTGAGAATCCGGGTGATGGATTCGGTATGAGAAGCGGTTGTGACTGGAGGCAACCGGGGCCTATAGTGCGGCATGTACCCGGGCTTAGCCAACCGATGAATTCGTTGACCGGATCAAGGAAGAAAGCGAGTATATGGCCTATGAACGGGGTTCCGAGTATTTCGTAATTACGGTCTACGATGAGGCGCTTTAATCTGTAAAACCCTTCTCCCATGATGCTTCCGACCAGAGGCGTGATGAAGATGTCCTGTATAGATGGACGTTCCATGCAGGCTTCGATACCGAATTCCCATCCAACGGTGGAAATCATAGCACTGTAGAGCATAGATTTCCAGAAATTGAATCCGCATGTGCGGGCACACATGAAGTATGCTGCTCCCGCATATGGGTGAAGTACAAAGTTAAAGACTGGATTATCGTGGTCCCATTCAGGACCGCGTTTGAATATATTTCGGTACCAACGTTCGTAAAACGGGACATTGCGTATGTCGGCTCTGTTCCATGCGGTAGCGTCTTCCGGCAGACATTCGAGTACAAAGAGTGTTGCGATATATGCACCGGTTACAACGGCGGTGTTGATCCACATACCGTGCCACCATGGGTCGTCGCGCGTCCATGATACGGGCATAGAATAAATTGATTTAGGATAACCGGAAATGATGGCAATAGTATCACGGGCACTCAGAGGCGCGTCAGCATCAGTCTTCGGTGCTTCAGGTGGAGTTAGTGATAACTCCGGTATTATATCGTCGATGTTTCCTGAGGAAACTTCTATCAGAGACGGTTCAGTCGGTACAATCAGAGGGTCGTCGGCAATAATACTGTCTGTAACATATGTCAAGCTATCTGACGACATGGTCCGCGATGTATCGGATAGGCCGGATATGTCAGTTGCACCGACGTTCAGTGAAGCGACTGTTATAAAAGATATCAGAAGATTGAATACTTTATCAAGATGCATGATGTTAAAACTCTCTATGCTCATAGTTGAAAAACGTTAAGTTTGCAGACGAAATATTAAATCTATATAATCTTAACAATTACGGGGTGGATTTAGGTTTTGTCTCTTGGGTAAATATTCGTAGATTTGTAATCGGATTTTTAATTAAAGTATCTTAACGAAAGAGATGTCAGTAGTATCGTTTGTCAGCAAACGTTTATCACTCAAGGAGGAAAGAGATAAACGACTCTCTCCCGCGATAATTGTAGCTATCAGCGGAGTGGCATTATCTTTTTTAGTGATGATGCTTTCGATTGCTGTTGTCCGGGGGTTCAAAAATGAGATAACCAGAAAAATCATCGGATTCGATTCACAACTGTCGGTATTTCCATTGAATACACTGTATGGCGATGATGTTTCCGGAATGGAGTATGACGACACTCTAAGGGAGATTATCGGTGGTGTTGCAGCAGAGATACTAACAGATAGTGAAATAAAAACGGGAATGTCGGTATCGGTAACCGGAATGCTGAAAACTGAAACAGATTTTGCGGGTGTCAGTCTGAGAGGTCTTGAAGGTGAGGGTATGATGGATTTTGTGAAGTCTGTTATGGTGGAAGGTGATGTAGCTCCGGCTGACAGCCAGCGTGGAATCGTAGTCTCGCGTAAAACAGCTGATAAACTGCTGCTCTCTGTAGGAGATAAGATTGATGCGTATTTTATTGATGACAATGGTACGATACGCCCCAGAAAGTTTGAAATAAGCGGCATATATTCAACGGGGTTCGGTGATTATGATAATCTGATTGCTTTCGCACCGTTCAGTGTTGTTGCGAAATTATTGAAGTTCGGGGACGGCGAGTGTGAGAAAATTGATATATCAGGATTGCGTACGGAAGTAATAGAGGATTTCGCCTATAATTTGCAGAGCGCCTTAAACAAGGCTTATTCAGAGGGGCGGATTCCGGAAGCGCTTGCGGTTAATACTGTGCTGAATACGGGTGCCGCCTATTTCAACTGGCTTGCGTTGCTAGACACGAATGTAGTGGTGATTCTGATTCTGATGGGGTGTGTGAGCGGTCTGATGTTGATAACTTGTGTGATAATACTTATATTGCAGCGTGTCAGAACGGTAGGAGTGCTAAAATCGCTTGGGGCAAGTGATGCTCAGATCCGCGGTATATTTATGCGGCTTGGTGCAAGAGTGATTGGGGCGGGGCTAATTATCGGTAATGCGGTAAGTTTGCTTGTAATAGCAGCTGAGTGGAAGTGGCATCTTCTTCCTCTTGATCCGGATTCGTATTATCTTACCTATGTTCCGGTGGAGTTTTCTTTCGGTGCGTGGATACTTCTGAATGTATCGGTTGCGGCATTATCATATATGGTAATGCTTGTGCCATCGGGCATGATAAGCCGTCTGTCGCCTGTAAAATCGCTTCGATTTGAATAGTTATCCGGATTTATGTGCCATTTTTTCCACTCCATTTATTTTTCAAAATACTTTTTGGCGTGAATTTTGTTAGAGTAGAAAGAGGGATATTAACTTCCAAAAAAAATAATTATCTTTGCAATTTGATAACGGTGGATTGCCGTATGGCGGAATGTCAGACAGGCAACTGCTTGTTATAAACAGATTAGTCACACATGTCAGAAAAAACAGTCAACAATATGATGTCCCGTAATGGGGAAATGATGGAAGCAACCAGAGCTTTGATCGTAGAAGCAATTCAGGATAAAAAGGGTAAGGGCATAACAATCATGGATATGTCGTCGATAGAGTCGGCGCCTGCCCATGAGTTTATAATATGTGAGGGAAGGAATCCCCAGCAGGTGGCGGCTATTGCCGACAATGTACGTGAGGAACTTCTCGAGAAGAGTGGTATAAAACCGTATAATTACGACGGTTACAGGAACTCGACATGGATAGTGATAGACTACGGATCGACGCTGGTTCATGTATTCATCCCAGAGGAACGGGATATGTACAACCTTGAGGAGTTATGGAGTGACGCTACTGTAGCTGAGATTCCGGATCTCGATTGATTATCTATTGACAACCGTAGCGGTGACGATACTAAGATTTTTCAAAGTTTAACTTCGTTCGGTCATAGGCCGATATTCCAATATCAATTTAGAAATCTATCCAAACATGGCAGATATAAAACCACCGACAGGCAATAAGAAACGTCCGCAGATAAAATTCAGCATGTACTGGATGTATGCCATCATAACGCTGGCTCTTTTCGGAATCTACTATCTTGACGACAATTCTGTAGGGAAGAAAGTAACATATTCGGAATTTGAGAATTACATCACAGATTCAATAAATTCACAGGCCCACGGTATCACAAAGATCATAGTTGACAAACGCAAGGGTGAGGCAGAAGCTCAGCTTTCGGATTCTCTTGCACGAGCTATATTCCACAAAAGTCAGTATAAAGAGGGGGTGCATGCATATATTTTCACCACACTTCCCTCAACCGATGAGTTTGCCAGAAAGATTGATATGTGGAAACAGACCGGTGTGTATACCGGTCCGGTGGATTATGACGAGGGAAGCGATATAACCTCTTTCCTATGGACTTTCGGTCCTATTCTTCTACTCATAGCATTCTGGTTTATAATTATGAGGAGAATGACGAACCGTGACGGAGGAGCTGGGGGTGTATTCAGTGTAGGCAAGTCGAAGGCGCAGGTTTTCGATAAGGATAATGCAATAAAGGTGACATTTGAGGATGTGGCAGGATTATCCGAGGCCAAAACTGAGATCGAGGAAATTGTGGAGTTTCTGAAGAACCCTCAGCGTTATACCAATCTTGGTGGCAAGATTCCCAAAGGCGCCCTTCTTGTGGGACCTCCGGGAACCGGTAAGACGTTGCTTGCCAAGGCTGTTGCAGGAGAAGCCAATGTTCCTTTCTTCTCGATGTCAGGATCGGACTTTGTGGAAATGTTCGTTGGTGTGGGTGCTTCGCGTGTCAGGGATCTATTCCAAAAGGCAAAAGAGAAGGCTCCGTGTATAGTATTTATTGACGAAATCGACGCCGTAGGACGTGCGCGCGGTAAGAATCCGAATATGGGTTCCAATGACGAACGTGAGAATACTCTCAACCAGCTGCTCATAGAAATGGACGGTTTCGGGACAAACAGCGGAGTGATCATACTTGCGGCGACCAACCGCGCGGATATTCTGGATAAGGCGTTGCTGCGTGCAGGACGTTTTGACCGTCAGATATACGTCGAATTGCCGGAACTCAACGACCGTATCGCGATCTTCAATGTTCATCTGAAAGGTATAAAGACCGATGAGTCGGTTGACGTCGAACTGCTGGCTCGTCAGACACCCGGCTTTTCCGGTGCCGATATCGCCAATGTATGTAATGAAGCGGCGCTTATCGCAGCCCGTCAGAACAAAACTGTTGTTCAGCGGCAAGATTTTATCGATGCAGTAGACCGCATTATCGGCGGTTTGGAAAAGCGATCGAAGATAACGACTACCGAGGAGAAAAAGGCGATCGCCTGCCATGAAGCAGGCCACGCCACAGTATCGTGGAATCTGCAGTATGCAAATCCGCTAATCAAGGTTACCATAGTTCCCCGCGGCAAGGCTCTCGGAGCGGCCTGGTATCTCCCGGAAGAACGACAGATAACTCCGAGTCAGGCGTTACTTGATGAAATGTGTGCCACATTAGGCGGACGTGCTGCTGAGGAACTGTTTTTGGGTAGAATATCAACCGGCGCGGCCAACGACCTGGAACGAGTGACCAAACAGGCCTATGCAATGGTAACCTATTACGGCATGAGCGATAAGTTACCCAATATCAGCTATTATGATTCGACAGGACAGGCTTATGGTTTCTCGAAACCATATAGCGAGGATCGTGCGAGAATGATAGATGAAGAGGTTTCACGCATTATCAGCGAACAATATGAGCGAGCAAAGGATATTCTTCGTCAGTATGCTAAGGAACACAATACGCTTGCAGACGTTCTGTATACGCGTGAAGTTATATTTACCGAAGATGTAGAGCGAATATTCGGCAAACGCAAGTGGGTATCGCGTACCGACGAAATTCTAAAGGCACAGCAGGATGCTGAAAAGCAGGAAGCTGATGCCAGGCATGAGTCAAAACCGAATATACATTCGGCAGATATCATTGATGTTACGGCTACTGAAATTCCGGTTTCGGATGTGCCTGAAAATATGCCTCCTATTCCAGTGTCAGGAATGTCTCCGACAGATGAAAGCCAATCGGAAGATGCGGCGGATAGCGCTCCGTCAGAACCTAACCCTGAGGCCGGTGAATCGTCTGAAAAGGAGGATAAACAGGATTGAACAGCATGGATCGTCAGGTGAAATTTACTTCTGAAATTCTATTGAAAGATGTAATTTCGGCAGATCCGTCGCTGCTGATGGTGATGGCGCGTTTCGGAATACCTCTCGGTTTTGGTGACCGTAGCGTGGGTGAAGTGTGTGCCGAAAATGGCATAGAGCTCGCCACATTCCTGACAACTATAAACTTTATGTCGGGGCGGAGCTGGAATGCGGATGATGTGGAGGCTGGTCAGCTTATGACATATCTTATGAATGCTCATGAGTATTTTCTTGATTTCGTCCTTCCTATGATCCGTCGCAAGCTTATCGGCGCTATCGACTGTTCGTCGACAGATGAGCTTGGTTTCCTGATTCTGAGATTTTACGATGAATATGTAACAGAGGTGAAAAAACATATGCAGATGGAGAATGCGAAGGTTTTTCCCTATGTTGAAAAACTTCTGAAAGGGGAGTTTTCCGATGGCTTTCGAATAGAGAAGTTCGCATCGCATCATTCGCATATAGATCCGAAACTTAAAGAGCTTAAGGATATTATTATCAGATATTATCCAGGCAAGGGCAACGATCTTTTGAATTCGGTGTTGTTCGACATAATTACGTGTGAGCACGACCTGCGTCTGCATTGTATGGCTGAGGACCGTCTTTTTGTTCCTGCTGTAAAGAAACTCGAAGCGAAGGCAGCCGAGAAGTGCGGGGGGGTAGCGGTGGAAGTGAAATCTTCCGATCAGACATACGGTGCTTCTGTAAAGGCATCGGATCTCAGCGAGCGTGAACGTGAGATTGTATGGTGTGTCGCTAAGGGTATGAGTAATAAGGAAATCGCTTCTCATTTATGCCTGTCGGTACATACGGTTACCACACACCGCCGTAATATTTCGGCAAAACTGCAGATTCATTCCACAGCCGGCATCACAATTTTTGCAATAGTAAACGGGTTGCTGACACCTGATGAAATAGGTGTAAAATAGTGTTTCAGAATGAAAAAAGTGTTACTGTTTTGGGGAGTAATGAATTTTTATATTACTTTTGTATCAGTAACCTCCGGTTATAAAAATGTATAATGAAACTTTTGTGTGAGTTAGTACGTCTAATGGCATGAGTGGACTGATGGGTTTACGCTCTGTGTAAAATCCGATTCAGTCACTTATCCTGAATTTACCATTGTTTTACTTAAAACGAACACATCTATGAAAATATGTCAGAAGTGCGGTGGACTTGCCGATGATAATGCTCAGGTATGTCCGTATTGCCATAATCCGTTCCAGCAGGTGCCGAGTGGCGGAAATGGTTGTTCTGATCAAAATGGACAACAATCAGCCCCATACGGTTACAACGACCAATATGTTGATCCCCGATATGGTAATCATGCACATGATGCCGGTGGCTATCAGCAGCAGAATATGAATTACTATTTCGATCGGAATAATCCTTTTGATGAAGGGCCCGAAGGGAAAAGCCGTGGGGTGGCGGCCCTGTTTGCAATTATTCTCGGTGGTATAGGCGTTCAATATTTTTATTTAGGTAAGATAGGCGGAGGACTTCTGACGATATTGCTTTCGCTTGTTACCTGCGGTCTGTGGCAGTTGGTTACTTTGATTCAGGGTATCATGATGTTCTGCATGACGAATGAGGATTTCAGGCGTAAGTATGTGCTTACAGATTCATTCTTTCCTCTTTTTTAAATCGGTAGTGAGCAGATTATTACGTATGATGTGTTAACAGGAGCTATACATGAAGTAAGTTATGTAAATTATTACGTATAATGTACAAAAAACGGACATAATATTGTCCACAGCATATTTTTAATTGTGTATTATCCAACTCTTTTTCTTCAGTCTTTTTCGACAAGCTCACAAGCGCAGGGCGATAAAGTGTGGCTGACTACACTTCTTGATTTTCGGACAAAAAGCTGACATGTTTACTTACGGATAATATAAAATAATTTCCATGACTTACTTAATTACCATGATTTACGTAAATAAAAATTGATTACTATGGAAGATATTACAGATTTGTTTGTTAATGTACTCCATCAGGCCGGATCGGTAGATATGGCAGAGGCAGAATTCAAAAAAATGATAGGAGCAGACGACCAGCTTCATAAGGAATACCGTGAGTGGTGTCATGAGAATGGCAGCACCGAACGGAGGGGTTTCCTTGATTTCTGCGAAGAATATCTGAACGACCGTGAAGAGGCCTGGGATAGTTTGAATGATTTTGACGAATGAGTGATAAAGATATAAAATCTGAATTCGTACGGGTTCCTTCAGAGTGGGAGCCCTATGAAACGGTAATGGTAGCGTGGCCTCACGCCGATACTGACTGGAAACCTATGCTTTCCGAGATTGATGAATGTTACTGTCGTATAGCGGAAGCAATAGCGGAGAGTGGTTTACGCTTGCTGATATTGACGCCGGAACCTGAGCGTCTAAAAACGTTTCTCGGTGCCATACCGGCGGACCGTGTGATTCTATTCAAATATCGCACAAATGATACATGGACACGTGACTACGGACCAATTACGGTGTACAGTCATGATGGAATACCTTTCGTATGTGATTTCCGTTTTGACGGATGGGGATTGAAGTTCGCATCGAATCTCGACAATCTTGCGAACCTTACAATGCTCGGGAGCGGTCTGCTTACAAGAAATTATATAAGCAGGATGGATTATACGTTCGAGGGTGGCTCTATGGAGGTGGATGGTAACGGAACGATGCTCAGTACCGCTCATTGCCTGCAGTCGCTAAACCGAAATGGTTACAAAACTATTGAACAACTTGGGGACTATTTCCGCCACACGCTTGGTATAAAACGACTGTTTCTGCTGGAACACGGGCATCTGGAGGGTGATGATACAGACAGTCATATAGACACGTTGGCACGATTTGCTCCCGGTGATACGATAGTTTATGTGAAGTGCTATAATCCGAACGACAGCCACTATGAGGAGCTCAATCTCATGGAGAAAGAGTTGCAGGAACTGCGAACGGAGGAGGGGCTACCTTATAATCTGATCGGGCTGCCGCTGCCTGATGCAATATATGATGAGGATGGTGAGCGTTTGCCAGCCACTTACGCCAATTTTCTGGTTACTCCGGCAAGTGTGCTGATGCCGGTGTACGGGCAGCCGGATAACGACCGGCTGGCATTGCAGATGTTGCAGGTGGCGTATCCGGATAGGGAGATCAGATGTGTGGATTGCCGGGCGTTGATACGTCAGCATGGGTCGCTCCATTGTGCAACCATGCAATTGCCTGAGGGGGTAGTTAGAATATGATGAATATTGATTTTCAGCTATACTATAATGGATAGAAAACTGAGAGTTGGAATAATCCAGCAAGCGAATGGTGCCGATGTTGTCGCTAACCGTAATAAGCTTATAGAGAAAGTACATATGCTGGCAAAGCGTGGGGTTGATCTGATTGTAAATCAGGAATTGCATGATTCGTTATACTTCTGTCAGACGGAGAATGTGGATTTGTGTGATCTTGCTACGGAGATACCCGGTTATGTAACTGATATTTATGGGAAACTAGCCGGGGAGTTGGGGATAGTTATAGTGACTTCGCTCTTCGAACGTCGGGCACCGGGGCTATATCATAATACTGCGGTAGTATTCGAGCGTGATGGTTCAATAGCAGGTAAATACCGGAAAATGCATATTCCGGATGATCCGGCTTATTATGAAAAGTTTTATTTTACTCCAGGTGACATCGGTTTTGAACCGATAGATACGTCGGTCGGGAAGCTGGGAGTACTGGTATGTTGGGATCAGTGGTATCCCGAAGCGGCTCGCCTTATGGCGCTGAAGGGCGCGGAGATACTTATTTATCCGACGGCCATAGGTTGGGAGTCGAGTGATACCGATGAGGAAAAGGAACGTCAGCGGCAGGCCTGGATTACTGTTCAGCGAGGACATGCTATAGCCAACGGATTACCTGTGGTTGCGGTGAATCGGACCGGACATGAGCCGGATCCATCGAAACAGACAAACGGTATTCAGTTCTGGGGATCATCGTTTGTCGCAGGTCCGCAAGGGGAGTTCCTGTTCTCAGCTCCATGCAATGAAGATGTAACGTCTGTAGTGGAGATTGATATGAAGCGCTCGGAACAGGTGCGCCGTTGGTGGCCATTTCTTCGCGACAGACGAATTGATTATTACGGTGGCCTGACACGTCGTTTCATCGACTGAACTTTCTGCCGATTTCTTCTAAAGAAAGTCATGAAAATTATTACCTATAATGTGTTAATAGAGGCTTTATATCATCCTCGGTATCATTTTGTCGGATTTTGCTCACGGATAATATAAAATAATTTTTACGACTTACTTACTTCTTAATAACCTGATATCGTTATGAAATTTCTTCTTCCCCCCAAAAGCGACGGCAGTCGTGTGGCTCTTCCGGAGGATGCCCGTCAATTAACAATTATCGGTGCAAACGGGAGTGGTAAAACGCGTTTCACCGAATATCTTCAGTCGACACTGGAGGGGAGAATATTTCGGCTCTCGGCTCTTGAAGCAATAGCGGAAACCGGCCGGAGCCAAACGGAGGATGGTTCGATAGACAGGCTATATTCAGTTTCACTTACGTCTCCGACATTTCTTCATTCAGATGCACCGACGATGTTCGAGCGTCTGATGACATTGTTGCTCAACGAGGAAATGGAGAAGCTTGTGGCATACAAGGTTGCTGTCGCCCGAGGTGAGAAAGTGGAGCTGCCTGTATCAAGGCTTGACGCGGTAATACGAAGGTGGCAGGAGGTATTTCCCGATAATCACGTGCTTCGTGAGGGGGGAGGACTTCTTTTCTCGCGCGACGGTGATTCGGAGGCTTACTCACCGCGCCGTTTGTCGCATGGTGAGAAAGCGGTGCTTTATTATTTCGGAGCCGTTCTTTATGCTCCTGTGAACGGAATCATTTTTGTGGAAAATCCCGGAATTTTTCTTCATAGTTCGCTGTTGAGGCGGCTATGGGATACAATAGAGGGGATGCGTCCAGACTGTCGATTTGTATATACGACCCACGACGTAGATTTCGCGGCATCGCGTGCTGAAAACGTTATTGTATGGGTGAGATCTTACAATCCCGACAGCAATACATGGGATTATGATATCCTTCCCCCGGACACAGGGCTATCCGAAGAGGTGTATATGGCGCTAATCGGTGCCCGGCGTCCGGTGATGTTCATCGAAGGTGATGCGATTCATTCGATAGATTCCAAACTCTATCCTCTTATTTTCAGGGATCATTCGGTCAAAGCTCTCGGAAGTTGTAATAAAGTGATCGAAGCTACGAGGGCCTTCAATGATCTCAGGGCCTTCCATCATCTTGAAAGTTTTGGTATAGTGGACAGGGACCGGCGTGATGAACATGAGGTAAATTATCTTCGGGGAAAAAACATTTTTGTTCCGGATGTTGCCGAGATAGAGAATATCCTCATGCTTGAAGATGTGGTGAAATCTGTCGCAAACTTTCAAGGACGCAATCCGCAGAAAGTTTTTCATGCGGTAAAGGATTCTATAGTCAGTCAGTTTCATCACGATGTAAGGCAGCAGGCCCTGCTTCACACGCGCCATAGAGTGAAGCGGACTGTAGAATATCGCGTTGACGGTAGGTTTACAAATATCAATGCGCTTGAGAATCATATGAATTCTCTTGTGAAAGAGATTAATCCCCGCGGCCTGTATGAAAAATTCTGTCGTGAATTTTCAAAGTATGCCTCTGATGGGGATTACAGTTCGATTCTTCGGGTATATAATCAGAAGTCGATGGTACCGAGGTCGAATGTGAGCGGCTTGTGTGGCCTTTCAGGCAGTAAAGATGCCTATGTCCAGGCCATAATAGCGATTCTAAAGAGTGATTCTTCGGACGCGGATCGTATCCGGGGTGCCATTATGAATTGTTTCGGTATAACGGGGTAAATATCTGTATTTGTCATATTTTATAGTTGCAGTTTTGTAGATTGAGTGATAATTACGAAATTTGTAACCTCAATCAACAGGCAATTTTTCATTATATGGCAGACATCAGTTCGGAAGTAACGGCAAAACAGGGAATAAAGGCTCTATCGCCCGTATTGCTGTTTTTGGGAATGTATCTCATTGTATCACTTGTAATAGGTGATTTTTATAAAATGCCCATTGCAGTGGCAATGTTGACGGCTTCTGTATGGGCGATTGTCATATGTTCAGGTGAGCGTATCGCTGCCCGCATTGAGATATATTCCCGTGAAGCCGGGGAGCCCGGCATCCTCTATATGATATGGATCTTTATCATGGCGGGTGCTTTTGCATCGCTTGCCAAGGGCATAGGATCTGTAGATGCCACTGTAAACGCTGTTTTGAATTTCTGTCCGCCACAGTACATCGTCCCAGGAATGTTTGTGGCGGCTTGCCTTATATCAATGGCAATAGGAACCAGTGTAGGAACCGTGGTAGCGCTGACGCCGCTTGCGCTTGAGCTGTCGGCTGAGTCCGGCCTTGATCTTCCGTATCTGGTGGCGGCAGTTCTGTCCGGTGCATTTTTTGGCGACAATCTGTCTTTTATATCCGATACAACTATATCGGCTACGCGCACCCAGGGGTGTGATATGCGTGAAAAATTTCAGGCTAATCTGTGGATTGCGTTACCGGCCGCGTTGGTTACACTCGCGATATATGTAAATTCCGCCGCCGAGTATCCGGTTACGGCTGCCTTTACTTTGCAACGGGTGGAATGGGTGTTGGTATTGCCCTATATATTGATTATAGGTATGGCTCTGGTTGGCATTAATGTAGGTGTAGTGTTGTTTTTTGGCATTACTGCTACATTGATTATCGCATTGCTGCGGGGGATAGATATAATGGATACGATGACGATGATGGGTGATGGTATCGATTCAATGGGTAATCTGATAATAATAACTCTTATGGCAGCCGGTATGCTTGGAATTGTAAAAAAGTGCGGTGGCATAGCATATATACTAAGGCTTTTTACTGGTAAAATAAGAGGTAGCCGTGGCGCTCAGGCTGCAATTGCTTTTCTTGTAGGAATCGTAAATATATGTACGGCCAACAATACTGTCGCGATAATAACAGTAGGAGCGATAAGCAAGGATATCAGTAAGCGTTTCGGTGTGCGTGCCCGTAAAAGCGCTTCGTTGCTTGATACAGGGTCTTGTATAGTGCAGTGTCTTATACCATATGGCGCGCAGACATTGCTTGCCACCGCTCTCGCCGGCATCAGCCCGGCAGCTCCCTGGCGATATCTTTATTATCCCTGGATTCTGGCTGTGATGCTTGCTATCTCTATTATCATAAAGCGCAAGAGTTAGCAGGTGGCAATGGAGCTGAATGATTAGTCGTTGTGTGTGCCGTGCAATCATAAATCACCGTTGAGGATAAGAAAAGTGGCAGCGCCATAATTACTGGTGCTGCCACTTTTTTAGCCTATATTTTTACAGGAAGAGATATATTTCCCGGGAGAATTACATATTTTCAACGCGCTTGAGGTTTTCTTCGTCGTTGAGGTTATAATAGATACTGCGGAGAACCGAGCGTGCGTCGGTCATATTGTCGTCGAGTTGATATGCTTTCTCGAGATAAGTGGCGGCCTCGCGGAGCATGGGATCCACCTTAGTGCTGCGGAATTCGTTGTATTCCGATGCTTTCATGTCGGAGGTTTCGTTCTGGTCCATGTCGCATGCTTTCTGGTAGAGCTTGTAGCCGTACTGCATGTTGGCGTTAGCATTGGTGTCGTCGATTGTCAGCGCCTGTTTGTATGCGGCCATTGATTCTTCCGGCTTTCCTTCAGCATCGCTGACAACACCTTTTACAAAGTATAGCTGTGCGTTGTTCGGATCCTCTGCGATGTATTTATCGATAAGAGCGCTTGCTTTAGCAAATTCTTTCTTGTCGATCAGATCGTTAATCATGAATCCGATATAGCGGTTGTCTTCTGATCCGTAAAGGGCATATGCCTGCTCGGAAATAGCAGCCATCTCTGCGTAGTTCTGAAGTTGCGATGCAGCGGAAATCGCATAGTCGTATGCGTTTTTCTCTGTATAGCCGAGGGCGATAGCGGTCTTGAAGTTTTCAAGTGCGGCTTCATTATTCTGGCACAGAGAATTACCGATACCCATGTTGTAGTATATTTCACGTACGATGGTATCTGCGGGAGCTTTTATCGCGTTTGCAAATGTGGGATTCTGGGGCAGTGTCACATAAAGTTCCCATGCCTTTACCGCGTTGGCATAGTCTTCAGCTTCCCAAAGGAAAAGTGCTGCATTCTGGAAATTAGTATAATTTTCTCCGATGGTTTTGATGATATCTTTGGAGTACTTCGGCTTGATCTTGCCTTTTTCATCGGGCAGTGAATCGAGTGGAAGTGCTTTGCAAAGATATTCAAAGCCCTGAAGGGGAGCTTCGCCTAATTGCTTTTTATTGACATTCTGCCCCATCTGCGCTTTGATACCTTTCTTAGCGAAGTATTCAAATGCGGCCTTACCGGGTACAACATATGTGAACGGGTCGTTGGCAGATTCTTCATTGGTGAAAGCCGGGGTGAGTTTTCTCACTGTCTCCGGATAGTTCTCGGGATTATTTTTGAAATCTCGATCAACTTCCTTGACGAGCGATTTCTGTGCGAATGCGCTTCCCGATGCGAGAAGACATACACCTAAGATTGCGCTTATCTTTTTCATAATGAATAGTTTATTGATTATATTTGTTTATTTTTATTCTTCAGAAGTATCTTCTTCATTAATGGTCTCGTCTACGTCGTCGGTGTCAACGTCGTTGTCCTCTTCAATGGTGTTGTCGGCAGATTCGGCAGGGAGTTCCTCGGGATTTTCAATAGCTTCAACAACCTCTTCATCAGGGTCTGTCGCCACGCAGCATACTGATGCGATTTCGTCGCCTCGCTTTTCGAGATTGATTACACGAACGCCCTGAGTGTTACGTCCCATTACGCGGATATCGGCAACGCGCAGGCGGAGTGTGATTCCGGAGCGGTTGATTATCACAAGGTCGTTTTCATCGTCAACGCTCTTAATGGCAACCAACGCACCAGTTTTTTCAGTGATGTTCATCGTTTTCACTCCTTTGGCGCCACGGTTAGTGATTCGGTAGCTATCGAGTAGAGAGCGTTTTCCGAACCCATTTTCGGATATAACCATCACATTCTTGTCGTCTCCGGCATGCATACATATCATTCCTACGACTTCGTCAGTGCCGTCGTCGTCGATGCGCATGCCTCTTACTCCGGTCGACACTCGACCCATCTGACGCACTGTGCTTTCGTTGAATCGGATTGCTCTACCATGGCGGTTGGCAAGAATAATCTCGGCATTTCCATCGGTCAGTTCCACTCCGATAACCTGATCGCCTTCACGGATGAGGATTGCTTTCTTGCCTTTGATATTGACGCGTGCATATTCAGAAAGCGATGTCTTCTTGATGATACCGTTTTTGGTGGCGAAAATGAGGTTGTGAGATGCGGTGAAGTCTGCATCGTCGAGGTTCTTGCATCGGATGAAGGCATTGACCGAGTCTCCCGGTTCGATATTGAGCAGGTTCTGAATGGCCCGTCCTTTTGTGTTCTTGGCGCCTTCGGGAATCTCGTATACTTTCATCTTGTACACCATGCCACGGCTTGTGAAGAACAGTATGTTGGAATGCATGGATGCAGGGTAGATGTATTCTATGAAATCCTCGTCGCGTGTGTTGCTGCCGCGCGATCCGACGCCTCCACGGTTCTGAGCGCGGAATTCCGATAGGGGAGTGCGTTTGATGTACCCCAGATGCGAGATTGTGATGATCATTTCATCGTCGGCGTAGAAGTCCTCGGCATTGAAGTCTCCGGCATATACGTCGATATCTGTAAGTCGCGGCGAACCGTAATTATCGCGTATTTCGATGAGCTCGTTTTTGATGACTTCGCGGCATACATGCTCGTTGTTGAGAATTTCCTCAAGCCCGGCGATTACCTGAAGTATTTCCTGGTAATTGGCGTGTAGTTTGTCCTGTTCCAGACCGGTGAGCTGACCGAGGCGCATGTTCACGATCGCTTGTGTCTGTGCATCCGTAAGTCCGAAGCGTTCGGTGAGTGTAGCTTTTGCTTCCTCTGTCGATTTGGCAGCGCGAATGATTGAGATTACCTCGTCGATATGATCGGACGCGATAATCAGGCCTTCGAGTATGTGGGCTCTGTCTTTGGCTTTGCGCAGATCGAACTGTGTTCGGCGTATTACAACATCGTGACGATGTTCCACGAAGGCCTCTATTATTTCCTTCAGGTTAAGCAAGCGGGGTCGTCCCTTCACAAGAGCCACATTGTTAACGCTGAATGTGGACTGGAGTGGAGTCATCTTGAAGAGAGTGTTGAGCACGACGTTGGAGTTGGCGGTCTGCTTGAGTTTGATTACGATGCGCATGCCTTCGCTGCTGCTCTCGTCGTTCAGATCCGCTATGCCGTCGATTTTCTTGTCGGTTACGAGATCGGCGATATATTTTATAAGTTCGGCTTTGTTGACTCCGTATGGGATCTCGGTCACGATTATCTGTTCGTGGTCTTTTTCGGTCTCTATCTCAGCTTTTGCGCGTATTACGATTCTTCCGCGTCCGGTTTCATATGCTTCTTTGACACCGTTGTATCCACAGATAGTACCTCCTGTGGGAAAGTCCGGAGCCGGTATGTGTTTCATAAGTTCGGCCACCGTGATTTCCGGATTGTCAATGAGTGCGACACACGCATTGATTGATTCGGCGAGGTTATGGGTCGGCATGTTCGTCGCCATTCCGACAGCGATGCCTGATGCACCGTTTACGAGGAGGTTCGGTATTCGTGTAGGCAGAACTGTAGGTTCTTTGTCGGAGTTGTCGTATGTGGGCTGAAAGTCAACAGAGTCCGAGTCAATATCGCGGAGCATTTCTTCTCCGATTTTCTGAAGGCGAACCTCGGTATATCGCATGGCTGCTGGGCCGTCGCCGTCAATTGATCCGAAGTTACCTTGCCCTTCAATTAGGCATTCGCGCATAGCCCAGGGCTGGGCCATACGTACGATAGTCCCGTAAATAGATGAATCGCCGTGAGGATGGTACTTACCCATGACTTCTCCGACCGCTTTTGCCGATTTTCTGGTCGGTTTGTCGGATGTGTTGCCCATCTCGTTCATACCGTATAGCACACGGCGATGTACCGGTTTAAGCCCGTCGCGTACGTCGGGGAGGGCACGTGAGACAATAACGGACATCGAATAGTCGATGTAGGCCGATTTCATCTCTTTCTCGATGTTGATCTTGATAATGCGATCTTCTTCCAGCATTTCTTTTATTACCTTCTTTGTTAGTCAATATTTATGAGGCATCTGATATCGCATGGCGATGTGATCCACATATGCCTCCGGCGGGGAGAAAGGTATCATGAATTATTTTACAAAGATAGGCATTTTCTTAAAAATATCGGTTATTTTTGCAGTCTAAATTTAGCGCCTGTTCTTGTCAGACAGGTGGTTTAATTTTTTTTATGATTCAATGATGATCGGTAACTGCTTTTTTGGCATGTGTTTTGCCTGTTGTGTCATTGAAACATATCCTATGTATATGGTATCCATGAGGAATGGAACCCTGTAACGTGGCTATGAAATGGTTCGGTATTCCGGTTTCATGATGTCCTCATCCGGAATTGGCTCCGCGAAAATTTCATTGTAGAGTGAGCAATTCAGGTAAGAATGGTGTTATAAATCATATATGAGATTGAAATAATGTTAATGCGTTTTAACCGTAGACATCAGTGAAACCGGAGAGAACGTGAATTCAATAGGAAAAGAAAGGTAAAGAATGGAAATAAATTTTTCAAACGAAGTGAAAACTGTTCTGGAGAATAGCCGGAATGAGGCTATCCGCCATAACAATAGCATAATCACTCCGGAACACATGTTTCTGGCCCTCCTGGCGGATACGGGTTCCAGGGTCTTCTCTCTGTTGGAGCGTGCATCCCGAGATGTGTCGGTGTATCAGCTCCGAACTCAGCTTGATGATTCGCTATATGACGCCACGGCCCCGCTTGGCGGAGAGGTTGTGGCGAGCGATTTAAGCAACAGATTGGTTAAACTGTCTGTGCTGGAGGCTCGGATGCTTAAAAGCGAGACGGTAGATACCGAGCATTTGCTTCTGGCTTTGCTTCATAATCCCGAAATACAGCATATGGATTTTATTGTACCTTTCCGGCAGGCAGGCATTGACTACCAGTCGGTTTTGAAACTAATTTCAAATGTCAAGGATACTCCGACCTCCGGGTTCGGGGCAACAGACGAGGATGAGGACGAAGATGAGGCTCCACGTGGGGCATCACAGTCGCGTCAGGATGGAGGAACACAGAAAGATGGTGGCCGTTCGCGCGGGGCGCATGATACGCCGACGCTCGACAAATTCGGTAATGACATTACCCGTGCTGCAGAAGACGGGAGACTTGATCCGGTGGTAGGACGTGAACAGGAGATAGAACGTCTGGCTCAGATTCTCAGCCGTCGTAAGAAGAATAATCCGGTTCTGATAGGTGAACCCGGTGTGGGTAAGTCTGCCATCGTCGAGGGGCTGGCTCTGCGTATTGTGCAACGCAAGGTGTCGCGCATTCTGTTCGATAAGCGTGTTGTATCGCTCGATATGGCATCGCTGGTAGCCGGTACGAAGTATCGCGGTCAGTTCGAAGAGCGTGTAAAGGCGATTCTTACAGAATTGTCGAAAAATCCAGATGTCATATTGTTTATCGATGAGCTTCATACCATAGTAGGTGCCGGAAACGCAGCCGGAACAATGGATGCGGCAAATCTGCTAAAGCCTGCTCTTGCACGTGGAGAGATTCAGTGTATAGGTGCGACTACCCTCGACGAGTATCGTAAGAATATCGAAAAGGACGGGGCTCTTGAACGCCGGTTCCAGAAGGTTATGGTCGAGCCAACCACTGCTGAGGAAACTCTTCAGATTCTGCATAATATAAAAGACAAATATCAGGATCATCATAATGTGAAGTATACGGAGGATGCGCTTAAGGCATGTGTAAGTCTAACCGACCGTTATCTGAGTGACCGCAATTTTCCAGATAAGGCTATCGATGCCCTTGATGAGGCGGGATCGCGTGCCCACATCACCAATATTGTAGTTCCGGAAGAGATTGAGCGTCTTGAAAATGAGATTACTGAGGCCGGTGCCGCAAAACTTCAGGCGGCCCAGAATCAGGATTTCGAGAAAGCAGCTTCTTTCCGTGACCGTGAACAGACGCTCAAGTCGCGTCTGGCTCAGGCAAACGAGCAGTGGGAACAACAGCTTCAGGCAAACCGCGTGACAGTAGACGAAGATAAGGTGGCAGAAGTTGTGGCCATGATGACGGGTGTTCCGGTTCAGCGTATCGCACAGGCTGAAGGGAGCCGTCTGCGCGCCATGGGACCTAAGTTGAAAGAGGATATTATCGGTCAGGATAAGGCTATCGAAAAGATCGTAAAGGCGATACAGCGTAACCGCGTAGGGCTTAAAGATCCCAATAAGCCTATCGGAACATTTATGTTCCTCGGACCGACGGGCGTCGGTAAGACGCATCTCGCGAAGAAACTTGCGGAATATATGTTCGATTCAGCAGATACGCTGATCCGTGTGGATATGAGCGAATATATGGAGAAGTTTACTGTGAGCCGTCTTGTCGGAGCTCCTCCGGGATATGTCGGTTACGAGGAGGGTGGACAGTTGACGGAGAAGGTGCGCCGTCGCCCGTATTCGGTCGTACTTCTTGATGAGATAGAGAAAGCTCACCCCGATGTGTTCAACCTTCTGCTTCAGGTATTGGATGAGGGTCGACTGACAGACAGTCTCGGCAGACGGATTGACTTCAAGAATACCTTGATAATAATGACCTCCAATATAGGTTCGCGCCAGTTGAAGGATTTCGGATCCGGAGTCGGTTTCACAACGCGTACCGATGATAAAGATTATTCGCAGGGGGTTATTCAGAAAGCGCTTAACAAGGCTTTCGCTCCTGAATTCCTCAACCGAATTGATGATATCATTATGTTCGAGCCGCTTGACCGTGACGCGATCTTCAAGATTATCGGTATCGAGTTGCGTGGTTTCCTCGGAAGAATGGAGAAGCTTGGTTACAGCTTCGAGATTTCAGAGAGTGCCAAAGATTATATAGCAGGCAAGGGGTATGACCAACAGTTCGGTGCGCGTCCTCTCAAACGTGCGATACAGAAGTATCTTGAGGATCCTCTGGCTGAACTTATAATAAATTCTGAACTGACGGCCGGCGACACTATTGCAGTGGACTATGACAAGGATACTGACAAAATTGTCACTTCTGTCAAGCGTGTGTCCGAACCTGATGGCGATCAGACTGACAATACCGGCAATGAGGCTTCCGGATCTGATAAATGACAAAGTAATATGATGCTTTAAAGCAATTTAACAAAAAATGCCGAACGAAGAGTTTGGCATTTTTTTTGTAAGTTGTTATATATACAGACCGGCATGGAATGATAGATAGTGCGAAATCAATCTTCTCCGGCCGGCATTTAAATTGACTAATAATATAACTGAAACTATGGCTAAAACAGGAACAATCGGAGTAACAACCGAGAATATATTCCCGGTAATAAAGAAATTCCTATACAGCGATCATGAAATCTTTCTTCGCGAGCTGGTATCGAATGCTATTGATGCAACCCAGAAACTGAGAACTCTTTCTTCGTTCGGGGAATTCAAAGGTGATACCGGTGATCTCAGGGTGTATGTGAGCGTCGACAAAGAGGCCGGAACCCTTACTGTCAGCGATCATGGTATAGGTATGACATCCGACGATATCGAGAAGTATATAAATCAGATAGCATTCTCCGGTGCGGAGGAGTTTCTTGAAAAATACAAAAACGACGCCAATGCTATCATAGGTCATTTCGGTCTCGGATTCTATTCGGCGTTTATGGTCGCTAAGAAAGTTGTGATCAATTCTCTTTCATATAAAGAGGGTGCTGAGGCTGTAAGATGGGAGTGTGACGGCTCACCGGAGTTTACAATGGAACCGTCAGATAAAAAAGACCGTGGTACGGAGATAACCCTTTATATCGACGATGATAATAAGGAATTTCTTGAGAAAAACCGTGTGGAGGCTCTGCTTAAGAAATATTGCCGTTTCCTTCCGGTACCTGTGGTTTTCGGCAAGCAGCAGGAGTGGAAAGATGGCGGTATGGTAGATACAGACCGTGACAATGTGGTAAACATTACCGAACCGGCATGGACTAAGAAACCGTCGGAACTTACAGAGAAAGATTATAAGGATTTCTACCATGAACTCTATCCCGGTCAGGATGATCCATTGTTCTGGATTCATCTGAATGTGGATTATCCGTTCAATCTGACAGGTATTCTTTTCTTCCCAAAGATTAAGAATAACATAGATGTGAACCGCAACCGCATACAGCTATATTGCAATCAGGTATACGTGACCGATTCGGTAGAGGGTGTCGTGCCTGAGTTCATGATGCTTCTGCAGGGTGTGATTGACTCGCCGGATATACCGCTGAATGTGTCGCGTTCATATCTGCAGAGTGATACGGCAGTCAAAAAAATTTCGGGATATATCACCAAGAAGGTATCGTCAAGGCTCGAAGAGCTTTTCAAGGCAGACAGAGCAGAGTTCGAACAGAAGTGGGATGATATCAAGATCTTCATTGAATATGGAATGCTCACAGATGAAAAGTTCTGTGATGCGGCCATGAAGTTTGATCTGCTGAAAGACACAGAGGGTAAATATTTCACAATAGAAGAGTATAAGAATCTTATCTCTCCCACTCAGACAGATCGTGAGGGAAATGTCGTATTTCTATATGCTACTGATGTGACAGCTCAGTACAATTATATCAAGTCGGCTGTGGACCGTGGATATAATGTTCTGGTTATGGATGGTCAGCTTGACAGCCATTTCGTCGGTTTGCTCGAACATAAGATTGAGAAGAGCCGTATCGTGCGTGTGGATTCGGATGTAGTCGACAATCTGATTCCTAAAGAAGATAAAAAAGAAGTAGATCTGACAGATGTTCAGCGCGAAATACTTACCTCAGTCTTTCAGGGACAGCTGCCGAAAGTAGAGAATGCTCAGTTCTTCGTCAATTTTGTGGCGATGAAGAGTACGGACGCTCCTATTGTCATAACTCAGGATGAGTATATGCGGCGAATGAAGGAGATGGCAGCCATGCAGCCCGGAATGAACTTCTATGCCATGATGCCAGACAGTTATTCGCTTAGGGTAAATACAGAAAATCCGATAGTGAAGAAGGTTCAGGAAGCCGCTGATGCTGCGCTTACCGACAAGGTAAAACCAATTCTGGCATCTATTACTGCCAATAATGACAGTATCAAGCAGAAGGAAGCTGAAAAAAATTCAGACAACGGGTCTGATGTTCAGAAAGAGATAGAAAATCTTCAGGCTGCGAATAATGTATCTCGCGAGGAGTTGTCAAAGTTAGGTGCGGAGTATGGTGCCGGCAATTCCACTGTAGGACAATTGATAGATCTTGCCCTTCTTGCCAACGGTATGTTACGCGGTGAGGGTCTTGCCAGATTCATAGAGCGCTCTACTGAGCTTCTCAACAAATGATAATTTAATAGAGCCGTGCTATCGGCCGGCTTGTAAATATTAGATATAATCCCTTTGCTGTGAATCGGGCTTACTCATAGCAAAGGGATTGTTGTAGTATGTATCTATGCGTGACACGGAATTGTCCGTGCGGAATATTTCCAATTACCTTGCGGGCGAGAGAAAAAATAACTTTTATGTTCAAAAAACATATCGCAGATGTTGCATAATTCAAAAAAAGGACGTACCTTTGCACCGTTGAAACTGACAACGGGTTGTTGAAAGTTCAATAAAATGATGGTGAGATTAGCTCAGTTGGTTAGAGCGTCGGATTGTGGTTCCGAAGGTCGTGGGTTCGAAACCCACATTTCACCCCAGGCTAAATTCAACCGCTGCATCATCAGGATGTGGCGGTTTTTTTTTATTGTAAGTCACGTAGCTTTCTTTCTGAAGATTATGGATAACAGGATATTTAATACGGAACAGGAGTTCGATAAAGCTATAGAGATATGTCGCGGTGTATATGCGGCTAAGCTCTGCGATTATGGGGCGGCATGGCGTATGATGCGTCCGTCGTCTGTGACAGATCAGATTCTCATAAAGGCCGACCGCATCCGATCGCTTGAAACAAAAGGTGTTCAACAGGTAGAAGACGAGGGGATTGCTGATGGCTTTATCGCTATAGTCAATTATGGAATAATTGCCCTGATACAACTTGCCCTCGGTTTCTCATCCGGAAAGGATCTTAGCGTAGATGAGGCTCTGGCTCTGTATGATTCCCATATGAGTGCCACCAGGGCGCTTATGTTGCGTAAGAATCATGATTATGATGAGGCATGGCGGAAGATGCGTGTAAGTTCATATACAGACCTTATTCTGATGAAACTTATGCGTACCAAGGAAATAGAGGATCATGCAGGCCAGACAAGTGTGTCGGAGGGTGTGGATGCCAATTATCAGGATATGATAAACTATTCTCTTTTTGCTATTATAAAACTATTGGTGGAGAAACAGTAGCGTGGAAAGAACTGCAGATCAACTGCCGTGGTGGCAGAAATCACTGGTATGGGTACTTCGGTTCATTATAGGGGGGGTATTCATAATGTCGGGGTTCGTCAAGATGGTGGATCCGTGGGGATTCCTGTTTAAACTGGAGGAATATTTGGCTGTATGGGATATATGGCAACCGCGAACAGTAGTTCTCATAGCTGTATTGCTCATATCGGGATATGAGTTCGTGATGGGAATGCTCCTTGCGCTGGGATGCTACAAACGTGTGGCTGTGTGGGGGCTGACGCTGATGATGGCATTCATGCTACCTCTGACGTTGTATATATGGATATATGACCCGGTGAGCGACTGCGGCTGCTTCGGAGATTTCTGGGTGCTTTCCAACGCGGCCACATTCTGGAAAAATGTCTTGATAGCTTCGGGGCTTGGGGTATTGTTGTGTTTGAATCCGCGTGTTCGCCAGAGTTTTTTTCAACCGGCGATACAATGGATTGTAGGAGCATGGATATCACTTTACATTGTTGTGATCGGTCTGTATGGCTATACAATACAACCTCTGGTCGATTTTCGGTCATTCCCTGTAGGAACCGCGCTGACTGAAGTTTCGGATGCGGATGCAGAGGATGACGACGAGTATGTTTTCGTATATGAGAAAGATGGTGAAACGCGTGACTTTCCTCTATCGGAACTTCCCGACTCTACCTGGACTTTTGTGGACCGCAGACCTGCGAACGGCAAGGGGAGTGTTTCGGCGGCACAATTCGCGATATACGACGGTGACGAAGATGTGACCGATGAGGTTATAGCTGCCGAGGGTGATGAGATACTGTTGGTGATTCCTGAACCGGTGCGAGCCGACATATCGTATACTTTTACGGTAAACGAGATGTATGAATATGCCGACAGTGTCGGTATCCCGATGATTGCGCTACTAGGTGGTGACAGTCGTGCTGTGGAGCGGTGGCGCGATGTGGCGATGGCTGAATATCCATGCTATACAGTAGATGATACGCAGTTGAAAGAACTTTCACGCGGGTCAATGTCGGTGGTTACGCTCCGTGACGGGATTGTATCTTCAAAAAACAGTCTTGAAAACATATATCCTCCTGCAATCGAGGCTCCTGAAGATATATTTGACTTTTGGTTTGAAATCGAAGGTGGAGATCCTGGTAAGAATCTGATAGGTCTGAATTTATTTTTCGGCGGAGGATTACTTCTGATCTATCTGTTTCAGGGTATAATACTCGGGATTCGACTCTGGATAAGAAAATGGATAGCGTTGCGCCGGAAGAAGGTGGAGAATACCGTAGAAAAGGAGAGTGACGTTATTGGTGAAGAGTGAAAATTATTGTATCTTTGCAACTGTTTTAAGGGTGCATTTTACAGAAGATCCGGTTCGTTACGCGCCGTAATCTTCAATAAAATCGGAATTACAAAAAATTATTGTTTATACATATATTGAAATGAGAAAGAATATTGTTGCCGGCAACTGGAAAATGAATACCACACTTGCCGAAGGTGTAGGTCTTGCAAAGGACGTGAATGAAGCGCTTAAGGGTGTTGAGCCCAAGTGTGATGTGATAATCTGTGTTCCTTTCACCCACCTTGCCTCTGTAGCTGCTGCTATCGACGGCAATAAGCTCGGTCTCGGTGCCGAGAATTGTGCCGATCACCTGAAAGGTGCCTATACCGGCGAGGTTTCTGCTCCGATGGTTGCCTCCACAGGTGCTAAATATGTGATTCTCGGTCACTCAGAGCGCCGCCAGTACTACGGTGAGACTTCAGAGATCCTGAAGGAGAAAGTAAAGCTCGCACTTGCAGAAAACCTTACTCCTATTTTCTGTATCGGTGAAGTTCTCGAGCAGCGTGAGGATGGCACATACAATGAAGTTGTTACCAAACAGATCGAAGAAGCGCTTTTCGATCTCACAGCAGAGGAATTCGGTAAACTCGTACTTGCTTACGAACCGGTATGGGCTATCGGAACCGGTAAGACTGCTACAGCAGATCAGGCTGAGGACATGCATGCACATATCCGTTCGGTGATCGCCGGCAAGTATGGTAATGAAGTGGCTGATAATACTTCCATCCTTTATGGTGGCAGCTGTAAGCCCAGCAATGCAGCTGAACTTTTTGCGAAGCCTGATGTGGACGGTGGTCTGATCGGTGGTGCAGCTCTCGATGCAGCATCGTTCATGGGTATCGTTACAGCGTTCTGATAAAAAGTTCCCTTACGATAATAATGAAATTTTGTGAAGGTTACCTTGCGCCGTTCCAGTTTAAGGACGGTGGTGTGTGACCTTCACATTTTCCTCATTTATACACTCTCTTTCATTTTTTTTTCTTGAATAATTCCGTTCATCTGTATGAATATGAAGTCAGTTTTAATGGTCTTTGCGGTGCTTCTTATGTGCATGCCCCGTGTGTGTGCCCAGGCTGTGGAACCGGTTGTTGTCGATAGTGTTGCGGTTGAGGAAGTAACCATTACATCGCGTTTGCAGAATCCGTCGGCGCCTATCGTCGTTGATGCTCCGCATGCATTGTGGCTTCGGGTCGGCAAGGCAGATGCTACTGCCGAGCGGTTGTCGGCGGAGATTGCTGCTGATGATGACGCGACAGATGAAAAGCTGGAATCCGAGGCAACTTCTCAGAAAGTACGAAGCAAAGGCGTAGGGTATAGAGTGCAGGTTTTTGCTGATAACAACGCCAGATCTGCAAAGACGGAGGCCCGGCAGCGTGAGAAATCCATATCGGGCGCTTTTCCACAATACAGTACGTATGTGACGTATGCCTCTCCATTCTGGCGATTGCGTGTAGGCGACTTCAAATCGCAATACGATGCAGACAAGGCAGCTGCCGAAATAAAACGTCAGTTTCCGGGGTATGCGCGTGAGGTTCGCGTGGTTCGCGACAGAGTTAATGTGAAATAAAACAGACAACACCGGATATTGCCCTGTCTGTTATGTGTATGAAAGTCACAATATAAGAATGACAACCGACGGTTTAGATTTTGATGCGGAAGTTTCTGGATCGGATGAGCAGAAACGTATAGAGGAAATTGCCGGCCATTATCGTGAGATACTCCGGCTTGTAGGTGAGGATCCAACGCGCGACGGACTTCTGAAAACTCCGATGCGTGCGGCAAAGGCTATGTGGTTTGTCACGCAGGGGTATCGCCAGAATCCGTCGGATATTCTGCGTCAGGCGATCTTCGAGTATGCCGGAAGCCGCATGGTCGTTGTCCGCGACATTGAATTCTATTCGATGTGCGAACATCATATACTGCCTTTTTTCGGTACGGTAAGTCTGGCATATGTTCCTGATAGCGCAATGATAGGTCTTAGCAAGCTTCCGCGTCTTGTAAATGCCATAGCCCGTAAACTTCAGGTTCAGGAACGGCTTACGGCGGAGATTTGCAGTGAGGTAAAATCGACCCTTTCGGCAAAAGGAGTGATATGTCAGTGCAGGGCACAGCATCTGTGTATGCAGATGAGAGGTGTTGAGAAACAGCTTTCGACTACGGTGACTCTTGATTACAATGGCGTATTCGAAAACGATGTCATGCTTCGTCAAGAGTTTTTCAATGCGATTTCCTGACGCTTGAGGCGGCGTGATTTCATACACACATCTGAGTGTATGGTAATTGCCGGGCTCAGTTAAATATGATTGTTATTATAATATAGCGGCAGTGGTTGCGTCGTTGATACTGACGCAACCACTGCCGTTTGTGAAGCTATAGATATGCAGGTGGCTCTATGGACGGGAAAAATCAATCATTGAAATCAGATTCATCAAAATCGAAATCCCATCCGCGTTCATCTTCATTTCCATCGAAATCATTGAAATCTTCCGTACCGGTGTACATGTCTCCGGTAAAACGGGCGAGTTCCCTACCTTCGCGTTTTGTAGGTCGTCCCAATCCTTTTCGTCGATCAATGAATCCTGTAATCTTTATTATATCAAGTAGGTCATATTGCTCTTTCGGTGTGACGTTTTCCATATATTCCGGCACAAGTTTGGCTCCGAGTCTGTTTTCTGTAAGCGCCTTTACCTTAAAAGAATAAGTGATGGGAGGTTTGCGTACGAGTATTACGTCGTCAACTTTTATCATACGCGACGGTTTTGCTATGATTTCTCCGGAGGGAGTCTGTACGGCAACTCTTCCTTTCTTGCAGCTGTCTGTCGCTACAGTGCGTGTCTTGAACACTCGCATGGCCCATAGCCATTTGTCGATACGAACTTCTGTTTTCATGTCGGTCAATCAGAGTATTGTGGAAGAGATAAAATTATTTGTTGTTGAAGTCGCACATTGCGGTCTGGAGCCCGGCAAGCACAAAGGTTTTCACTGCGTCAACGGCCGCTTCCACGCGTATGGGTAGCTTCTGATGTTCGTCGAGTGTAAATTGACCGAGAACGTAGTCGATCTGGCATCCTCGCGGGAAGTCATTGCCTATTCCGAAACGTAGTCGCGGATATGCATCTGTTCCAAGCATCTGAGCTATGTTTTTCAGACCGTTATGTCCGGCATCGCTTCCTTTGCCTTTAAGTCTGATTGTTCCGAAAGGGAGTGCGATGTCGTCGACGAGTACCAGAATATTGTCGAGTTCGATATTTTCTTTTGTCTTCCAGTATCTGACTGCGTTTCCACTGAGATTCATGTATGTGGATGGTTTGAGGATCACCACTTGTTTGTTTTTTATACGTCCGGTGGCGATGTCTCCGTAGCGGTCGGTATTGAAAGTCGCGTTGATAGATTGCGCAAGGGCGTCTGCAATGCGAAAGCCTATATTGTGGCGTGTACCGTTGTATTCGTTGCCGATATTTCCGAGGCCAACAATCAGATATTTCATATAATCTCAGTAATGGAGAGAAGCCTGCGGCGCGCAGTTGGGGGCGCGACGCAGGCTTCAGTTAATAAATTATCAGCTTGATCCTTTACGCGGCTATACGCCGCCTGTAATTATTTGCCTGCGGCAGCGGCAGCGGCAGCACCACGGGCAGCACGTGTGAGCTGAACGGCGCAGACAACAGCTTCTTTGGGAGTAACCAGTTCGAGACCGGGGAAGTGGAGTTCGCCAACCTGAAGGGTCTTACCCAGCCCGAGGTTGTCGACATTGACAACGAGACGTTCGGGAACTTCGGTGTAGAGGGCTTTTACTTTGAGCTTCTTCATGGAGAGGGTGAGCTTACCACCGGCTTTAACACCTTCAGCATGGCCTTCGAGTTTCACAGGAACGGACATAACCACAGGTTTGCTGTCGGTAACCTCAAGAAGGTCGATATGGAGGATATTGTCTTTTACGGGATGGAACTGAACTTCACGGAGAACAGCCATTTTCTTTTCGCCGTTGGCTTCGAGTTCGATAGCGAAGATGTCGGGGGTATAGATGAGCTTGCGGACAGCATCGTTGGTAACGGTGAGGTCGGTGGTTATCACACCACGGCCATTTTCGATTTCAACGATCTTTTCACCGGGCTTGAGGGTGCCGGTGAAGGGGAGCTCGAAAGGTTCGCCGCCGTTGAGAACTACGGGAATTTTACCTTCGCTACGGAGGGTCTTGGCGGCTTTCTTGCCGAGGTCGGTGCGGGGTTCTGCCGCGAGTTTGTAAGTTTTCATTCTGTTGTTAAATGTTTGTGTTACTCAAAATTAATGTGTAATTAATTTCCCATCACACTGGGGCATAGATGACACGCATATGTCAAAAAGCGGTGCAAAGGTACGATTTTTTTTTGAATAAACCAAATCCTTGACAATCAAACAGGCCATGCAGATTAAACAAGCAAGTGCCGCATGGGATAGGGGTGTCAGCGGAACGCTCCGTAAGGTGGGCGGATGGATATAAAAATGAGGGTATGTCATAACGGCTCATCTGGGCCGTCGCTATGGACATTCGGCTTCGGTCACGATCCTGAGATCGCTCCCATCAGCCTAAATCTCGGCTCCTACCACCTGAATCGCTCTGACAGCACCCTCGCCATCGGGATACTGAAGAGGCTGTATCAATCGTTTTGACACAGCCTCAAAAATTTCTTAATACTTAATATGGGCATACTCTCAGGGAATGAAAGATTTCAAATGCCTGCAATGTATATTATTTGTCGTAGCGTTGAAATTCTCCGGCTCTATTGAATTTTATGTCAATGCCGTTGGAAAGTTCCACTTCGTAGCCGCTCCGTTCTTTATCAATTCCTACAATGCGTGCGCCCTTGTGATTCTGGGCCACATAGTTGGTCACACCGTCAGGAATGAATGCGGAGGGAACTGATTTTGCGGCTGAGGTTTCGATATTATCCCAATTGCCATCGCGATCAAATGAGATCTCGGTTCCGTCGGTAAGTATCACTTCGTATTCGCTTATGCGTCCGAAATCCTTGTCGATTTTCACAAGGCTTACTTCCGACTTGAAATTGTTTGCTATAGTGGTTTGGGCTGCTTTGGGCAGAACGGAGGCATCGTGTGAGTATGTATCTTTAGCAGATGCTGCTGAAATAGCTCCAATCATGATGATGAGCATGAATGCTAATTTTTTCATAATACAATTTTGCTACAGTTATCAGTTGTTGTTTTATTTATATAACAAATTATATTATGAAAAGTTGCCAACCGGTATAAGATAAGGCCGGAGGATTTGAATCCTTCGGCCTTATCTTATACCGGTTGGCAAATGGTTAATTAGCGTGCGATCTGTTTGGTTGCTTTGTCGCCCTGAACACAGATCACAACCTGACCCTTAGCCGGGTTCGCTACTTCGATACCCTGAAGATTGAAGAAACGAACGGATGTGTCATTATCATTGTTCATGATGTCAGAGATACCGTTATTTTCGTCGGAGGTTTCAGAAAGATCGATTGAAGCAGACATGTTTGTGGAAATGCCATACTGATCAGTCCAACCATATCCTGCTATTTGCATTTGCTGAATACCAAAGCATGCATCGCTTTCATAGCTGCCATCATCCTGAAGAGCTACCCCAAGGGTGACGACATTATTCTTGAAGGTTGTGTAAGGAATAGCATCTCCTGCCGCGCTTACAACCTGAGCTGCCGTCATCCCCATATACTGACAGTAAAATGTGAGAGTGTTGTAGCAATATAATTGGCTTACTTCGAGTTCGGAGAATGCAAATCCGGCTTCCACTACATCGAATACTACATGGTCGGGATCGGTAACATCAAATTGGATATAGCCGGTGCGGGTAGTTTCGTTGTAATCGGCAAGCGGACCGTAATGGTAGGGGTTTACGAGGCGATAGAGATTGGGGTTGTCTATGTTGCGTTCTACAGGCACTTTGTACCAGTATTCTGGATTTGTCTGATCAATTCCGAATGCGGGGAGTACCCATCCGTCCATGAAAGTAGCTTCACCAATTGAGATCCAGTTGTCGCTATCTTCACCGGAGGATCCGCCGGAAGTTTTTACCAGCCCCTCAACGTCGAACATCTCAAGATAAGTATAGGGGGTGGTAAGTTCCTCATCGGTATATGCCAACCATGAAAATCCATGATCGGCCGGGGTTGTGATCACACCTGTTGATGCATCGAAATTTGCAGTCCAATTGCTTTTGACGACATTCTTACTTGTGCTATCCCAATAGAAAGGTTCGAAGTTAACATATAATGTAGTATTGCTGTAATTGAAAGAGCCTACATACATTTCGCTGAATGTAATGTCGCCGGTTGTGGAATCGTAAGTAGCGAGAACATCGGCAGGGAAGTAGTCTTCGCAGCTGATAAGGATATATCCGTTTGATTCCTCAATTGTAGCTGTGTATGTGAGGGTTGCAAGTGCGGAATCATCCCAATACCAATCGCCTATGTAAACGGTATATTCACCTGCGATGCCTTCATTGCCGCCGCCGTTTCCACCTTTTTTGGTGAGGCCCTCAACGTCGAAAACATTAAGATAACTGTAGGGGGTGGTAAGTTCCATATCGGTATATGCCAACCATGAAAATCCATGATCGGCTGGGGTTGTGATCACACCTGTTGATGCATCGAAATTTGCAGTCCAATTGCTTTTGACGACATTCTTACTTGTGCTATCCCAATAGAAAGGTTCGAAATTAACATAAAATGTAGTATTGCTGTATTCGACATAGCCTACATACATTTCGCTGAATGTAATGTCGCCGGTTGTGGAATCGTAGGTTGCGAGAACATCAGAAGGGAAGTAGTCGCAGCTGATCAGTATCTGGCCGTCAGCTCCTTCTGTAATGGTAGCGGTGCTGTTCACAGATCCCGTACTATCATCATAATAGTAGTCACCGATCTGTATTGTATATTGGCCGGCGATTGATGTATCTGTGGTTTCCTCATCGTCAGCGGGTTTGATTTTACGCATTGATATGCTGTTGGCTTTTACAGTTTTGCTTGTGAAGCGGGTCTGTAATTCCTGCTTTGCTTCAAGCTTCTTTTCCACATTGGGTTTTACGATGTCGGTTTTGAGTGAAAGCTTGGCGTTGTCTTTCAGCTTAATGCTTGGAGCGATGGTTTGCATTGTGGTCTCAGTCTTGGCTCGTGCCGAGATGTCAAGGCCTTCCCGAATGGTCATGCGGTTGCCGGCGGAAACCGAAATGGCTAGCGCACCTGCGATTGCAAGGATTCCGAATCTGTTCATGATGACTTTAGTTAAAGAGATTTTGTATGATAAAATTACCTTAGAAACTTTATGTCGCAAAATTACAAAAAAAATATTGTGACAGACTAAAACTTGGGAAATTATTTTAAATAATTCTTCGAAAATTGTGATGCAGCGCTTGCAGCGGATGCAAATCCACACTCATCCTCGATGAAATCGATGTGTAAAATATATACGGATCATAGCAACGGCATCAGAATAGCCGTCATCGGGACACCGTAAGGCGCCTCGATAGTTGATCCTCTTCACGATAGGTCACCCCTTTCCTGTGCATGCTCTTTCACTCGTTCTACACCTTTTAATTTCTTTCTTATTATTACCAGATTTTTGCTTCTGTTGTGGGGCTTTGCCTTTCTGATGCGTTTGCCACCGGGTGTACGGATAACTTTTTTTGGCAGATATTTTTATCTTTATTAACTTTGTATGGTCAGTGTGAGTCCGCGACGTTTGTTTATCGTTTATCCGTAAACGTATGCGGAGATTAAAGATACTTTGACTGTGAAGAAGAAAGATAGAGGAACATCAGGCAATAATGGATTTTTCGCCCGTCTTATTTCGCGCGGACGTAATCTGTATGGCTATATAACTGACGGGGTATGGAACGATACAAGCAATTCGTGGAAAGTGAATGTGCTGAAGACCGCGAATCTGTCGGTGCGTTCGTTTCTTAACGCGGATCTTCAGATGCGTGCAGGCTATCTGACTTATCAGACTCTGCTGGCGATAGTTCCTGCCCTTGCACTGGTGTTTGCCATCGGACGAGGATTCGGTTTCCAGAATATACTTCAGTCGCAGTTGTTCAATAGTTTTCCGGCGCAACGCGAGGCTTTGTCGAAAGCATTCGGTTTTGTGGATTCGTATCTGGCGCAGTCGTCTGAAGGACTTTTTCTCGGGGTTGGTATCCTGTTTCTGTTATGGACGTTGATTTCTCTGATCAGCAGTATAGAGGATTGTTTTAATAAAATATGGAGTGTGAAAACCGGGCGTACGCTATGGCGTAAGCTAACCGATTATACGGCTATAGTGTTGATTCTTCCTATACTGATGATATGTTCAAGTGGTATACTGGTATTCATGTCCTCTACAGTAGAGAAGTTTTTCCCCTCGGGCTTTTTCACTCCGATTCTTAAATGGTCGCTTGATTTTCTTTCGATAGTTCTTGTATGGTTGTTCTTCGCGGGCAGCTATCTGCTTATTCCCAATACGAAAGTAAAGTTCAGGAGCGCCATTATAGCAGGAGTAATGGCAGGTACGGCCTATTCGATGCTTCAGTGGCTTTTTCTGACGGGGCAGATATATGTGACGCGATATAATGCGATTTACGGATCGTTCGCTTTTCTTCCTTTGCTTCTGATATGGCTCCAGCTTGTGTGGGTGATAACTCTGGCAGGCGGAGTGATCTGTTTTTCTTCGCAGAACATTAACGAGTTCAGTTTTACCGACGAGGTAAGCCGTATCTCGGAGAATTACCGATGGAGGCTTACGGTAGCTGTCATGGCGGTAGCTGTTCAGCGGTTCAATCGTGAAGAGGCGCCAATGACACCTCATGAGATTGCTCTGGAATATGGTATGCCGGTAACCCTGGTGTCTGCGACAGCAAATAAACTGATCGAGGCAGGATTGCTTCAGCGTGTAATAGTAGGCCAAAATGAAGATGAACCGGCGGTCTGTCCGTCGATAGATCCTTCAAAAATAACCTTGGGCACAATGTTCGAACGTCTCGGGGCTGTGGGAACCACTAATTTCATTCCTGATTTCGATCAGCGTTTCTCTGCTTTAGGTGAAGCAGTTCTTTCACTACGCAAAGAATGTATAGGGGCAGCCTCGAAAATATTCCTTTCAGATTTAACTGTGAGTAAGTCCTGAAACTTATTATGTATGATGCATATAGCCGAATAATATAGAATGGCTTTCACGACTTGACTAACTAAATAAACTAATATACTTTATTTATGAAAACTCAGATTGCAACAACCAAAGCACCCGGTGCTATCGGTCCTTACAGCCAGGCGATCGATACCGGATCGTTAGTATTTATTTCCGGTCAGATACCCGTAAATCCTGAGACAAGTGAGATTCCGGAAGGCATCACAGCTCAGACAACCCAGTCGCTTTCAAACGTGAAAGCGATACTTGCTGAGGCCGGATTATCGGTCGACAATGTTGTAAAGACAACAGTGTTCCTTTCTGATATGGCAAACTTTGTTCCAATGAATGAGGTTTATGCGCAGGTATTCACCGCGCCTTTCCCCGCTCGTTCGGCAGTAGCTGTCAAAGAGCTCCCAAAACAAGTACTTGTCGAGATTGAGGTGATCGCTGTGCGCTGATTACCGTAGGCGGTCATTTAAACATGATCAGTATTCCGCGTCATGATATACAGCAAGTGGCTACGTCGAATTAACGATGTAGCCACTTGGCGTATATGTAGTCGGCATGAGCGGCAGTGAGACTGTCAGCGCAACTGTTCGGCTAAAGAGGGATTGATCGAGTCGAGGGTATTGATAAACGCATCGATATATGCATCTGCAACTTTATTTTCTCCGAGATTGCGCAGATGTTGCTCGCGTTCGCGTACCTCGATCAGTATTGATTCGATCTGTATAATGTCGATATTCCGCTCCGGCGCGAGTTCAAGAGCCCTTTCATGTCCGATGCGGGCGGCTCCGGCAATGTTTTCTTTGGTCTGCTTGCTGTCTCCGCAACTTTGCAGTGCTGTAAATATCATTACTGTAATTCCGGCGGATGAAAGCGCTCGGGTGAATTTTCCGGGTAAAGTTTTCATTTTATAAGTGCTATTGCTATTTTAGCGCATGCCTCGGCATCGGCAAGAGCGTTATGATGATTACAGAATGGGATTCCTAAGAAATCGCATACGGCCGGAAGAGAGAATGAATGGCAAAAAGCGCGTGGTATGGTGCGTCGGGCGGTAGCAAGCGTACAGAAAAACGGATAATCCGGATAGTCCATCTGATAAACTCTGTGAGCGGCCTTTATACACTTCTCATCGAATGCTTTATTGTGGGCGACAAGTGGAAGATTCCCGATTATCGGTTGCAGCCGTCGCCACACGCGGTCGAATGTAGGGGCGTTTTCTGTCATGTCGCGGCTGATACCGTGGATTTCTTCCGTGAAATAGCGGAAATAATATTCCGGTTCAGGTTTTACGAGTTCATAGAACCGATCCACGATTACACCGTCCTTGACCTTCACCGCCCCAATCGCACAGATGCTTTCCGGATGGTTGTTGGCGGTTTCCACATCAATTGCTACGAAATTATCCATATGTTTATTCAGTCGGAGGGTGAATTCATCAGTTCTATCGTATCACGAACCTTCTCCATAAGCCACCGCGGGGTAGATGTGGCTCCGCATATTCCGACCGACAATGCACCTTCAAGCCAGGTCGGATCTATTTCAGCCGGATTACTTATAAGATGTGTATGTGGATTTTCCTCCAGACAATGCGCATACAGAACCTTGCCGTTGCTGCTTTTCTTGCCTGCAACGAACAGAACGACATCGTGGGAGCGGGCAAACAGACGCATTTTCTCCGCTCGGTTGGCTACCTGCCGGCATATGGTATCGAAACTTTCAAATTTGACTCCAGGGGCCATACGTTGCCTTATCTGTTCAATCACATCGTGAAAACCGTCAAGTGATTTTGTAGTCTGTGAATAGAGGGCGATAGGTCTGTTAAAATCGATTCTGTCGAGTTCATCCACGCTTTCAACCACGATAGCCTCGCCGTTGGTCTGTCCGACAAGTCCGTTGACTTCGGCGTGTCCTTTCTTGCCGTAGATTACTATCTGGGGACGCTGGGCCGCTTCCGTATCGTAGCTTTGCTTTATACGCTGCTGAAGTCTAAGGACCACCGGGCAGGTGGCATCAATGATCTGTATTCCGTTTTTCTCAGCTGTAGCGTATGTTGCCGGAGGCTCACCATGAGCCCTAAGCAGAACTTTTACGTTGTTCAGCCGTGATAGATCGGAGTGGGTTATTACGGTAAGTCCCTTCTGGGCAAGTCGTTGTACCTCATCACTGTTGTGTACGATATCTCCGAGGCAATACAATGAACCGGATTTATCCAGTTCCTCCTCTGCCTTGGTTATAGCGGTCACAACTCCGAAGCAGAACCCGGAATCATTGTCAATCTCAATTTTCATTATTGATCTATTGCATTAGATAGGCTGGGGATATATATATATGGTCGGTGTGTATATGCCGTTTATTTTTTGCCGATCCGTTCCTGATACAGGTTTATAAGAAATGCGTCCTGCTGTGGGATTGACATTCCGGAGTTGTCAAGATCAACTGCATCGTCGGCACGCCGCAATGGACTTTCCGCGCGTGTCTCGTCCTGATGGTCGCGGCTTACAACGTTGGCCAGAACCTCCTCGTACGATGCGTCGATACCTTTTTGACGAAGTTCTTTTACACGGCGTTCGGCACGGGTGGCGGCAGGTGCGTTGACAAAAATCTTGAGTTCTGCGTCCGGGAAAACAGTGGTGCCTATGTCGCGCCCGTCCATCACGATTCCACGTTCGCTTCCGAAGGCCTGTTGCTGCTTGACAAGATGGTGGCGGACAGCAGGAATTGCAGACACGGGCGATACATTATCCGATACGTCCATACGGCGAATCTGATCCTCCACATCCTCGCCATTCAGGATTGTATGTTGTGAGCCGTCAGGCATAATGGAGAACGCTATATCAATGGATGGTAGTGCTTTTTCAATGGCGATGGCGTCGGCTGCATGATTGTCGCTGATCATGCCGTTGCGCATGGCATAAAGTGTCACGGCTCTGTACATCGCACCTGTGTCGACATATTTATATCCGATTGCTCTGGCGAGTGATTTCGCCATGGTACTCTTACCGGACGATGAATATCCGTCGATTGCAATGATAATGCGTCGGGGGTTGTCGGGCTGATTCATTATTATAATAGTAATGTTGCGTTTGCGGTTACCGTTTATGGTCTCAGTTGAGGATATCGTTGAGATTGAGGTTCAGGTTGAGCATGAAGGTTGTGGCTCCGGAATGTGGTTGCCCCAGAGCGACACCCACATTGAAACGGCGCAGATTAAGGCCGGCGGCCAGAGAGAATCCTGATACAAAACTGCGTGAGTAAGTACTCATATCGGTTCGGGTCTTGTAGTTGTATCCGAGGGCAACGTAGAATCGGTCGCCTGGAATAAAGTCAACTCCGAATACAAGATGTCGGAACAGGTTCGACATGAATTTGTCCTTTATGACAAACGGTTCGTCGGAGGTTCCATCGCCAGTCTCATAAAACGGAAGATGCCATTTCGTGAGATTCCATGCCGTGATGGAGAATCTGACAGGTAGACCGGTAAACATCTTCGCGATACCAAGGCGAACATCTACAGGCAGACGGTCATATGTGGAATTGAAGCGTTTCAGCTGGCCTCCGAGGTTGGCAACAACTGCCGACAAGGATAATTCGCTGTCAGGATCAAAGTAGTTTATTCCCAGATCGGTTCCAATGGCAAATGCAGAATAGGATTCATAGTTGCTGAAAAGCATCTTCATGGTGATACCGCCGCGCAGGCGATCTGTAATATCATATGAGAACGATCCGTTGAGGTTGATATCGGAAGGTGAGAATGACCCGTTCATGTTTCCGAATTCGTCGGTTGCCTGAATTTTACCATATCCGAAATATCTGATTCCGGCGCTCCAGGCTCCGCGTTCTCCTATAGCGTGGGCATAGCGGACACCTGCGAAATTAGATTCGCCAAGGTAGCGCATGTAGTCGATAAGAATCTGATTGTCCATTTCTGGGCCAAGCAACGCGGGGTTCTGGTCGGTGACACTGAGTTCATCCTCCACGGCAGTGATATTAACCCCTCCAAGTCCATATATACGCGACGATGATGTGACGTTGAGATAATTATAGGCAGTAGATCCGTCCTGAGCATAAGCTGCCTGATCGCATGCTCCTGCGAAAGCAAGCAGCAACAGAACGGAAACAAACAGTATCCGGTAATATCGTTGGTATAATGAGTATGTCATTTATTGTCAAAAAATTAAATGTCGATAGCTATGCCGGAAAACAAATCACGGACTATGCATCATGTTAAATAAACGTGAAAAAAAGCGTTCTATTACATTTTTTTTCGCCATTTTTTGATATCAGCATGGGGGATTATTTCTGGATTTTTTCTTAACTTTGCCGAATCAAAAATCAGAAAGGATTTCATTATGAAATTTACCAAGATGCACGGAGCCGGAAACGACTACATCTACATCAATTGTCTTGATGGGACGTTTGGAGGCGACGACGGTTCGGTTCTTTCAGATTCCCGGTTATTAGGGAAATTATCGGAGCGCTTGAGCGACAGGCACTTCGGAATAGGCGCCGACGGCATTATCTTGATTTTACCATCTTCGACAGCGGATTTCAGAATGAGAATGTTCAACGCTGACGGCTCGGAAGGCCGCATGTGTGGAAACGCTACCCGCTGTATCGGCAAGTATGTGTACGATAACGGTTACACGGCCAAGACAGAAATAACGCTCGAAACTGCTTCGGGCGTTAAATGTTTGGAATTGACTGCCGGCGCGGACGGAAAGATTGAGTCCGTAGCAGTAGATATGGGAGAGCCGATACTCGTGCCGGCGGATATTCCGGTGGCCGGAGAAGGTAGCGCTCCTATGGAAGCTGTTTCCATAAATACATCGCGTGGTAATGTGATTTTCACTCCTGTGTCGATGGGTAATCCTCATGGAGTGGTATTTGTTGACGAGGTGACAGATGATCTTGTACTCGGGCTGGGGCCTGAGATGGAGGTGCATCCGGTCTGGCCCGACAGAGCTAACATAGAGTTCGCCCGTATTCTGGGTAATTCCGATATCGAGATGCGTGTATGGGAACGGGGCAGTGGTGAAACACTTGCCTGCGGTACCGGCGCATGTGCAACGGCTGTTGCTGCGATTCTGACAGGGAGAATATCGTCTCGTGAAGTAACGATACACCTGACGGGAGGTAATCTCATGATAAAATGGGACAGCGATACGAACCATGTGTTTATGAGCGGACCTGCCACAACGGTTTTCGATGGTGAGACGAATTTGGATTTCCGACAATGATCCGCTTCCACCAAACCGAGAGTTAATCCCCGATTTGACAACGAAATTTTCTTACAGACAATGTTTCATATAAACGACAACTTTTGCAAGCTTGCCGAGAGTTATCTTTTTTCAGAAGTAGCCCGTCGCATCAATGCTTTCAAAGATGCGCATCCCGATGCAGAGATAATCAGAATGGGTATCGGCGATGTGACGAAGCCGCTTTGTCCGGCAGTTATCGCCGCCATGCACGATGCGGTTGAGGAGGAAGCCGATGCCGCATCGTTCCACGGTTACGGTCCCGAACAGGGATATGCTTTTCTGCGTGAGGCAATAGCTGAGAACGATTATCACTTACGGGGCATAGATATCTCCGCCGATGAGATTTTCGTCAGCGACGGGGCCAAAAGCGATACCGGCAATATCGGTGATATTCTGGCCAGAGGCAACCGTGTAGCGGTTACGGATCCTGTATATCCTGTTTATGTGGATACCAACGTGATGGGCGGACGTGCCGGAGAAAAGATAAACGGTAGTTGGGACCGGATTATTTATCTGCCTGTCACGGCGGAGAACGGCTTTGTTCCGGCTTTGCCTTCGGAAGTTGCCGATGTGATATATCTGTGCTATCCGAATAATCCTACGGGAACCACTCTTACCCGCGATCAGTTGAAAGTCTGGGTTGATTACGCTCTGAAACACGGATCACTTATATTATATGATTCGGCATATGAAGCTTTCATACGCGAGGATGATGTTCCCCACAGCATTTATGAAATAGAAGGGGCGCGAAAGGTGGCAATCGAATTCCGCAGTTTCTCAAAAACGGCGGGATTTACCGGAGTACGTTGCGCCTACACTGTGGTTCCGAAGGAGCTGAAGGGATATACTGCCGATGGCAAGGAAATATCTATGCATCATTTGTGGAATCGGCGTCAGTGTACAAAATTCAATGGCGCCAGCTACGTGTCGCAGCGTGGTGCGGCAGCGATATATACCCCGGAGGGAAAGGCTCAGACACGCGAGGTAGTGGATTACTATCTCAGGAATGCCGAGGTTCTGCGTAAAGGCCTTATTGAAGCGGGCCTGGAGGTATTCGGTGGGGTAAATGCCCCGTACGTATGGATAAAGACTCCCGACGATATGGATTCGTGGCGTTTCTTCGACATGCTTCTGGAACGGTGTCATGTGGCGGGAACACCCGGAAGCGGCTTCGGGCCATCTGGTGAGGGGTATATACGTCTGACGGCGTTCAATACTTACGAAAATACGGTTGAAGCGGTAAAGCGCATCGGCGCCACCCGGTTCGACTGACTTTATGTCGGAGGCTCCCGAGGCAAATGCCTCAGGAGCCTCCGATGCTATAACTATTCTCTTTTCCTGAGAAATATTCTTTATGTGAACCATCCAAATAATTCAATATTCAATTACTTTATTTTATGTCGTTACTCAGATTTAAGGTAGTGAAGGAAGCCTCGGATCGTAAGCCGGTTGAGGTGAATCTGCCTTCGGAACGCCCCGAGCGCTATTATGGGGAAGCAGTGTTCAACCGTGAGAAAATGTTTGAATATCTACCTAAGAAAACTTACGACCAGCTTGTGTCTGCCATAGACAACAAGCAGCCCATTTCCCGCGAGGTAGCCGACAGCGTTGCCGAGGGTATGAAGAAATGGGCAATTGATAATGGTGCCCGTCACTACACCCACTGGTTCCACCCTCTGACGGGCGGAACAGCCGAGAAGCACGATGGCTTTATCGAACATGACGGCAAAGGGGGAGTAGTTGAGGAATTTGACGGTAAGCTTCTTGTTCAGCAGGAACCTGACGCATCAAGTTTTCCCAATGGAGGTATCCGGAATACCTTTGAAGCCCGCGGATATTCGGCCTGGGATATATCTTCGCCCGTATTTATCATAAATAAGACCCTCTGTATACCGACAATTTTTATTTCATATACCGGAGAGGCGCTTGATTTCAAGACTCCGCTGTTGCGCGCGTTGAATGCCGTCGACAAGGCTGCCGCCGATGTAGCCCGAATGTTCGACAAGGATGTGAAACATGTATATTCTTATCTCGGATGGGAACAGGAATATTTTCTGGTGGACGAAGCTCTGTACAACGCACGTCCGGATCTGGTACTGACGGGACGCACGCTAATGGGGCATGAGAGTGCTAAAAACCAGCAGCTCGAAGATCATTATTTCGGTGCTATACCTTCGCGTGTGGAAGCTTTCATGCTTGATCTGGAGATTGAATGTCATAAGTTGGGTATTCCGGCGCGTACACGCCATAACGAGGTTGCTCCCAACCAGTTTGAGCTTGCTCCTATTTTTGAGGAAACCAATCTCGCCAACGACCATAACCTGTTGCTGATGTCGGTTATGAATGAGGTCGGACGCCGTCATAATTTCCGTGTTCTGCTTCACGAAAAACCATTCGCAGGCATAAACGGTTCGGGTAAACACAATAACTGGAGTCTCGGAACGGATACAGGCACTCTTCTGTTCGCTCCCGGTAAAACTCCCCGTGAGAATTTACGTTTCGTTACATTTTTCGCAAATGTAATGGCGGCAGTTCATCGTCATAACGCTCTGCTGAAAGCATCCATCTCATCGGCTACAAATGCTCATCGTCTGGGTGCGAACGAGGCTCCCCCCGCGATTATCTCTATTTTCACAGGCAAACAGATTGCCGATATTCTGAGCAAGCTCGAAACGAGTACGGAGGATGAATTGATAACGTTCGGTGGCAAGGAGGGCATAGATATGGGTGTAGCCCAGATTCCGGAAATCATGCTCGACAATACCGACCGTAACCGTACATCGCCTTTCGCCTTCACCGGTAACCGTTTCGAGTTCCGTGCCGTTGGCTCATCCGCAAACTGTGCATCGGCTATGATTGCGATAAATGCAGCTGTCGCAGATCAGCTCAAGCAATTCAAGGCAAAAGTAGATGCACGTGTTGAGCGTGAAGAATCGCTGTATCATGCGATTCTCGAGGAGGTGAAGGCTCTTCTTGTGGAGTCGAAACCAATTCATTTCGATGGCAATGGCTACAGCGAAGAATGGAAGGAAGAAGCAGCCCGCCGCGGACTTGACTGCGAGACTTCGGTGCCGAAGATTTTCGATGCTTATCTGCGTCCGGAATCTGTAAAAATGTTTGCCGATGCGGGTGTGTTTACAGAGTTCGAGCTCAAGGCACGAAATGAAGTGAAGTGGGAGACATATACCAAGAAGATTCAGATAGAGGCACGTGTGTTAGGCGATCTGGCTCTTAATCACATACTTCCGGTAGCTACACGCTATCAGTCAATGCTGGTGGACAATCTGGTGAAACTGAAATCTCTTTTCCCCGGAACGAAGGGCGATGCGCTTACATCGGTAGACCTTCAGATTATCGAGCGCATGTCGGAGCATATGCGGATCATAAAAGAGGAGACTGAAAAAATGGTCAATGCACGCAAGTCCGCAAACAGAATCGAGAATGAACGAGAGAAGGCGATCGCATACCACGACAACGTGGTTCCAGCGATGGAGATTATACGTTATCACATCGATAAACTCGAACTTATGGTAGATAACGAGATGTGGCCTCTTCCCAAATATCGCGAGATGTTGTTTATACGCTAACAATAAACTGAACAAAGCCGACAGATGCAGAGACTTTACTGCCTGTCGGCTTTGTTAATTTCATGCCATATATGGAGCAACTCAAACATGAATGCGGGGTGGCGATGATCCGCCTTCGTAAACCTCTGGAATATTATAGAGAGAAATACGGTACGTATTCGTATGCTCTCAATAAGCTTTACCTTCTTATGGAAAAGCAACACAACCGCGGTCAGGAAGGGGCCGGGGTTGGAGTGGTAAAAATGCACGCTGAACCCGGATATGAATATGTTTTCCGCGAAAGAGCTTTGGGAGTAAATGCCATATCAGAGATTTTTGCCGAAATAATGCCTCAATTGGAGCGGGAACATGCCGATTCGTCTCCGGCCTCTGAGGTGGAGAGGCTCACACCTTTCGTAGGGGAAATATATATGGGACATCTGCGGTATTCGACTACGGGCAAAAGTGGAATTTCCTATGTTCATCCCTTTCTGCGACGTAATAACTGGCGATCCCGGAATCTGCTGATGTGTGGAAACTTCAATATGACTAATGTCGATGAAGTTTTCCGCTCGATAGTCGCCCAAGGTCAGCATCCGCGGATATACAGCGACACAGTGGTTCTGCTCGAACAGTTGGGGTATGCTCTCGATAAGGAGAATCAGCGTCTGTACCGTGAATTGCGCCACAGCCTTGAAGATCCGATGCTCGGAGTTGCCATAGAGGATAAGCTGGATATATCTAATGTTCTCAGAAATGTTACTCCCGAGTGGGATGGCGGTTTTGTGATATGTGGTGCTACCGGCTCGGGAGATATGTTTGCTGTCCGTGACAGAAACGGCATCCGTCCGGCTTTCTATTATATCGATGATGAAGTTGTAGTGGTAGCGTCGGAACGTCCGGTGATTCAGACTGTATTTAATATCGGTCTGGAGGAGGTACGTGAACTACTTCCCGGAAACGCCATTACCGTGTCTAAAAGGGGAGAGATTGCGATAAGTGAGATTATGGCACCGGGCCGGAACGAACGCTGTTCGTTCGAGCGCATATATTTCTCACGTGGTAGTGATGCGGACATTTACCGTGAAAGGAAAGAGCTCGGACGATTGCTTGTGCCGTCGGTGCTGAAAGCGGTTGACAATGATATTGACCACATGGTGCTGTCGTTTATACCTAATACCGCTGAGGTAGCTTTTATCGGATTGGTTGAGGGATTCGAGAACTATCTGAACGAACTTAAATGCCGGGAGATTCTTGCCAGCCGGCATGAGGGTGTGTTCGACAGCGAGACTGTAAGAAATATTCTCAGCCGGAAGTTGCGCGTAGAGAAAGTCACCATAAAGGATATCAAGCTACGGACTTTCATTGCAGAGGGAGCTTCGCGTGACGATCTGGCTGCTCATGTATATGATGTGACATACGGATGTGTGGAGAACGGGACGGATAGTCTTGTGGTGATCGATGATTCGATCGTGCGCGGTACCACGCTGAAGCAGTCTATAATCGGTATGCTCGACCGTTTGCATCCTAAGAAGATCGTGATAGTAAGTTCGTCGCCTCAGGTTCGTTATCCGGATTATTATGGTATAGATATGTCGCGTATGAGCGAATTCATAGCTTTCCGTGCAGCTGTAGCGTTATTGGTGGAGCGTGGTATGTCTGATGTAATTGATGCAGTCTACACCGATTGTCTCGAACAGCTCAAACTTCCGGCTTCAAGACAGGTCAATGCCGTCAAAGGTATCTATGCTCCTTTTACGGCTGAGGAAATTTCTGGCAAGATGGCTGAGATGCTTACTCCGGCAGGTACGGATGCGGAGGTCGAGATTGTATATCAGTCAATTGAAGGGTTGCATAAGGCCGTTCCGGATTGTCCGGGCGATTGGTTCTTCTCCGGTAATTATCCTACTCCGGGAGGAACAAGGCTTGTTAATATGTCATTTGTCAACTACTATGAGGGAAATCCCGATAAACGGGAGTGAATTTATAGTATGTGTATAACAACAGACCCGCGAAACTTATTAGGTTTCGCGGGTCTGACGTTTTTATTTTTCTAAACCTTCCTCGGGAGAGGTGAGGCAAAGTCAGTTTTTTCGATTAGGGGTTCCAGCGTGCTGCAATCATACCGAGGTTGCTGCAACCGATTGTGCGTACATCGGTGAGGACGTTGTAGCGGGCGTTTACGTAAACCAGTGCCTGGTCGAAAGAAACGTCGAGCATATAGAGCTGGTTGTGGTCGCAGAGAATGCGCTGGAGGTAAGTCTGATTGCTCAGGTTAAGAGTTGTAAGGTCGTTGTATGAGCAGTCAACGAATACCAGATTGGGGCAGCTTTCAACCTGCAGAGAGGTAAGGTCGTTGTATGAGCAAACGAGGTCGAGAAGACGGGGGCAGTCGCGAACACCGAGAGCGGTCATACCGTTGTCAGAGCAGATGAACGATGATAGGTTGGGAAGATTGCTGATGATGAGAGTAGCGATCTTGTTGTCGTCCACATTGAGGTTCTGAAGGTTCTCAACACCTACGAGGGTAAGCGAAGTAAGTTCGTTGTAACCGGCGTAAAGGTTCTTGAGGTTTGTACAGTTCTGGATGTCGAGAGCTTCGAGGCGGTTGCCCTGGCAGTTTACAGTCTTAAGGGTCGTTGAGTTGGCAAGGCTGAGGTCTACAAGAAGGTTGTTGCTGATGTTGAGGTTCTCAAGCATCGGGGTTTCTGATACCGAAAGGTTCGAAATGCGGTTCTTGTAGATGTTCAGTGTGTTGAGGGCAGCGCATCCTGTGAAGTCGAAAGAAGATATCTTGTTGCGCTGTGCGTCGATTCTTGTTACCGAGGTCGCACCCTTGAGGTCAATCGCTGTAAGTGAGTTGCGGGAAACGTTTACTTCTGTAAGAGCGGTAAAACCTGAAAGATTAAGTGAACCACCGAGGTGTTTGTCGCTCCAGTCGATTTTCGTTACACGTCCGTTTTCTACTGTGACACCTTCCCAGGTTGAAGGATCTTTGACATTGGAGATCTTGAGCGCCTGAGCGTTGGTGGCTTCTTTCTCAGCGGGTTCAGAGAGGAACTGCTGAAGTTGACGTAACTCGTTCTTGTTGATGTTCTGTGCTGATGCAGTCATGAATCCTGCGATGGCTGCGATCAATAAAAGAGATTTTTTCATATCTAAATAGTTGTTTGAGGTTTTCGTTTATGTTACTCAAGCGTTTTGTTTGCCGCTTGTACTCTATAAACATTCCCATTTAACAAAAGGTTGAGTCGAATCTAAAAAAAATGCAAAAAAATTATCCGGGCCATTTCACCTATTGATTTGAATGATAAAAACAAATCATAAATTGGTGCTGTCGGAGTAATTATAAATATTGCTAATCTTGAGATCAGTTAAATTTGTTTAGAAATATTAAAATATTACGGTGGTGAAATTTTTTCAAAAAAAATCACCACCGTAATATAAAATCTCTTTGTATCCGTTATCCTTTCGCGAATCTCTCTTTTAGTTCGGCGAGTTCCTGTTCGGCAATTTCCCACATGGACATTGCGTTTTCCAATTCGCGGGTTTTGATCTGATGTTGGTTAAATATGTCTCCTTCTGTCTCTCCGGCAGCGATGCGGATTTCAAGAGCGGCAATTGCAGCTTCGGCATCAGCTACTCCGGTTTCGGCATCGGCGACTTTCTTTGTCGCCCGTTTTATCATCTTGTCCCGCTCACGTTGTTCGGCATATGACAGACGTGGAGCCGAGCCGGTAGTTTCCCCATGTTTTTTTCTTATGTCAGGTGAGACCTCTTCAGAGGGGAATTCATCAGGTTTTCCTACGTGGGCTATAGTTGATCCGGGCGATTGTGATAGTTCAAGTTCCTGAAGCGAACTGATTTTTTTCTTTTCAAGGAATTCGTAGATACCGCCAAGGCACTCTTTAACCTTTCCACCTCCGAACTCATATACTTTTTCTACAAGGCCATCGAGAAATTCGCGATCATGGCTTACAACGATAACGGTGCCGTTGAAATCTTTGATAGCTTGTTTGAGAATATCCTTGGTGGTCATGTCGAGATGATTGGTAGGTTCATCGAGGATAAGCAGATTCACGGGCTGCAACAGAAGCTTTATCATTGCCAGACGCGTTTTTTCCCCGCCTGACAGAACCTTGACCTTTTTGTCAGATGCCTCTCCGCCGAACATGAAAGCCCCGAGTATATCGCGGATCTTTGTACGTATGTCGCCGGTGGCAACTCTGTCGATGGTATCGAAAACGGTTAGCGTTTCGTCGAGGAGCTGTGCCTGATTCTGGGCGAAATATCCGATTTCTACGTTATGTCCGATTTTAAGCGAACCGGTATAAGGTATTTCTCCCATTATACATTTTACCAATGTGGATTTTCCTTCGCCGTTTTTACCGACAAAGGCTACTTTCTCGCCACGACGGATTGTAAATGTGGCTCCATCGAAAATCTGATGTTCGCCATAGGCTTTCCCGACATTGTCGGCGATAACCGGATAGTCGCCCGAGCGTGGAGCCGGTGGAAACCGTAGCGACAGGTGCGACGTGTCTACTTCGTCGATCTCTATCCGCTCAATTTTTGAGAGCTGTTTCATGCGGCTCTGCACCTGAACGGCTTTTGTAGCTTTGTAGCGGAATCTTTCTATGAATGCCTCTGTATCGGCTATCTCTTTCTGCTGGTTGAGATAGGCTCGTGTCTGTTGTTCGATTCTTTCGCGGCGTAATTCCACATATTTGGAATAGTTGACGGAATAATCATATATTTTTCCACATGATATCTCAATAGTGCGATTGGTGACATTATCAATGAACGCGCGGTCGTGGCTTACAAGTACGACGGCTTTCGCTTTAGTGGCAAGAAACTGTTCAAGCCACTGTATGGATTCGATATCAAGGTGGTTTGTAGGTTCATCGAGAAGGAGAAGATCGGGATGACGGAGCAAAAGTTTTGCTATTTCGACTCGCATTCGCCAACCACCGGAGAATTCTGAGGTAGGACGATTGAAATCACTTCTTACGAAGCCGAGACCTATCAGTGTCCGTTCCATTTCAGCTTCGTGGTTCTCGCTGCGTTCCATCGCAAGACGTTCGCTGAGGTCCGAAACCTCGTCGATAAGGCGATGGTATTCGTCGGATTCATAGTCGGTGCGCTCGGCCATCTGATTGTTGAGCATGTCAAAGCGTGCGCTCATATCGTCGATATGGCTGAACGCTTTGCGGACTTCCTGCAGAAGGGTAGTCTCATCGGCAAGCTTCATCTGCTGTGGCAAATAGCCAACAGTGACGCCGGAGGGAACTGCCACGCTTCCAGATGTAGGTGTCTGCAATCCTGCGATAATTTTGAGCATGGTAGACTTACCTGCTCCATTTTTACCCACAAGTGCGATTCTGTCGCGTGGATTTATAACATAATTGACATTATCGAAGAGAGATTTTGCGCTGAATTCTACTTTGAGATTCTGTATAGCAATCACAGACTGATGTTTATTTGTTATAAGGTACGAAAAATTTCTATCCGGGTTCAGTGTTTTTTCTTACGATGATGGATCACGAGCCTTCTCCGGTCTGTTATCACGATATCTACACTCACATCGTGTGGTTCGGCCGGGATATCCTCATCAATTAGCTGAAAATCATATCCGATCCCTATAGTTGTGGCAGATGTGGTTGCGAGAAGTCTGTCGTAATATCCTTTGCCTCTTCCAATGCGGTTGCCCATTCTGTCGTATGCAATGGCTGGGACAATTATTAGCTCGATATTTTTTATATCTGTGGTATCAGTTCCCTGAGGTTCTTCTATGTGAAACGCCCCCATTGCCATACGGGAACGGTCATACGGCAGAATATCAAGGTTTACACCGTTAACTCTCGGCAGGAAAAAGTGTTTCCGCGATCCCCACTTGTCAAGAAATTCGCGTGTCGACAGTTCATCGGGCAGAGAATGATACAGAAGGATATTCTCTGCGAGCAAGAATGCGGCTGATTGTTCAAGCCTGTCAAACACGCATTTCGCCGCAAATGCTTTCTCGGCCTGTGATAGGAGGCTTTTACGGGCTTTAACTTTACTTCTGATATGTTCTTTGTCCATAATATGTCAAGGCTTTTTCTTCTGATTAATCGGACGGTGGAGTGTTATCCGGTGTCCTGTTCCCTTTATTGCGATCGTTAGTAACAGGGAAGTCGGCACTGCCTTTTTCAATTTCTTCAACCGCTTTCGCTACATTAGTGTCGATGCGGTTGATGAGATTGAAATAGGCATTGTATCCCAAGATATCACGTGCAATAAGGGCTTTCAGTTGGTTAACAATCAAATCATGAGAAATGTTGATATAGTACCAGCGTGCCTGTATTCCGTTGCGTGACGCAAAGTTTACGAACTGGCGCAGAAGAGAATCATCGGCAGGAAGGCGTGAGGACAATTCCTCGATATCAGATACCTCTTCGAATTTTTCCCGGTTCGCATCCACATAGTCAAATGCAAATTTCTGAAGCATACCGGCATTCGCCACATTAAGATAATATGAGGTGATACCGGACGTATCGTTCGGTACGAATATGTCAGGCATAATACCTCCTCCTCCATATACGGTACGGCCGTTCAGTGTCTCATACCGGAGTTCAGTGTCAAGTTTAATGGAATCTTCGCTGAACATTTCTCCGCGGTTGTAGCGGTCGATTATATCGTGACCGTATGAAGCACTGTTTGAGTAATCCTTTTGTATGCAGCGCCCCGAGGGGGTATAATAGCGCCCGATTGTCAGACGTATCGCGCTACTGTCTGGGAGAACGGACTGACGCTGAATGAGCCCTTTACCGAACGAGCGGCGTCCTACAATAAGGGCTCTGTCGTTATCCTGCAAGGCTCCTGCGAATATTTCCGAAGAGGAGGCCGAGAATTCATCGATAAGCACCACAATACGACTATCCTTGAACGAGCCTCTGCCATCGGCCTGTACTCCGGAAGGGGAGTAGTAGTCGCGCCCACGGGTAGTGGCTATAGTCTGACCTCTTTCGAGGAATTCGTTTGCCATGAGGAAGGCGATTTCCATAAATCCACCTGTATTGCCTCTAAGGTCAATAATGAAATCTGTAGCGCCATCGCGTTTGAGTTCACTCAATGCCTGAAAGAATTCGTCGTAGGTAGTACGGCCGAATTTATTAACCCTTACATATCCGATTTCCGGAGTGAGCATATATTCCGCATCGACAGTATTGTTAGGCAGTTCTCCGCGTATAACTTCGAACTGAAGTGTTTTTTTTGCCGTATGGCGTCTGATACCGAGTTTTACCGGGGTTCCGCATTCGCCACGCAGCTTTTTCAGCACCTGCTCGTTTGTGATTCCAATGCCTGCCATATCCTCACCATCGACCTTTACAATCCGGTCGCCGGCTTTGATACCGATTTTTTCGGATGGGCCTCCGGACACCACTTCTATCACGGTTATGGTATCGTTGTTGATCATAAACTGGACTCCTATACCGCAGAATGAGCCGTCAAGTTCATCGTTGACACTTTCCAGATCCTCGGCCGGAATATATGCGGAATGAGGGTCGAGATTTGCCAATAACCCCGGAATCGTATTTTCAAGGAGGCTGTCAAGATTGACTTCATCGACGTAGTCGTTGCGTATAAGATTCAGTATGGTCTGAAACTTCTTTTGTGTTGCAGTAGGTCCGGAGTGATGGCTCAGCAACTGATCGGCAAATAGTCCGGTGACAAAGGCCAGAGCTACAATTACCGGTACCCAGACGGATGTTTTTTTCAGATTATTCACGAAACTGAAGTATGATCGGTTTAGGTTTTGTTTCTGACGGCATGAGCCTTCGGGCTATCAGTCGCCGGCGACTGCAAAACTGAAGGTTATTAAATCCGTCGTAGTGATTCAGAGTTATTTGTGATATATGTTACCGGATGGAGGTCTGTCAGGTTTCTATGCTTTCTATGTGTTCACATTTTACTCCTGCCCGCTGAAGCAGATCAATACCATCGGTAATACGGTAGAGCTCGTGGAATACTACCCGCTCAATCCCGGCCTGAATGATAAGTTTCGCGCATTCGAGACATGGAGAGGCGGTGATGTATAGGGTGGCTCCGGCCGATGAATTGTTGCTTCTGGCAACTTTTGTGATAGCGTTAGCTTCTGCGTGGAGTACATATGGCTTGGTCATACCATCAGTATCCTCGCAGATGTTTTCGAATCCGGATGGTGTTCCGTTGAAGCCATCCGATATGATCATGGAGTCCTTTACGATTATAGCTCCGACCTTACGGCGTTCGCAGTAAGAGTTTTCTGCCCATATGCGAGCCATACGCAGGTAGCGTCTGTCGAGTATCTCCTGTTTTTCCGCGGAAGTATGTGGTACTGCTGAGGCAATATTGTTGTCTTGCATTATTGAACGTACACTCTAAGTGAATTTAATAGCTTGCAAAGATAATAACTTCTGCGAAAATATCATGCACGCACGGATGTGTTTTAAAGTCAATTGTATAAATTATGAAATTTTGAGGATTTATAGAGCTGTATGAGTGTTTGCGATGTGATGGTTATGAAAAAAATAGCTATCTTTGCATTTAATTAGCCATAAGGCAAGGTGAAGTTATGATTGGAACGATTAAAAATATGGCGGTATGCTTGGCCGGTTTGGCAGGGATTGTATTATCCGTACCCGCACAGACGCCTTCGGTCGGTTCAATTATCCAGGTGAATGCATCGAAGCGTGAGATTTCCAAACCGATTGTCTGGAACGCTACGGCTGAGCGAACGGCAGTCACGGATGCAGTGATTAAACTGAGCGCGGAGATAAAAGACGGATGGCATCTCTATGGCTTCCTGATGCCTGAAGATGGTCCGAAGCCAACCGATATAAAGTTCTCATTGCCGGAAGGTGTCAGACTTGCAGGAGAGCTGAACCCTTCAATTGAGGTCTCGCGTAAGTTTGATACAATGTTTGACAGCGAGGTTGAATTCTGGGGTGGAAATGAAATTGTTTTTACGCAGAATCTGGTTATAGATCCTGGTATTGGTGAAGTCCATGTAATGTGTGATATTTCGTTTATGGGATGTAACGACGAGACTTGCCTGCCATATCGCCATCTCTCTCTTGAGATCAGGATTCCTTCAGTAACTGAGACAGAAAATAAAAAAATATCACGTAATAAATCATAAAATGAACGTTCGTCGGAATATAGTTCGTGGAGCATTGCCCTTTCTCCTGGCCTGCTTATCTGTACTGAATATCGCGGCTCAGCAGCTTGATCCTATAGCATGGACTGTAACTGTAGAGAATAATTCGCCAGATGCGGCTGCTTTGAAATTATCCGCGGAGGTTGAGCCGGGATGGCATCTTTATGGCTTTGACCTTCCGGAAGATGGTCCGAACGCGACTGTCATAACTATTGAACTTCCCGAAGGTGTAGAAGCTGTCGGTGAACTTGAGCCCAGCCGCGCTCCGATAGAAAAATATGATCCGGTTTTCATGCTTAATCTCTCTTGGTGGGATTCAGCAGTGAGCTTTACCCGTAATCTTAGGATAACGGACGGTAAATCGCATGAAGTAACCGGACAGATTTACTTTCAGGGATGTAACGATCAAACATGTATCAGCCCGCAGAGAATCCCGTTTAAAGTGACAGTAGGAACCGGGGCTTCCGCTGCGGCTTCAGAAATCAAATCGGAAGAGACAACAGCTGTTGCTCAGGTTGCTGAGAATTCAAGTGTCTCACGTGATGAAAGCGGATGGTGGGAACCTATAGAAATTCCGATGACCGATTCTTCCTCTGAAGATGTGGCATCGAGTCCTTTATGGGTTATTTTCATTTGGGGATTCGGTGGGGGATTGCTTGCTTTGCTTACCCCATGTGTGTGGCCGATGATTCCGATGACGGTAAGTTTCTTTCTGAAAAAAGGAGGTAGCCGTCGCAAGCAGGTTAGCGATGCGTTGGTATATGGTGTAAGTATTGTGGTTATCTATCTGACGTTGGGTCTGATAATTACCGGTGTGTTTGGTGCAGGTAAGCTGAATGAGTTGTCAACGAATGCCTGGTTCAATCTTGCATTTTTCCTGTTGCTGGTTGTATTTGCAATAAGTTTCTTCGGAGGGTTCGATATCCAACTTCCAGAGAAATGGCGAAATAGTGCAGACGCACGCGCCGAACAGGCAACCGGGCTGTTGAGTATTTTCTTCATGGCCTTTACGCTTGCTTTGGTATCGTTCTCATGCACAGGTCCGATTATCGGAACATTGCTTGTGGAAGCCGCTTCGATGGGCAATTTTGTAGGCCCGGCTGTGGGGATGGCCGGCTTCGCCATAGCTTTGGCGCTCCCGTTCTCTCTGTTTGCTGTATTCCCATCATGGTTAAAGGAACTTCCTCGCTCCGGGAGCTGGATGAATTCAGTGAAGGTAGTGCTCGGTTTTCTTGAATTGGCGTTATCGCTTAAGTTTTTGTCTGTGGCAGATCTCGCCTACGGCTGGGGAATTCTTGACCGTGAGGTGTTCATATGTCTTTGGGTCGTGATATTCCTTATGTTAGGTCTGTATCTTCTTGGTAAGATCAGATTCAGCCATGATGCTCCCATTCAGAGTCTTTCTATTACCAGATTTTTCCTTTCTGTAGCATCGCTGTCGTTCGCGTTATATCTTGTTCCCGGACTTTGGGGAGCTCCGCTCAAGGGTGTAAGCGCCTTTGTACCTCCGCTTTACACTCAGGATTTCAGTCTGTATAGCGGTGGAGCCTTCGAAGAGTTTGACGATTATGATGAAGGAATGCGCTACGCAGCTGAAAACAACCGTCCGGTGCTCATGGATTTTTCGGGTTATGGATGTGTGAATTGCCGTAAGATGGAGGGCGCGGTGTTTGACACTCCTGTGGTGACACGCATCATTAAAGAGAATTTTGTTCTGATAAAACTGATGGTAGATGATAAAGCTGCGCTTCCCGAACCTATGCAGGTGGAGGAGAACGGCAACACTTTAACTCTTGAGACTGTAGGGGAAAAGTGGAGTTATCTGCAGAGGATAAAATTCGGTGCCAATTCCCAGCCATATTATATGATTCTTGATAACGGCGGAAATGCTATGGTAGCGCCGACATATTACGATGAGAATGTATCAGCGTTTGTAGAGTGGTTGAACGAGGGTATGACTAATTATAAAAACATGAATTGAACATGCATAGCCGTCAGGAGAAACTCGAGGCACTCGGGCGTGTGCTCGATGTGCTGGATACATTAAGAGTGAAATGTCCGTGGGATGCGAAACAGACCAACGAGAGTCTGCGTCCGAATACCGTAGAAGAGGTGTATGAACTTTGTGATGCTCTTATAAAGGACGACGATGCTGAGATTAAGAAAGAACTCGGTGATGTTCTTCTTCATGTGTTCTTTTATGCGAAGATCGGTGAAGAGAAGGAGCTTTTTGATGTAGCAGATGTTTGCGATGCATTGGCTGCTAAGCTGATTTACCGCCATCCTCACGTGTACGGCAACATCGAGGCAGACACGGCTCATCAGGTAGAACTTAACTGGGAGCAGATAAAGCTGAAAGAAAAGGGGGGCAACCGCAGCATTCTTGCAGGAGTGCCATCGGCATTGCCGGCTCTTATCAAGGCTTACCGTATTCAGGAGAAGGCCGCCAATGCCGGTTTCGATTGGGAAAAGGCCTCCGATGTATGGGCTAAAGTTCGTGAGGAAATCGGGGAATTCTCAGCTGAAGCGGAGAAATTTTCCGGCAAGGAAGATACCTCGCCTGAAAATATGGTAAGGATGGAAGAGGAGATGGGAGATCTGATTTTCTCATTGGTGAATGCTTCCCGTCTGTATGGTATACATCCCGAAAATGCGCTGGAGCGAACGAACAAAAAGTTTATCAAACGTTTTAATCATATAGAGGAGTGTGCCAACCGGCAGGGTAGAAGACTTAAAGATTTGACCCTTGACGAGATGGAGGCACTATGGCAGCAAAGCAAACAGGATGTCGGTTGATATGTCGAACGATCCGCTGTCGTATATATTTATAATTTTGTAAGTCATGAAACTATTACGCAATTTTATTCTGGCCGTTGCCGCACTGACCGCTACTACGGCTGCAATGCTCCCTCAGGGCGTTTCCGCACAGGTTAATCAGCTTGATGCTGAAATAAATATAATTCCTGATAAAGTGACAAAGACGGATGATGGCATACGCATATCCTTATGTCTCATAGGCATACCCCATACGTCTCAGCGTATTGACAGCATTGACCTTCAGGTGGGTAAAAAGATCGTTCCCGCCAACGACATTGATGGTGTTGATTTCAAACGCTATTTTCAGTTTGAGGATGAAGGTGTTGTAACAGTAGATGTGGATTTTCCTTTTACAGGTACGCTCCCTAAAGACGCCACTTTGAAATTCCATACAGCGAAAGGGAATATAGAATCGCCAGCGCGTCAGTAGTAAAAAATCGTTTTCCGGAATGATAGTATGCGTTACTGAGAAACCGAGTGTGGCGCGTGATATCGCGGCCATTGTCGGAGCAACTACATCACGCGATGGATATCTCGAAGGGAACGGTTATAAAGTGACCTGGACATACGGGCATTTATGTTGCCTGAAGGAGCCTGCCGATTACACCGAATGGTGGAAGCGGTGGTCGTTAAGTTCGCTTCCGATGGTTCCACCGAAATTCGGTATAAAACTGATTCCGGAGGCGCGCTATGAACATCAGTTCAATGTGATAAGAAGCCTTATAGCGGAGGCTGATGAAGTGATCAACTGTGGTGATGCCGGACAGGAGGGTGAATTGATCCAGCGTTGGGTTATGCAGAAAGCTGATATCCATTGCCCGGTAAAACGTCTGTGGATCAATGATCTTACCGATGCATCCATACGCGAGGGATTAAGTCATCTGATGCCGGCTGAACATAAGGATAATCTTTACCTTGCAGGGCTTTCGCGTGCGATAGGTGATTGGTTGCTTGGAATGAATGCGACCAGACTTTATTCGTTGAAGTATTCGAGCCCCGGTAAGGTTTTGTCAATAGGCCGTGTGCAAACTCCTACGCTCGCCATGATAGTGGATCGTCATAAGGAGATTACAAATTTCCAGCCGGAAGATTTCTGGGAGCTCAAGACTTCCTATCGCGGTGTGCAGTTCAATGCGACCGGCGGTCGGTTTTCGTCGGAGACGGATGCCGAGGAAGCGTGCCGGCGTATAAAGGAAGATCTGTTTGTTGTTAAGGATGTTACCGAGAAGAAAGGTAAAGAGGCGCCTCCGAGGCTGTTTGACCTAACATCGCTTCAGGTAGAATGTAATAAACAGTGGGGATGGTCTGCTGAAGAAACTCTAAGACTTATTCAGACATTGTATGAGAAAAAAGTAACCACATATCCGCGTGTGGATACGACTTATCTCAATGATGCCATCTATGCCAAGATTCCTGATATCTTACGGCGGATGACTCCGTATTCAAATCTGACCGGGCCGATACTTTCGAAAGGTAAGTTGCCAAAAAGCAAGAAAGTTTTCGATAATTCGAAGGTTACCGATCACCATGCTATAATTCCTACAGGGCAGTTACCTAATATGCTCGCAGGTAATGAAAAATTGTTGTACCATCTTATTGCCAGACGTTTTATCGCCAATTTCTATCCCGACTGCGAGTTTATGTCGACAACGGTGTTAGGTGAGGCGGCCGACGTGAAATTCAAAGCTATCGGTAAGGTGATAGTATCGGCCGGATGGCGCACGGTTTTCGGAAAAGATAACAGACCGGATGGCGATGGATCTTCCGACGATAAAATTCTACCAGAATTTTCAGTGGGGGAGAGTGGGGCCCATGAACCGGCTGTTGTGAAGAAAACCACTCAGCCGCCGAAATATTACACGGATGCGACTTTATTGCGCGCCATGGAAACCGCCGGAAAAACCGTAGAAGATGAGGAATTGCGCGATGCGTTGAAAATGAACGGTATCGGGCGCCCGTCTACGCGGGCTGCAATAATCGAAACCTTAGTCAAGCGCAGATATATCTATCGCCAGCGAAAAAATATAATGGTGACTCAGGCCGGAATCGATCTGATCGATACGATTGACGAGGAACTCCTGAAAAGTGCAAAGCTGACCGGAATATGGGAAAATAAGCTGCGCCAGATAGAGGATGGATTGTATAGCGCAGCTGAGTTCATAGAAGAGCTTAAAGCTATGATCGGTCAGATAGTAAATAATGTGTTGTCTGATAATTCTATGAAGCATATCGAGGTTATCGATGACTCCGAGTCTGCGAAGAAATCTAAAGGTAGTGAATCTCAAGAATCTGAAACGGGGAAAACAAAGCCTGCGAGAAAAAGGGCTCCAGCTATAAAATCTCTGGAGCAGATAGCATGTCCGGTATGCGGGAAAGGGCATCTTCTGAAGGGAAGAACAGCATATGGGTGTTCTTGCTATGCTTCCGGCTGTACGTTTAAATTGATGTTCAGTGAAGTTTCGGACAGTATTTCTCCTGCTAAGGTTGCAGCGGCGATAAAGAAAATTTATAAATAATAAAGAGTTATGAAAATGGATGATCTGCTTCAATGGATTGCGTTGGGAGCGATTCTACTTATAATCATTGTATGGATTACAAGAAGGATTATCCGTTTCCGTCGTGCCCTGACCAGGAGGGATGGGTCAGGTTGCGGGTGTGGTTGCGATGGTTGTGATAAATATTGTCAGTTAGCTGATAAAAATCCACGAGATGATGGAAAATAAAACCATGACGGAGCATCTGGCAGAACGTTTGTCGTGCGAATCTGCAATGGCTCAGCGTCTTTTAGAGGGTTTCACCGCCATACTGAAAGAACAGTGTGGCGAAGAGAACCGAGTTGCAATTCCAGGTTTTGGAACATTCGACGGATTAAAGCATGATGAGGAAATTGCCGAGGATTTATCTTCTGGCAAAAGAGTTCTTATGCCTCCGTATATTGAGATTCGCTTCAGTGCCGGAGGTATGTTGAAGAAACGGCTGAAAGGAGGTGCGAAATGAGTACGATGCCGCTCCCGGTTATTGTGGATCATCTTGTGAGGATTACAGGATGCAGCGATGAACTGGCAAAAGCATTTATTGTAGAATTTTCGGAAATAATAAGTGCTGCCCTTGTTGGGAACGGACAGATTGAAGTTTCGGGGATAGGCTTATTCCGCAGCATCGTCGGTGGGGATGGTGTATTATCGGTTGAACTTGTTCCTGATCAAACGCTTGCTGCGGATGTTAACCGTCCGTTTACAATGTTTGAACCGGTAGAGCTTGACGACGAGATTACTGAAGATATGCTTGAAGAGGCTGCAGATGAAGCAGGTCCGGAGGTAATCCAGGTAATTGATGAAGGCCATCCTGACGAAGTGTATGAGACATATGACACTGAGATTTCCAACGATATGGCGTCTGCTGACCACACGCCGTTAAAGAATGAAGATTCTGCCGGTGACAAAGAACCAAAGGAAAATGCAACGGTAGAAAATTCTACTGCCTGTACCGAATCTGTGGCGGAAGTTAATGGACCGTCTGATAATATGACCGGAGCGATACCGCCACCTATCCCTGATGAAATACTTAATGAAAAATCGGCTTCATTCATGGATGCTGATACCGGGGTGGATGTCGGTGTGTCAGTATTACCGCCGCCGCCGACACCGGTTACGTATGCATGTGGTGGCGAATATGAAAGTGTGGGTAAACGTGGAAGCCGACACCCACTTATGATGATTCTGGTTGGTTTGCTGTGTCTCCTTGCAGGTCTTGTAATAGGATATTTTACATATGAGAAACTAAACCTTCACGGAGTGAAGAGCGTTAATATCTCAGCTGAGGAGGTACAGGTGTTTCATTCCACGCCAGAAGCATTTGTTGCCGATTCTATGATGGAAGTAGAAGAAGTGATAGAGGTGGCATCGTCGGATACCATATGGGACTATTCGCAGAATGATGACAACATGTCGGCAGGAAGTGCGGTGCTTTCGGAAGCGCCAGTTACGGATAGCAATGAAATAGTCACGGATACCGTAAGGAGCGGAAGATTCCTGACAAGCATCGCGCTTGACCATTATGGAAAGAAGAAATTCTGGGTCTATATCTATCTTGAAAATATGGATAAATTAGGTGATCCTGATCTTATTCCGGTAGGTACGGTTGTTGTAGTTCCTCCAGCAGAGAAATACGGGATACGTTCCGGAGACCCTGCCAGTGAAGCGCTTGCAGAGCAAAAGGCAGTTGAAATCAAGGAACAGTATTCTAAAAAATATTGAAATCTTAATAAAGCTAAACGCAATTAAGAAAAAATTAACACTCATGCTTAGCTTATGGGGAAGCAATTTTATATTTTTGCACCAAGGTTGAGCACGGACAGCGACTTAAGCTGGCAATGTCAGGTGTGTGCCGCTGCATAGATTGTAAATAAAAGATTAACTGATAAAATATTATGAGTGAAACGGTAAATATCCGCGAGCTTAACGATCTCGTGGCGAGCAAGAACGATTTCGTTAACCTGATTACCCGTGGTATGGATCAGACCATTGTAGGTCAGAAACATCTGGTGGAGTCGCTTCTTATTGCTCTTCTGTCGAACGGCCATGTACTTCTGGAAGGTGTTCCAGGTCTGGCTAAAACGTTAGCTATTAAAACACTTGCCCAGCTGATTGACGCAAAGTACAGCCGAATACAGTTTACACCAGATCTTCTTCCTGCCGATGTAATCGGTACTATGGTATATAGTGTGAAGTCGGAGCAGTTTCAGGTGAAAAAGGGTCCGGTTTTCGCAAATTTCGTGCTTGCAGATGAGATTAACCGTGCGCCGGCGAAGGTGCAGTCGGCTCTTCTCGAGGCCATGCAGGAGCGTCAGGTAACTATCGGTGACAATACTTTCGCCCTCGATGAGCCATTCCTTGTGATGGCAACTCAGAATCCTATAGAACAGGAAGGTACTTACCCGCTTCCTGAAGCGCAGGTTGACCGTTTCCTGCTGAAAGTAGTGATCGGATATCCTTCGCGCGATGAGGAAAGACTCATTATACGTCAGAATATCACCAACGAGAAAAAGAGAATCGTACCTCTGCTCAAGCCTCACGAGATCATAGAGGCACAGAAAGTCGTAGAACAGATTTATATCGATGAGAAGATTGAACGCTATATAGTAGATATTGTTTTCGCTACCCGTTTCCCTGCTGATTACGGGCTTAAGGATCTTGGCAGTATCATAGCGTTCGGAGCGTCGCCACGTGCTTCAATATCGCTTGCCCGCGCGGCCCGCTCGTATGCTTTCCTTCATCAGCGTGGATATGTTATACCTGAGGATGTGCGCGCCGTATGCCATGACGTACTCCGCCATCGTGTCGGTCTTACGTATGAGGCCGAGGCCAATAATATTACTTCCGATGAGATTATATCGGAAATCCTTGATAAGGTAGAGGTACCTTGATAAAACAATATACCGTGGATTTAGGGCGGCGGTCGTCAGTGATGTCCGCCGCCGTGAATTACTCCCTCCCGCTTTTCAATCGTTGAATTTTAATTATTACCGGTAACGGATGGACGCAAACGAACTTCTTAAAAAAGTCAGACGTATCGAGATAAAAACCCGTGGATTATCGCAGAATATTTTCGCGGGAGAATATCATTCTGCTTTCAAAGGGCGTGGTATGACCTTTTCAGAGGTGCGTGAATATCAGTATGGTGATGATATCCGCGATATCGACTGGAATGTGACGGCGCGCCACAATCACCCTTATGTAAAAGTATATGAGGAGGAGCGTGAATTGACAGTGATGCTGCTTGTCGATGTCAGTGGTTCACGTCTGTTCGGTGCGGTCGGTGACGAAAAGCGTGAGATGATTGCTGAAATCGCGGCAACGCTGGCTTTTTCCGCGATACAGAATAATGATAAGATAGGAGTGATATTTTTCTCTGATAAGATTGAAAAATTTATTCCTCCAAAGAAGGGTAAAAAACATATCCTGTTTATTATACGGGAATTGATAGATTTCACACCTGATGATACGGGTACTGATATCGGTATGGTACTCAGATATTTTTCAGATGCTCTGAAAAAGAGATGCACAACTTTCCTGATATCGGATTTTATTGATCAGCAGGATTATTACAAGGCTCTTTCTATAGCTGCCAACAGGCACGATGTCTACGGAATTCAGGTTTACGACAAGCGTGATTCACAACTCCCCGATGTGGGGCTGATGCGTGTAAGCGATCTTGAGACAGGTAAGGAACTTTGGGTAGATACATCGTCGAAAAAGGTGCGTAACGAATATGGCCGGTGGTGGTATGAACGGCAACAGATAATGAGTGATACTCTCAAACGCTGTGGTGTGAATTATGCTTCCGTAGCCACTGATGAAGATTATGTCGCGGCTCTTATGGGACTCTTCAAACGCCGAGTGTAAATTAATATTAAAGATAAACGTTTCATAATATACATGACAATGATTCGGTTAAGACATATGGTCGGTTTACCATTTGCTATGGCTATATTTTGTATCCTGTTCGCAGGTGCGGTTTGCCATGCTGTAGGTCCGTCGGTAACGGCTGCTATTGACTCCAGTCAGATTACGATGGGCTACCGTACTGCCATTAAGATTGAAACAATAGAATCTGCGGCATCGCCGTCACACCTTGTTTTAGATAAGGAAACGTTTCCCGGTGAGGTAGAAGTAGTAGACTGGGTCTATGGCGATACAATCGATCTCGGCAACGGGATGATTGAGACGCAGAGGGCTTTGATAGTTCAGCCTTTTGATTCGGGTGTGTACACGATACCTCCTTTCATGTTGGTGAATGGTCCGGATACATTGCGTTCCAAAGCTCTGACGTTGAAGGTAAATCCTGTGGATGTAAGCCATATGGAAGATATCAATCCTCTGGCTCCGCCCGCCCGCTTCCATTCCAAATGGTATGACTGGCTCCCAGACTGGCTGACAGAGTACTGGGGATGGTATCTGTTGGCGCTTTTGATTATCGCCGGTGGCGTATGCGGCTATCTTATTTATACGAAGAAAGTTACAGTCAATATACTCCCGCAGAAGAAACGTCTGCCACCGGATCTGGTGGCTTTTAACCGCCTTAATGAATTGAAGGACGCTCAGCTGTGGGAGCGTGGTCAGGAGAAGGAATATTATACCCGACTTATTGATATTCTTCGTGAATATCTGCAGGAGCGTTTCGGTATAAACGCTATGGAAATGACTTCTTCACAGATTCTGAAGGCTCTCCGATCGAACGAAGAGACACGTTTGCCTCAGAAATATATGGAGAAGGTTGTGGAGATCGCTGATTATGTCAAGTTCGCAAAGGTTCGCCCGATGCCTGACGATAATGTACGCTCCTGGCAGAATGCGATGCAGTTCGTAGAAGAAACCAGACCAGTGACTGTAGAGGAGGATCCGGAAAAAGGTGAAGATGAAGTCCGAGCATCAGACGATAAGTTCTCTGCCGGCAAACAGTAAGTTAACGAAAAGTAATAAAGATGATTCATTTGGCACATCCCGGCATATTATGGTTGTTTCTGTTGTATATACCGATCATAGCATGGTATATCTGGAAACACTGCACGGCTTACGCAGCCCTTCAGATATCGACTGTCAGCCCGTTCACACAGCTGCGCCGTCCTGTAAAGCAGTATATGATGCATGGTCTGTTTGCTTTGCGGCTTATGGCTGTGGGATGTCTTATAGTTGTGCTCGCGCGTCCCCAGACTCGGGATGCCTGGCATAAATCAAGCACGGAAGGTACGGATATGGTAATCGCGCTGGATATATCGTCGAGTATGCTTGCGCGTGATTTCAAGCCTGATCGTCTTGAGGCTGCCAAAAAGATTGCAGCAAAATTCATCAGCGGACGTGAAAGTGACAATATGGGGCTTGTCGTTTTTGCCGGTGAGGCATTTACCGGCGTTCCCATGACAACAGACCGCGCGGCTCTCACCAATTATGTGTCGGCACTGAACCGTGAAATGTTGGAGGATGGAACAGCTATAGGTGACGGTCTGGCAACTTCCATCAACCGTATCAAAGACGGAAAAGCAAAGAGCAAAAGTATAATACTGCTTACGGACGGCTCAAACAATACAGGGATTGTGGCTCCGCTCACAGCTGCCGAGATTGCCCATAAGCTTGGAATAAAGGTTTATACGATAGGTATAGGTACCAATGGCACCGCGCCTTATCCTCAGGTGAATATGTTCGGACGCGTGGAGTATGTTCCTACTCCTGTAGTGATTGATGAGGAGACTCTTAAAGAGATTGCGTCTATAACTGGAGGGAAATATTACCGTGCCACCGGTAACAAGGTGTTGAGTGAAATTTTTGAGGAAATTGATAAACTTGAGAAAACAGAGTTGGATGTCCGTCATTTCTCTCACACTGAAGATAACTATATGCCGTGGGCTCTTGCCGCACTCGGACTATTCCTTCTGGAACTTGCTCTCCGCCATACATGGCTCAGAACGATTCCCTGATGCATCATGGCATGAGTTCTCATTTGTTGAATTTTAAGTTTCTGAAAAGAAAAAATATATAGAATATGACCTTCGCCTATCCATATCTGCTGTATCTGCTGTTCCTGATACCTGTTTTTTTCGGTCTATGGTATTGGGCCCGTCTGGCGCGACGTGCCAAGCTGAAGCGATACGGTCAGTTGAAAAATTTAGATCGTCTGATGCCCGAGGCATCCAGATATATGCCGGCTGTTAAGATAACACTTGAGTTGCTCGCTCTCGCAGCTTTGATAGTTGCGGTTGCCAGGCCGCGCGCCGGTGAGAAAGAGGAAGTCGAGAGTAGCACCGGAATAGAGGTAATGATAGCATTTGACGTTTCAAAATCCATGCTTGCATCTTCCACAGATGATCCTAATGGGGTCTCACGTCTGCAGCGTGCAAAATATATACTCAATCGCTTGATCGACAAGCTTGATAATGATAAGGTCGGACTGATCGTATTTGCAGGCGAGGCCTATACCCAGCTTCCTATAACAACGGATTTCTTCTCGGCTCGTATGTATCTTGACGAAATCTCGACCGATATGGTGCCAACGCAGGGAACGGCCATAGGAACGGCCATCAATATGTGCATACACTCATTTTCTCCGGACGATGAGATTAACAAGGCTATTATTGTAATTACCGATGGTGAGAATCATGAAGGAGATGCCATGGAAATGGCTGAGTATGCCAAGGGATTAGGGATAGAAGTGAATGTTATCGGTGTAGGTTCGCTGAAAGGCGCCCCGATTCCGCTTGACAGTCGCCGGGGAGAATTCCTGAAGGATGCTTCCGGATCGCCTGTAACTACCTATCTCAATGAGGAAATGGCAAAAGAGATTGCATCGGCCGGCGGAGGTGTATATATCAATGGAAGCGGTTCGAAAGCTGTAGATCAGCTGGTGGATAGTCTCGATCAGATAAAGAAAAGCGATTTACAGCATGTCACATATAAGGCGAGTGCGGAGCAGTTCCCCGTATTTGTATGGATTGCAGTGATTCTTCTTGTGACAGATGCTTTTGTCCTGCCTCGTAAAATAGGCTGGCTCAAGAAGTTCTCTTTCTTTACCAGTAAAGATAAATGACGGCAGCAATGATTTAATGAATGCGTGATCTATGAAAATAATAAAGATAACATCGATATTGCTTTATGTCGCCCTATTGTTGTGTGGCGCCATAATTGTTCAGTCGTGCAGCGGTGAATCTTCTGACAGGGAAGAGGAGACAGTGTCCCCGGCCATTTCAACGAAGCGTGAACGAAATTCAATAAAGGAAGGCAACAAGCTGTATGAGCAGCAGCGGTATGCCGAAGCTGAAGTAGCCTATAAAAAGGCACTTCAGGAGAATCCTGACAATTCTGTCGCTCAGTTTAATCTGGCATCGTCTTATCTGAAACAGCGCGGTGAGGATCTTACAAACAAGCAGGATTCTCTTGTCCGTACAGCAGACGCGATGTTGGCGAAGGTGGCTCAATCGTCAGAACTTGCCGAACCCTCATTTTACGATAGAGGAAATGTTGCCTATAAAGGTGAGGATTATGCAGCGGCCATAGAGATGTATAAGAATGCGTTGCGACGGAATCCTGAAAATAATCAGGCACGTGAGAATCTACGTCTGGCTCAGTTGAAGAAGCAGGAACAGGATCAGCAGCAGGATCAGAACCAAGATCAGCAGGATCAGGAAAATCAGGATGATCAACAGAATCAGGATCAGCAGCAGAATGAAGATCAGAATCAGCAGGATCAACAAGACCAGCAGGATCAGAATGAGGATCAACAGGAAAACCAGCAAAATAAGCAGGATCAGCAGGACCAGAAGAATCAGGATCAGAAGCAGCAGCAGGGAGGTTTAAGCGATGCCAGTGCGCAGCAGATTCTAAAAGCCATGGAGGATAAGGAAAATGGCACTCGTCAGAAAGTAGAACTGATGAAACAGAATGAGGAAAAGCGTGCAAATCGCCGTAAGACCGATAAGCCGTGGTAAAATTGGCTGACGCTGAGCATTCGCGGACGGCCCCCCTCTTAACCGAGGAAACATGAAATATGAAAGTATGGCATCTATTTTACAAAATGTCATGCGAGAGAGATAAGAGAGAATAAGGAAAGAGAAAGATATGAAGAAGGTATTGTTAACATTAAGTGTGGTGCTTGCCTCGGTGGTAGCGATGCTTGCCCAGACCACCTTTCAGGTGATTCCTCCCCGTAATGTGATAGAGGGAAACACTTTTTACGTCACGTACCGTCTGACAAACGGAAGGGGGAGTGGTATTCAGGCACCTCCGGTTGATGGCTGCAAACTGCTCAGCCCACGCCCCGGTGTGAGTACAATGCAATCTGTCGAGATCATAAACGGTCATCAGACATCGAACACGACGGAGGATTATACCTATACCTATCGTGCAGAGAAGGAGGGTACGTATACCATCCCTGTAGCATCGATTCAAGCCGATGGCAAGAGCTATCAGACGCAGACGGCCCAGTTCAAGGTGCTACCTCCTGATAAGAATGCTTCCCGGCATCAAGCTCAGGGTGGATATGGATATCAGGGTGCCACTATTGATAACCCCTCTAGTCAGGATAATGCGTCAATAGGCAAAGATGATATTTTTGTAAGAGTTATTCTCAACAAAAGCCATGCCTATGAAGGGGAGGCGATCGAATGTACGCTAAAGCTTTACACCAAGTTCGAACGTATTAATTCATTCATGGTGACGTCGCCTCCTACCTACGACGGATTCCTGATAGAGGAGCTTAATACGCAGGCTTCGCTTAACGAAGTAGAGCATTATAATGGACAGAACTACATTACTGCAGTTCTGAAAAAATGTATCATATATCCTCAAAAGGCCGGTAAACTCACTATCAATTCCGGAAAGTATGATTTAAGTGTCGTGCAGCTTGAGAGAGTCTCCAACGGATTCTTTATTTCTGCACGTCCGGTTGAAAAATCTGTTCAACTTCAGCCCTTCACACAATCGGTAGAGATATCGCCGCTTCCTCAGCCGGCTCCGGCCGGATTTGACGGAGCTGTAGGTCAGTTCAAGTTTGAGAGCCGCATGAGCAGTACAGAGCTCCGCACGGGTGAGGCAGCATCACTTGAATACATTATTACTGGTACCGGAAATATCAAGTACCTCAAGGCGCCACGGCCTGTAATACCTTCCGAGTTTGAACAGTATACTCCAAAAGTAGAGGAGAATACCCGTGTGACGGGAAATAACATGACAGGTACGGTAACGGCTGAATATACTATTGTGCCTCAGAGTGTAGGTGAATTCAGAATCCCGGCACAGAAATTCACCTATTTCGATATTTCCTCAAAGCAGTATGTAACTTTGGAGTCTCATGAATATACATTGAAAGTAGCCAAGGGGTCGGGTACCACCTCGTCGGTCGACCAACGTGATATTGAAGCAAAGAATACCGACATACTTCATATAAAACTCGGTAATAAGAATCTGGCGGCAGACCATACTCCGGTGATTCGGTTCTGGTGGTATTGGGCAGTTTTCGGCTTGTTGTTGGTGATAATGATAGCTACCGTATGGGCACGAAATCGTCGTGAACGCATGGAAGCAGACGTTGTCGGACGTCGTACATCGCGGGCGAATAAAGTGGCCGGAAAGCGTCTTAAAGCTGCTGAAGGATTTATGCGTGCTCATGATAGCGAGCGTTTCTATGAAGAAGTGCTTAAGGCTATGTGGGGATATCTTAGCGATAAACTCAATATGCCGGCATCTCAGCTTACGCGTCAGAATATTGTAGCCACGCTTGATGCCCGCGGAGTTCCAGCCGAGGTATCAGGAAAGGTAATAAAAGTTCTTGATGATTGTGAAATGGCCCGATATACGCCGGATTCATCATCGGAGACTTCAGTAGATGCATTGTTCAGACAGGCTACGGAAACCATCAATGATATGGAAAAGAGCCGAATTGCAAAAAAATAAAGAAGGATATGATTAGAAAAATATATTTACTGACAGTATCATTGATACTATCATCAATTACGATATCGGCGCAAGATGCTTCAGCTGACGGTGAAATGGATTTTCAGATTGAAGAATCTGCTGAGAATATTGCGTCGGAAGGTAGCGGGCAGGTAGAAACTGATGGTTATGCGACGGCGGAGAATCTTGCTCAGATGGGTGATTCCGCTTATTCGGCAGATAACTTTCAGTTGGCGGAAAAGTTGTATACCGATGCCATGGCGGCCGGTGGCACATCGTCGGTTCTTTTTTATAATCTTGGAAATTCCTATTACCGTCAAGGTAATCTGGGCAAAGCTCTCGTCAACTATGAGAGGGCGTTGAAAATTGATCCGACCAACACTGACGCCCGCACTAATCTTGAATTTGTCAAGACAAAGATTACAGACCGCCAGATTGACAACGGGTCAATAATGAGTTCTCTGTGGGATAATATAGTATGTATGTTTCATGCAGATACATGGGCATGGATTACCGTTATATTATTCGCACTATTTCTGGCAGGAGTGTGTACGTATCTGTTTTCTTCAGTCGTGATAGTAAAAAAATTCAGTTTTTTCGGTGGTATTTTAGTTTTTTTTCTTACCGCATTATCTGTGATAGTGTCGTTTGCTGCGGCCAACCGTGTGGAGAATAATGACTATGCGATAATTCTATCACCTTCTGTTCAGCTTTCCACTACTCCACGCGAGGCTCGCAATCAAGCGGAGGAAGCATTTCTGCTCCATGAAGGTACCAAAGTAGAGGTGGTAGACTCTGTAAGTTCTCCCGGAGAAGGGAAATGGTATGAGGTAAAGGTCGGGCATGGCGATCGTGCCTGGATAAAGGCAAGTGAGATCGAGCGTATATAAAAGCGCGGTTTCTTAAAAAATATGGAATATTTTCTTGTTGTATAATAGGCTGGATGTTCGGTAATTAAGACTTGGTTTTATGCTAAAGTGTTATTAAACATATCCGGAATATTTGGAAAAGATGAAAATGTTTTTTAAATTTGAACTCCACGTTTAGAAACTGATAATCTTATTATCAGGTAAAACTGATATATGTGACGTGGGTTCTGTTTTTGATTAATGTTAACCTCCAAAAATAAAAGAACATGACAAAGACCATCACTTTCAACGACCTCCGTCGCCTGAAGGACAGTCTGCCCGATGGAGCGACCAGCCGCATCGCCGACAAACTCAACATTACCGCTCAGACAGTCCGTAACTATTTCGGTGGATCGAACTACGAGTTTGGCAAGAATTGTGGTGTACACATCGAGCCGGGTCCCGACGGCGGTATAGTTGTGCTTGACGATACAACTATTTATGATATGGCAGTTGCGATCCTCGAGGAAGAGGAACGTAAAAATGAGGTCTGAACCCCGACTGCAAAAGTAAAGAAGAAATTATCAATCGCGCCTTCAAGCCTCTGTTTTTTTGCGGGGCATAATGGGGCGCGATTGTTATTGTAATGGGAACGACTTACCTGTCAGTCAAGTATCATCGGCATTATTAATTTGAGCTACGTTCAAGACGCTCTTTGAGTGCGTGTAGTTCAGCAGTATTCAGACATTTAACATCTATTGGGCATGACTCCTAACAGACTGATAACATTAGCCATCCACACTTACGAAAGAGCTCTTCCAATTAAGAGTCTACTGGAACGCGACGGGATATATGTGGAACTGAACAATGTAAACCTTGACTCTCCGGTAATCTCTCCCGGTGTGCGAATCAGAGTGCGTGAGGCAGATCTGCCATTGGCTCTTCGTATTGTAGAGAACTATGAGATTTTCGCGGTGCCCGATGATTCAGTTACAACGGAAAAATGCAAGATTCTTGTCCCGACCGACTTTTCCGACGGATCTTTCAAGGCAGTTTATCCGGCAATTAACCTCGCGCATAAATTGAACTGTGAGGTTGAATTTATGAATAGTTTCCTTAGCCCGATCAATCAAGAAGCCGTGCAGTTGTCAGATTCATATGATTATGAACTTGTTGATATCGAAGAAACGCGTATGTTGCATGTGGAATCTGATAAAATGATGCGGCGTTTCGCCGAGAAAGTGAAGGGTATAATGAAAGAAGGACGGTTGCCGGCTGTAAAATTTTCCACGCAGATAGTAGAGGGATTGCCCGAAGAGGCGATTCTGAGTTATACCCGGCAGACAAAGCCGTTTATGGTAGTGATGGGAACACGGGCAGCGGAGAAGAAAGAGTCTGAGTTGATAGGTAGCGTCACAGCCGAGGTGCTTGATTCATGCCGTGTGCCGGCTTTTACTGTTCCTGAAACAGTGGAAGAAAATTTTTTCCCTAAAATAAAGAGAGTGGCATTTTTCTGCAATCTTGATCAGGAAGATTTGCTTGCGCTGGATACTCTGTATCGTTATTTCCCGGATAGGAAACTTGAGATCACACTTATGGCTGTTCCACAGCGCCGCAGTCTGAAACGACCGTTTTTCTCAAAGGGAACGGAAGAAAATCTTCTGAAATATTGCCGCGAACATTACAGTGAGTATACTTTTGAGGTTTCTCCTAAAGTGATGCCTGTGAATGCAGAGCAATTCCGTGAGGAAGCCGGTCATCATGATTATGATCTGCTGTGTATGCCGAATAAACATAAGAATGTTGTGGCGCGTGTGTTCAATCCATCGCTGGCCCATCGCATTCTATTCCGAACAGATATTCCAATGGTAGTAGTGCCAGTATGAGCAGTGATATAATTGAAAAAAAGGTTTCGGCTGACACAGTGGTGACTGGAAGTCCGATTCTCTCCATAATCATGCCAGTGTATAATATGGAGCGATACCTTGCAGAGAGCGTTGATTCAGTGCTTGCGCAGAGTTTTCGTGAATGGGAACTGATTCTTATAGATGATGGATCCACGGATTCTAGTCCGGATATGTGCGATAAATATGCCTCGCTCGACAGTAGGGTGAGGGTGATTCATCAGAAAAATGCAGGACAAGGCGTTGCACGTAATAATGGTTTGAGCATTGCTCATGGTCGTTATATCGGATTTGTTGACAGTGATGACTGGATTGATCCGGATATGTTCAGTGTCATGATAAAGGGATTGGAACAGGAGAATTGCGATATGGCAGTCTGCGGATATTATCTCGATTTTATCGGGAGAAGCAAGATAAAGGAGCCCCGGGCTATGACGGGTGTGTACGATGGAGCTACCCTGATGAAAGAGGGATATCTTGACCGGGTGGTGCAGAGTATCGCGTGTGACAAAATATTTCGTCGTGAAATAGTTGAGCAGGGTTTTTCCGGTCGGAGATATTTCGAGGACCATGCCGTTATGTTGCATTGGTTCTCCAAAGTCAACAGATGGATTTCAATATCATCGCCGAAATATCATTACAGAATGCGTAGATCAGGAGTGACCAATGGATTTAGTGCAGACAAGCGCATGGCAAAATTTTATGCTGATATAGAGCGTGCGGAATTCATGCTCCGGCTTCCGATAGAGAAACACGGGTTGTCTGAGGCGGAAATTGCCGCTCCTGTTATTATAAGTGCGGTTGGAACTGCCAAGGCGATCGCACGTAACACGACCGATGCTGATGAAGCGATGAAATTTATTGAAGAGATAACCGGACTTTCAGAAAAATATCTTGAAGCGGCTTCGGCAATAATTCCGGTAAAAATCCTTCGGCGTTATCGTATGATGTGTTCCTCTCCAGGAAAATTCCGCCGTAATATGCGTGTTGCTAACCTTTTCGCATTCGGGTCGCACCGAAGGGAAAATTCGATGTACGATTGAGTTATTGCGGTCGTCAGATGTTGTATTGAATTATATCATGTCAGATGAAAATTTCGCTTATCGTAGCTACATATAATAATCCTGCTTATCTGTATCTTACGCTGAAAAGTATTATGAATCAGCGGAAGCTTCCTGATGAAGTTATCATTGCCGATGACGGTTCGGGAGATGACACCAGATTATTGATTGAGGAAATGGCGGCGGAATCATTTGTTCCAATGAAACATGTATGGCATCCCGACGAAGGATTCAGACTCGGGGCAATCCGTAATAAAGCTATAGCTGAGGCTGAGGGCGACTATATAATTCAGATTGATGGAGATATAATTCTTCATCCCGGTTTCATTGCAGATCATATGGCGATGGCGAAGCGCGGATGGTTTCATTCGGGGAGTCGTGTGATGCTGTCGCATGCGACAACCGCTACGATGCTTGACAGGAAAACGGTGGAATTGCCGAAAAACGCTCCCGAACGTAAAAAAATAAACGGGTGCAGGTGTCCGTTGCTTATGCATATGATGCGTCGTTACAAGAAGTCACGCGGGGGCTATGTGCGTGGGTGCAATATGGCTTTCTGGCGCGATGATCTTATCAAGGTGAACGGATACAATGAAGATATCAATGGCTGGGGTCGTGAAGATTCGGAGCTGGCATACAGATTGATAAACGCCGGTATTCAAAAGGGCTTTATTAAGTTCGGGGCGATCGAATATCATCTTGATCACCCTGAAAACTCCAAAGATAATGATGCAAGAAATATATCACTGATGGAGCAGGCCCGCATGTCCGGGAACAGTATTACAGTACATGGCATCAGGAGAATAGCTCCATAATATGTTTGTCGGATGCTGTGAGTTGGTAGTCAGATATTTAATATATTATTGAAAAATTATAGTTTCTTTTTGTCCGGCAAATGATAGATTATTTTTAACTTTGCATTAAATTAAGCGGATAACGGTGGCATATTGTCGCATGGTCCGTTTTGCCGTATTACGTACGTGCGTTTAATCAGTAGCATACGTTATATTGGTCCGGTACATCCAATTTGGAATATATTAATCACAGAGGAAAAAATTTATGTGTGGAATAGTAGGGTACATCGGTGGCAGACCGGCATATGAAATTCTGATAAAGGGATTACATCGACTTGAATATCGCGGATATGATTCTGCCGGAGTTGCCCTGATGGGAGAAGGAAGCGAACTTAATGTATATAAGACCCGTGGCAAGGTCTCTGACCTTGAACGCTTCTGCAGTTCAAAAGATATAAGCGGCACAATCGGTATCGCACACACACGATGGGCCACGCATGGCGAACCTAACGATGTGAACGCGCATCCACATGTAAGCAGAAGCGGGAATATCGCTCTAGTTCACAACGGTACCATAGAGAACTATCATGTACTGAAGGAGGCATTGGAAATAGAGGGATGTAAATTCCACAGCGATACTGACACGGAAGTGTTAGTTCAGTTAATCGAATATGTAAAAGAAAAAAACAAGTGTTCGCTTATTGACGCGGTGCGTGGTGCGTTGAAAGAGGTTGTTGGTGCATATGCCATAGGTGTAGTGGACACTACAGAGCCGGATACGATGATCTGTGCGCGCAAAAGCTCTCCTCTTGTGATCGGTATCGGCGAAAATGAGACATTTATAGCTTCTGATGCTACGCCCATCATAGAATATACCGATCAGGTGGTATATCTGAACGATGACGAAATTGCCATAATTCAGCGTGGACAGCCGTTGCAGATAGTAGATTCAGATAATCTGCCTGCGGCCATTGATATCAAGACCCTGCGCCTTTCCGTTTCGCAGCTTGAAAAGGGAGGGTATCCGCATTTTATGCTTAAAGAGATTTTCGAGCAGCCGCGAACAATTCAAGATTGTATCAGAGGTAGGGTAGCATCCTCCGGCGACGAAGTGTCGCTTTCAGGGGTGACAGAGAATAAAGAGCGGTTTATAAATGCGAACAGGATTGTGATCGTGGCATGTGGAACTTCATGGCATGCCGGATTGATCGGTAAACGGCTTCTTCAGGAAATAGCCCGTATCCCGGTAGAGGTGGAATACGCCAGCGAATTCCGTTACAGCAATCCGATCCTGACGTCCAACGATATTGTGATAGCCATTTCACAGTCGGGGGAGACCGCCGACACACTGGCAGCCATTCAGATGGCCAAAAAGTGTGGAGCATTTGTTTACGGTATTTGTAATGTCGTTGGTTCATCTATAGCAAGGGCTACCGATTCGGGGACCTATATTCATGTGGGACCGGAAATCGGCGTCGCATCTACAAAAGCATTCACAGGTCAGGTGACTGTGCTTGCAATGCTTGCCATGGCAGTAGGTACGCTTAAGAATACTGTTTCTAAAGAGACGCGTTTCGCAGTAGCGAAAGCTTTGCGTTCGCTACCATCCCTTATCAAGCAGGCACTTAGACTCAACGACCGCATAGAGAAGCTTTCGAGTACGTATACCTATGTGCATAATTTCTTGTATCTCGGACGTGGATATAATTATCCTAGCGCTCTTGAGGGAGCTTTGAAATTAAAGGAAATCAGCTATATACATGCGGAAGGATACCCCGCTGCGGAGATGAAACACGGTCCGATCGCCCTTATAGATCATGAACTGCCCACAGTAGTGATCGCTCCTGACGATGAGATGCATGAAAAGATTATTTCGAATATTCAGCAGGTTAAAGCGCGTGGTGGCTCTGTGATAGCAATTGTGACTAAAGGAGATACCACTATAAAGGAGATTGCCGACCATGTACTGGAGATTCCGATGGTTCCGGAGTGTATGTCGCCAGTGATAGTCTCGATTCCTTTACAGCTTCTGGCCTACCATATCGCTATTAAAAAAGGTTGTAATGTCGATATGCCTCGAAATCTTGCCAAATCGGTTACTGTAGAGTAGTTCCCACCTTGCAACATAATATTGTTTTATTCTGATCTGAATGTCTGTCAATAATATTTATTTCCAGCTATTCTCATCGTTCTTGAGAATAGGCGCATTCACATTCGGTGGCGGGTGGGCCATGATATCACTGATAGAGAGGGAAGTGGTAGAAAAAAGGAAGTGGATTGATCGGGAGGAGTTCCTTGATCTGCTTGCAGTGGCTCAGTCGCTGCCGGGTATTCTTGCCGTGAATATATCTGTTGCGGTCGGTGACAGGCTCAGGGGCATGAAGGGAAGTGTGGCGGCGGCGGCCGGTACGATTCTGCCATGTTTTCTCATAATTCTGACGATCGCAATTTTTCTTACTCCGGATCTTATTCAGAACAATCATGTGATAAGTTCGATTTTCCGTGGAATCAGACCGGCTGTTGTCGCGCTCATAGTAGCTCCGGTTATAACTACGGCGAAAGCTTCACACATTGGATGGAAAACTTTCTGGATACCTCTTATAGTTGCTCTATTGATATGGTCTGATATCCCATATGTCTCAAACCCGATTCTGTTCATAGTGCTCGGGGGAGCGGCGGGGTACTTTTGGCTTAAACGGCAGGAGAGAAACCTCAGTGATCCGGAGATAGAGGAGAAAGAGAAAAAAATTGAGGATGAAGATTTATAACAACCCATATACGGCTAAATTATGATCTATCTTAAACTCATCTGGAGTTATTTGAAAATAGGCCTGTTCGGTTTCGGCGGAGGGTATGCTATGCTCTCTCTTATAGAGAAAGAGATTGTGGGACCTGGTTGGATCACTGAAAAGATGTTTACCGATATTGTCGCCATATCCCAGATGACTCCCGGACCAATCGGAATCAATTCCGCGACTTATATCGGGTATGCGGCTCCTATGCATGCCGGGTACGACAATCCTCTTTGGGGGTTACTTGGATCTGTAATATGTACTCTTGTCGTTGTTCTTCCCTCTTTTCTGCTTGTGGCGTATACAAGTCATTTTATCAGCAGACATAAGGAGAGTATAGTCGTAAGGGGTATATTTGCGGGGTTACGTCCGGTTGTGATCGGATTGATCGCATCGGCAGCATTATTACTTATGAACGAGGCTAATTTCGGATCTGATTCCCGGGAGATATGGATTTCTGTAGTTATTGCCATATTGTCGTTGACTACAGTATTGTTTACCAAGATTCATCCGATTCTTGTGATAATCTTAGCAGGAATAGCCGGATTAGTTATTTATTATTGACTATGTCTGAAGCATATCTTGAGGCGGTTGACTATTTGTATAATCAGACGCCTCAGTTTCAAAGTATAGGAGCCGCAGCATACAAACCGGGATTGCAGACTGTCGGTTTGCTCGCGGAAGTATTCGGGAATCCTCATTTTGCATATCCTGTAATTCATGTAGGAGGTACGAACGGGAAAGGTTCAACATCGCATACCTTGGCATCTGTGCTGCAGGCTGCCGGCTACCGGGTGGGGCTTTATACATCTCCCCATCTTGTGGATTTTCGTGAGCGTATGCGTGTGAACGGTCAGATGATACCGGAAGAAAGCGTAGTATCTTTTGTGCGTAATTACAGATCATCAGATGCGAGTGACTTGTTGTCACCGTCGTTTTTTGAGCTGACCACAGTAATGGCTTTTGACTGGTTCAAGCGTATGAATGTTGATATAGCAGTTATTGAAGTCGGATTGGGAGGCAGGCTTGATTCAACCAATATTGTCGATCCGCAGTTGTCGGTGATAACAAATATTTCCTTTGACCATATGGCTCAATTGGGGAATACATTGGAGATGATTGCTGCAGAAAAGGCCGGAATTATGCGTTCCGGAGTGCCTGTGATAATTGGTGAGCATGATCCGGACATACGTGAATTTCTCGGGAATTGCGCTAAAGAGAAGGGCACAGTGCCGGTATATGCGGCGTTAAAGTTCCCGGATATAAACATAAAATCATCGGATAGAGGTTTTCTTGAATTGGTGAACACACCTTATGGAGATCTTGAATTTGAACTTACCGGAGATTGTCAGCATGAAAATGTGCTGACCATACTCGCAGCTTTAATGGAGTTGCAGCGTCTCGGATGGAAAATAAAGGCTGACGATGTAAAGTCCGGACTCCGAAATGTCTGTGCCGCGACAGGGCTTATGGGACGCTGGATGACTGTTGCTGATATGCCGTTGACTATATGCGACACCGGACATAATATCGGAGGATGGCGTTGGCTTGGACCTCAGATCAGGAAACTTCCCCGTCCCCTTACAATAATTCTTGGTTTTGTAAATGATAAGGATACCTCGCATATTTTCTCAATGCTTCCGGAGGATGCTGAAATTATATATACAAATGCTGATATACCACGTGCGCTTCCTGCCGGAGAGCTTGGAGAGCGTGGGGCGGCTGCCGGTCGTCCTGGTAAGATTATAGCGGGAGTGGGAAAAGCTTACCGGGAGGCATTAATCCATAATCCGGCGGCAGTTTTTATCGGTGGCAGTACTTTTGTAGTTGCAGATTTTCTAAAAGAGCTTCTTTCTGCACAGAAATGATTACGGCGAATTGTAAACATGAGTTTTCGATAGTTTAGTTTTTTTCCGCAGCGTTATATTTTAAATGAATAAGCAGGCGATCCGAAACCGGACCGCCTGCAGTATTTTCACGAGTGCTGTATATGATGTTTATTCAGTAACTTTAATGAATTTCACACCGTGGGGAAGCACGAGGTATGAAGTGTCGTCAGTGGGGAGATCTTTCTGACGCCAGAGGTCGCGGATCGATTTCAGGTTCTTCAGTCCGAGCGTTCCCATATAGTCCTTGAGATTAACTGTTTTATCCTCAGTTCCTACGTTGAATATACCGATGGCACGGCTACCGTCGCTGAGAGGGCGGCTCCAAATCTGAATATCTCCGTCCTCCACATCGCGTTTCGCCTGTTTTCCGAGAATATCTTGATTTACAGCGTTAACTTCATTGTTGCAAAGAAGATTGATTGTGAAATCGTCGAGCTGGGCAAGATCGCATCCGATGAGCATATTGGCAGCGAGCAGCGACCAAAGTGATATATGGGTGTACTGTTCGTCGGGGGTCAGGCGTGAGTCGCGGAGATTATTGCTCCATCCAACTTTACCTACGATCAGCATGTCGGGGTCGTTCCATCCTCCGGGATGAGCGTAGGGATAGAGGTCTGCTTGCTGAACGAAGCCGATATCGTACATAGACTCCCATGTATCTGTTATGTCGCCGGTCGTACGCCACGAGTTGGCATCAACAAAATCGCCCCATTTCCATACATCTTCCATACCATACTGACATAAGCTATAGAATATATCGCGGGGTTGTTCACGCAGGTATCCTTCCATGAGAAGATATGGCCGGACGTATGAAGCAACAGTTTTCTTGTCGGCTTCGTTGACATGTTTATGTACGTAACCACACCAGTCGTATTTCAAATAGTCAACTCCCCAGGAATTGTATGTTTCGGCATCTTGTTTCTCATGATCGAGAGAGCCAAGGTAGCCACCGCATGTGTAGTCGCCGGGGGAGGAGTATATACCGAATTTGAGACCACGTTCATGCAGCCAGTCACCGAGTGCTTTCATGTCGGGGAATTTTTCGTTCACGGCAATAGTGCCGTCGGCATTACGGGCGGGTGCTTCCCAGGCATCATCAACATTGATATATGCGTAACCGTAATCTGCAAGTCCTTTGTCTATCAAAGCTTGTGCGCTTGCCATTACTTTGTCCTGCGACACGCTGAGTCCCCAGCAATTCCAGCTGTTCCAACCCATCGGAGGGGTAAGCGCTATGCGATTGCCGACTTTTATAGTGAATTGCTGCGATGCCTCACCTTTATCGTTTGTAGCCACTACAGTGAAAGTATAATCTCCTTCTTTTGCGAGAGAACCGCTGAGTGCGCCGTTTTCAGGATTGATTTCAAGTCCGGCGGGAAGATCCGGAGAAGTGATTTTCATCGGGCGGTCGCCGGAAACACCAAAGCGGAAATGAATTGGCGAACCGGGGCGCACGCCATAAACGGGTGCTGTATTGAAGCGTGGAGCAGCGGGTGCTTCAGGGGTTAGAATATACTTCGGAGTATAGTTGCCTGATATGGTTTTTCCGCTTTTCGCCTCTGTAAATTGAGCTTTTATCCGGAGACATTTGCTTCTGTCGTAGGGAAGGGTGATTATAGCAGGCTTTCCGTCGCGGGCACTGATTTTCTTTTCGATGTTACTGATAACCTTACCTGTTTCGGCATCGGTGATTTCGAGTTTAAGGGTTCCGGAAACGGGACTCTTATAAGTGTTGTTCAAGGAAACGGAATAGCTCGGTTTATTGGTGGAATCTGTCTCCGAGAAGCTGAGAGTGCATCCGTCGATGCGACTTGGTACATTTATCTTTACATTTCCGCCGAACATTCCGCCAGGAGCGTTATCGCTGTAGCAACGCACGGCAAGTACGTTATCAGCATCCCATTTGATGTTTTTGTCATTGACAGGAACTGTATATTTACGCGGTACATAGAACATCGCGGCATAGGCACCGGTATCTCCTGGCATATTTCCTGTCTTACCGATAAGTTTACCGTTTAAATAAACTTCATCAACATCATCAATCGTACCGAGATCAAATTCTATCACCTCTTTGAGATCAGATTGTTCGAGCATGGCTTTGGTCGGGGTAAAATGCATGCGATACCATCCGAACTTGGTTGAAGAGGGTATTCCCTGACTATCCCATGTGCGGCTTACATCTAAAGTCTTCCATGCGGAATCATCGATTTGCGGATTGCTCCATTCTTTGGAGTCGCCAGCTTTGAACCAAGCAGTGGAAATTGTTAAAGGCTGGGCACATACACCTGCGGCAAATGCCATTGCAAGTAATGTCGTTGGTAATTTAGGTATCATTTAATGGTAAGAATTGATTTTATGACCGTCTGAGCGATCGTTGTAATTTAAGGTTCATCAAAGTTAGTTATTTTTGTTGACAAATCAACAACACCACTGAAGTTATTTGGTATGTTCATATGGTTTATATGGGGATTGCATGGATGTATGAAACAGCGATGTTACATTGTATATATTTGTTGTAACATATTGCCAATATAAATTAAATACATAAGAAGAATATATGAATACGGCTTTCGAGCGAGGCGCAATTATTTATGGTGTAACAACTATGAAAAATTTAACATTTTGTATATTGTTGAGCATCTGTGCGTTACAGTGTTATTCGGAAAAATTTACAATTTTGTTACAAAAAAGTTGCAAAATAATTTGCAGATTCGAAAATAGTGCGTACCTTTGCAATGTAATCACAAAGTAGTTACAAAATACCAAGGCGCTGAAACATCAGCGAAACCGACTAAACTACTAAACGAATAAAAACTTTCTTAAACATATCTATTATGGCTACTCAGAATTTCCAGACCAAGCTTCTCTCGCTTCAGAGCAATCTTCTCAACTTCGCCTATATGCTTACCTCAAACCGCGACGACGCCTACGACCTGCTTCAGGATACAACGCTCAAGGCTCTCGACAACGAGGACAAGTATGTTGACAACGTAAACTTCAAGGGATGGGTCTTCACCATCATGCGCAACATCTTCATCAACAACTACCGCAAGGTTGTGCGCTCCGCTACGGTGATCGACCAGAC
>JAAVFL010000040.1 GCA_014800795.1 Bacteroidales bacterium | reverse complement strand
TTCGTCACTATTGCAAATCTTTCAATGTACTCTCTTTCAAAAGTCGCTTTCGGTGTCGCCGAAAAACGTTGCAAAATTACAACTTATTTTTGAAACCACAAAATTTTTCGCGTTTTTTTCAAATTTTTTCGAACCTTCCGGATCATTCAGGTGTTACCACCTTTAGGGAGACATGCCCCGGATCCTGAGCCGACAGCGCCGCCGCGCGGTTTGTGCCGGTGGCGCCGCTGCGCCGTTCCTGAAAGCGGGTGCAAAGATAGAAACTCTCTCCGAAACTACCAAACATTCCAGCCAAAAAGTTTGCAGAAACCCTTAAATTTAACACATATTCACGAATCGTCACTGTTTTACCCCATATAACAGCCATATATTCTCATTTGCGAAACGCTTTCACAAGCATTCCATACAAAAATAACTTACTACGGATAGACGATTATTTCCGCCAACTGCTTAACTTTGCATAAGCAAAAACCGCCATTCAAACGTTTCAACTATATAACAACCGCCGTGGCTACCCTGCAGCGGCAGCCCCCCAAAAAAAAACAGAATATGAAGGTAATTAACTTTGCAGAGCAGCACTCACTGATCAGTCAATATATGACCGAACTGCGCGATGTCAACATTCAGAAAGATATGCTCCGGTTCCGTCGCAATCTCGAACGCATCGGAGAAATCATGGCCTATGAGATAAGCAAGACACTCGATTATAAGACCGTGACAACAACTACACCTCTCACCACCACGCAAAGCGATGTAATAGCCACACAACTCGTTCTCGCCACTATTTTCCGAGCCGGTGTACCATTTCATCAGGGCTTCCTCAACTATTTCGACCATGCTCAGAACGCCTTCGTATCGGCATACCGTAAATATAAAGAGAAAGAAAACTTCGACATTTGCATCGAATACCTTGCATCGCCACGCCTCGACGGCAAAACCCTCATCCTCGCCGATCCGATGCTTGCCACCGGTGCATCAATGGAGCTGAGTTACCGCGCGCTACTCACAAAAGGCGAACCGGCACACATACATGTGGCATCAGTAGTAGCTTCACGTCAGGCAGTGGAATTTGTAAAAAAACATTTCCCTGAAGATAAAACTACCCTCTGGATCGGAGCCGTTGATCCGGAAATCAACGCCCATTCTTACATCGTACCGGGTCTTGGCGATGCCGGGGACCTTGCATACGGAATAAAGGAATAAAACGGTGCATACCCGAACCTTTCTCTCCATATCACACTTATATATAATGTAGCTGACAGATCAAACAATATTAAGAAGCGAGAATAGTGCGCATTGATAAATCTCACGACTTACTTATTAAATTTATTTCCCCATTAACAAAGCAGCTTCCAGATTATATATGTAAAAGACGAACAAACAAGATATGGAAAATCTACTGAAAAAAATGGCGCTCGCCTACCACAGCGATCCACGCCCCGGAAAAATCGAAGTATTACCGACAAAGCCCTATAATTCACCTGCCGATCTTGCTCTGGCATATTCCCCAGGCGTGGCTTACCCCTGCCTTGAAATCAAGGAAAAGGAGTCGAAGGTTTGGGAATACACCAACAAAGGAAATCTTGTGGCGGTGATATCCAACGGCACTGCCGTACTGGGGCTGGGAGATATAGGAGCCACGGCGGGCAAACCGGTAATGGAAGGTAAAGCACTGCTTTTCAAGATATTCGCCGGTCTCGACTGCTACGATATCGAGATAAACGAAAAAGATCCGAAAAAATTCATTGAGATAGTAAAAGCCCTCTCTCCCACCTTCGGAGGCATCAATCTGGAAGATATCAAGGCACCCGAATGCTTTGAAATCGAGGAGGAGTTGAAACGTCAATGCGATATCCCCGTGATGCACGACGACCAACACGGAACCGCCATCATCTCAGGAGCCGCTCTACTCAATGCCGCCGAACTTCAAAACAAAAAGCTGTCGGATCTGCGCGTGGTAGTTAACGGCGCCGGGGCTGCCGCCATTTCATGCACCCGCCTATACACAGCTCTGGGTGTAAAACACGAAAATGTAGTGATGTGCGATTCGAAAGGCGTTATCCGCGCCGACCGCCCGGGGCTTTCCGAACAGAAACGCGAATTCGCCACCACACGCGACCTCCACACCCTGGAGGAAGCGATGGTAGATGCAGACCTTTTCCTCGGGTTATCTGTGCGCGACGTCGTCACGCCCGAGATGGTGAAGTCCATGGCACCGCGCCCCATCGTGTTCGCTCTGGCAAATCCTGATCCCGAGATCGCCTACGACGTAGCTGTTGCAGCACGCCCCGACCTCATATTCGCCACCGGTCGCTCCGACTACCCCAACCAGATCAACAACGTACTCGGATTCCCCTACATATTCCGCGGCGCACTCGACTGCGGCGCATCAGCCATCAACGAAGAGATGAAACTGGCAGCAGCCCACGCCATCGCCGAGCTAACCCGCGAACCTGTTCCCGAAAATGTAAAAGAGGCATACCATGAGCCCGACATGAAGTTCAGCAAAGACTATATCCTGCCCAAGCCCATGGACAACCGCCTGATACTTACCATTCCCCCTGCCGTAGCACAAGCCGCTATGAAAACCGGCATCAGCCGACGCCCGATCACCGATTGGGACGCATATTCCGAACGTCTGCGCTTGCTCGGAGGCCAATGCAGCGACGGCGTATGCTATTCCCAGCTTCTCAACTCGCGCGAGACCCTCGAACGCGTCGCCAAGAAGCTCGGTTACAACCTCGACTAACAACCTTATTTCCCAAACGAATCAACAAGTGGCTGTGTCAAAACAAACCGACACAGCCACTTGCGTATCTTAATAGCTATGGCGCAACGACAACGGCTACAACGCAATTATTCCATTTACACATAGCTGAGGCACACCCCGGAGGCATCCACCCGGAGGTGTGCCTCAGCTCCCATGAGAAGCGGCGCGTTCTCCTCGATGTGTCCCGAAGGAATGCCGTAAGCCCGCGGAAAGTCATATCCGGCTGTAAAACGGTCTATCATTGTCTCCATATCAGGATGGTCAGCCGACGGACGGTATTCTGTGAACTGCCCTACCATGAGACCACCGAGACGGCCAAACACCCCGCGCAGGCGCAGTTGCCATAGTATGCGCTCTACCTTGTAGATCGGCTCCGCAATATCCTCGATAAACAGTATATCGCCCGGACGGACAGGATCGAACGGAGTTCCGATTATCCCTCCAAGAACTGCAAGATTGCCACCCACCACCCTGCCGCGGCATTCCCCCCGACAATTGAAGCGGTGCGGTCCGTAATGGCGGTCGAATCGGGACAGGTCGCCATCCCAGGCAAGCATCGACATCTCGTCGCGGAAGCAGGGGAACTGTTCCCGGCGACCGATATATTTCGCCATCGCAGCATGCAGACTGGCATAACCCTTGCGTAGCCAAAGCGCATGCAGGGCCGTGATATCGCTGAAACCCACCAGCCATTTCGAGAAGTACTGGCTGTCGATTCTGTCAAGGTCTTCAAGCAGATGAACCGCTCCATACCCTCCGCGCGAACAAATTATCGCCCTGACACTCTCATCGAGAATAGCGTCGCGCAAATCCTGCAGCCTCCCCTCGCGGTCAGCGCTGAATGACCCGCTGCATCCGCGCGCATGCGCTCCTACAACCGGGCTGTAGCCCTCAGCAGCAAGAGCCGCCACCGCACTGTCGATCAGTGTGCTGTCGATATGTGACGCCGGCGACACGATTGCCACACCATCACCCGGTTTCAACGACGGCGGTACGACACCCGCCAACCCACTGTCAAGAAATTTCTGCTCCATAGGGGGTCAGTTTACCTGCACCGGAATTCCGGTAGCCTCTTCTATCTCCTTACCGATGGCCCGCAGCTCCTCGATGGGAACCTTCACCAACCCCGTGGCCGGAGTGAGACGATCGAGCGAATAAAGCATTATCTCACGAGGCTTTATGCGCCGATAAGCCTCGATAAGAGCGTCAACCTCTTCAGGGACAGTATTGTCTATTATCTTACCATCGAACTCTCCACGCAACATCATAGTCTGAATAACAGCCTGCCCCTCAAACTGCCGCAGCTCCCCGATTACCTTTTCAGCGGTAAATGCCGGAGAATTCGGACGGTCGAGCAGACGGATCGTGCCGTCGAGAGCCGAATCGAGTTTCAGTATATTATTGTCGACGCGGAGCAATGCCCGGCACACCCCCGGATCGCCAAGACGGGTGGAATTGGAAAGCACGCTCACTTTCGCCTCGGGGAAATAGCGGTCGCGCAGCTCCAGCGTATCATTTACCACTCCCTCGAAATCGGGGTGCATAGTAGGTTCGCCATTACCCGAAAAAGTTATGACGTCGAGACGTTCGCCGTTTTCCGACATAGAGCGCAGCTTCTCTTCAAGTAGCGAACACACCTCGGCGCGGGGGGGAAGGCCCGCTTTGCCAGCACCCTGAGCGTTAAAACCCGCCTCGCAGTAAAGGCAGTCGAACGAACACACCTTCCCGTCGCGCGGCGAAAGATTCACACCGAGCGATGTTCCGAGACGACGCGAATGAATCGGACCGAATATTGTGGAATGAAATAGAATTGTCTGCATTATCAGTTAATTATCAACCCGCGGGCATATGGTCAGGATATGCTCCCGGCATAAAAATTAAGGAAGCCGGTCCCCGACTGCGAGAACCGGACTTCCGGGAATACTGTATTCAAAAAAGGGAATCGCTCTCCTCTGTCTGCACACTTTCAGACTGTGAGAATCTCTTTCTCCTTCGCTGCGAATAGATCGTCGATACGCTTGAGATACTTGTCGTGGAGCTTCTGGGCGGTAGTCTCGGCATCCTTCTCCACATCCTCGGGCATTCCCTGCTTAACGGCTTTTTTCAGACCGTCGATAGCATCGCGGCGGGCATTGCGCACACTCACCTTGGCCTGCTCAGCCTCAGCCTTCGACTGCTTTACGAGCATCTTGCGGCGGTCTTCGGTCAGCGGCGGGATGGAAAGACGGATCACCTCACCGTTGTTTTCAGGCATGATTCCCAACTCGGAATTGATAATCGCTTTCTCTATCTCCTTGAACATCGATTTCTCCCAGGGTGTGATAACGATGGTGCGCGCATCAGGCACCGAAACATTGGCTACATTCGAGATAGGAGCAGCCGAACCATAGTAGCTCACACGGATGCCGTCGAGAATTTTCGGATTTGCCTTGCCTGCACGGATATGTGCCAGCGACTCGTCGAGATAGGCCACTGCCATCTCCATCTTCTCCTCTGCGGGGTCGAGATATGTCTTGGGATCTGTCATGGTAATTATGTAATTTTATTGATTTCTTCAGTAAACGAGGGTGCCGATTGACTCGCCGTCGAGTACTTTGGCGAGATTGCCGACCGTATCCATATCGAACACGATTATCGGAAGCTTATTCTCCTTGCAGAGAGCCGTAGCGGTGAGATCCATCACTTTCAGACCGCGGTTGTAGACCTCGTCGTAGGTGATCTCGCTGAATTTCGTTGCGGTCGGATCTTTCTCAGGATCGGCCGTGTAGACACCGTCGACACGCGTTCCCTTCAGCATCACATCGGCTTCCACCTCCACACCGCGCAGTGCAGCCCCGGTATCGGTAGTGAAGAACGGACACCCCGTTCCCCCCGAAAGGATAGCCACCTCGCCACGCTCCATAGCCTCGATAGCATGCCACTTGCTGTAATATTCACCTATCGGATACATATTGATAGCGGTGAACACCCGGGCTTTCTGCCCGATGGCGGTAAGCGCCGAACTGAGCGCCAGCGAATTGATAACCGTAGCGAGCATACCCATCTGGTCACCCTTAACACGGTCGAACCCCTTGGCCGCACCCTGCATGCCGCGGAAAATGTTCCCGCCACCTATCACTATCGCGATCTGCGTTCCGGCCTCGGCGGCAGCCTTTATCTGGGCGGCATATTCACCCAGACGAACCGGATCTATGCCGTAACCCTGACTACCCATCAGCGATTCACCGCTGAGTTTCAGCAGCACTCTATTGTATTTCGTTCTCATGTTCATCTGTTGCAATTCATTCGATTCACAAATATAACAACAATTTTCTCCGCTGCAAAATTTCAAAAAAATTCTTACCTTTGTTTATCTCTCCATCTTAGCCCGAAAATGAACATGAAAGAACTCAAATGCCCTCACTGCCAGCATGTATTCAGTGTTGACGAAGATATGTTTGAATCGCTTGCCAATCAGGTGAGAAACTCCGTTTTCAACGACGAGCTCGACCGACGCACGGCCGAAAACCGCCGCCTGATGCAGGCCGAACTCACCTCGAAAACCAACGAGCTGAAAAATGATTTCCAGAAACAGCTCGCCACCCGTGAGCTGAAACTCGCCGAACGCGACGCCCGCATAAGCGAACTGACCCAGAAGATGCAGACCGCAGTGAAAACCCGCGAGCTCGAACTGGCGGCAGACCTCGCCAAGCGCGACGCCGAGATAGCCCGCCTGCGCCAGGAGCTATCGGCCAACGAACGTATGCGCCAGCTCGAAGTGGAACGCGAAACAGGACTTAAGGAAAAAGAGATCGCCCGCCTCACCAACGAGGTTGCAACAGTGAAGTCCGAGGCGCTGCTCCGCGAGGCGAGCATGCGCGAGCGTCACGAAGCCATTATAAAGGAAAAAGACGCCGCCATAGAGCTTTACCGCGACATGAAGGCGCGCCTCAGCACCAAGATGATAGGCGAATCACTCGAACAGCATTGCGCCACCGAGTTCAACCGCATACGCACCACCGCCTACCCCAACGCCTTTTTTGACAAAGACAACGACGCCAGCACAGGCAGCAAAGGCGACTTCATATTCCGCGACTTCGCCGACGGAGTGGAATACATTTCCATCATGTTCGAGATGAAGAACGAGGCCGACCAGACAGCCACCAAACACCGCAACAGCGACTTTTTCAAGAAGCTCGACCAGGACCGCAAGGCCAAGAAGTGCGAATATGCCGTGCTCGTGTCGCTTCTCGAACCCACGAGCGAACTATACAACGACGGCATAGTCGACGTTTCCTACGCCTACGACAAGATGTTCGTCGTACGTCCGCAGTTTTTCCTTCCAATCATAGCCCTGCTCACCAAAGCCTCGCGCCGCGCCGCCGAATATAAGGCAGAGCTCGAGGCCGCCCGCCGCCAGAGCATCGACATCACCAACTTCGAGGAGAAACTTGAAAAATTCCGCGAAGGATTCGGCTACAACTACATGCAGGCCTCCAAGAAATTCGGCGACGCCATCAAAGCCATCGACAACTCCATAGCCCAGCTCCAGAAAGTGCGCGAAAGCCTCGTCGGCTCCGAAAACAATCTCCGCCTCGCCAATGACAAGGTGGAAGCCCTCACCATCCGCAAACTCACCCACGGCAACCCCACCATGAAGCAGAAATTCAAGGAAGCCCGCGACAACCGCCATACCCCGGAAGAGGAGTAATCATAGTATTCTTCATATAAGAGTATACGGCTTGCTGGAATAATATAATCTATTATCCACAATTTAAACAATTAAAAACGAGGGTATGTCTGCGATTAGTGCAGACATACCCTCGCATTTAAACCATTCCGCTGGGATCAGAGGGGGCGGAGCCAGATGTTGCGGAAGCTTATGGGCTCGCTGGGGTCGCCGTGCGACTGAAGGATGATCGGGCCGTCGCCATGCTTCACCACGCGGGGGAAGCCGACATATTCCGTAGTGCCCTGAATGTCGTAGTTGTTGACAATCACACATCCGTTCTGAATCACTGTCACTTTGGGATGCACCTTATATGTGCCGTCTTCATTGAACACCGGCGAGGTATAGATAATGTCGTACACATTCCATTCGCCCGGCTTGCGCATCACGTTGGCCGTAGGAGCTTTCTGCTTGTAGATCGATCCGGTCATGCCGTTCACGTAGGTCTCGTTGTCGTAGCAGTCGAGCACCTGAACCTCATACAGTCCCTGAAGGAACACACCGCTATTGCCGCGTCCCTGGCTCTCGCCATGGATATTTTCCGGAACCATCCATTCGAGATGAAGCTGGAAGCTGTCGAAGTTGTCTTTGGTCTGGATGTCGCCGTGCGATTTGTTGACAGTCACTACACCATCATGCACATCCCATCCGGCAGCCTCGCCCGTTCGCGAGCTCTTCCATGCGTCAAGATTCTTACCGTCGAAAAGCACAATAGCGTCGGACGGTGCGGAGTTTGTAGCGATATCGCCTGGGGTCACTACTTTGGGTTGTGGGGTCCAGTACTCGCTCATGCCAGGACGCATACCCTCCGGCTGTGGATAATCTTTAGGAGCGGCTACCGCGCCGGCCGCCATCAGCGATAATGCCGAAATCAGAATCAATCTGTTATTCATGATAAAAATAGTTTATTAGGATAAGTTCTGCAAAGGTACGACAAAACCTGCAACCCTCATTACAGATCACCATAAAAAACGCCGGAACTGACCTCAGGTCCATTCCGGCGTGTTTCAGGCTGTACGGCGGCCATTGTGGCCACAGTAAAAATTCAGGATTTATTTCTTGGGATTGATCTCGAGAACATCGATATCGAATACCAGAGTTGCATTCGGGCCGATCTGTTCGCCTGCACCCTTCACACCGTAAGCAAGCGCGGGGGGAATCACTGCCACCATCTTACCGCCGGCGCCAAGAAGGCAGAGAGCTTCCTTGAAACCGGGAACGAACTGAGCTACACTCATAGCTGTAGCATGACCGGCGTTGCTGTCGAACTGTGTGCCGTCAACGAGCTTACCGGTGTATTCGATCACAGCGCGGTCGGCGGCTGTCACCTTCGGCTCGGTTCCGGGGTTGATGATCTTATAAACGAGGCCGCTCTCAGTTTTCTGATAGCCTTCGGAAAGCATCTTCTCGCAGTAAGCCTCACCCTCGGCGAGATTTGCCTTAGCCTCATCGCTTTCGGCTAGAGCCTGCTCGCGCTTCTGTTCCACACGCTGCGAAAGATCGCGCATGATGTTCTGATACTGCTGGAAATAAAGGCCTGTATCAGCTACGCTATCCTGCTCGTAAACTTTCTTGAAAGCTGCATAAACAACATCTTTCGATACGGGAACACCCGCGTCCTGATTGATTCCGATGATGGGATTTACCAGCTGGAGACCCATCTGAAGACCGCGGAAATACGACATATCCGAAGTATCTGCGTCAAGAACCGCTTTCAGACCCTTCAGATAAGCAGCTTTAGAGAATTTGGCCGCCATCTCGGGCTGCATCTCTTTCATCTGCTGATATTCAGCAACAGAACGGGCTGCTGCGAATTCGCCTATGATTGTGGCGGTAGAATCGCCGAGAGCCTTGTCTTCGGCAGAAGCATTTGTGCTCGCGCCATTGCCACACGAGCTAAGTCCGGCTGCCATAACAGCGGCTGCACCGAAACCTAAAAAGATTTTTTTCATATCAGTTATTAATAATTCAGTTGTTTTCCATTCTGTGTGCCCGCACCCGCAATCAGCTATCGGTATAGGTTATTGCTTGAGGACATCGAGCAGTTTTACCGTGAAGTCAAGCGCCGCTCCGGGAGGAATGACCCCTGCGGCTCCACGCTCGCCATAACCGAGAGGTGCCGGAATGAACAGGCGGTACTCACCCCCCGGCTTCATCATCATAAGTCCTTCACTGAATCCGGGAACCAGCCCCTGAATCGGGAATTCAATCGGACGCGAGGTTTCATCGAACACCGTGCCGTCTGCAAGACGCCCTGTATAAGTCACTCTTACCTTATCGGTTGCGACCGGTGTTTCACCCTCACCCTCGGTTATCACTTCGAAAAGAAGCCCCGACGGAGTTTCGGTAACGCCGGGACGCGCCTTCTGGGCATCGAGAAACTCCTGTTGCGACTCGGGGGTGACAGCCTCAGCCTCCTGCTGCGGATTCATGCGCTCCACCGAAGTGCGCAAAAACGCATCGGCGCTCTTCACATCGAAACCCATCGCCGACCCACGGAGAGCATCTCCCAGACTACGGCTGAATTCCGATGAGGTAAACGGAAATCCCATCTCCTGCATGGCCTCCACACGGTCAATAAGACCAAAGCCGCTGCGGACACCAAAGAAATATGGCGCATCAACATTCTTTATCTCGAAAGCGTGTTCCACACCACGCACGAATTCAGCGATGGCAGCCGTGTCGCCCGGAAACTGCTTCTCCAGCTCCGGTTTGAGATATTCGGCCATAATGGTGGCAAAGGCTGCCGCCGCCGAATCGGCCGGAACCTTATAGACCTCGGCCGAAGGACCGTCGGATGGAGCCGGGGCGGCGCTCTGCGCTGTCATTCCGGCAATGCCGAGCATTGCCAGTGCTGCGGGAAAAAATATTTTCTTCAGGGCTATCACTTGCCGATTACCTTCAGAAGTTCCACATCGAACACGAGGGTTGCGTTCGGACCGATCGGGCTACCGGGAGCGCCGTTCGGACCGTAAGCGAGCTCTGAGGGGATGAACAGACGCCATTTCGAGCCTGCCTTCATCAGTTGCAGAGCCTCTACCCAACCGGGTATAACCTGTGTTACACCGAAAGTCGCGGGCACTCCGCGGTCAACCGACGAATCGAATACCGTTCCGTCGATCAACTTACCGGTATAGTGAACCTCTACCTGATCGGTAGCCGCAGGTACAGGACCGTCGCCTTCGGTGATCACTTCATATTGCAGACCGCTGGGGAGGGTCTTAACTTCAGCACGCTTGCCGTTTTCGGCAAGATACTGCTCGCCGAGCGCCTTGTTCTGTTTGCCGAGTTCTTCAGCAGCCGCGCGCTGTTTCTTCTCAAGCTCGGTAAAATAAGACTGAATCTCAGCCTTGGCCTCGTCATAGCTCATTTTGGGCTGTGCGCCATAGAACACGGCTGCTACGCCGTCGGCAAAGTCCTGAACATTAATTTCATTGATGCCGGAAGCACGGAAATTGTTACCCATGCTGAGACCGAGCGCATAGCTTATGCGGTCGAGACCTTTGTTTTCGTTGTTTTCCATAAAGGATTTCGTTTTTAAGTTGCAGTAAGATGTTTCTTCTATTATCAGGAAGAGCGGACACACCGCTCCGGCACCATCATAGGTGCTTCCGGATATACTAACATCCAATCACGAAGCAAAGTTAGCCAATTTCCACCGTCCTTGTTAATTAATTTATAAAAAAAAACTTAAATCGGCCCTCCGCCGGAGCTTAGCCACCGCATCGGAGCATATGCAACGGGAATTTTTCACTATTTTTGCAAAAAATAACCCCGGAAACGCATTAATTATTCCAGATGCACGACGATACCACAGAAACCTCATCTCCCGAAAAGCAGCAGAATCTGCGCGAACTCGCCTCTATGCCGATAGGAAGGCTGCTGTGGAAATATTCGCTCCCCGCAGTGGCAGGTATGCTCGTGATGCAACTTTACAATATAGTCGACCGAATATTCATAGGCCAGGTAATAGGTCCGGAGGCTATAGCCGGTCTGGCAATCACCTTTCCGGTAATGAATATCGCCACGGCCTTGGGCGTACTTGTTGGAGCCGGCGCGGCAGCGAGAGTGAGCATCCATCTCGGAGGCCACGACTACGGGGCGGCTGCCCGCGTACTCGGAAACTCGCTCAACCTGACGCTCGGCATAGGCACCGCCTATATCCTCGCCTTCGCCCTCGGGATGGATCACATACTCCGGCTGTTCGGAGCCAACGACGTGACCCTCCCCTATGCCCGCGACTTCATGATGTATATCCTCCCCGGCCTGCTCCTCACCAATCTGACTTTCTCCTTCAACAATATTATGCGGGCATCGGGCTTCCCGGTACGCGCCATGGTGACGATGTTCATAGGCGCGGGGCTGAACATAGTCCTTGCCCCGCTGTTTATCTACGTGTTCCGCTGGGGTATAAAGGGAGCCGCCATAGCCACAGACATATCCATGACCATATCAATGATCTTCGTGATGTGGCACTTCTTCCGCCCCTCCAACGGGCCGGTAACTTTCAGGCGAGGTATCTTCCGCCCCTCCATGAAAGTAATCTGGGCTATCGTAGGCATAGGCGCAGCTCCTTCGATCATCAATGTGGCCACATGCCTGATCAACATTCTCATAAACCGCTCGCTGCTTGAATACGGCGGAGTGGAAGCCATTGCCGCCTCCGGCATTTTCGTCACCTACACCTCAATGCTCTGCTGCATAATACTCGGAATCTGCCAGGGTATGCAACCCATAGTCGGTTTCAACTACGGCCACGGCGCACCTCACAGAGTTATAGCCGTTTACCGTCTGGCTGTCATAGCAGCCACGGTAATCAGCGCTATCGGATGGGCCGGCGGACAATTATGTCCGGATTTCATCGCGCGGGCATTCGTCGCCGACCCCGATCTCGTAGAATTCACCGCCCATGCCCTGCGCACCGGCATGCTTGTATTCGCTGTCGTAGGCTTCCAGATCGTATCCACCACCTATTTTCAAAGTATCGGAAAAATCGGGATATCCATATTCCTCAGCCTCACCCGTCAGGTAATCTTCTTTATTCCACTGCTGCTGTGGCTTCCGGAAGTTATGGGTCTGGAAGGTGTATGGAGCACATTCTACATCTCCGATATATGCGCGACCGTCGTCACCGCCGCGCTGATGGCCTACTATCTGCCACGCCTGCGCTCCGTGGATCAGCTGTCGCGACAGAGGCTGTGAGGCAACCGCACTTATTGCGTTAATTTAACATATACTTTTTAACCGTGGAATGTAGAACTTTTCTCTACACTCCACGGTTTAAATTTTACAGTCGCCTGTCACTATGTCGGCGGTTGTAAAGTTCGAACAATAAAATTCTTACCTAAATTCTGAATTAACGGCAGACGCATGAGATTGCGATGTAACGTAAGCTCCGTCGTACAGAGGTAACACACATACACACCACACACCCAAACGCCTGCCAATTGAAAAACTGTTAAAAAATTTCCGCTATGAGACCGACAGAATCAAAAATCCTGCGCAATATTCTCGCAGGCATGTTCGCCGCTACATTCTGCGCGACAATCTCAGCTCAGGCTCCTCTCAATCCCAACGATGTGAAGGATCACCGTACAGAACCCGAAGTTTTCTTCCTTCAGGAGGGAGATTGCCCCAACAGTCTGACAATTCTCCCGGGTCCCCCCGATGGCGGATCAATCCTGTTCCTCTACGATCAGGCACGCTACAACTGGGGTAAACTCCAGCGTAAGACAGCGCGTGGCGAGCAGGCCGCTCAGGATGCCCGCGTCACCGGCGACGGCCTCCCGAAAGCCTACTCCGAGGCGTTCGGCGTTGAAATCAACGAGGAAAACGCACCTGAAATCCTGAAACTCATAGTGGGGATGCGCGAAGATGCCGGCGACCTCGGCACACGCGAAGCCAAACGCTACTACGACCGTACACGCCCGTTCATATTCTACGAGGAAGATACCTGTAACCCCGAGCAGCAACAGGAACTTTCTACCAACGGCTCATACCCCTCGGGACACAGCTCATTGGGATGGGCCACAGCCCTCGTACTCGCTGAAATCAATCCCGAACGTCAGAACGAAATTCTCAAACGCGGCTACGAGATGGGCGAAAGCCGTGTAATCTGCGGCTACCATTTCCAGAGCGATGTCGATGCCGGCCGCATTACAGGAGCAATGACCGTAGCACGCCTCCACGCCGACCCCGGCTTCACCAAGCAGCTCGCCAAAGCCAAAGCAGAGTTCAAACAGCTCAAGAAAGAAGGTAAAGTCACCCCGGGCACTCCTACCCCTACTCCGACACTCTGACAATCATTAGTTCTCGCTACTTGCGCAATTATCAATCCTCTATCCGCGCAATGCGACCGAATGGCGGTCAAGCAACCGGTAACTTACGGATAGCACTGATTGATCTGACCGCGATTGATTTCTCATTCTCCTCTCCTCTTCAATTCTCTATTTACTACTTTCTAATTACTATTTACTATGAGACCATTGTATTTCAGTATAATGGTGGCAGCCGTCACACTCTCTGCCGCCGCACAGGAGAACGGGGACAAACTGAAAGTCACTCCCACTGGACGTATTCTCGCCGACGGAGCCGTATATATGCCGGGCGACGAACACGAAGGCTTCACAAGCGGAGTAGCCATTCCCGATGCACGCATCGGAGTAAAGGCATCCTATGGCAAATGGAAAGCCAAGCTTGACCTGGGGTTCGCCTATGCCAAAGTGAACATGAAGGACATCTTCATCGAATACGACTTCAATCCTTCAAACTTCATAAGAGCCGGATATTTCGTACAGCAGTTCGGACTGAACTCCGCTACGAGCTCCTCCATGAAGGTTACGATGGAAGAATCCACAAGCAACGAATTTTTCTATGCCGGTCCGCGCCTGATTGGCGCAATGTATCAGCATTCCGTACCGAAATGGTTCGCCACAGCAAGTGTATTCGTAGAAAATCAAGCCATCAGCATGAATGCCTCGCAAATGGGTAAGCAAGGCTACGGATTCCAGAGCCGACTGCTTTGGCGACCCATAACCACCGATGGCAGAATTGTTCAGATAGGCAGTTCGTTCAACTATGCCACACCCACCTACAGCACCGATGAGGAACTTAACCACAAGAGTTTCACCTTTTCATCGAACTTCCCCTCGCGCGTATCAAAAGTAAGCCTGCTCGACGTAACCATCGACCACGCCACCGGCCAGTTCAAATGTTCACCAGAACTGTTGCTCGGCTACGGACGCATGGCTCTTGAAAGCCAGTATTACTATATGAACATATGGCGCGACGGAGGTTTCGGCAACTATCAGGCCCACGGCGTTTACGGCATTCTGCGCGGCATAGTCAAGGGTGGCGACTATGTATATTCGCCCGGCGACGGAGGAATCGCAACTCCGGCTCCCGGCTCGCTTGAAGTCGCCCTGATGTACAACTACACCAACGCCAACGACACCTCTGCCGACATCTATGGCGGCATCACCCAGGGAGCATCCTGCACCCTCAACTACTATATCAACAAATATATGATAGCCCGACTACGCTACAGCTACACCACCGTGCGCGACCGCGCCATCGACCCTGCCGACCGCCACGTCAACACCATCCAGGCCCGCTTCCAGATCATCTTCTGAACGAGCCCCCGACTACATCGGTTACTATAAAGCCCGGGCGCACCTTATGGTTGCGCCCGGGCTTCGGGTAAGTATTATGTCAATATGAATGGAGAGGCCAGGCGGCTCCTCCGCTAAGTTATTTCACAGCGATCTTCTCGGTCAGCGGACCCGCCTTGAGGATGTAGAGACCGGCCGAGAGTTCCGATACTACCTCTCCACGGCGACCCGAAGCTACCAGACGGCCTGCGGTATCATATACCGAGCAGAGGGTGTCGGCATCGATCGATCCGCCGGCAGAGGCAGCAACCTCTTCGATACCGGTAATAATGGCTTCAGTTACAATCTCGAGCGATCCGGCGGCGTTCTGTGGCAGCAGTATCGAGTTGTTGCCATCCAACTGATCGGTGATATCCTTGTTGTTGTAGCGCACGGCCTTGAGCGTAGTGTTCTCCTTCAGGTTGATGAACACGCGCGTTCCCTTCGAGGTCTTGGGCGAGCCGAGGGTGGCGCCGTCAAACAGACGTGCGTAGTTTCGGCCTGTCGAGGTGAGCGTTTCGCGGGCAGCCTTGCGGATCTTTGCGCGCGATGGGGCGGGGGTGTTTTCATCTTCGCCATTATCTTCGCCGCCGTTTTCATCTTCGTTCTCCTCAGGATTCTCCTCCTCTTCCTCAAGGGGAGCCTCGGCTTCGGCTATAAGTGCCTCCTCTTCCACTATTTCCTGATACTCTTCCTCGTCTACTGAGGTAAGAACAGCGTTCTCGGGCACTGTGACATTGAGCGAGTTAATCAGATTGGCGAAGATGCCCCACTGGGGAGCGCTTAGATATGCGCGGTACGACTGACGAGGAACCGTCAGGCTGCACTTACGTGCGCTCAGCGATGCGAACGCGCCGGTCTGGGCCGACGGAGCATCTACCGACGGACAGCTGATACCCGACACCTTCGTAGAGCCGTTCATAACATTTGTACCGATACCGGTCAGCGACTCCGGAAAATTCACATTGATAAGTCGGGCGCAATCGGCGAAAGTATTGTCGCTGATATAGGTCACCCCTTCGGGTATGCTTACGGTGCGCAGTTTTGTTCCCTGGAAAGCGCTGTTGCCGATCGACTCGAGAGTCGCAGGTAGGTCTACCGACTCCAGAGCTGAGTTGGCGAACACATCAGATGCGATATAGTTCAGATTCTGCGGAAGCACAATGTCGGTAAGCGAAGTGCATCCCTTAAATGTAGCCCACGGCAGATGTTCTATCGGGGTGCGACCAAAGTCCACAAACTCGAGAGCCGTACAGTCTTGGAAATTAAAACCGGCGGCAGAAGTGTCCAGAACCATGTTCGGGCCGGCAATGATGGAGCGAAGGGAAGTACATCCCTGGAAACTTCCGTAACCCATGAACTCCAGCGCATCGGGAAGCACCGAAATCGAGAGCCTCTGACATCCTCTGAACGCATATCCGCCGATATATTCCAGAGTTTCCGGAAGCTCAGGTGTGTCAAGGAGCGAGCATCCTGAGAAGGCGCTGTTGCCGATTTTTGTCAGCTGCGACGGGAGGATGATTTCAGCAAGAAGATCCTTATTCTCAAATGCCCCGTCAGGAATCTCGGTGTTGGAAATCCCGGAGAGATCGAGCGAGATCAGCGATACCATGTTTTCGTTGATCAGACGCCAGTCGCTGTCGGCGAGCGTACCGGTAACCCTCAGCTTGGTAACCAGCGAAGGCATGATGCCGCTCTGCATGCGCACCTCCTCGGCGATGGAGAATGTGCCGTCGACATACACCGTCACATCGCTCTCCGACTCCTCTACGATATTGAACACTTTCCAACGCGGATTGCGCTCATAAGCGGTTTTGGCACCGTCGGGAACTATGAATGCGAGCTTGTCGATCTGCTCGTCGGTGACGTTGAAGGCCGTGGCTACAGACGGAGGTGTCTTACACTTCATGCGGAACACCTTCATTTCGGAGAAATCAAGCGCACCGTCGGCAATACTTTTCACACCGCTGCCGATTGTCAGGATTTGCGGGCGGCCCAAGGACCATACTTCAATAGTGGTTAGACCATCGCCCGTTTCAAATTCGCCGACAGCGTTATTGCTGAACGCACCTGAACCCAGTTCAGTCATAGTTGAGGGGAGTATGACCCTGGTTGTTTTCTTATCATAATAAGAAGTTGAAAAAGCGTTCTGACCGATTGATTCAAGAGTCGACGGGAATTTGATGGTTGTGAGATTATTGTTATTTGCGAAAGCCGCGTATCCAATAGTTTTCAACCCTTCATTAAATTCGAGGATTCGGAATTTCTGAGACATAAAGGCCCCTTCGCCGATCTCCTGAAGGCTTTCCGGGAAGGAAATTTTACTAAGGGCTCCAGCTCCTCGCTCAGATTCTTTTGCAAAAGCAAAGTCATCTATAGTTTCTATTACCTGAGGTAAAATCACTTCATCCAAAGCTGTATCAGCAAAGGCTTGAAAACCTATGCTGGTTGCCATCTTTGGTAGATACACGCTCTCAAGCTTGTTACATTCGTAGCAGAGCTTATCCGGGACCTCAGTAAGTTTAGAGAATAGAACCGCTTTCTTCAGACTTGTCATATTGGAGAAGGCTCCTTCTCCGAGATCTGTAAGCTTCTCAGGCAGCACGATGGCAGTCTGGCTTGCGCACCCGTTGAACGCATATGCGCCGATTGAGGTGAGCGTTGAAGGTAAGCTCTCGAAAGTCAGGGTTTCACAACCGTCGAAAGCGTGAGCCCCTATCTCCTCAAGCCCATCCGGAAACTCCACATAGTAGAGATCCTTCTGACCGGAGAACGCATACGCTCCGATCTTCCTCAGTGTGGAAGGGAAGATTATCTCGCCGTCGAAAGTAATACCCACATTCACGTAATCGCCGATCTCTGTCAGTCCGTCAGGCATGGGAGGATTCACAATCTGTATACCACCCGCGTAAGCGCCACACTCGCGGTATGGATTTGAGTTCAGATTGCCGAGCTTCGCATTTGCATACCATTTCGACCAGTCTACGAAGTTCACACGCTCAATGCTGCATCCCATTGCCAGATAATCGTCTGTTGACGAATCATAACCGAACATAAACGCATCTCCTTCAATAGTCTCCAGCGTCGAAGGTAATGTCAGGGCCTTGATTTCACACCCGCGGAATGCCGTAGAAGTTATAGTCCTCACACCCTCAGGAATAATCAGGTCACCCACATCCCCTACAGGAACAAATATAAGTGTCTCTCCATTGTCAGTGTAAGCACATCCGTGTGAGTCGACTGTCATCCCATTCTCAGGATCATATGAAACTGTAAGAGGATTACTGTATCCAAATTCCGGCTCAAGAGTAGAGGGATACAGAACTTTGGCTAAGCGCCAGCATCCTCCAAACACATCTTCCCCGAGTTCAGTTACCTTAGCGGGAATAATACATGACTTAAGCGAACCGCAACTGCTAAACGCGTAACCGGCAATTTCGGTTACGGCATAATTTTCGTCCTCGTAGGTGACTTCCGCCGGAATCACAAGATTTTCGGGGATGGTTGTGTAGCCGGTGACGGCACACGTTTTGTTCTCGTTATTACTAATCTCGTAATTAATTCCTTGAAACTCAAATGATTGAGCTAAAATACGGGGGGGGGTAAAAACAGCAGAATTCCCCCGAAAATCGCAAGTAAAAACCTTTTCATACGGTTTTGGAAAATTTTTTACCGCGTGGCTCACTTCGCCGGTATTGTACAATAATTGGTTTCTAAAGAAGGAGTGTGAACCGATATGCCGAAACCAACGCGCGACAGCTCTGACAAAACAGCATCAACCGTGGCGTAGAATGCATATACCCCTATTTTTCCGAAAGCCAACCATCCGATCACAAACAAGTTTACGCGGTCGCCTCCACGCGCAAAATTACGAATTAACTGCAATATGCGCAACATATATATCGCATATATCACAACAAATGTATCAAAATAGTCGTGCGCGAGGTGCTGTAGGTATGTGCGAGTTGCACTGTATCTCATAACTTAAAAGTAAGATGCGATGTGACGAAAACACAATCGCCACACCGCATCTTACTTAATAAAACCGGTAGTTTTCTCAGCGGACGGCCACTTTGCTGCCGCCCACGACATAGATGCCGGGAGCGAGACCGGCTGTCGCCTCGGCGGGAGCTACCTGCGAGCGGATCAAGACACCGGACACGGTGTAGACATCTACAGGCGCATCGGGGTCGGCATAGTCGGCAGATACGTTGTCTACTCCGGCCGAGCGGTCAACATGCACCGGAACGGTGTACAGAATCAGGTTGGGATAATTTGAATTAGTAAGCACACCGCAAACATTATCGTCGAAGGTAGAGAAGAATGAAGTGACACCATTCTCCACGGTGTATTCCGGATCAGCACCGGAGTTGTCGAGCAACTCGCCTACAAATTCACCGGTCTCGCTGTCATATTCAACAGGACCGAGATACCACGCGTATTCCGTAGCTATACCGTCGACCTTTGCATTATCCGACAGGTCAACCTTTCCGTCGACACAAGTTACCTCCACATCTGCCTGGTTTCCGTAAAAGTAATTTGTCAGTGCATACATCGCCGACCTGCGAGGAAGCGATGCGAAGGTAAATCGATTCTGGTCTAAAGCAAGGGTCACCAACCGGCTTGCAAGAGGCTTCAGGTCGATGCTCCTGAAGTTATTGTTTGAAAGAACAAGATCGGTTATTTTTTTAGCATTGCTGAAATCCATTTCCGAAAGCATATTGACGGCTACCGACAATCCCCACATCGACGGATTGTTGAGTTTGAGTTCAGTCAGTTTGTTGCGGTCCATAAACAGTGTCTGAAGAGCAGGTAGGTTGCCTGCATCGAACACCTCATATGAGTTGTTCGAAAGATTGAGACTCTTGAGTTCCACAAATTCACTGAAATTCTTGGTCGAAAAATTATTATCCGAAAGATTCATTTCGATGATTGCGGTTGTGGCCGGGAACACTACGTTGGCTTCATCAATACCGCAGCCACCTATCGAGAAGGCATATACTCCGGTAAGAGCCGACGCATCGAGATTCTGCATCGGGGTATCGTAAATAGAGAATACACTGATGTCGGACGGATCCTCATAAGTGTAGATCTTTACGTTCGCTCCGGCATAGGTAGTCTGTTCGGGATAGCTCAAATAGCTGCCCGACACAACTGGATACTGCGTATATTCGCTTCCGTCGCCACGCCAGTCGATGTAGAGGGCCGTGTTCTTATGACCGCGGAATATTACCTCCGCATTGCTAACAGAGGAAGTTGTCGTAAAGGAGGCCACAACTTTGGTAGGAGCATCAACAATTTTTGTAGTGGTGGTGCAGAACATATCCTCGCCTCTGAATTGCGGAAAGGCGGTATGACTTAACTCGCAATAAACCTCCTTGCCTAAGGCCGCGGGAAGGAAGCGCGTAGCCCCTCCGTTACATTCCATATCGGTGCCTTCTGCGAGGGGCTTGCCATCGGCTACATTTTTCCAGATGAAAGATGTCGACACCCCATCTATATCGCGGTTCTGGGCGGATATGTTGACGGCAGGCGCGGGATTCACGATCTCGAGCGTGGCCTGAGGCGCATAGACATAACCTGCATATTGTGGCAGATAGGGCAGTGTGGCAAAGGTGAATCTGTTATGGCTTATGTCGAAAGATACATTCGCGGGGAAAGTATCTATCAGCATGTCTTCAAGCTGATTATACGACAGATCAATACACTCGGCTTCTGTCAGATATGTAAGCGTAATGCTTCCGGTAATAGAGTTGTGGCTCAGATCAATTTTCTTTATGCCGGTATAATTTTGCAGAAGAAGCTGCGAGAGCTTGTTATATGACAGGTCCACCACCTCTATACTGGCCGGAGAGGGAACGATGAATTCGGATATTTCATTGTGGTCGGCTATAACCGTGGTAAGAACGAATTTTTCGTAATTTCCATACACGCCGCTCAGATCGAGCGCGGGGAGATTGTTATCCGACAGGTCGATAAACGTAAGGCAACGGTTGTAGCGGAGATCGATATTCCCAAGCCCGCAGCCTCTCACAGCCAGAGTGCGCAACTCGGTGGCACGTGACAAATCGATGGATGCAACCGGCATACTTTCGATTTCCAAAGCTGTCAGAACCGAATTTTCTGGCATGTATACCACCAGATCGGCATCCGCTCCGGAAGGAAGCGTAAGTGTCACATTGTTTTCAGCAGGAACAGTAACGGAAGCCGCGCTGAATGTATGGCGGGCAACTTCACCGCGCGACTGCACGTCGACATAGAACTCATCGCTCCCCGACCGGCTTGAATCCAATCCTACCTTGAAGGCGAACGTATCGGCGGAGCGTGTGGCATCCACATGGATCGAAAGCACATTGGAGGGCTGATTCATCTCGGCGGCGCTCTTGATCTTGAAAGTTCCGGACTCAATCGTATATTCTTCAAAAACAGTATTGGCGAATTTCACATATACCGAGTCCGCCGGAACTTCATTAAAGGTTATTATACCGTTCTCGAAAGTATAGGTGGAGGCATCCATTTCCTCAGGCTGACTGCCGTAAGGTATCGTATAGGGTTGGGCAGTCGTAACCGATCCCGGGCGCATAACCTTGGCCGAGAAGTCGATTGGTTTGTTCACCTCATAGCTGCGGTTTACCTCGAAATGTTGATTATCGTAATAATACTCTCCCCATGTAGGTTGCGGCACCGGAAGTGTGGCGAAAGAAAAATTGTTTCCTGACAAATTCACGCGATAAAGCTCCGTATTTGCGCTGAGATCTATCTCAGACAGATTATTTCCCTGAAGCAACAGGTTCACCAGATTGGGATTGTTGCTCAGGTCGATCGAAGTAAGATCGTTGCATTGAGCCGCAAGATACACCAGTTCGCCATTGTTGGTTACATCCACCTTGTCCATCTTTATATCGGTGTTTACGAATCCGGAGGTGTGACCGCAATAGAGATACTGAAGTTTGGTGTTCTTACTCAGATCAACAGAGCGCACACGGCTTTCAGATATGTTGAGGCTCATCAGATTCGCATTCTTCGATAAGTCGAGACTCTCAACGGAAGTCATTTCGAGAGTGAGCGAGCGCAATTGCGGACATCCCGAAACATCAACCTTCCGCAGATCCAGCGTATGATAACCGTCGAAAGCCTGAAGAGCAGGATAATCGCTCAGGTTGAGATCCTGATCCACATAGTCGAGAATATCAAGTTCGAGAATAGTCAGATTCGGATGATCCGGGCCAATCTTTGCCGGATTTTCTGGTGTAAAAGGATTGTCGGAGAGATACACGGCATAGAGATTTCTGAATGGCGACAGGTCGAGACGCTTCAGCTCGTTGTGCGACATATCAATGATTTCCAGATTTACAAGATCCGGCATCTCGATCCAGTCGATATAGCAACCCTCGCAATCTATATAATCGATCTTGGCCGGATCGCCATATATTTTCACCAGACCTTCCTGGCTTACCACACATTGAATAGGAGTGCCCACCATAGCCTGTGTTTCAGAATTGAAATATGCCGGCGACACCTCCGCCTCCACCATTCCGAAGCCGCAGTCTACATCGAAATAATCTGTTTCGGTGGCTCCGAGAGTAATATGGAAAGAATTTTCCGCACCATAGGTGTCATAAATATTTGTTTTGAATGTGATGATCGGAACCTCAGCATTCTGGGCCGACAGGTTCTGGGCTCCCCCCGACGCCATGGCGGCAGCCACGAAAAGTCCTGTGGCAATTTTAGCAAAACTACAGTTCATATACCGGTTGTTGGTTGGTTGATTATTATCTTAGTACAATTTTCTGAGAGTGACCGTTAGCAGTAAGCACATACACCCCTGCCGGAAGCGACGATGCATCCACACTTAGTTCATCGCCGGCACCGCTCTGACGTAACGCTACGGATCCGCTCATCGAAGTGAGGGCCACATCAACAGCGGTGGCGCCTCCGACGAAAACATTAAATCTGCCAGATCCCTCGGAGGTTACCATCAGGCGGTCGTTGTGGCTGCCGGAGGATACACCTACGATCCCCGTATTACGGATCACCTCTTTAAGACCTGCGAGCGCATCGAACTTACCGGCGCCCCACTGAACCGGATCGCCTGCCTCCACATATTCATCGCGCACAGCCGTGCGGGCTATGATATCCTGAACATCCTGAATCTTCAGCGTGGGATCAGCCTCAAGCCAGAGAGCTATATTACCTGCCACAAAAGGAGTTGACATCGAGGTTCCGACCTCCTGCTTCCAGTAATGGATTTTGCCATCGGCGCCGGTGGCACGCCCGCTGCAAAGATAATCGTAATATTCACGGCGCATCGCATCGGTAAGCTTGACACCGGTCTGCGATGCCAGATAATCGGTGTAATATTCCATATATGGAAGGCTCATCGACGATATAACGGCAGATCCGGGTGCGCACACCAGAGGCAGGTTGCGTCCGTCGGCCAGAGTTGAGAACGATGAGAAATCACTCACATATCCGGGGCGGAAACCGTCGCCGGCATAGCTGGGTTTGCCACCGTCGAGAGTTGTCCACTCCTGACGGGTATTGTACGATCCTACAGTCACCAGATTGTAGCCCACCGCCATATCCGAGAGAGTGCCGTTACGCGATCCGTCGTCAAAGCCCTCGATTCCGTAGTTATCGAAACTTACGGTGGTGGCATCGCTGTAAACATCATAGCGATGACCTGCCGTACCGGTCACCTCAAGCCCTACGAGCATCTCCTCGTCCTTATAATTAGCTTCCTTGTCTATTATGTCGAGCTGGATGTCGCAGTAGAAGCGGTTTGTAGCCGGATCAAGCATCCGGGCTATAGCCACGTAACCATCGAAATATGCCGCGAACGGGCCGTTGGCCGGAGCCACCACGTCGCCGCCGTAGCTATCATCCGTGCAATATACCTTATATGTATCGGTCGAAACAGCCGGCATCTCATACGCCACACGGTAGTTGCGGCTCTTACGGTATAGGACTACACGCACCTGGAACTCCGTATCATCGTCGCCATAAACGGTGATATTTCCGTAGCGCCATGTATTCTGTGTCTCGACACTCTGCCCACCTTCCTCGTAATGATACAACTTGGGATGGATGAAGGTCTTTATCGTATTATCGCTTTCCGAAAGTGTCTTGTTAAGGGCGGCCTTGGAATCGCCCTCGTTACCTGCCGACACACAAATTATGGTTTCTTCACCCACGGCATCGAGAAATTCCGACATCGACGAGCGGGGATCGTGGGCGCCGGTGTTCGAACCGAGCGAAAGATTGTAGACCATCGGCATCTGTCTGTACTCAACCCCGTAGCCATACATGTAATCCATGCCGTAAGCTATGCAGACATCGGTAAGCAGACCGCACGACACAGCCAGATCAGCATCCGTCGCCACACCGTAGTATGGATTGTCGACAGTCTTTACGATAGACTCACCGAGTGCATCGGTCCCTTCCGACACCTCGAGAGCCCCCTTGTAGGATCCTGCCATGATACCGAGGGTGTGTGTTCCGTGATAAGTCGACTGATCGTCGGTTGTGAATTCCGAAATCGGACGTGCATCTTTTACATCCGACCCGTAATAAACGGGTGCCACGTCAGTACCCATGGCGTTGTAGCGCATCTGCGCCAGATATTTGATACGGTTTTCACCGTCAGCATCAAGAAAGTTGACATGATTGGGATCCATACCCTGATCGACAATCGCGGCCAACACACCTTTACCTGTATAGGCGCGCGGCAGACCGTCTGCCCCCTCATGTATGACATCCGTTCCGGATACCGCGCGGGCAATATCCATCTTCACATTCACCGGACGTTCGAACTGCATCAGTTTCACACTGCTCTTCGCCGCCAGAACTTCAGCCTCGGAATAAGGGACCTCGGCGATAGCTACATTGCCACGCACCGTAAGCACATTGATTCCGTCGGCACGCAGATCATCGGCTGTATAACCATCCTCAATCTTAACAAATGCCAGAGTGGTCTCACGCCCGGTAAGGATGGACTTTGCAGACTGAGCCTTCTGGCGCACGCTTCCTGCCACAGAAGTACGCGGTTGACGGAGCTGTTCACGTTCAAGCAACTGTCGGCGGCTCTGGAGGTCGAGCACACCCGCCCCTGCCGAAAAGAGCGAAAGCGCCATCAGGGATGTAATATATATTTTTTTCATCTTGATTGATTTATTTCTTTAAACTATTGTATCAAATGCCGATTTTCATGCATTTTGCCACATTATGGATACACAACCTCTTAATACAACGATCAAAACAACGAAAAATTAATTCATAAAAGCAATTTTACGCCAACAGCTCGACAAAGTTACACATATTTTTACTATCTGACAATATTTTTTCCACATATTATCAATTATTATAATTTTATGCATGTGCAGGAAATCCATACCGCCACTACCCTCTGACGCACCGCGACGCATTATTTGATCCGGTTCAGGAAAAGCGTCTGGACTACAATCTATAATCAGGAAAATCAGCTCCAGACACTTCAAGGTTCATAACGCCCCTGCTTTTTTTTGCACATACAGAGCGAACTCCGTAAATTTGCCATATGGAAAAGATATTCGAACGCACATACTTCCTCACCCCCGCTGAATGTAATCCTCAGGGACGCATGCCAATAACCCTTCTTATAAACCGACTTATAGAAGTCGCCACCCTGCATGCCAACGATGTAGGCATCGGCTATGCCTATCTCGTCACACGCCACGAGACCTGGGTGCTTTCACGCGTCGGTGTTGAGATGACCCGCTATCCCGGAGTAAACGAGAACTATACCATACGCACATGGATGACAGGCATCAACCGCCTCTTTTCCGACCGCGATTATGAAATACTCGACGGCACTGGCAAAACCATAGGCTGGGCCCGCACTGTGTGGGCCGTACTCGACACGGAGACACGCCAGGCAACGGACCTGTCGCATATGTACCATATACGCGAATTGTTCCCCGGCGACATCACATGTCAGGCTGCCCCGCTGACGCGCCTGCGCCCTCTCACCGGCTACACCACCATCCCCTACCGGTTCACATACTGCGATCTCGACGTTAACCGCCACGTCAACTCGTCGCGCTACATCGAACTGCTGCTCAACTGCTGGTCGCTCGATTTTCACGACCGCAACCGCCTCACCCGCTTCGAGATCAACTACATCCACGAGGCCTATTATGACGAACCGGTGGAAGTGCGGCTGTCAACCGTCACCCCTCCCGGTGAAGCGATCCCCGCCGAAACAACCCTCGCCGAGCTCGTCCACGCCGAGCGCCCTCTTTGTCGCGCTCTCCTTGCCTTTTCCCCCCGCTGAGCCGCGCGAGGGGAAGGATGAATGCGACCGGTTATACTCCGTAAAATCATATATAATATCGGATCACCCGACATTGCAGGCAGCCTCACCCCCCCCGACGAAACAGCCGCGATATATTGCAGGGGTACGGAAAAATATATAACTTTGTCAGCCGAAACCCCCGAAAACTATCAATAACCAAAATAGCAATTCCCGTTATGAAAATCAAAACTTTCGCCGGCCGGCTGCTGCTCTCCGGTATAATGCTGCTTACCGGCGCTGCGGACATATGCGCCCAGTCGGCGATATATGCCTGCGGACATATGCGCCGCAACCGCTCCCAGGCTATCACAAACCTGCGTAACTCAGGCTACACCACCGCAATCCTGTTCAACGTAAACGTGGAAGAGGACGGCTCACTGACCACCGACTTCAACTGGAGTAACCAGCAGGCGGCAGAAGCGGGAGGTATCATGTGTCAGGACGGAGAATACGTGTTCGGCAAATATCAGCCCAACTACATCAAGGATATCACCAACCTGCTCACCGCGCCAACATCTATAAGCCGACTGGAATTCTGCATCGGCGGCTGGGGCAACGGCTCATACGGCAATATAAAGAAACTTGTGGAACGCGACGGAACGGGAGAAGAGACTATTCTCTACCGCAACTTCAAGGCTCTCCATGAGGCGCTTCCCCAAGTCGTGGCTGTCAACAACGATCAGGAACAGGACTACGATGTCAACGCTGCCGCCGCCTTTCATCTGATGCTCGCCGAAATAGGATTTAAGACCACCATCGCACCATACACCAACAAATCGTTCTGGCAACGTCTTGTGGCGAAACTTAACGCCGATTCGGAAATCTGCGAGATCGTCTACCTACAGACCTACGGCGGAGGCGCATGGAACAATCCCGACGACTGGAAAGTATTCGGCGACATACCCATGTATATCGGCTTCGACTGCGAGGCAAGCGCCGATATCAGCGCCATGAAATCGAGCTTCACCAACTGGCGCGACAACTGCGGCACCGAAGGCGGTTTCCTATGGAACTATAACAGCGAGGCGCGCAATCTCAACGAATGGGCTACCGCGATCAACCGCATCTATCCTACCGTTGAAGAACAAGACCCTGTAGCCATTTTTTATCAGGACATCGACTTCGGCGGCTACGCTGTCGGCCTCCCTGCCGGAGAATTCACACAGGCCGATCTCGCACTATACGGCATTCAGGCACGCGACATCACATCTCTTAAAATTGTAAAGGAGGGATACACCGTATCCATGTACAAAGGTAGCGCACTGCGCGGCACACCATCCGTGTGGACCGAATCAACCACCTTCGTAGGAAGCGACTGGAACGACAAAGTCTGCTCCATCAGAATAGAAGCCAACGAAGAAAACTCCGTTGCCGCCGTATCCTCCGCAACAACCGGAATGCAAGTAGAGGCCACCCCCGGCACACTCGCGGTAACAGGAGCCGCAGGCGACTTTGTTGAACTTTATAACGCTGCCGGCACACTTGTATCCGCAACCCCCGCCGCTCCAACCGGAAAGACAGAAGTGGCTACCGACGGCATCACAGCCGGAATATACATCGTAAGATCAGCCGGCGATTCCGTTAAAACCGCCATACGCTGACGCAACCCTCGCGCTCAGGCCAACATACATCCCGCAGGTTGAGTACCCCGGACCGTACTCTCCTGCGGGATAATTATGCAATTCAAATCCAATAATCTGAAACACGAGACCAACCTTCACATCTGACTGCGCAGCGGCAGCGGCAGGATATCAACACTTTATACGCGTGCAGGGGCAGCAGTTACTTTGTATTGCGTGTTTTAGCAAAAAATATTAACTTTGCATGCCGGAAAGCGGTTTTACCGCGCAATCACACCGGAAAGGAATAACTAACCGATAATGGCAACTACGCAGATTGCCGCCATAATGCGCGCAGGGGCATTCTCCCCCAATCACATAGGGAACGACGCCACGATAATGAATACCGTGGCCGAGCAACTGCGCAAACGCGGATGCGAAGTCAACATCTACAGCGAGGAGCAATTCGCGACCGGAGCCGCCAAAGAGCCGGTCATCATCAACATGTGTCGTGAAAAACGGTCAACCGACATGCTCCAGCGGCTTGAAGACGAGGGACGTCTCGTAATCAACTCAGGCTACGGCATAGAGAACTGCATCCGCGAGCGTCAGGCGCGGATATTGCTCGGCAGCAACATCCCCTACCCCGAAAGCATCGTGGTCGACACCGACGAGGTTGTAAAGCAACGGCTCGTGCGTCTGGGCATGCAGCAATGCTGGATAAAGCGGGGCGACTATCACGCCCAACATGCCGAGGATGTAAGCTACGTACGCTCCGTACATGAAGCCCAGGATGTGCTTCAGGAATATTTCCTGCGCGGATTCAAACGCGCTGTGATATCACGCCACCTGCCCGGACAGTTGGTGAAATTCTATGGAGTGGAGGGAACGCCATTCTTCCATTGGTTCCGCCCCTTCGATCCGGAAGATGCAAAAATGCTGAAAGAAGAGCACCGGGCCACGGAAAACCAGCTCAAGACTATCTGCCATGCCGCAGCCCGCGAGCTCAACATCATGGTATACGGCGGTGAATGCATACAGGCTGCCGACGGAACCCTCACCATCATCGACTTCAACGACTGGCCCAGCTTCTCGGCATGCCGCGCAGAAGCCGCCGCCAATATCGCCAAAGCTGTAATGTCAGCTATAAAGAGACATAACACAACCACCAAACAATCATAAACCAATGAACCGGAATGTACCCGATAACAGCGCGGTGGAAAACCCGCAGACCGCGTCACCCGCAAGGGCCGGAGCAGTGCGCCGGTTCGCCGATAAGTTTATGACAGGGAAAGGTATCTTCACCTTCCTGCGTTCGTCGGTTTCATCGCAGATCGCGTCGTGGATAGACATGGGAGTGTGTTTTGTATTCTACGCATGGGTATTCATGCCAATGGGAAAAGATCCGATGCGATCTTTCCTCGCCACCGCAATCGGACTGATAGTGGGAGGCATCGTCAACTGCTGCATAAACTATAAATTCACCTTCCGCGCCGCCAACTGCTCGGTGAAAGCCGTTGCCGTAAAATATTTCCTCATCTGGGGGGGGAGCTTTCTTCTGAACATAGGAGGTACCACCACCCTAAACCACCTTCTTCAGAAAATTACATGGCTCGGCGAGATCGGAGTGCGACCCGATGGCATATTCGCATTCTCACGACTGTTTATCTCCTTAGTTGTCTCGCTCGCATGGAACTTTCTTTTGCAAAAAAACTTCGTATACATACCCACACGATTCGATCCATACGCCATACGCTTTGTCAACCGGATTACATTCCGGCGCAATAACGATGGCAGCGGAAACGATTCTGCCGAATAAGACATCCACACATCAGACTGAAAAAAAGATGGTCAAGAATACGTATAAAAAAGAACGCGACGGTCTGCAGCAAGGCATATATGCCGTTATCAACCCCTTCGTACGGCTGCTCATACGAATGGGAGTAACTCCCAACATGGTAACCACAGTAGGGCTGCTCGGCAATCTTGCTTCCGCTGTCATCATCGCGTGGGCCGGATATGAAGCCCAGAAATATGGAACCCCGCGCTTCGACCTCATAACATGGGCCGGAGCGGTTACCATTGTCTTCTCGCTCTTCGACATGCTCGACGGACAGGTAGCACGTCTCGGCAATATGGTAAGCCGCTTCGGAGCGCTCTACGACTCGGTGCTTGACCGCTATTGCGAACTCTTCACCCTCGGCGCCCTCAGCTACTACCTCATCATGAACGGATGGGTAATTGGAGCTCTTATCGCATTTCTGGCGCTCGTAGGCTCTATAATGGTAAGCTACGTGCGCGCCCGCGCCGAAGGCGTCGGCCTCGAATGCAAGGTCGGATTCATGCAGCGCCCCGAGCGAGTGGTAGTCACCTCCGCCGGCTGCCTCGCCTGCGGAATCACCGGACTTGCCGCTCCGCAGTCGCCCGACACCGCTTTCATCATACTGCTTGTGGCTATGGCAGTGATTGCCGTTTTTGCAAACATAACCGCATTCGCACGCATCGACGTTTGCCGCAAAGGACTGAAGGGTAAATAAATCAGCAATTGCCAAGCTGGATCGGGTGGGGGATGAACCGATTGATTTTTTAACTCTGCTTCAACCGTTGACTTTATGAAGATGCCCCCACGCCGCGAATCCGCTACAATGATCATAGCCCTTGCCATATGGCTCGCGGTCACAGCCATGTGCGTCGGCTTCCGTCCGGAACACCTTTGGATAGCCATATTGCTGGCAATCCTATTCTTCGCTACATCCGCAACCAGGCGCCTGATGGTGGCCCTGCTCCCGTTCATCATATTCGGAATTTCATACGACTGGATGAACATCGTCCATAACTACGAAGTAAATCCAGTAGATATCGAGGGAATATACAACACAGAGAAAGACATGTTCGGCATAACCTGCACAGATGGAATAGTGCGGACGCCAAACGAATTTTTCGCCATCCACAAATCTCCCGTCCTTGATTTTCTCGGGGGCTTCTTCTATCTCTGCTGGGTTCCGGTTCCGATACTTTTCGGCCTCTGGCTATACTTCGGCGGCCAGATAAAAACATATCTCCACTTCGCCATCGTATTCCTGTTGGTCAATCTGATCGGCTTCGCAGGCTATTATATACACCCGGCCGCTCCGCCATGGTATGTGGCCAAATACGGATTTGACTTCATACTCGGAACCCCGGGAGACACTGCCGGCCTGTCGGCATTCGACAATATGACAGGGCTGGGAATATTCAACGCCCTCTACGGACGTAACTCCAATGTTTTCGCCGCCGTTCCGTCGCTTCACTCCGCCTATACCCTTGTTGCCTTCATATACTCGCTCCGAAGCAAGTCTCCCCTATGGATCAGACTTTTTCTGGCGATCGTAACACTCGGAATCTGGTTCACAGCCGTATACACCTCACACCACTATATTATAGATGTCTCTCTCGGCATACTTTGCGCCCTCACCGGATTCCTGCTGTTCGAGTACGTATTCATGCGCATCCCTGCCTTCACGCGATTCATCGACAGGTATGCCGCCTACGTTTCCGGAGGCAAACGTAATTAACAAAAAAGACTTTGATTCCCTCCACCCCTTGTTAACGTACGTTAACGTTATCGTAGTCAATACATTCTAAAATTAACTTTTATTACAAATATAAGCCTAATTTTGGCATTATTTGACGAAAAGACACAAATTTTACCACTAAAAAAATTTTACATTTCCAAAGTAATGTGTACTTTTACACGAATTTTCAGGGAGAGCCCTGAAAACATCTTTTCACAATAGGATTTTTACAAAACTCTTCACTAAGCAGTATTTGAAAATCCCAAAACTGATAAACCATCAGAAATACAATAAACAACAAAAGATAACAACTGAAAATGAGCAATGTAAAGAAAGCCGAAGGCAAGCTCGGCGTTATGGTGGTAGGTCTCGGTGCCGTTACCACTACTTTCATGACCGGCGTATTAATGACCCGTAAAGGCCTGGCAAAGCCCGTCGGCTCCATGACCCAGTACGACAAAATCCGTGTTGGTGAAGGCGCAGACAAGAAATATCTCAGATACAACGAAATCGTACCCATCACCGACCTCAACGACATCGTATTCGGAGCATGGGATGTTTATCCTCAGAACGCTTTTGAATCGGCAATGCACGCCGAGGTTCTCAAAGAGAAAGATATCCTTCCCGTAAAGGAGGAACTCGAAGCAATCAAGCCCATGAAAGCTGCTTTCGACCACAACTACGCAAAACGTCTCGACGGCGACAACGTGATGGTTGGCAAGACACGCTGGGAAATGGTTGAACAGCTTCGCGAAGATATCCGCAACTTCAAGAAAGAAAACGGAGTTGACCGCGTTGTAGTTCTTTGGGCTGCTTCTACAGAAGTATATGTACCGGTCGACGAGAAATGCCATTACACCCTCGAAGCACTCGAGGCTGCAATGAAAGCTGACGACAAAGAGCATATCGCACCCTCTATGTGCTACGCTTACGCAGCACTTACAGAAGGCGCTCCCTTCATCATGGGCGCCCCCAATACAACCGTCGATATCCCCGCTATGTGGGAACTCGCCGAGAAAACCAAAATGCCTATCGCCGGCAAGGACTTCAAGACCGGCCAGACACTCGTCAAATCAGGCTTCGCACCCATCATCGGCACACGTTGCCTCGGTCTGAACGGATGGTTCTCTACAAACATCCTCGGCAACCGCGATGGCCTCGTGCTCGACGAACCCGCCAACTTCCGCACAAAAGAGGTTTCCAAGCTCTCGACACTCGAATCAATCCTCGTTCCTGAAGAACAGCCCGACCTCTATGGAGTGAACTGTGGCGGTGAAGGAAACGACCACGACGGATACTACCACAAAGTACGTATCAACTACTATCCCCCGCGCAACGACAACAAGGAAGGCTGGGACAACATCGACATCTTCGGATGGATGGGCTACCCCATGCAGATCAAGATCAACTTCCTCTGCCGCGACTCTATCCTCGCAGCTCCCCTCTGCCTCGACCTCGTGCTTCTCAGCGACCTCGCCGCACGTTGCGGACGCTACGGCATACAGCGCTTCCTGAGCTTCTTCCTCAAGAGCCCGATGCACGACTACACTAAGGACGAAGTGCCTGTAAACCACCTCTTCCAGCAGTACGTTATGCTCAAAAACGCCATCCGCGAGATGGGCGGTTACCCCGCAGACGAAACTATCGACTGATACTGCGACCGGTTTCAGACCGGAATAAAATAATAAAACATGACAATGGCTATGTCGCTGCGATTACCGACGACATAGCCATTGTCGTATGCCGGCAAACCCATTTCACACACCCGAGCACCTGTTTTTTTTTGAAACACTCATAAAAAATAGCCATCGTCAGTGACGATATTCCCAAAATTTTTATGTACTTTTGATCAGCAGGTTAACGGAAGGACAGATACCTGCAAGCTGACGCAATCATAAACCGACAAAAGCCGCCTACGTTATGGAAAAACTGATGCAATTCGTATGGCAACACCGCCTGGCGGTGCGCCCAGGCATGAGAACCGTCGACGGCAGACCGCTTACAATTGTAAATCAGGGACGACTGAACACAGACGCCGGACCGGACTTTTTCAACGCCAGTATCACGCTCGACGGAGAGACATGGGTCGGAAATATCGAAATACATGTGCGTGCCTCAGACTGGTACCGCCACAAACATGATTCGGATCCGACATACGATTCGGTCATTCTCCACGTTGTTCAGCACAATGATATGGAAATAAAGCGACGCGACGGTTCGGTGATTCCACAGATCACCATAACCTGCACTCCTGAAGCTGCCCGCCGCTGCAACAGCCTCCTTGCCGAAGCCTCACACGACCTTCCTTGCCGCTCAACGATTGCCTCCACACCATCGATATACCGCTCCGACTGGCTGACGGCGCTCGCCATGGAACGTCTTTACCGTAAAAGCGAACGCATACTCCAACTGGTGAAAGATACCGCCGGCCACTGGGAAGGAGCAGCATACATCACCCTTGCGCGCGGCCTCGGTTTCGGGCTGAACAGTGATCCCTTTGAGATGCTCGCCAAAAGCATGCCACTGCAATTCCTCAACAAACATGCCGACGAGCAACTTACCGTCGAGGCCCTGCTGATCGGCCAGGCCGGACTTATACCCCCGCAGACCACCGACGAACATCCCTACACGACACGCATACGCGAGGAATACACCTTCATGGCACATAAATTCTCATTAAACCGCCCGAGGTTGCTATGGAAACTCGCGCGCACGCGCCCACAGAATTTTCCCTACCGACGCATAGCCATGCTCGCAGCCCTTATCCACAGCGGATTTTATCTCGTAGGCAAACTCAACGATTGCAAATCAGTTGAGCAACTCCGCGAGCTGTTCTCTGTCGAACTCACAGGCTTCTGGGCAACGCATTTCACATTCGACACACATTCCACATCAGCCCGGTCGGCCGCCATCAGCAAAGACTCCATAGATACCCTGCTGATCAACGTAGCAGTTCCCCTAATGCATGCACGCCGCATGACACTTCAGGATTTCGAGGGGATGCAACACTCCGTGGAACTTCTTCAGCAGCTCGCCTCCGAGAGCAATTCAATCGTAAGACTATTCGCCGGAGCCGGACTTAAAAGCCCCGATGCCTTTACATCGCAGGCACTCGTTGAGCTACGTCGCGAATACTGCGAAAAGAACAAATGCATCTACTGCCGCTTCGGCCACCGCATGCTCTCGGCCGAGATAGCCCGCCCCTGATGCAGATCATCAAGAAGCCCGGATGCAGTCTTGTCAAGTAACGGATGCCTCCAATCGGGCGACAACTCCGCGACAGGCCGCAATACAAATTCACGCAGATGCATCCGCGGATGGGGCAACGTAAGCTCAGCGCTCCCGCTCACCATATTGTCGTAAAATATCAGATCGATATCCACGAGGCGGTCGGCATAGCTTCCGTCGGCATTGCGGTGCGACGCTCCGGATATACCGTCCTGCACCTCTGTCAGCCGGCGGAAAAGCACCTCAGCCGGCAACGAAGTCTCCACCTCCACCCCGACATTCACAAACATATTCGGACTGCTGAATCCCCATGGCTCGCTCGTGATCATGCCCGATCTGCGGACATCCCCTACCCCATGTATAGAAACAATCCCGGCGACAGCCTGCTCTAAAAGAGCAATGCTGTCGCCGAGATTAGATCCTATGTTTATATGGGCTTTTGCCACAGAAGTATTGCTACCGGAGCTTCGGAAATCAGAGTGTGCGCGACACCTCCACTTCCTCGAATCCTTCGATAAGGTCGCCGACCTGAATATCGTTGTAACCCTGAATCGACAGACCGCATTCCAGACCTGCGACAACCTCCTTTGCATCATCTTTGAATCGCTTGAGCGAACCGAGCTCGCCGGTATAGCGCACGATACCCTCACGGATGAGACGAACCTTGTTGGTACGCTTGATCTTACCTTCGCGCACGAGCGCTCCGGCAATCGTTCCGACCTTCGATATCTTATATGTCTCAAGCACTTCGGCCGTACCGGTGATCTCCTCGCGTACTTCGGGAGCAAGCATACCGGCCATGGCATCTTTCACCTCCTCGATAGCCTGATAGATCACCGAGTAAAGGCGTATTTCCACACCCTCGCGCTCTGCTTCGCGGCGGGCAGCCTGCGACGGGCGAACCTGGAAACCGATAATGATGGCATCGGATGCGGCCGCAAGAGTAACGTCGCTCTCCGAAATCTCGCCGACTGCCTTGTGAAGCACATTTACCTGAACCTCGGGAGTTGAAAGCTTGATGAGCGAATCGCCGAGAGCCTCGATCGATCCGTCAACGTCGCCCTTGACAATGATATTGAGTTCCTGGAACGAACCGAGAGCCTGACGGCGTGCGATATCATCGAGAGTCAGACGCTTGGAGGTGCGCATGCCGAGTTCGCGCTGCAACTGCTGACGCTTGTTGGCAATTTCGCGTGCTTCCTGCTCGGAGTCAAGAACGTTGAAAGTATCGCCCGCCGTGGGGGCTCCGTCAAGACCGAGAATAAGCGCCGGTTCGGCCGGACCGGCCTCCTTGATGCGCTGATTACGCTCGTTGAACATAGCCTTGATCTTACCGTAGTGGGTTCCTGCCAGAATGATATCTCCCTGACGAAGCGTACCGTTCTGCACGAGTACCGTAGCCACATAACCGCGGCCCTTGTCAAGCGAGGACTCAATGATCGAACCGGTTGCGTTGCGGTCGGGGTTGGCTTTCAGATCGAGCATCTCTGCCTCGAGAAGTACCTTTTCAAGCAGTTCTTCTACTCCGATACCCTTCTTGGCCGATATATCCTGCGACTGATATTTACCGCCCCAGTCCTCTACGAGATAATTCATGGCGGCAAGCTGCTCCTTGATCTTGTCGGGATTGGCGGCAGGTTTATCTATCTTATTGATGGCAAATACGATGGGCACGCCTGCTGCACTGGCATGATTGATAGCCTCCACAGTCTGAGGCATCACATCGTCGTCGGCAGCGACTATGATGATACAGATATCGGTAACTTTTGCTCCGCGGGCACGCATGGCGGTGAACGCTTCATGACCCGGAGTATCGAGGAATGTGATATGACGCCCGTCGGGCAACTTCACATTGTATGCGCCGATATGCTGTGTGATACCCCCGGCCTCACCGGCAATCACATTCGCTTTTCGGATATAGTCGAGAAGCGATGTCTTACCGTGGTCAACATGACCCATCACGGTTACGATCGGCGGACGCGATTCAAGATCCTCCTCGCTATCCTCCTCCTGATGAATGGCCTCTACAACCTCTGCCGACACGAATTCGGTCTTGAAGCCGAATTCTTCGGCCACGATATTGATGGTCTCGGCATCGAGGCGCTGGTTGATAGACACCATTACACCCAGATTCATACATGTGCCGATCACCTTGTTGATAGGCACATCCATCATGGAAGCGAGGTCATTGGCGGTAACGAACTCCGTCAGCTTGAGAGTTTTGCTCTCTGCTGCTTCAAGTTCGGCAAGTTCGCGCTCGCGCTCGGCGTTTGCCTCGCGTTTCTCCTTACGCCATTTCACACCGCGCTTGGTTCCCTTGGCTGTCAGGCGGGCAAGCACCTCTTTTACCTGCTTCTGTACATCTTCCTCATTTACTTCCGTATGTGCGGGAGCTGAATTGCGGCGGTTCCGGTCTTTTCCGCCACGTTCGCGACGGTCTCCACCTTTGCCTCCACCACCGTTGTTGTTATTATTGTTTCCTCCGGGTTGGTTGGCACTCTTCTCGATATCAATTTTCTCCTTACCGCCTATGCGTTTGCGCTTACGGCGGTCTCCATCGCCTCCACCGTTTCCATTGTTAGAGGCTCCACCGCCGTTGGCTTTGGCGAGGCGCTCGTTGCGGCGCTCCTCCTTGCTTTTCTTTTTAGGACGGGTACTCTGGTTAAGCGAAGAAAGATCTATCTTACCGATCACATTGATGGTCGGGCGATCCTGAGGACGTCCGAGAGTGAAGATTTCCTCCTCTTTTTGCTTTTTATCATCATCCTGCGCTGCAGCCGCGGGAGCGGCAACCGGCGAGGGTTGTGCCGGCTGCGGGCGCGGAGCCGGAGCCGCGGGCTTCGGGGGCGCAGCCTTTACGGGCGCAGGTGCCGGTTTTGCCGGAGCCGGCTTTTCCGACTCGGCTACCTTAGCGGGAGCCGCAGGTTTCTCTTTTGCTACCTCGGGAGCCTCGGCTTGTTTCTGAACCGGAGCCGGAACCTCCTCGCGACGCTCGGATTCACTCTTGGCGGGAGCAGGAGCAGACTGATCCTTGGGCTTCGATGAGGCTTTCACCGGATTTCCGTGACGGTCAAGCTCGATATGCCCCAGAATTCGGGGACCGTTGATCGGCTGAACCGCAACTTTAATTTCCTCGGTTGCACGCGGAGCGGCGGCAGGTTTTGATTTCACACGGGTGTTGGTAAACTCCTGCGATCTGTCTTTCTGGTCTTTATCGCGCTTGAATTCTTTTACCAGAAGATCCGCAACCTCCTGATCTATACGGGCATTGGGGTTGTCGTCGACGGTAATGTCTTTTCCACGCAGAAATTCCACCACTGTGGGAAGCGCCACATTGAGGTCTCTTGCTACTGTACTTATCTTGATTCTCGCCATGAATGGGATTTAATAATTTCTTAGTCGTTTATGGATAGAGAGATTCTGATTGCGGCTAGTGGCCGCTGTGTTTAACGTCTGTCAGGCGTTCTGGTCAGATGCAGGGCCGGCCGCGTCGGTCTGATCGTCCTCAAATTCGGCACGGAGTATGGCGAGCACCTCGTCAACAGTCTGCTCCTCGAGATCGGCCTTGTTGATAAGCTCTTCACGAGGGGCATTAAGTACGCTCTTGGCTGTAACACAGCCCATATCCTTGAGTGCATCAATGATCCACTCCTCGATTTCATCCTTGAATTCGTCGAGATAGATATCCTCCTCGTAGCTTTCATCTGTATCGCGGTAAACGTCGATCACGTAGCCGGTAAGCATCGAAGCGAGTTTGATATTCAGACCACCTTTACCTATCGCAAGCGACACCTGATCGGGCTTGAGGAATACCTCTGCTTTCTTTTCCTCCTCATCGATACGTATCGAAGATATACGGGCGGGCGACAAAGCGCGCTGTATGAACAGGGTGGGATTGCTGGTAAAGTTGATTACATCGATATTTTCATTACGGAGCTCGCGCACGATTCCGTGGATACGGCTACCTTTCACACCTACGCAAGCGCCAACCGGGTCGATGCGGTCGTCGTAGCTTTCTACAGCGATTTTCGCACGTTCCCCCGGAATGCGGGCAACCGCACGTATGCTTATCAGGCCTTCGTTTATCTCGGGCACCTCAAGCTCAAACAGACGACGGAGGAAGTTCTCGTTGGTTCGCGAAACGGTAATCTTCGGATTATTATTCGTATTGTCTACGTTGGCGATAACGGCGCGGACGGTCTCCCCCTTACGGAAGAAATCGCCGGGGATAGCCTGATTCTTGGGAAGAAGCAGTTCGTTCTTATCGTCGTCGAGAAGCAGGGTCTCGCGCGACCAGGTCTGATACACCTCGCCGGTCACCAGTTCCCCTTCAAGCTCCTTGAATTTGGTGTATATAGCTTCTTTCTGAAGCTCAAGTATCTTCGACTGAAGCGTCTGACGCAGGGTCAGAATAGCACGGCGGCCGAAATCTGCGAATATAATCTCCTTGGTATGCTCATCGCCGATCTCTACTTCCGGATCATTGTCGGCACGGGCATCGCTCAGCGAGATCTCGCGGTTGGGATTCTCCACCTCGCCGTCAGGAACTACGGTCAGATTCTGAAATATCTGAACGTCGCCTTTGTCGGGGTTCATAATCACATCGAGATTTTCGTCTGTACCGAACATTTTTGCCAGCACGTTACGGAACGATTCCTCGAGCACGCTGATCATGGTGGTCTTGTCGATATTCTTCAGTTCTTTGAATATGGCGAACTGTTCCACCATATTGGGAGTTTCCTCTTTCTTGGCCATGGGGTATAAAGAAAAGTGGTAGTTGTTGTTTTATTTACGTTTTAATGTAACTACGGAGAGGAGGAGATCATCAGCCGGGGCTCGTCACTTGAACGATATCAAATATTTCACCGATTTGGCTTCGTCGAACTTCAGGGTTTCCGGTTGCATGACCGTTACAGGGCGTTTTGCACCGGGCTCTTTATATTTCACCGGATACTCGAAGGTAAAGCTGTCGTCGCCGACACCGGTCAGAACACCCTGCAGCTTACGTCCGTCGCGGGTTAGCACCTCTATGTCGTTGCCTACATTTTTCAAATATTGTCCTTTTACCTTAAAGGGAGCCGTAAGACCGGCAGAGCCTACTTCAAGCTCGTAATCCTCCACATCCCGGTCAAAATCCTTCTCGATGGCGCGTGTGACTGAGGCACACGTGTCGATATCGATGCTCGACGGGGAATCCAGTTCCACTACAATATTATTATCGGCCGACACTTTTATGTCGACTACAAACAGATCTGTACCTTCGATCGCCTTCTCCACCGAATGTTTCAGAAGATCCTTGTCTATCATCTCGTGAAAATATTTATTGAAACGGCAACTGCAGTCCGAATACGGTCTACATAACAAATGGAGGAAGCCTTTCAGCCTCCTCCGATAACTTCATTGCAAATTTACGCTTTTATTTCGGTCTGCGCAACCTCCGGCTTGTCTGATGCCCCTTTTTCGTCCGGAGAGGAGCTTTTTTTAACACTGACAGTGGCGTTTTTAAACACATTTAACATATCATGACGCTTAAGAATAAGACTGCTCAAATACACCGTAAACAGCGGAAACATAACCAGCCCCATGTAGGCGAGTATAACCGAAATTATCTTTCCGGCCACCGTAACCGGCGCCACCGAACTTCCTATGGTAGTGATTTCGAGGCAACACCATATGAATGCCTGCCAGAAGTCTGTGATATATTCATTCACCGGATGTTCGCGCTCAAAAAAGATCAGCGCGGCAAAGTAAAGTGAGAGCAGCACTATCGATATATAACTGACGAATAGCCCGGTAATACGGTTCGATGTTATGTAACCGAGAACTATCACCAGAGCGAGCGCCCCACGCGCAAGCGGTATGAACCGTATGAAATACAACGCATCCGCTCCCGGATCGAAGTGATAGGCATTGACTATATTGAGAAAGGGAATAGACAGAAAAAGATATAACCACCGGTGGCGTATGTATCGGGATCTGAGCGCCCGCGGTGTCAGAAAAAGTTCGAGAAAAAAATCCATTATGAACACCGCACACACCCACATCTGAAACGTCATGTAGGAATGGCTCTGAAGAAACGGAATCCCCTTGAAAGTATCGTAACTTATAAACACAATCAGAAGTACCGACAGCGTCAGCACCACCGCATGAGCTATCTCAAGCGTCACTTTCTTCCATTTCTCCCTGTTCATTTCGGCATGAAGTCCGCGACACCCGTTGGCACCGAGAGCCTTGCGAATTCCACCTATCTTTATAGCCATACTTTTATCATTATTCTTTTGCATCCTTCAACAGATAAAACAACTGTGCGATACAAACAGTTGTTACCATCCTATGTCAAAAGCAACAATGACCGGACACCTGAATTAACCCTTTACAAAATGGCACACATATTACAAAGGCACACATATAAATCAACTTAAAAGCTTAATTTCCCTTAGTTTTATCATCCTCACTGAAAATCAACCTATTAACACATCCGCACAGCCACAGCAAACCAAACTTTGCCTCCCGACGGAGGCGATACCGCAAAAAAAACAAACCAACCGCTTATACCTATCTCAGATATTTTATTTACTTTTGCAGTTAAATTAACTACACGAATAAAAGTTTTCAATAGGTTTCATGAAAAAACAAATTATCGCGACACTACTTTGCAGTGTGGCCGTTTTACCGCACTCACACGGCGCAGAAAGCGTATTGTGCGGTAGCGTCTACAACACGGCCGACGCTTCGTTCACCCCCGGCGTGTATGAACTTCCGCTCACCACAGCAGAATCATTCAAACTTGTCGGAGCTACAGACGACCGCAAGGCTACGGGAGGAGGCCTTTTGGCCAACGACATCTACTACGTCGGGGTCCTCAACAATTCCGCTTCCTACTGGGGAGAGATTTCCCTCTATCCGTTCAATCCACAGGACTGGACTCCTATGCTCAGCTACGGGATCAGCGTTTCGCCGGCGGCATGCGGCATGGTCTCAGGCTATACAGTAAGTCCGGCTGACGGAACTATCTACGGATGCGCCACCGATTACGACCGTGCCAGCTACTTCCTATACAGATATGAGCGTGACGATACCGAGTTTGACGAAACCAAGATCGGCATGCTCACAACCCATGTCGGCGGCATGGCCGCCAATGCCGAAGGCACCCTCTATGCCTTCGATACAAACGGAGCGCTTTACTCAATCTCTTCAGCCGACGCTTCAATGACCAAGGTGGGCGACACCGGATTTACCCCGCTCGTCGACGGTGAATTCGTTCCTTTTATCCACGTGGCATCTATCATAGATACCAAATCCGGAACTATGTACACCGCCGTCCAGACCACCGACAAAACATGTTCGCTCTACACGGTTGACACCGCCACCGCACAAGCCACAAAGATTGCCGACTACCCGGAAGGATATGTGGTTACCGGCCTTTATATGTCGGAAGGAGCGGCGGAGCCCGGCGCACCCGCAGCCCCCTACGACCTCGAGGCCTCTTTTGCTGCCTCCTCCCTTACCGGAAAAATATCATTCACCGCACCAACAGTAACATATGGCGGCAGCGAACTCAGCGGGAACCTCGATTTCATCATCGAGGCAGCAGGCAGCGTCGTAGCTTCAGGAAAGGTTTACGCCGGAATCAACCGTTCGGTAGACGTCACAGTCCCCGCACCGGGCGTGTATGAATTCAAGGTAATCCTGTCAAACGCAGCCGGAGAAAGTCCTGCGGCAAAAATCAAGCTTGCTGTAGGATACGCTGCCCCGGCAGTTCCGGAGGTAACCGCTGTCAGGGAGTACTCCATGGCGCATATCACCTGGGATGCAGTTTCAACCACTCCCGAAGGCAGCCCTCTTTCAGCAGCTGTCACCTATCGGGTAGTACGCCACCCCGACGGTAAAGTTCTCGAGGAAAGCACCTCCACCACCAGCGTATGGGACTACAATCTGGGAAGCGAGCTGATAGCCTACCGCTACGGTGTCACAGCCATATGCAATGACACACCCTCGGAAGAGGGTCTATCCGGCGCAGTCGTGGCCGGCTCAGCCTCACTGCCATACAAGATGACATTCGACGATGCCGCCGATATGGACTATTTCACCATCATCGACAGCAACAACGACGGATGCACATGGGATTTCTACTACGGTGAAGTTCGCTCGCAGGCCAACGATGAACGCGACGGCGACGACTGGCTCATATCGCCCCCGATGGCAATGCTGGCCGGCAAATATTATATGGTATCGCTCGATGCCCGCGTCTACAACCACGACCTGCCGGGCAAATTCGAGATTTTCCTCGGCGACAGCCCCACCCCCGAGGCCATGACCTCACAGGTAATCGAGCCATCAGAAGTCCGCGCCGAAGCGCTTACCACATTCCGTGGCCTCGCCGCCCCTGAAGGCTATGGCGACAAATACATAGGCATCCACTCCATAACCGAGGCCGGCAACTGGTGGCTGTTCACCACCAACTTCACCGTCAGCGAGCCTTATGAGAGCACCTCACCCTCGGCTCCGACAAACTTCACTGCCATATCTTCATCAGGAGGCGACACAAAGGTGACGCTTACCCTTACCGCACCGCTCACCGATCTTGGAGGCAACACTCTCACAACACTTGAATCTCTCGACGTTTACCGCGACGGTACCCTGATTCATACGACCGCGAACCCCACTCCGGGTCAGACCATCACATTCATCGACGAGGAAGCCGGCGAAGGCAACCACGTCTATACCGCCGATGCCACAAACTGGAGCGGGAAAGGCGTCGAGACCGTCGCCACCGGATATGCAGGTATCAACCTGCCGGCCGGGGTCACCGAAGCTGTGGCTTACAGCACTGAAGTGCCCGGCGAGGTAATCGTGGAATGGAAACCTGTCACAACCTTCATCGACGGCACCCCGATGGATCCGTCGCTCGTGACCTACTGCATCTACACCAATGTCACCGGTTCCGATATGAAAATTCTTGATCAGCTTACCGGAACCAGCGCTAAATTCCAGATCATGTATCCTACCGAGGAGCAACCCCAGATGTTCATGCAGTTCGGTGTGACGTCGGAGACGGCCGGCGGCGAGAACACAAAGGGTGTACTTACCGAATACGTAGCTCTCGGCGATCCCTACCCCCTCCCCTACGAAGATTCATTCCCGAATCTACAGACCGAATATCTGTCGATTATGGGTGGAAGCGACCGCTACGCATACTGGGACAACGCATCTGACAATACCTTCGAGGAGGTACAGTCGCAGGACGATGACAACGGTATGCTCGCCATGTTCTCGGAATATAGAGGAAGCTGGGCATATTTCCGTACAGGCATCATCGATCTGGCCGACGCCACCAACCCGACGCTCACCTTCTACGTATTCAATTACTCACTGCCCGACCTTCCCAACAACAACACCATCGAAGTGCAGATCGGACGTTACGCCCGCTTCGAATCTGTGAAAACAGTCACCCTGAACGACTTCGGCACAGAAGGATGGCACCGCATTGAAGTACCCCTGAACGATTATGCCGGAGAGCAGATACAGGTAAACATCATCGGAACCGTTGATCAGTTCCAGTGGATGCACATCGACAATCTCAAAGTTATGGACCGCAATGACCACGACATGACCCTGCTTTCAGTCGAGGCTCCACAACGTGTGAAAGCCGGAAATTGCGCCAACATCTCTGTGGAACTCGCCAACACAGGTCTTGCAGAAGCCGATGAAATAACGCTTCAGCTATTCCGCGAAGGTGAAATGATCGACAGCAAGACATTTACCGCCATCCCGTCTGACCTTCATTTCAGCCATACCTTCCAGCAGCTTCACTCTGTCGCCACCCCCGAAAGCGTGGAATATCAGGTTGAAGTAAGCTATGCGGCCGACACCCATTTGGACGACAACGAATCAGTACCCATGGATGTCATAACCATATATCCCAACTATCCGACCGTTGCGGATCTGACCGCTGCATACACAGCCGATGATGACAAGACCATTACGCTGACATGGAGCACGCCCGACCTCAACGGCGACTATGCAGATGATATCACCGAAGGTTTCGAAAACGCACTTGCGTGGAGATCTGACGTGAACGGATGGACTATGATCGACGCCGACGGAAAGTGCATCTACGGATTCAATTTCTTCGCGCTCCCGGCCTACGGTCCGCAACCGTCCTCACAGCAGTCGTGGTTCGTATTCGACGACACATACGAACCTATGGTTTCACACTTCTCTGATCCCGGCTACTACCGCGCATACAACGGCAACCGCTACCTCGGTTCGATGGCGGTAACAAACGGTGAACCCGATTACATTGAAGAGCGTGTCGACGACTGGGCCATATCGCCCGAGCTCTACGGAGGCTCACAGACAATTTCATTCTGGGCTAAGTCGATGCTCACCGACTGCTTCGAGACCGTAGAGGTACTCTACTCCACAACAGGAACCGATGTGACAGACTTCACAAGCGTTGCAAAATTCGAAAAGATTCCCTGGACATGGACACAGTACTTCGTCACCCTGCCCGCCGGAGCGCGCCACTTCGCCATCCGCAACATCAGCCGCGACCAGTATGTAGCAATGATCGATGATGTAAACTTCACACCCGCCGCGAGTGTCGACGACCTTGAGATAAGCGGCTACAACATCTACCGCGACGGCACGCGACTCAACGACGCCCCGGTGACCGACACACACTTTGTCGACACCTTCGACGTGGCGGAAACACCGGTTTACACCGTTACTGCCCTGTACAGCAACCGGGGAGAATCAGCCTTCTCCAACCCTGCGTCGCCCGAGCTTTCCGGCATCGATGATACAGCCATGCAGTCCGTACGCATATTCGCTTCAACCGACTGCATCAACATACTCGGCGCCGATAACATGGATATCACAGTCTACAGCATCGACGGACGCACTGTCGCCACTAACCGCGGAACCGGCCATGACGCCATATCCGTAGTACCCGGCACCTACATCGTTAAAGTGGGCACACGGGTTGACAAACTAACCGTCCGCTGACAGATGAGTAAACCACACGGATAATCTACGCTGTCCGCTTTAACATCGACAGCCCCATGACCAACCCCGATATCGGAGCTCCGATATCGGGGTTGATTATAATAATTTCAGATCCGACAGAATTTCAGTATATTTGCAGAGTGAAATCCGTCAGAATGCGGCTGACATTATATTTTTTAGAATATATGAGATTTTCTAAACGGCACGTCCGGACGATTGTATGCGTTACAGCGGCAGCTGCGACAGCATTTGGCACACTGTATGCCAAAAACTATTTCGCCGACGGCTACCACGGAGGAATCTACGGTCATTATCCTGTGGAATGGAAAACTCAGTTCATCGTCGACAAACTCACGGAAAACCCCGATTGGAAAATCGGTCTGGAGATAGAGCCGGAGACATGGGACACGGTCCGCGCCCGTACCCCCGGAGCATTCCAAGCATTCGCTGCCCTGCTTTCACAACGACGCATGGAATACACCAATCCCACCTATGCCCAGCCATACCTATATAATATACAGGAAGAAAGCATCATCCGCCAGTTCAGCTACGGCATCGAACGCCTGCGCCACCACTTTCCGGGCATAACCTTCACCACATATGCCGCCGAGGAGCCATGCTTCACATCCGCTCTGCCCGCAATATTGCGGGGATTCGGATTCAGTTACCTGTCGCTCAAATGTCCCGACACCTGCTGGGGAGGATATATGGCTCCATTCGGAGGAGAGACGGTAAACCTCATCGGCCCCGACGGTACGGAAATGACCGCCGTGCCCCGCTACGCCTGCGAAGGAGCGGAACCCGGTTCCACATGGCAGACAACAGCCTGGCGCAACGACCCATCATATCTGCGGACATGCCGGCGCGCCGGAATCGAAAACCCCATAGGAATGTGTTATCAGGATGCGGGATGGCGCAACGGGCCGTGGCTCGGCGCGAACCGCACAGCATCGGAATACACCCTGTGGACCGACTATATCGCCGCAGTCGCACCCGACAAACCTACCGAAAGCCACCACTTCACACAAGAGGATATAAGAGTGAACCTGATGTGGGGAAGTCAAGTGATGCAACGGATCGCCCGACAGGTGCGTAACGCCGAAAACACTCTTATCCTCGCCGAGAAGATTGCAGCGATAGCGGCATTGAGCAACGCCACATCTGCCGATTCCGCATATTTCAACCATATTGATGAAGCATGGCGCCAGCTTATGCTCGCGCAGCATCATGACTCATGGATTGTGCCATACAATCGGTTAGGCAACTCCGGAACATGGGCGGATGCCATAAAAGATTGGACGGCAACCGCTGTTGAACTTGCTGAAGATGAGATTGCCCGCGCTACAAACGCCACTGCCGCCGGACCGACACCTATGGTAAAGGTTTTCAACACAACCGCCCTCTCACGCCGCGAAGTAGTGGAAGCCGAGTTGCCCGCCTACTTCCCCGATACAGAATATACCATACGCCTCACCGCACCCGACGGCTCATCGGTAGCCTGCCGGCGTATATCAAAGCGGCGCATCAGCTTCGAGGCGGAGGTTCCCCCTTTCGGATTCACCACCTATTCCATCACCGCCGATCCCGGACAAATCATAATGCCGGAAGAAGTTTTGCCCGACAGCACCGCTACCATCGGAAACGACCGGATAAGCCTAACGTTCGACCTCAGCCGCGGAGGAGCTGTCAGCAGCCTGCGTCTCAAGGATATTCCCGATGTGGAATTCGCACCGGCCGACACATGCAGATTCTTACTCGGCGAACTGCGCGGATTTTTCTACAACGAAGACCGTTTCCGTTCATCAGCAGAAACGCCGGCCACCATCGCCGCTATCAGCCGCTCTCCGTTAGGGGAGAGCATTACACTCGCCGGAGAAATTGCCGGACACCCCTTCCGTCATACCTACACACTCTCGAAGGGGAGCGACCGCATTGACTGTAGTCTGCATATCGACTGGCAAGGCAATCCCGGAATCGGAGAATATCGCGAGACTTCATGGCGAGGCGACCGCCGCGCATTCTGCGACGACCGCTACAAACTATGCCTTATGCTTCCTACAGCTTTCAACCACGACCGGCTGTGGAAAGACGCGCCATTCGATGTATGCGAGAGCCGGCAGGACTCCACATTCTTCAACCGATGGAGCGACATACGCCACAACGTGATCCTGAACTGGATCGACACCACCGACAGCCTGTCTGCCCAAGGGCTCGGTCTGATGACCGACCATACCACGAGCTACGTTCACGGCCCGGATCATCCTGTGGCTCTTACCGTGCAATATTCAGGCCCCGGACTGTGGGGACCGGACTACCGCATCACCGGGCCTACCGTAATAAACTATGCCCTCCTTCCCCATAGAGGCATCTCAGGCGCCGAAGCGTTGTCTGACGAAAGCCTTCGGTTCCGCGAGCCGCTGCGTGGGGTGGTTTGCGGAGGAACCGGTGTCCCTGAAAGCCGATCGGTGCTGTCGATCGATGGCGAAGGATACCGGTTAAGCGCCGTTCACCCCGCACCCGACGGCACCGTGACTATCCGCATCCACAACACCCACGGCGACAAGCCGGCAACCCTTACACCTGCCATCGCCGCGCGGATCGCGGAAACCGATCTGAGTGGCAACCGAGCCGGACCCGCGGCTTCAGGAGCCGTCGATACCACCGCCCCGCGCAACGGATTCCGCACTTTTTCCCTGTCCCTCATAAAATAATACCCACGACTTACCTAAAACCAAAATTTTTCAACTATGCAGTTCCTCAGACGTCTCACTCTCCTACTCGCGGCGGCAGCCACATGCTTCACCACAATCACAGCCCAGCAGGTAGCACCATTCAAAGATGGCGAACGCGCCGTATTCCTCGGCAACTCCATCACCGACGGCGGCTACTATCACTCCTACATCTGGCCTTACTACATGACCCGCTTCCCTGAGATGCCCATCACCGTGGTCAACGCCGGAATCGGGGGAGACACCGCCCTGGAAATGACCCGCCGCCTCGACAATGATGTATTCAGCCACGATCCCACGGTACTGATGGTTACTTTCGGCATGAACGATTCTGGATATTTCGAACATAACGGCGAGAACGGACGCCAGTTCGCCCGCGAAAAATATGAGGAGAGCATACGCAACTTCCGGCAGATGGAGCAGCGCCTCAAGGCTCTTCCCGACACACGCATTGTAATGGTGGGTACCTCTCCCTTCGACGAGGGAACCGCCATTCCGGCCAATCACATAAACGGCAAAGCCGCCACTATAGAGCGTATTGTAGCCACACAGATGCAGACCGCCACAGACAACGGTTGGGAACAGATTGATTTCTGTGCCCCGATGACCGAAATCAACCGCGCCCGTCAGACCGAAGACTCCACCTTCACCCTCTGCGGTTCAGACCGCATCCACCCCGACAACGACGGCCACATGGTGATGGCCTATCTGTTCCTGAAAGCGCAGGGATTCACCGGCAGTAAGGTTGCCGACGTAGCCATCAATGCCGGCAAGCCAAGTGTAATCCGCGAGGAAAACTGCAGCGTCACCGATCTGCGCAAGAACGGAAACCGAATCACATTCAACTATCTTGCCAACGCACTCCCCTACCCCACCGACACCATTGCGCGCGGATGGGGAATGAGCCGTCCGCAGGCAAGAGCGCTCGACATTGTGCCTTTCACCGAAGAGATGAACCGCGAGATGCTCACTGTCACCGGACTGAAAGGCGACTACAAACTCACCATCGACGGCGAAGAGATAGGCGTATGGAGCGCCCACAGCCTCGCCAAAGGGATCAACCTCGCTGAAATCACACTCACCCCACAATATCAGCAGGCGCTGACAGTGATGTTTCTCAACGAACGCCGCTGCGAAATCGAACGCCAGTTCCGCGAATATGCCTGGATACAGAACAACTTTTTCGAGCCCAAGGGACTTCTGAACGCCAACAACCGCCACTCCATCGAAGTGATGGATCAGTATGTCGACAGCGATCCATGGCTTAAATTACGCCGCGACCGCTACGCACAGATGATGCACGAACCTGTGCGCAAAGCTATGGAAGATGAGATGAATATGCTTATCGACCGCATCTACACCGTCAACAAACCGGTAGTGCGCCATTTCGAACTGCGCAAAATCTGACCGCGCCATCTGACGCGATATACCTCTGCGCCTCCATGCTGTCACACTACGGATTATTCCGATAAATAAAATCATGCCAACAGCATCAAAACCGTCCATTACGAATACCGCAGAGGAATAAACGGGAACGTAAAGGAGGCATGAACCCATGGCCGCACACCCCTATCGGGCGTGCTGTCATGGGCCGGCTCCGCCGCCATCTTAAGGCGCCTCGCCATCGGCTGTTTTGATGCTGTCGCGCTTTTTATTGGAAATTTTCTGTTAAAACAATTGATTTATTTGGCTTACAATACTTATTTCACTACATTTGCCACAATAATACCATGAGACCATGTCGGCGTCAGATTATAACGAATCTCTGAAGATCACGCGGGAAACTGCCCCCGGATCATCAGACATCACGATTTCAGTTTCGATACGATCCAAATTAATTATACAATCAGAAGAATGTCTGTTTTAGATACCTTTCCGACAATTTCACTTGAAGAGATGAAGCAGGTGAAACTGATGAACCGGACCGACACAAAATTTGTGGCGACAGAGGCTCAGCTACTCAGCCTGCTCGCCCTCGCGTCGGAAGCCTACATGCTCCAGGCCATTGACGGAGAGGTACTCATGCCCTACTATACCCGCTACTACGACACCCCCGACTGCGAGATGTACCGCAACCACCTCCACGGAAAACTTACCCGCAACAAAGTGAGGGTACGCCGCTACGAGGGTTCGGGAGTGGAGTTCCTTGAGGTAAAGCGCAAGAACAACAAGGGGCGCACCGATAAGAAGCGCATTCCCTCGGGCAAAGGGCTCGCCGAAGCCGAACGCTCCGATTTTCTTTTGAAAATGTCGGGATATAAGGCCGAAACACTCGTTCCCCAGATCGAGAACCGCTTCTACCGCCTTACCCTCGTGAACAGGAACAAAACCGAACGCCTGACCATCGACACCAAACTCCGCTTCCACAATCTTGTATCGGGAGCCGACTGCGATCTCACAGGCCTGGCAATCATCGAGCTCAAGCGCGACGGCAGGGTGGCATCGCCCATCGCCGCCATGCTGAACCGGCTGCGCATCAAGCAGTCCGGATTCAGCAAATACTGCATGGGTATGGCCCTCACCAATCCCGCCCTCCCTTCCAACCGCTTCAAGCCGCGTCTCAGAATGATAAGCAAAATGCTTTCACGGTGAGAGCCCGGGATCACGGTAATAAAAAAAGCAAACACTAACCATCTAAAAAAAACGAATACAAACACCCCATGGAAGACATCGAACTTCTGGATGCGCCGCTTATCGATACATCCGACATGACCACCCTCCTTCTCCGCTTCGCATTCAACGCCCTGTTCATAATGATCATCATCGCAGGGCTCTATTACCCCAAAAGCCGGCGCCGCGAATACTTCTTCACCTTCGCCCTCATTTCCGTAAGTATCTTCTTCCTCATCTACCTGCTCGGGAGCGTCAAGATAAAGGTTGGCTTCGCCCTGGGCCTGTTCGCCATCTTCGGCATAATACGCTACCGAACGGAATCCATGTCGGTGAGGGAAATGACATATCTGTTCGTAATTATCGCCATATCAGTTATCAACGCCCTTGCGGTAACGCTCAGTTTCGCCGAACTCACCGTCACCAACCTCATATTCACCGGCATTATATGGCTGTGCGAGAAACTGCCGTTCACCAACTCATACGAAGAGAAGCTCATTGTTTACGACCGTGTGGACCTCATCGTGCCGGAGAAACGCGAAGAGATGATCGAAGATCTCCGCAAACGTCTGGGGCTGAACATCGTCACAATCCAGATCGGTGCTGTCGATTTCCTCCGCGACACCGCCATGGTGAAGATCTTTTACCGCGACAGCCACCGCTACGGCGACAACACCGTAAACCGTATGCTCAAACTACCCAAAGAAAACAGCTGAACCTTCCCGCCGATGAGAACAAAACTATTGACTATACTTATATTTATTGCCGTGGCTCTACCCGCCGCGACACAGGAACTGTGGACCTCGGCCTCGTTCAAAACCTCATTCGGATCACACTGGGGAGCGGGAGCCGAAGTCGAATACCGCACCCACAACAAGCTGAGCAGCTCCGAGCGTGTTACATTCGGGGTGAACGGAGAGTACAAACATCAGTATTTCAAGATCGACGCGGGCTATAAATATATGATCGGACAAACCCTTGAGGAAACAACCCGCAAAGGGAACTTCATACCCCCCTACTGGATCGGACGCCACCGCGCCTACGCCTCCGTAACCGGTAAGCTCAAGCTCGGACGCTTCGGTCTGTCGCTGCGCGAACGCTATCAGTTTACCCACCGCCTCGGCAAATGGGTGCCAAAATACGCCTCCGACCAGACAACCGCGAAAGACGACGAATGGATTGCCCCGAAAGACAAACATATGCTCCGCTCGCGCATCGAATGCGACTATAACATCCGCAAAAGCAAATTCACCCCGTTCGCGAGCGTGGAGCTGTACGACAATCTGTCGGAAGCATTCGCTGTCGAGAAGATACGATACACCATTGGCTCCGAGTACAAGATCAGCCGCCACAACCGTGTGGAACTCTTCTACCGCTTCATCCAGGGGGTGGAAGACGGTACCGGAAACGTCAACGTGATCGGTGTGGGCTACACATTCAAACTCTGAAAAAACGTATCATAACCGAAAACTGAAAAAAAATTCATTTTATCCGCATGAAAAAAGCCATCCACTATCTTTGCCCGCTATTATCGGCGGCATTCCTCTTAGCCTCCTGCAGCGAGGACGGACCGGGCAGCCAGACGACCGAAGAACCGGGCTTAGGAACAGAAGGAACCGCCACCGACAACGGCACCCTTCCACCTTTCAGCCAGACCATCCCCGTATGGCACGGTGAAAAAGCTACCGACGCAGATGACGACGCGGTAGGAACCAATGACGAGATCTACCACGAACTTTCCTCATTCAACCAGAAAGTGACAGTGGAGTTCGCAGGCAAAACAGCCACCGTCACCACCGCCAACCAGCGCATCCGGACCTACACGGAAGAGGGCTACGCGACAGTCGATTTCCAGACCGGCAACGTGAGCGGTGTGGAGATTATAGTGAAGGGACAGACCTCCGACGGCGGCCTCAAGATATATGGCGGCAACAAATTCAAGCTCACACTCGACGGGGCCAACATCCGCTCCAACCGCGGACCGGCCATCAACAACCAGTGTAAGAAGAGAGTGTTCGTACATCTCGCCGACGGTTCGGTCAATTCGCTCTCCGACTGCACCGAATATACCGACGATCCCTACTACCGCACCGGCTCTACCCCGGAGACCGAAGACCGCAAGGGATGCTTCTTCGCCGAAGGCGACATGATAGTGAGCGGCACCGGTGTCCTCACCGTGCAGGGTCTCTACCGCCATGGTATAGCGGTCGACGGCTATATGGTGACGCGCCCCGGCACCACCATCGCCGTCACCGAAGCGGCCAAAAACTGCATCCACCTCAAAGGTGACGCTGTTGACGACATCGGCCTGTGGGTGAAAGGCGGCTACATCTACGCCCTTACCGCATCCCCCGCCGGAAAAGCGGTGAAAACCGACCAGAACATCCGCATCGACGGAGGTAAGCTCGTGCTCAACACCACCGGCGACGGCACATTCGACCCGGAAGTCACCGACACCTCGTCGGCTGCCTGCCTCAAAGCCGACACATATGTCACCATCTCCGACGGCGACATCGAGCTCCGCTCCACCGGCAAGGGAGGAAAGGGAATCAATGCATCCACCACTATCGACCTCACAGGCGGAACCGTGGGAGTATCCTGCTCCGGCGAAAAATATATCTATTCCGAAGCTTTCACAGCCTCCTCGAAAGCAGTAAAAGCTGTCGGACCGATTTCCCTCACAGGCGGATCGCTTACCGTTCTATCCACAGGCCGCAGCGACGGTAGCCGCGGCATAGAGACCGACGCCGACATCGACATCGCCGGCTGCGAAGCCACCGTCTACGCCTACGACGACGCCTTGAACGCGCCCAGAATAACCATCGCCGCCAACAGCGCAGTCAGCGCATACTCCGTTGCCGACGACGGCATCCGCGCCAAAGAGAGCATCGCCATATCCGGCGGATCGGTGACCGCCGTGGGAGGCACATCCCCGGCAGGAGGCATCTACTGCAACACATCGGCCGGATTCACCATCACCGGCGGAACCGTAATTGCCATGGGAGGCTCACTACGCAACGTCCCCTCGTCGGCAACGGAAAACTACCGTACATGGACAAGGCTCACCGCCGCCAAAGACACTGACCTTACCGTCAGCGACGGCGACACTCCCATTCTCAACCTGACAATGCCACGCACATTCGATGGTGGCGCAATACTTATAGCCTCTCCTCTGTTCCCCGCTGAGGGTATCCTCACTCTCACGGCCGAGGGCAATCCGGTGGCCACCCCGGAGGAATAATCCCCCCTCTATACAAAACCATCTCCCAAGCAACAGACAAAGGCTGCATCAAAATTGACGATGCAGCCTTTGTCGCATCCCTACGCCAACATCCCCACAATTAAACCCATACCCTATCAAAGACCGGAACCATTTACCACACCCTATACAATCCCACCTACTCCGACTGATACCGGAAGCATAAATCACGCCCGCCCCCACCTTCACATCGTGCCCGGTCACTCCCATTTCCCCCCACACTCCACAGCCCGGTAGCTCCCATCTCCTCCCCCATCTTGCGGTCTGATGATTTCCCGCTCGACTCACATGCCGTTTTGATGCGGTTGTTTATTTTTATGGTTTGCTATTTCGTCTAAAAAACACTAATTTTGTAAATGTCAGGCAGACGAAGCGTCGCCTTGCTCTGACCGTATTTATTATTAAGCGTGTTTAGCTTAATCCTTTCCGCACGAAATCGGCAAAATTTCAAAATCTCGAAATGGACTAAGCAGCCTAAACATCGCTTCGGTTTGTCGTGATCACTCCCGACAACATGCATACATGCCTTCCGGTTATCCGACCGGATGTGTGTATGTTGTTTGTCGTGCGCAATTTCGGCTAACGCGGGGCTTCAGGCTGAGATCTTCGAGTGTGGCGTTTGCCGATGCCTGTGTGGGGGATTAAGGCTATGTTCCCCGCGTTTTGTATTAACGACACTCTGTCCCCTTGGCTACACAACGGGAACTAAGTCAACGGCAGACGTACAATTCAGCAGGCTCTATGATATCTATAGGTCAGCTAATCAAGGAAGAATTGCAGGCACAGGAACGAACCGTATCGTGGTTTGCCCGGAAACTGCATCTCGACAGGTCAAACGTATACCGGTTATTTCAGAAAAACTCCATCGACACAGATCTTCTGGGTAGGATTTCTATTATCCTCGGACGCAATTTTTTCGAGATTCTGGCTAACAATCTGCCTGATCGTAAAAATCAGCAGGATAACTGAAACAGACTCCTCCTCGCCGGGCATGAATATCAGTCGGCCAGGCATAAACCAAGCGGGCCGACACATTACCGAAGCCCATCCGCTGATGCATTCACCGCAACATATATGAGGCGCATAGCGCACTACATTTCATTACCTTTACACCGTTTCTGATTAACACAATTTTACTGAAAAACCATAAATTGCAAATATCGCAACACTTTTGCGTCAATGTTGCAATATTCAAATTGTTTCTATCTCACCCCAATCAACTACTTTTGCCGATGATATTCACGCGACATGCAGTAATGTCGCCTGCTGCCGTATCGCGAACGGTAGAATATTACAAAATACACATTATTAATAATAAACCGGAACAATTAACACAACATACATCAAGATAGACAAAATCTTTTTATTAACCGTTTAATAAATAATTATTTATGAAGAAAACGTTTCTTAAAGCTACGTTATTCTCTTTAATGCTCGGTTCTGTTCCTGCAGCCATGGTAACCAGCTGTCAGGACTACGGCGACGACATCGACGCTCTCAATCAGCGCGACGACACCCTGCAGAAAGAGATAGACGACAAACTCAGCCAGCAGTCCGACGCTCTCAAGACTCAGGTTGCTGCTCTTGAGAAAGAACTCAGCCAGCTGAAGAGCGACGCCGCCAACGCCAACGCTGCCGCTGAAGCAGCTGCCAACGCCGCTGCCGAAGCAAAGAATGCAGCTGCTGACGCACTCGCTGACGCTGCTGCCGCACAGGCTGCAGGCGACGCTGCCGGAGCTGCTGCCGCTGATGCTGCCGCTGCAGCTGCTGACGCCAACGCTGCCGCTCAGGCCGCTAACGCAGAAGCAATGGCTGCTCAGGCTGCCGCTGCCACCGCTAAAGCCGAAGCTGTAGAGGAGGCTAAAAAGCAGGTAGAGAATCTCAGCGCCCAGATCGAATCTCAGATCAACGCGCTCAAGCAGGAATATGGCGAACAATACGACGCCGTTGCCAAAGCTGTTGCAGAAGCTGCCACCAAGCAGGAACTCAACGAAGCCGTTGCTACCCTCGAAGCTTCTATCGCTTCTTCGAAACTCACAAAAGCTGAGATCGAGGAGATGCTTGCCGACTACATCAATCAGATCAACGGCAACTCAAGCCTTATCGCAGCTCTGAGCGGAAAGATCGACGGTATCGACACCTCTGTCAACACACTCTCTACCGACCTCGGAAACGTTAAGAACGACCTCTCAGCTCTTACCCAGAATGTAGGTAAAAACACAACCGATATCGCTGCCAACGCCGCTTCTATCGCAGCTGAGACAGAGCGCATCAACACTATCGTCGAAACTACCATCCCCGGTCTCGAAACCAAGATCGAAGACGTTGACGCCGCTCTCCAGACACAGATCTCGGCTTACAATACTTTCGTAACCCAGACTAATACACAGCTCGCCGCTCTTGAAACATTCAAGAACACTTACGAGACACTGCTTTCAGGCCTCGCCGACGAATTGCAGGGTCTTCACGGCGATGTTACAGAACTGAATGACAAGATCACTGCAGCTGAAGAAGCTCTTGCTACCGCTCAGGCAGACATCCTGAAGAACGCTACAGCGATCTCAGACCTTCAGGGCAATGTTACTGAAGTGACGGATAAAATCGAAACCATCACAGGTACCATCACAGGTATTCAGACAGACGTTCAGACTAACAAAGATGCCATCGAAGATATCAAGACCACTCTGACTACCGTTCAGAATGATATCCGCCAGATCAACTCCGCTCTGAGCACTCTGGCTGCCATCAACGCCAAGCGTCTCACCAGTCTGACCCTCGTTCCCAGCGCTTACGTAAGTGGTATTCCTACCATCGAGTTCTACTCGGCTTCGTTCAAGCCCATGGGTACCCTCAACGCTGCCACCGGTATCTATGCAGCTCCCGCTGCTAACGCTGAGCCTGTAATCGTTACCAACAACGACACTCGGGTTTACTATCGCATGAACCCTGCCGGTGTAAGCATCGACGACATCGATGCCGCTAACGTAGCTTTCGTACAGCAGATCGCCACCACCCGTGCAGCTGACGATCCCGTAGTGAAAGTTGTAAGCGTCAAGAAGGATAGCGCCACCGGCTACCTCGTAGTTACCGCTACAAAGAATGACGGTGTTACCGGTTCTATCGACAACGCCAAAGCCGTCAAACCCAACTCCATCTACACAGTCGCTCTTCAGGTGCCCATCGCAGAGAAGAACTACTACAAATGGACCGACGCTGAGGGCAACACTGTAACTGAAGACGCTGCCGACGCAGTTGTTTACTCAGAATTCAGCCGCCTGGCAGAGTCTACCTTCACCCCCGAAATCGCCCACGTTGACGACAAGCGCGCTCTCGTAGACCACTTCGCTACTTCAGACATCTGGACCGCCAACCCCGCAGCAACTCCCGTTGCAGAAGTTCCCTTCACATATGAAGAGGGAGAATACTTCGACCTGAAAGCTCTTGTTGCCGGCTGCATGAACGACGGCACCAACCATAAGGTTATGACCCCCGAAGAGCTCGAGTCGTTCGGCTTCACATTCGAGTACTCTGTTCCCGCTCAGGCTTACACTGTAGACGGTGTTAACCAGCAGCTCTACGCAACTGTAACAGCCGACGGACAGCTTACTCCCAAAAACCCCACAAACGCAGGTACAGCAAGCCGCATCGGTAAGACTCCTATCATCAGCGTTGTGATGAAGTACAACAACCAGGTTGTTGACCAGAAGTTCTTCACAATCGAATACACCAGCGAACTTGATGGCAAGGACTTCGAAATCGATGTATTCACCAAGACCCTCCAGTGCGAGGAATTCGAAGCTACAGTTACTTGGGATTACTTCGTTAAGAATGTGATCAACGAACTTCCGTTCGACATGACTCCTGCAGAATTCGTTGAGAACTACACTGTAACTGATCCTGACGGTGTAACGTCAAGCTTCGACGCAGTTCCCACCGATCTTTCTACAGCAATCTTCACATGGACAGTAGCTCCGAGCGACTTCGCTAACATGGCTGCTAAGAACGTTGATCTCGAGAAAGAAGTTACTTTCACTTCTACTTCATTCCCGAGCATCACAGTTACCCTTAACGGTACTGTTGAATGGCCGACCGCACTGCCCACACTGGGTACTACCGACGACGCTTTCTGGAGCAGCAACGGTGTAATGAAGATTCAGCCTACGGAAATGCCTAAGAACTACGACGGAAGCACCACTGCAGAATACAACACCAACGTACTCTCAGGCCGTAATCTTCCTTACCTCAACAATCTGCTCGACTGCGCTAACTGGGATATCCAGATCGCAGGTGTAAGCGACTCACAGTTTGCAGCCGGCGCAACCGCTCCGTCTGAAGAAGAAGGCGCTTATCAGGTTGTGAAGGGCACTGAAGTAGCCGCTACCATCTGGTCCGGCGACGACGACCACGAAGCCTTTGGCCTTGATGCAGCTGATGCAAAAGTTACAACCGATCTTATCTTCAACATCAGTGAGAACCCTGCCGGTATCGCTCTCGTAGAAGCAGAAGCTACCGTAAACCTCGGATGGTACATCTACCTCAACGGTAAAGAAAACGGAAATGATTACGCTATCACTTCCGGAACCAGCCTCCAGGTAATCAAGCCTCTCAAGAGCCTCAACACAGGCGCTATCGAAGCACTTACCCAGAACTCGGTTGAACAGACCCGCGACCTCGCTGAGGGCATGACCATCACCGACTGCTACAACAACGTATTCACCGAATACAAGGTTGAAGATGGTCAGGTAACCACCGACAAGACTGATTTCGCACAATGGTACGACATCAAGTCTGTTGTCTTCGGAGGTGAACTCACTATCACAGATGAGGATGGTACTAACGAACGTACCCCCGCAAGCCTCAACTGGGAGGTAAATGTAACCGAAGATGGAACTCTGACCTTCAGCAGTCACGGTATCGCGCTCCAGAAGAGCCTTGTCCTTAACATACCTGTAGTTGTAACCCACAAGTGGGGCGAACTCAAGAGCGTAGTTAAGGTTACCATCAACCCAGGTCTTTAAGCTAAAAAAAAGGATTAATTAAATTCTGAAAAGAATTAATTAATATAAGTCAGCAATATAGATCAATAGCTCAAGAGTGAACTAACTCAAGGGAGAGGCGAGGCAGTGATGCCGCGCCTCTCTATTTTTTTTTACAGTTCAGGCTATTGCACACGGGTGACCGCTTCCGCATCGCGCTACACAAAAAAAGGTGGCTGCGTCATTGGTTAAATGACACAGCCACCTGCGTGTACCCGGACCCGGGCTCGAACCGGGATGGGTTGCCCCAACGGTGTTTGAGACCGTCGCGTCTACCGATTCCGCCATCCGGGCGTATTTTCACTGCAAAGATATGGCTTTTTTCGCAAACAACAAAGAAAATGAGGAAAGAAGCATAGGCGCCTTCCCAAAATGTTTCATGAAAGGGAATGTTGCCTTGCTTCTTTTTCAGGTCAATTGCATTAAAACAGGCCATCAGCGAGGCGCCGTCGACGGGATCCGGCCCCGTCAAGGATAAATGGCGCGGAGATGGGAGCATGACCGGGGTTCGATGCGCACCATCTGCTGTCACAATCGGGCCTGCATTCCACGATGCGTGGCATTTTGATGCGGTTGCCCGGACCCTTACTACTTCTCACGACCTCCACACCATTGCTTCTTCTCTTATCCTTTATTTCCCGGCCACTTTTTCACTTCTCAACTTATTCCACCCAAAAAACCGCTTAACCGTTTTGAGGTGTGCGGGGATTGTTGTAAATTTGCGATATTGGGCGGATAGGCACCGCCATAGCTTAAAACAAGGGAGACCACAACGAAATGGCACAGAAGAACAGTTTCACCACTGAGGCAGAGGATCGCCAGATAGAGGAGGCGTTCCGCGAGGTACTCGACGGGTATCTCAAGAGCAACCACCGCAAGAAGGTTGAAATAATAGAGCGTGCGTTCAGATTCGCCAAAGAGGCTCACAACGGTGTGCGCCGCCGCTCGGGCGAACCCTATATACTTCATCCGATAGCCGTAGCCAAAATCGCCAGTCAGGAGATCGGTCTTGGCTCAACCTCGATATGCGCCGCGCTGCTCCACGACGTTGTGGAGGACACGGAATACACCGTTGAGGATATCGAACAGAATTTCGGCAAAAAGATAGCCCAGCTCGTAGAGGGTCTGACTAAGATTTCGGGAGGTATATTCGGCGACAAGGCCTCGGCACAGGCCGAGAACTTCCGCAAACTTCTGCTTACGATGAACGAGGATATACGCGTTGTGCTGATAAAGATGGCCGACCGCCTCCACAACATGCGCACCCTCGGATCAATGGCTCCCAACAAGCAATATAAGATAGCCGGCGAGACACTATATATATATGCGCCGCTCGCCCACCGGCTGGGGCTTTTCGCCATCAAGACCGAACTCGAGGATCTGAGTTTCAAATATGAGCATCCCGACGCCTACCGGCGCATCAGCGAGAAAATCGCCGCCACCGAGCAGCAGCGCAACGAGATTTACGCCAACTTCGCACGCCCTGTGATGAAGAAGCTCGATGCCATGGGGCTGAAATATACCGCAAAAGCAAGGGTGAAGTCGGTTTATTCCATCTGGAACAAGATGGAGAAAAAACATATACCGTTCGAGGAGGTTTACGATCTATACGCCGCCCGCATAGTGTTCGACTGCGACGACCCGGCTATGGAGAAGAGTATCTGCTGGCAGATATATTCGGCCATCACAGATATATACAAGCTACACCCCGAGCGCACACGCGATTGGATCTCGAACCCGAAAGCTAACGGTTACCAGGCGCTCCACCTGACGGTGATGGGACCCGACGGCAACTGGATCGAAGTGCAGATCCGCTCGCGCCGCATGGACGAAATTGCCGAAAAGGGGTTCGCAGCCCACTGGAAATACAAGGTAGGTGTGGAGGGTGAAGAAGAATCGGAACTCAACGTGTGGCTACACACCATACAGGATATTCTGGAGGACCCGGAGCCCAACGCGCTCGACTTTCTCGACACTCTCAAGCTCAACCTTTTTGCATCGGAGATAGTGGTGTTCACACCTAAGGGTGAACTTCTGACACTCCCTACGGACGCCACGGTTCTCGACGTGGCCTTCAACCTCCACAGCCAGATCGGATGCCACTGCATAGCGGGTAAGGTGAACCATAAGCTCGTTCCGCTGAGCCACAGGCTAAACTCCGGCGACCAGGTGGAGGTGCTTACCTCACACAGCCAGGTTCCGAAACCGGAATGGATCGACTTTCTCAGCACAGCCAAAGGTAAGTCGCGCCTGCGCGTGGCGCTGCGCAAACTGCGCCAGCCTGCCATCGCCACCGGCAAAGAGATATTCTCGCAATTCCTCAAGGAGCATGATATTGCCGACGACAATGTGGCTATCACCAAGGTGATGGGACTTTACAAGACAGCCAACCGCGATGATTTCTACTATCTGCTCGGCAATCAGGAGATAGTTCTGAACGACTATGTGGTAAAGACACTGCGCAAGCAGAGCTCCACAACCAAACGCCTGCTCAACAAACTGCTGCGCCGGCAGACCAAAGAGGAGACACCGGGCGCCGAAACCACCCCGGGCAAACGCGGTTCCATCAATATGAAGGAGATCTACGTTCTGAAACTCGATGCCGACGGCAACGGTAATTTCCGCTTCTCGGACTGCTGCAACCCGATTCCGGGCGACGCGGTTCTGGGATTCGTGGACGACGACGGCGAAGTGGTTGTTCACTCGCTCGACTGTCCGAGGGCCAATGCACTGAAAGCCAGCTTCGGACCTCGCATTCTATCAACACGCTGGGATGTGGGAGCCGTCACTTTCCTCGCCCATATCCGCATAGAAGGCATCGACCGCCACGGCATACTCCACGAACTTATATCGCTCATATCATCGAACCTGGCGCTCAACATACGCGCCCTCGACATACGCGCCGAGAAAGAGGTGTTCTTCTGCGACCTTTCCGTGATGGTGACCGATGTGGAGGAGGTCAACGACTTGTGCGGCAAAGTAAAGAAAATACAGGGGGTGGAGAAAGCCGCCCGCATATCCATCTGATTGACTCTAAATTCATATGGCAGCAAACAGCAATTCGGAAAATCACAGAAAGGTATATCTGAGCCTCATGTTCATTGTGGCGACCGCTCTGATGGTATATTTCATGCCCCGCGACAACCGTCACAAATACAGCTATGAGGAGAATCGTCCTTGGAGCTATGCGCTGCTGACCGCTCCGTTCGACATCACCGTCTACCGCGATTCCGCTACAGTAAAAGCCATGGTCGACAGCATCGACAACGTGATGGTGCCCATCTACAGGCGCGACCTCGCCGCCGAAAGCCGCGCCGTGGAGGCGGTGGAGAGCGCCGACTCCATCTCCCCTTTCATACGCTCGCGCCTCATCAGCGCCATCCGTCAGGCTTACGCACATGGAATCGTGGACCAGCAGACAGCAAGCCGCATCGACCGTGGCGAACTTCCGGAAGTGAAATTCACCGAACACAACATAAACATTTCGCACTCCACGGCCGGATATATGTCGCAGCGCATGGCCTACACGATGATCGACTCGATATTCCGCGACGGAGAGGGACACAGGGCGGTGCGCGCCGTAGGACTTTCGTCGCTCCTTCACCCCAATATGGTGGAGGATAAAGAGGCCACCCGTATGTATCGCGAATCGCTCATACAGCCTATCGTGGCCGGAGTGGGGGTGATACAGAAAGGGGAACGAATCATATCGCAGGGCGACATCGTAACTCCACAGATTTATCAGGTTCTGAAAACCTACGAGACCACACTCGACAAACTTACCAACAACGACCGCAACCGACAACGCAATACCCTTGCAGGCCAGACACTATATGTGATAATCCTGCTCGGACTGCTCTACGGCTTCAGTCTGCTGTACTATCCCGATAAACTCGGGCGCCCGAAAGAGATGATGGCGCTGCTGCTGCTGCTGACGGTGTTCTTCATAATCACGGTTGTGCTGTCGCATACATTTGTCTCGGGCATTTATATAGTTCCGCTCGCCATTGTTCCGGTGATAATATCGGTATTCTACGATACCCGTACGGCCTACTTCACATATTTGGTGGAGATTCTGCTGTGTACGGTTCTCGCCACTTTCCCCCTCGAGTTCATCTTCATAGAGATGACGGCCGGAAGCGTAGTGATATTCTCGCTCAAGGAGCTCTCGCGCCGCTCGCAACTGCTTCGCTCGGCCGCGGTTGGATTCCTCGCCTATGTGGTTTCATATATAGCCGTGGAACTTATGACGGCCGGATCGCTGGGATCGCTGTCGTGGAAACTGATAGGCTTCTTCGGAGTGAACGCACTGATGATCTCTTTCGCCTATATTCTCATATTCGTGTTCGAGAAACTTTCGGGAATGGTATCGGTAGTGACACTCGTCGAACTGTCTGACATAAACAACTCAATCCTGCGACAGCTCTCGCAGGAATGCCCGGGAACCTTTCAACACTCCATGGCGGTCAGCAATCTCGCAACCGAGGCAGCCCATCGCATCGGCGCCAACGTTCAGCTTGTGCGCGCCGGCGCCCTCTACCACGACATAGGCAAGATAGACAACCCCGCCTTTTTCACCGAAAACCAGTATGGGATAAATCCCCACGACGCCCTCACCCCCACACAGAGCGCACGCATAATCATACGCCATATAACCGACGGACTGCGCCGCGCCGAAAAGGCGAAACTGCCGGCGGTGGTGAAAGATTTCATCAGCCAGCATCATGGCCGGGGGAAGGCAAAATATTTCTATACGATGTATTGCCGCGCGCACCCCGACGAGGTCGTGGACGAGGAACCGTTCACATATCCCGGTCCGAATCCACAGACCCGCGAGGCATCGCTGCTCATGATGGCCGACACCGTGGAAGCCGCCTCGCGCAGTATGACCGACCATTCGCAGGAGGCGATACGCGCCCTTGTCAACCGCCTTATCGACGCTCAGGTAGCCGACGGGCTCCATAACGAATCGCCCCTGTCGTTCCGCGACATCAGAGATATCAAGGAGTGTTTCATCTCGCGCCTGCGCAGCATGTACCATGCCCGCGTGCAGTATCCGGCAGGGGTCACAGCCGGGAAAACCGAGGGGAAATCCGAGGAAACAACTGCGACCGATACCCTCACCGAAGCCGGAAGTCAGGAAACTCAGCCGCGACAACAGACCGCGACACCGGATGCATCCGACTCAATAACAAAGACCGACTGACCGACAGATATGGGCAACCCGCTTACCGACACATTCAGGCATTACCTTACGGAGCATCTCGGGGAATATGCCACCCCGCTGGCCGAAGCGCTTGAAAAAAGCGCCCCCTCTGTGGCTGTCAGGATAAACCGTAGAAAGAGGGTCTGTACATCGGCAATATTTCCCGACATTGCCGATGGCAGTGTTCCATGGTGTGAGGAGGGGATATACCTTTCGGAACGCCCCGATTTCACCCATGATCCACGCCTCCATCAGGGACTCTACTATGTTCAGGACGCTTCGTCGATGGCTGTAGCCAAGGCCGCCGCATACCTGACCGGACTGATGGAACTTCCTGAAGGGGAAAGCCTGCGCTATCTCGATGCCTGTGCCGCTCCGGGAGGTAAGACAACCTCGGCCATAGCTTCACTGCCCGACGACGCGCTTGTGGTTGCCAACGAATTCGACTACCGGAGAGCGGAGATACTGAAAGAAAATGTGATAAAATGGGGCTCGCCGGCTACAGTCGTAAGTCGCGGCGACACGTCACGTTTCCTTAAGCTGAAAGAGTTCTTCCATATCGTGGCGGCCGATGTGCCCTGCTCGGGCGAGGGGATGATGCGGAAAGATGCAAAAGCTGTCGCCCAATGGTCGCCCGCTCTGGTCGGGCAATGCGTGGAGCGCCAGAAAGAGATTATACTCAACCTGTGGGAGACACTCATGCCGGGGGGATATCTGATTTACTCTACCTGTACTTTCAACCGCCATGAAAACGAAGAGATTATAAGTTGGATCGCCGACGAACTCGGTGGAGAACCGGTAGAGACTGAACTTGAATTTCCCGGAGCGCTGAAAACCGGCCTGATGTACCGCTTTCTGCCGGGAAGAGTACGCGGCGAAGGACTCGCGCTCGGCATTGTCCGCAAACCAGGCGATTTAAAAGGCGCTTTCGCGCCGAAAAACAGCAGGAAGCAGAAAGGAGGAAACGCATCGAAAGTAAATTGCGCCGGAGCAATAGCCAGAATAACGGCACAAGCCGCTGGATGGCTTGCAGAACAACAGCTGTGGACCTGCACATTACGCGGAGAAGAGATCATCGCCTACCCCGCCAGGCATGCGGAAGCGATAAGCCGGCTTGAGAAGGCGCTTGATATAATTCATACGGGGGTGAATCTGGGGACCGTAAAAGGCAAAGGGATCGTGCCCGACCAGTCACTCGCCATGTCCACATCCCTGCGCGGCGATGCGTTCCCGACCGAGGAAGTAAGCCTGGAGAAAGCGCTGTCATATCTGCGGCGTGAATCATCCGGAGGTTTCGACGCGCCCCGCGGCCCGGTTCTACTGACATTCGAAAACGCACCCCTCGGATTTGTGAACAATCTCGGCAACAGGGCCAACAATCTCTATCCCGCCGCGTGGCGCATATTGCACTGAAACAGCACTACATTACGCGAAAAACGGCTCTGTAGGCCTCAGAATAGTGTTAAAGAACATCTCCCCATCTATTTGACGATAGAAATAAATGTATTAAATTTGCATGCTCTTTCCTCAGAAGCGGCTGTCTGTCGCCGCATTTTCCGGATGTATTATCCGGTGGAATCAGAATTGATGTAATATAGTTTATATAGTTGCCGGTGGTCACACTGCATCAGATTTCATAAGGTATATACCTTCATGCCGCAGGTGTCTCACCAAAAAGATTTTTTGAACTGAGATGGATTTAGACTATTTTATGGAGTTTATGTACAATAGCGATTAGATTAGTGTTAAAATAATTGACCCTTTATTACCAGTTCAATAATCCCGGGGAGTGCAGGCCGTGAGGTGGAGCGCTCCTCCTTTGTTTTCAGACTGTCGCCCTGCATCATAACGTGTGAGCGGGAAGCCGTATAACTCAGTGCCCCCGCCACACCACAGAATCGGATCATATTCCGGAGAAAAATTTTTTAACGCGGTTTGCGTTGCTTCCGTGGCCTCATATTTTGCGGGGCGAAATATTTTGCTTACCTTTGCAGCGGTAAGTTACGGCAACGGACAATTCCCGGCTGCCGGAACTTGGCACCACGAAGCCGGTCGAATGGTGGAATGGTAGACACGAAGGACTTAAAATCCTTTGGCCGTTGAGGCTGTGTGGGTTCGAGTCCCACTTCGACTACGCAGAGATTCCCCTCTGATAAACCGGACATCCGGTTGCTCAGGGGGGATTTCCTTTTACCAGCCACCACTATCCTGTCCCTTAATCAGTTATCAGTTAAGTTAATCGTGAAAATTATCACGTATAAAATTACGCATTACACCATGAAAAAACTCCTTGCAGCCGCAGCGCTGCTCATCTGCTCATTAACATCCATCGCCCAACAGGCGCTGTGGGATAAGCCTGCAACATTTTCTCCTGAGATTCATCCGGACGGTTCGGTGACCTTCCGCATGTTCGCTCCCGAGGCGCAGTCTGTCGAGGTAGGCGGCGATTTCCTTGCGCAGCTCTCTGCGGATGGGAATGCGAAGCTAACTAAAAACGATCAGGGCGTATGGGAATTAACTACCGGTCCACTCGCTCCGGAGCTTTACAGTTACCGCTTTATTGTCGACGGACTTACGATTCCCGATCCGGCCAGCGTGTACCTGATCCGCGATACATCCACTATTTTCAGCTATTTCATTGTCCCCGGCGACAGGGCGGATCTGTACAGCATCAACGATGTGCCTCACGGAACGGTATCGAAAGTGTGGTACGACAGCACCGATTACGGATCACGCCGCATGACAGTCTACACCCCTGCCGGTTATGAACAGTCGCCCGAACGCCGATATCCGGTTCTATATCTGCTCCACGGCATGGGAGGCGACGAGAACGCGTGGAGCGAGCTCGGACGTGCAACCCAGATTCTCGACAACATGATCGCTCTGGGGAAGGTTGAGCCGATGATCGTGGTGATGCCTAACGGCAATGTAGCCATGCCGGCCGCCCCCGGCGAATCGCATCTCGGTATGCTCCCCCCAACAACCCGCCTTCCCCACACCATGGATGGCTCCTATGAGGAAAGTTTCCCCGAAATCGTGAAGTTCATCGACACGAACTACCGCACCCTCGACGACAAGCCCCACCGCGCCATCGCGGGTCTGTCGATGGGCGGCTTCCATTCTCTCCATATCTCCAAGCAATATCCCGACATGTTCGACTATGTAGGGTTGTACTCGGCTGTGGTCAATCCCCGCGGTGAAACCGGTTCAGAAGTCTATAAGGATTTCGAAGGCAAACTCGCCCGTCAGTTCGCCGCCAAGCCTGCCCTCTACTGGATAGCCATCGGCGACAAGGATTTCCTCTACGACGAGAATGTCCGCTACCGTGCCCTGCTCGACGCGGCCGGATATCCCTACGAATACCACGAATCGGCCGACGGCCACATCTGGCGCAACTGGCGCATATACCTCGCCGACTTCCTTCCCCGCCTCTTCCGCTGAAAAATAGAGGGTGTGTCATAACCGGTTCACACGGGTCGTTGTAGACAAAAGTGTGGGGATTGCATAACTGACAAAATTGATACCTTGAGCGAGCTGTCGAAGACAGCGCTTCCAATAGTATCCCCACCCTGAGGCGCCTGCGCCGAGGTATGGGGTAGTTGGTTACATATATGGCAATGCCTTCGAAGATGTCATATAGGTATCAGGATATCAATGGCCTGCATCTTCGAAGCCGCACAAATATCACTATATGGCAATCCCCACACCTCGGCGCAATCGCCTCAGGGTGGGGATACTATTGGCAGCGCTGTCTTCGACAGCTTGCGGACGTTTTCAAATTTTGCAACGCCCTCACGTATATCTGTTATTTCTCTGTCAGGCTTTTCTCAGCGGGCCAGAAGGAGGAAGTAGTTTTTCTTGCCTTTCTGAACCAGGAGGTATTTGTCGTTGAGGAGCTGGGATGCATCGACGACAGCGTAGGGATCAGCAGCCTTCTCTTTGTTGATGGAGAGGGCTCCCTGTTGGGTCATCTTACGCATCTCCCCCTTCGAGGGGAACACGGCGGCCGCATCGGTAAGGAGGTCGATGAGTTTGGTCTCGCCGTTGGTGAAAAGCTCGCGACTTACCTCGAACTGGGGCACACCTTCGAACACAGCCAACAGTGTGGGCTCGTCGATGCGATGGAGGGTGTCGGCAGCCTTGTTGCTGAACAGGATCTGCGATGCTTCGATAGCAGTCTGCAGCTCTTTTTCGCCGTGTACCATGCGGGTAATCTCCTCCGCCAGACGGTGCTGAAGGGGACGTGCGCCGGGATTCTCGGCCTGAGCGGCCACAAGCGCGTCGATCTCGCTCTTTTCGAGAACGGTGAATATCTTGATATACTTCTCTGCATCGGCGTCGCTGACGTTGAGCCAGAACTGGTAGAACTTATAGGGGGATGTGCGGGCGGGATCGAGCCATACGTTGCCGCTCTCGGTCTTTCCGAACTTACCGCCGTCGGCCTTGGTGATGAGCGGGCAGGTGATGGCAAACGCATCGGACGCACCCTCCATGCGGCGGATAAGCTCTGTACCGGTGGTGATATTACCCCACTGATCCGACCCGCCGAGTTGCAGGCGGCAACCCTTGTTGCGGTAGAGCCAAAGGAAATCATAGCCCTGGAGGAGCTGATAGGAGAATTCGGTGAACGACATGCCCTCACCGGTTTCACCGCTGAGACGCTTCTTCACGGAATCCTTGGCCATCATATAGTTTACGGTAAGGTTCTTGCCTATGTCGCGGATGAAATCGAGGAAGCCGTAATCTTTCATCCAGTCGTAGTTGTTGACGAGGATAGCGGCGTTGGGAGCGTCTGAATCGAAGTCAAGAAACTTTGCGAGCTGATTCTTGATGGCTTCCTGATTGTGGCGCAGTGTCTCGACGTCGAGCAACTTGCGCTCCTGGCTCTTCATGGATGGGTCGCCGATCATGCCGGTGGCGCCGCCTACCAGAGCGATAGGTTTGTGGCCGGAGCGCTGGAAATGTTTCAGCATCATCACACCCACGAGGTGGCCGATATGCAGTGAGTCGGCTGTCGGGTCGATACCGAGGTATGCGGCGGTCATCCCCTTTTTCAACTGTTCGTCTGAACCCGGCATCATCTGGTGGATCATGCCGCGCCAGGTAAGTTCTTCTATAAAATCCATCGTATAGATCTGTAGTTAATTTCGTTATACAAGTTTCGCAAGAGCTGCCTCAATGCGGGCGAACGCCTCGCGGAGCGAATCGTCGGAAGCTGCATAGCTCAGGCGTATATAGCCGGGCAGGCAGAACGCTGATCCTGAAACCGTTGCCACATGAGCCTCCTCAAGCAGATACATCGCCAGATCGTCGTCGGTAGAGATTACCTTACCACCATACTGCTTGCCGAGATATGCGCTTACGTCGGGGAACAGATAGAACGCGCCCTGAGGTTCGTTGACCTTCAGGCCCGGTATACGGCGGGCGAGCGACACCACAAGGTCGCGGCGGCGGCGGAAAGCCTCGAGCATTTCGGCCACACACTCCTGCGGTCCGTCGTAGGCTGCGACAGCCGCCTTCTGCGCGATAGTGGAGATACCGGATGTAGTCTGTCCCTGAAGTTTGTTTACGGCCTTTGCCACCTCGAGCGGTCCGGCCATGAAGCCGATACGCCAGCCGGTCATGGCATATGCCTTGCTGACACCGTTCACGATTATCACACGTCCGGCCACTTCGGGGAACGATCCGAGCGACGCGAATTCGGCGCCGTAATTGATATGCTCGTAAATCTCATCCGAGAGGATGGCAATCTGAGGATATTTCTTCAGCACATCCACAAGTCCCTGCAACTCCGCACGGGTGTATACGCTTCCGGAGGGGTTCGAGGGTGAGCAGAGAAGCACCATACGCGTACGCTCGGTGATGGCAGCCTCAAGCTGGGCGGGTGTAACCTTGAAATCCTGCTCTATACCGGCGGGCACAAGCACATTCACACCACCCGCAAGTTTCACCATCTCCACATAGCTTACCCAAGCCGGAGTAGGGATCACAACCTCGTCGCCGGGATTTATCAGGGCATATATGACGTTGCTGAGCGAATGTTTCGCACCGGCCGATACCACTACCTGCTCCGGAGCCATATCCACCCCGTTCTCCTCCTTGAGTTTACGGGAGATAGCCTTACGGAGATCCATATACCCGGGGACCGGAGGATAATGGGTGAAATTCTCGTCGATAGCCCGCTTGGCAGCCTCTTTGATATGCTCGGGGGTATCGAAATCGGGCTCGCCTACCGAAAGGTTAATCACATCGACCCCCGCTGCGCGGAGTTCGCTACTTTTCTGCGACATTGCAAGGGTCGCGGACACCGCCATTCCTTTTATGCGGTCTGATATTGTTAATGCCTGCATATCTGTGTCTTTAACTTGGGCGCAAAGTTACATAGAATTTTTGACATTACAGCGCTCCGGGGAGCTGTTTTGCCGACGCTTGTCAAGAGCCACCAGAAGGAAAACCACAAGTCCCAGAACAATCTGCAACATGGTCTGCGCCGCGATAACCACATTGCCGAACGCCGCTCCTGTCACGGCAAACTCGCCAGGCCCCGTAACCACGGCTCCCGAAGCCTCCTGCGCCCGCTGCAACAGAGGCAGGAAGATGTTAAGCCCGAAAAGCATTGTAGTCTGGTAGGGGCCGATACCGCCGCTCGAAGGCACCCCCATGGAGATACTCGTGAGAACGAAACACACCAATGTTACGATCAGCCCCGATGAATGGATAAGCTCACGCAATACCGGAAAGGCATTGAACGCCACCACAAGCTGAACGTAATAGCACCCCCATATTCCGACCGTAAGAACGAGCCATACAAGTTTCCCTTTCATATGGACAACAGCGGCGAACCCCTCCCACAATCCGCCCATAAAGCCTCTTACCTTACCGGCGAAGCCACCGCGCGATCTGCTGAGCCAGAACCATATTACATACACAACCCCCAACACGGCAAGCCATACCCACGGCGATGTCACCACAGCCATAATCGCATTGTAGGCATCGGGATAGGTACGCACGAAATCCACTATCGGTTCGCGGGCAAGAAAGAAAGTAAGGGCAGTGAGGAGGCCTACCGTAAGAAGATCGGCGAAACGGTCGGCTATCATCGAGCCGAATACAGTTGAAAAAGGCGCATCCTCGCGATAAGCTATATAACCTGTGCGCCATACCTCACCCAGACGCGGAAACACCAGATTGAGCGAATAGCATCCCACCACACTGTAAATCAGGCTATGCAGCGGAGCGTTCACCCCGAGGGCCCGCAACTGGATGCCCCAGCGCACTGCACGAAGAATCATCGGAATCACACTCATACCGAGCATCAGACCTATCCATCTGAAATCGCACTGCTCACGTATCACACCGAGCATGGCGTTGAAATCTATATTATGGAACATGATCCAGCACAGACCGCAACTCACCGCCACCGGAACAATAAATTTCACTATGGCTCCTATCCATGGGCGTCCGGCACCATCCCGGCTGCTATGTACTGCTTTACGTGACATGGCACAAAGTTACTAATTTTTGCTCAGACACACTAAATTTCACTACGATTCCCCCTCCATGCGTATATTTAACTTTCGTTCACTTTTAAATCATATTGAAGTAAATGAAAAAGTCTATATATTTGCATAAATAATGACATCTAAACATGAAGCATCAACGTCAACTTGAAGACAGCCCCCTGAAACTCAATCAGATTGCTGCCATCCGTGGCGTTTCTGATGAATACAGCCATCTGGGTCAGGATTATATACTGTCGCACATAACATCCGACACCGGCTATTTCTATACCGATAAAGCGCGCCGGATCGACGGACATACTATGATAATCTGTGTCAAAGGACACATGAAAGTCACGATAGACCTCGACACGGTTGACGTGCCGCCGGGATCGCTCGTGTTCGTAGCCCCTGAGAGAGTGTTCAAGCCCACATCATGGGAAGGCACCGAGCGCGACGCCTATCTTCTTTTTCTATCCAACAAGTTCGTATACGACCTTAACATCGACCTCAATGCGGTGAATACCAACATATTCACATCGGCTAAGTCACTGCTTACACTCCCGCAGGAGAAACTCGATCTCATAATCCGATACTTCGAGATGCTTCACGCCAACGCATTGTCAGACACACATTACAACCGCCACATAGCCCGCGCCCTTACCTCGGCTGCGGCATACCAGATAATGGCGTTCGGAGAAGAGATGATTCCCGATGTAAAATCGGCCCACGCCCACAACCGCAAGCTGACATATGTAAAAAACTTCCTGCGGCTCGTGCGCGCCAATCATCGCCGCGAGCGCGCCATCGGATTCTATGCCGACAAGATGTTCATCTCACCCAAATACCTCTCGCTGATAATAAAAGAAGCCACCGGGCGATCGGCGGCCGAATGGATTGATCAATATGTCATCCAGGAGGCAAAAAACCAATTGAGATATTCAGGAAAGAATGTACAGCAGATTGCCTACGACCTTAATTTCTCGAACCAGTCGTCGTTCGGTAAATACTTCAAGAATCTCACCGGGCTGTCACCCACCCAGTTCCAGAATCAGTAGAATCATCATCACTCACCGCGGCCGATAATGCGGTCGAGGTTACGGGAAGCAATACGCACAACCTCTTCTTCCGTAAGCGCAAGAGCCGCAGCCACCACACCCGCTACCTCACGGATGGGCAGAGCCGAATCATCCGTCTCTATAAGCAGACGGTCGGGCGGAATAGCCGAAAGGGCCGCCTGATTGTGTCGGCTTCCTACCGAAATGTAGTTTTCTTTTCTTAACGCCAGAAAGCGGGCAGCCTCCTCAGCTCCTCCGCGGAAACCATGCCAGATCCAGGGCTGACGCAAGCCTGCCGGCTTAAGAACGCGCTCCATCTCCCTGCATAATGCCATTACCCTGTGGCCGCTCCTCACCACATGCAGTATCAGTGGTTTACCCACACGCTCACTGAGTATAATCTGGCTACGGAGCGCCTCCGTCTGCACCCCTGCATCACCTCCACGGAGCCCGTCTAACCCTGCCTCACCTATCGCTACTACCTGCGGGAGTGACGCCACACTCTCGAGCCGATTGATTTTTTCAGCCAATTCATCTGCCGTTATTCCGGCCGTATCCCATGGATGAATCCCAACAGAAAGCAGCATGGAGGGACACCCGGCGACGAGACCCGCAACCTCCGTGGGGTCCACACACACTATCGCGCCCTCACATTTCCGGTGGGTATGACAATCGGTAAGCAACGGAATCGGCGAAATATCCTCACTCATGGCACGGGATCATAGCCGCTGCCGCCCCACGGATGGCAACGGCATATGCGGCGCACACTAAGCCACAACCCTTTCGCAGGGCCATGGCGGCGGAGCGCCTCAAGCGCATATGCGGAACATGTCGGGGTAAACCTACACGATGGAGGCGTAAGCGGTGAAATACAATAACGATAAAAATATATGGGGACGGAGAGAAGCCACACCGCTCCGCGCGACAGGAACGACAGCTGTTTCATTGCTCCTGAAACATTTTGCGAAGTATCCGCTCCATCGCTTTCCTGACACGTTCATACGGCTCTATGCCATTGCCTACATACAGAAAAGCAAGATGAACGACAGGTGTCGCGGCATCGGACGACAGCGGCGGAACAAGACGGGGACGCGCCAGACGGTATGCCTCGCGGACACGGCGGCGCATCTTTACGCGGTCAACTGCATGACGCACCCGCTTCTTAGGCACTGATATCATAAATTTCACCCGCTCGGTTGCGTGGGATCCCTGCACGGATTCCCCCTCCGCCCAGACAGCCCTTATGGGATAGGCAAGCATACTGCTCGAAGAACCGCGGCCATCAAACAGGCGTTCGATGGCCGTGGCGGAGCATAGTTTATGGCTTTTTCCCAAGCCTGCTGTTTTCATTGGCTGTGAGATATTTATAGCTTTCAGGAATAAATTTCAGGGATAATCGGATGGGCGGGTCACGCGTCTGCCTGCACCATATGCTCTTTCAGGAAGAGATCGAGGGCGGCGGTAATCGACGGGGCCTTAGGGTTCGGAGCCTCAAGATCAAGACGAAGACCCGCGTCGGCAACAGCTTTTGCCGTAGCAGCGCCGAAACATCCTATCTGTATATCACCTTGTTTGAAATCGGGGAAGTTCTTCAGCAGGGAGTCGATTCCGGCGGGCGAAAAGAAAAGAAGCATATCATAGTCAAAGGGCTCGTCGGTAGCGAAATCGTTGCTCACCGTACGATACATTACAGCTTTGACATAATTTACCTTCGCACGGTCGAGAATCGAAGCGTTCACATCGTCCTTATGCACATCACTTACCACATACAGGAATTTATCCTTGTTGTGTTTGCTAAGCGACGGGAGCAAGTCATCGAATTTACCGGTAGCACCATAGAAAATCTTACGCTTGCGATAAACGATATACTTCTGCAGATAAAGGGCAATCGACTCTGAGGTACAGAAATACTTCATTGTATCGGGAATCGTGATGCGCATCTCCTCGCAGAGGCGGAAGAAATGGTCAATGGCCGTGCGGGCAGTAAAGATCACCGCTGTAAAATCTGCGATATTGATTTTCTGCTGACGGAACTCGCGGCTTGAAAGACCTTCCACTTTGATGAACGGACGGAAAACCACATCCACACCATAGCGCGCGGCTATGTCGAAATATGGCGATTTTTCAGAAGCCGGACGGGGCTGAGATACAAGTATCTTCTTTACTTTCACGTTTTCTTAGGCTAATTAAACCGATGATTTTCAAAATAATACCGGATCATATATAGACAAAGAACGAGATAGACGCCAAAGGGCGCTCATCAGCTTTTTACACATATTTCCATTGCCAGACGGCAAGTGATAATGACCGGAATAATTTCTAGGGCGCAAAGGTACAAAATAAAATAGAGCAAAGAGGGAAAATTATGGTAAAAAATTCTAAAACCTTTGGAAATATAGCATATGCGGCAGCCTATATAGAGCGCAGCGGCCACGAGAAGCATATATATAGCTATCCCCGGATAGAACAACGCCACGAGAGCCGGAAGTATCAGGAGCCAGCCCAGAAGTATCTGCGACGAGAGCAGACCGCGCCTCAGCAGAGTGGCACCTACCTGATCGGTGAACACATATCCCAGCGTGGCGCAGGAAGCGAACTGAAACAGATATAGCCCTACACACAGCCCTACCATCAGGCCTACCCTGACTGCTATGAAACCGACACTTTCTCCGGCAGACGGACGCCATAGCCACATCATAAGCAACAACCCCTCGTAGACCCACAGCTGAAGCAACTGCAACACATTCACCCGGGTTTCGCTGGCCGTATGCTCGTCGAACACGTTCGCGCGCCGGCGCACCGACAGCAGATCCTGAGACATCGATCGGAATATGCGACGCACATGGCGCATATTGAGTCCGATAAGCACCATCACAGCCACCAGTATGGCTATCACACCGCTGTCGTTGGCAGGAGTATGCGGGCGCGCCACCCCTGCCACACCGCTTTGCCAGGCAGGTGGATGGCTGACATACAGTTCGCGGTCCGATGCCGATACAGGCGCGTCCGCTTCATGCGATACCTGTCGGAACGGCGATATCATTTATTTGCTTTTGCACTTCTGAATTCGTCGCGGATCGTATCCACGACATTAATTATGTAATCGCCGCTCTTCTCAAGGGTGCTTACGATATCCATGTAATATATTCCGCTCTGATATTCGTAATGGCGGTCGTTGATGCTCGCCACATTGGCAGTGCGGAGCTGGTTGCGCAGGTTGTTTATCTCGCGCTCATGGTTGTAGGCGGTGATTATATCGTGTTCGTCGACATTCTCGAGATTGCTCAATATCTTCACCATACCGCTCATGGCCTTATCGAGATAGCCGAACATCACATCGATATTAGCATATATCTCGTCGTTGAAATGAACGTTGCTCTGCTGTTTCCGCAGAAGTATCTTACCGATGCCGAGCATTGTGTCGGCGATACTCTCTATTTCGGAATCGATCGAAAGCATCGCGGATATACGGCGCTTCGATTCGTTCGACAGACGTCCCTCGGCACAGCGGTTCAGATAGTTGGCTATCTCAAGTTCCATCCGGTCTGAAATTTCCTCATACTTCTCGAGGCGTGAATATATGCGGTTGAAATCATCGCTGCCCCCCTTGGTATGAACCAGCTCCTTAGCCATCGGAAGCATCCGGCATACCCGTTCGGCAAATACATGCATCTCCTTTTCAGCCTGACTGATATTCAGCTCGGATGCGCTCAGAATACCGCCGGAAATAAATTTGAGCTGAAACTCGTCGTCGCCCTGATGCTTTGCCGGAATAAGGAATTCCACGATCTTCACATATACGTTCGTCAGCCATATCATTATCGACAGGTTGATGAGATTGAACACCGTATGGAACATAGACAGACCGAACGACACACTTACCTGCATCTGGCTCACCACACTACGATGATGCAGAACAACATCGGGATCGGTCGGAAGCGAGTTGGCATACAACTGGTTATATATGTCGGGATGCTGAACCTGCAGGTCGCTCACATAGCGGTAGAGCGCCGTAGGATCTCCCTGACCGATCTCTTCCGTTATCCATGAATTGAGATTTACGAACGGGAAGAACACCGCCAGAACCCACAGGGTGCCGAAAAGATTGAAAAGAAGGTGACCCATAGCGGTGCGTTTCGCCGCCACATTACCGCTCATGGATGCCAGAAGCGGCGTCACCGTAGTACCGATATTCGAGCCAAGCACGAGCGCACAGGCCAGATCGAACGTTATCCAGCCCTTCGAACACATTATAAGAGTGATGGCGAACATAGCGGCCGACGACTGGATTATCATCGTCACCAGCACACCTACCAGACAGAATATCAACACGGAGCCGAAGCCCATGGAGGCGTAGCGCTGGAGGAAGGCAAACATTTCAGGATTGCTCTGGAGATCAGGAACGTATTTGCTGATCATATCCAGCCCCATGAACAGGAAAGCGAAGCCGATTGTGAATTCACCTATCGACTTTGTGCGCCCTTTGCTCGAGAAGAGCAAAGGAATCGCCAGTCCGATAAGCGGAAGCGCGAAAGCCGATATGTCGACCTTGAATCCGAACAGCGCTATCACCCAGGCCGTAAAAGTGGTACCCACATTGGCACCCATTATCACCGCCATCGACTGAGCCAGCGTCATCAGACCGGCATTCACGAAGCTCACCACCATCACCGTCGATGCCGACGAGCTCTGGATAAGAGCGGTGATGAAGAAACCTGTCACCGTGCCCGTGAAACGGTTGCGCGTCATTGCCGACAGGATATTGCGAAGCCGGTCGCCGGCGGCTTTCTGCAATCCTTCACTCATCACCTTCATTCCGTACAGGAAGAGGCCGACAGCTCCTAAGAGCCCCAAGAAATCCAATATAGAATAATTCATTTGCAATAGCCGGTGAGGAGAAGGTTTGCTGCGGCTCACCTAACCGGGAGCAAAGATAGCAAACATTCCGCATATTTCAACCCCCTCCCCCGCAATTTATCATTGATAAAATCTCCACACCCCCGTCGCAACCATTACGCCACACCTGAGCAGCTTATTAGATTTATACAAATAGCCTCAATTACCGATTGCAAGTTTGCACGAGCCTCGTGCCTGACCCAACTGCCATGTAACGACATATACTCCGGAAGCCAGAGAGGAAAGATTCGCTTCAGCAGCGGCAGCTCCCCCCACACATATGCCTGAAGAGGAGAAAACCGCTACAGTACCATCGGGCAGACCGTTGTCCGAAGCAGTGCGGAAACGTAGCTAGCCGCCGCAGATCAGACATAAACTCCATATAGATCACCATGATATGCGTCCCGATCAGATCAGACTCACATCCGGCTCCACTTTGGCGTATCCGAGTGCCAAAGTGGAACCGGATAAGAATTACTTAATAATTTTTCAGGGTATGACCACTTTCTGAACCGAGCTTCCGGAGCGACGGATGTAGATGCCTGCCGCGGGATTGTCCACGCGCACTCCCTGAAGGGTGAAGTATTCAGCCGGAACGTTGCCGCTGTCCGCACCGATTTCATCCACTCCGGCACCATCATCCACAATCGTGCCGAACCGGCCCCAATATGAATCAGCCGCATACGCTTCCTTCGCACCGGCGGGAACATGAAGAGTGACATTTTCAACATCAAGTAGTTCACCGATTTCGTATGTAGCACTACTATCATAAATTACAGAAAAGGGAACGGCATCTCCGACATATATATCTTTCAATTTCGGACAGTCTGAAAATGTCTGCTCAGAAATCGAGATGGACTTTCCACTTCTTGAAGCAAATGTAACTTCTGTCAGACTCTCCATTGCTGAAAACGTATATGCTCCAAGAAGTTCGCAAGAAGATGGAATAGTAATGGATGGCAATTTGGAAAGATTATTGAACGAATCGTCATTAATCGTTACTATTGAACCGAGATCCAGTTCAGTCAGATTCGGCATATATGAGCATGCAGTTCCTCTCTGTCGCCAACTATTGCCATTAAAATTTGCATATATAGCCCCGCTTAGCGTGCCTCTGCATTTTTCAAGGCGCAGAGTGCTTATACCGATATTGCATAAAGTACCTGTCGTTATAAGGTCGACATCAGGGATATTGATCTCTTCCAAAAATGGCATATCCGAGAAATTATCGGAACTGATTGAAGTAACCATGTTGCCCGAATTTAATTTTTTCAGAGCAGGCATCTCATAAAAATTTTTGCCGAATATCATCTGAAGCCGTTCAGGAAGAGTAAGTTCCTCAATAATTTCAAGATTCTTATCTTGAAACACACTGCTTCCGATCGCAGTAATATAATACTCCGTATCTTCATAGACCACTTTATCAGGGATCACCAGATGTCGGCTTTCTCTTGCTTCATCAAGCTTGTTATCAGCTACTCCCATAATTGTAGCGTGGGGAGTGTCCTCCGCATACAACTGCATTGCATATCCGTCGATTGTAATCACGTCATCTCCACAAATTCCCCACGCATAAAAAGGCAGAAGGAACAATATATTATTAACCCATTTCATAGAAATACAATATTTTATATAAGTAAGTCATGGAAATTATCACGTCTAATGTGTATACATGGACTTTACATAATACCTGGCATCCTTTCGCAGACTTTTACTCCCATCTTCAGTTGTGTAGTTCGATACGATCCTTAATCTTCGAGCAAAATCCGACTGGAAGGATGCTCACGGATAATATAAACTAATTTTCACAACTTACTTATTTTACCTTTTCCGAGCGGATTACCGGATGTGGAACGGAGTTCGGGAACTTCTCGCCGTCAGCGAGCGAAAGGGCATAGCTAACCTGTGCGTAAGCGGAGACCATCGCAAGAAGTGCTGAGATTAGAATAAGAGTTGCTTTTTTCATGATATTATATTTTAGTTGGTTAGTTCCCGTTTGGTTTCGGCCGCAAGTTAAGGCTTTTTTTGAGTAATGCAAAAGTTTTCAAAAAAATATTTAAAATTTTTTTTCGATTAATCCTACTGATAAAAACACATCTACTTTTTCAACATTTTACCGCAGTTATAACTTCTGAGGGGGGGGTGAAGACATTCGTGGCTTACCGCAGTGGTAGTACGATTACAGCAAACAGACTTAATTCACTCAAGAGCTTCCTTAAATAATGTTTACAACCATATGTGACGGAGGGAAATATGGAGGATTTGAACTAAATTTGCAGACTGAAATAAAGAATACAGATTTAATATGGAAGAATATAGCGGCGTTTCAGGGGGTATTTCCCCCAGGGCAGAACGTCTGGTTAAAAATATGCGTGAGCGCTATGCCGGTGGAAAACCGGTGAGAGTTTTGTTTGTTTGCCTGGGGAATATATGCCGGTCGCCGGCCGCTGAGGGGGTGATGCTGGGCGAGATAGCAGCTCACGGCGATGGCGCGCGATGGGTGATAGACTCCGCCGGAACCGGCAACTACCATATCGGCGATCTTCCCGACAAGCGCATGCGCATTCATGCCCGCCGCCGCGGCTACGAGCTTACCCACCGCTGCCGACAGGTGCGCCCGTCAGATTTCGACGATTTCGATATCATTATAGGGATGGATGCTCAGAATCTGCGCAATCTCCGCGCTGTGGCCCCAACAGCCGAGGCCGAGGAGAAGATTGCAGGTATGGCTGAATTTTTCAGCCATGCGACACGCTACGACTACGTTCCCGACCCTTATTATGAGGGGGCGGAGGGGTTCGAGCTTGTACTCGACCTGCTTCAGGGAGCTATCGCCAATCTTTATAACTGTGTGACAAATGGATGAGATAAAAAAACGTACGCTTCAGGTGATGTGCGGCCTGGGGGTTCTGCTGGTGTTGTGGGTATCGTTCGGCGGCCGGGGCGATTCGGCCGGAGCCGTGATTGAGGAGGATGAAGCAGAGATGTATGAGGCGGCAGAGATTCCGCTTCCTGCCGCTTCAGCTCCGCCTGTTGCGGAACTGACGGCAAAGGCCGACACAGCTGTGCCGGAAACGAAAGAGGTCGAACAGAAGGAAAACATCGAGAAAAAAAAGAAGGAAAATCCTGAGGATAAGAAACCTGAGGCAACATCAGACCTGCTTGCGCTTCTGGCGCCGGCCGGGGCAACGCGCGCATCGAACCCTTATGAGCGTCACCTCGGCTCGATGCCACCGGGAGGAGTGAAGATGAAGATAAACTATCTGGGAGGCACGCTTGCAAAAGTGTTCAACGACAGCAATTACATTCATCTTGCTTCGGCACGCTCGGCCGGTATCAAGCCATTCAATACTCTGCGTGAGGCCTGGGACGCAGGTGCCTCGATGGAACGTCTGCAAAGCTGCGAGGCCTACTATCTCGACGAACTGACCCATTCGCTACCCTACCTTGTGCCGGAAGCACACCGGCTGCTTACCGATATCGGAACAGCTTTCCGCGACTCGCTTCAGGCACGCGGAGGAGGAGACTACCGCATAAAAGTGACCAGCGTATTGCGCTCTCCGAGCCTCGTGAAGCGTCTGCGCCGCAGTAATATCAACGCCACTGATACCTCCGCCCATATGTACGGCACCACATTCGACATCAGCTACTCCAAGTTCATCTGCGACTCCACACGAGGCCCCGTACGCACCCAGGAAGATATGAAAAATCTACTCGGCGAAGTGGTGTACGCCATGCGTCAGCAGGGGCGCTGCCATGTGAAATATGAGCGCAAACAGGCTTGCTTCCATATCACTGCCACAGGCAAGTGACCGCATGAAGCGGCACTTTTGATTTTTTTCAGCCGCATGAGCGGGATTCTTGCGAAAAATATGCTACATTTGCAAGTGCATTGCGAATGCATCACAGTTGGCAAATAAAAAGATACCTTAAATCATACTCCAATGAAAAAACTATTTCCGCTATGCATTGCGGTGGCCGCAGGCATAGCCTCATGCTCTACAGAAAAGGCTCACAACACCCTTACAGCGAAAGAGATTGCCGACGGATGGGAACTTCTGTTCGACGGTGAGACACTCGCCGGATGGAAAGACTACAACGGAGATTCGCTCACACAGCCATGGCATGTTGTAGACGGTTGCATTCAGGCAAACGGCGACGGCAGCGACCTCTCGGGCTACATCGTGACCGACCGCAAATTCGACAACTTCATTCTCGACTGGGACTGGAAACTATCCTACGGCGGCAACTCCGGTATGCTCTACCATGTGGTGGAAGACCCGTATTTCCCCGTACCATATGTGACCGGGCCGGAATATCAGCTGATCGACAATGACGGATGGGAGGCCACCAACGCCCCCACAAAGCTCGAGCCCTGGCAACGCCTCGGAGTTGACTACGCGATGCACCTTCCCGAGCCCGATTCGATGTTCGTAAACCCGCAGGGTGAATGGAACAACTCGCGCATCGTATTCGACAACGGCCATGTGGAGCATTGGCTCAACGGCCAAAAGATTCTTGAATTCGAAGCGTGGACCGACGACTGGTTCCGGCGCAAAAACAGCGGCAAATGGGAGATGGCTCCCGAGTACGGCCTGGCCGAGACCGGCGTAATCTGTCTGCAGGATCACGGCTATCCCGCATCGTTCCGCAACATCAAGATCAAGCAGCTCCCCAAAAAGGAGAGCGCCTCAGAAAGCCTCTTCAACGGCAAGGACCTGACAGGATGGACACCATACGGCACCGAGCTGTGGTATGTAGATCCGGAGGGTCACCTCGTATGCGAGAGCGGACCCGACAAAGAATACGGCTACCTCGCCACCGACGCCTACTACAAGGACTTCGACCTGACAGTTGACTTCAAACAGCTCGCGAACGGCAACTCAGGCATCTTCTTCCACTCCTTCGTGGAACCGCCGGCCAGAGTTCACGGCTGGCAGTGTGAGGTCGCGCCCAAGGGACAGGACAGCGGCGGCATCTACGAGAGCTACGGACGCGGTTGGCTCGTTCAGATACCCGACGAGAAGGAAGATATCCTGAAAGAGGGTGAATGGAACACCATGCGTGTGCGTGTAGAGGGCGACCATGTGCAGACATGGCTCAACGGCGAGCCTATGACCGACTTCGACGACGAAAAGATCGGCGACGCCCAGGGACGCATAGCCCTCCAGATTCACGACGGCGGCGGCATCAAGGTGCTATGGAAGAACCTGAACATAACGAGACTCTGATAATAACCTTATATCACAACTATCCTTACTTCACTTATTTATTATTCAATGGAAAAGACAAACAGAAGAACCTTCCTGAAACAGATGGGAGCGCTGTCGCTGTTCACCATTGTTCCGGCCAAAGTTCTCGGCGGTCCGAAGCATGTGGCTCCGAGCGACCAGCTTACCAAAGGCATCATCGGTGTCGGCGGTATAGGCAGAAGTAGCTACCACTTCACAAGCAACGACGCATGCCGCCTAACCGCAGTGTGCGACGTAGACGCGAACCATCTCCAGAAAGCCCTCGACATGGGTAAGGAGAAATTCAACGAAACCCTTCAGGGCTACCACGATTTCCGCGACCTCATCCACGACGCCAATGTAGATGTGGTTCATATCGCCACTCCCCCCCACTGGCATGGCATCATGGCTGTGGAAGCCGCCAATGCCGGCAAGGATATCTGGTGCGAGAAACCTATGACCCGCACCATCGGCGAAGGCAAGCGCGTGTGCGAAGCTGTGAAGCGCAACAACCGCATATTCCGCCTCAACACATGGTTCCGCTTCACCGACACATTCTACGGGCTGGGAACCACCGTGGAACCACTCAAGAAACTCGTGGCGAGCGGCCTGCTCGGCTGGCCGCTTAAAGTGACTATCAGCGGTGCCACCGGTTTCGCATGGAAATTTTTCTGGGTAGGAAAGGAGAATCTCACCCCCGAGCGTGTTCCAGCCGAACTCGACTATGATTTCTGGCTCGGCCCGGCGCAGTTCAAGCCCTACAACTCCCACCGTGTCCATCAGACCTTCCGCGGCTACTGGGATTACGACGGCGGCGGTCTGGGCGATATGGGTCAGCACTACATGGACCCCGTTCAGTATATTCTAGGCAAAGACGACACATCGCCCGTAAAGGTTGAGGTAGACGCTCCCCAGCAGCACTCCGACGCAGTGGGAACATGGCGCAAGATTACATATACCTACGACGACGGCTGCCAGATAGTACTCGAAGGGGAGGGCTACGAAACCGGAAGCAAGATTCCATACATCGAAGGTCCCAACGGAAAGGTATTCAAAGGATTCGAATGCGAACTGAACGGAAAGCCGGCGCCCGACATCATGGCTATCATATCGGAGCTTCCCGATCCCGAGCCACAGAACACAGACTTCCTCAACTGCATCCGCAACCGCGAGCTGTTCGCGCTCAACGAGCAGAACGGCCACCGAAGCAGCACTCTGGTGAACATGGCGCTTGCGGCGCTACGCCTGAACCGCACCCTTGAGTTCGACCCGGTGGCGCAGGTGTTCGTCAACGACGAAGCCGCCAACCGCCTCATCGACCAGCCTATGCGCGGTTCCTGGAAACTTTAACCCCGCTTTCCGAAACCAACCTTTACACAAAAACCGACAATGAAAAAACTGATCATATCGATGATGCTCGCCGTTGTTGCATCCTGTAGCCTCATGGCCCAGGATGCACGCAATCGCGCCGCATCCACCATAGTGGCGGACGCTCTCGCACAGCTTCCCGCCAGCAACCAGAAAGTATTCGACGAGGTCATGAACGACCTCGCCACCACAGGTGCCGACGGTGTAGTTCAGCTCACCGGCATGCTCATGCCCGCCGACAAGGGCGAGAACAACAAGATTGAGTATGCCCTCAACGGCCTCGTAGGCTTCGTTCATCAGCCCGGAAAGGAAGCTCAACGCGACGCAGTTCGCGAAGGTCTCAAGAAAGGTATGGAAACCTGCACCGACAACCCCAACCGCGCTTTCATCCTCTTCCTGCTCCAGCGTTGCGGAACTGCCGCCGACGCCCCCTTCTTCGCCAGATATGTAGAGGATCCCTATCTTCAGGAATGGGCAGTCAATGGCCTTACCGTATTGCCCGACAGCGATGATACCCTTCTTGAAGTAATGAAGGCCGGCAAGGCGCCCCGCGATGTACTCGCCTACGCTGCCGGCAAACGCGGTCTCAAATCAGCCGAACCTATCGTGGCCGCCTGGGCTGCCGAAGCAGCTCCTGCCGATGGCCGCCCCTTCTATAAAGCTTTGGGCGAGATCGGCTCGGCCGCCTCGCTCCCCATACTTGCAAAAGCTGCCAAGGCCCAGAACTACTCATGGGAAGGCAACAGCGCCACAGAATCGTATCTCCGCCTTATCGAACGCCTCGCCGACGACGAAGCTACCGCAAAGGTTGCCGCAGCTGAAGCCACCAAGCTACTGAAGGTCAAGGATAAGACACATGTACGCGGGGCAGCCTCCAACGTATTGTTCGCCACAGAGGGCAAGAAAGCCCTTCCCCTTCTGCTCGCCGCCATGAAAGACAGCGACCGCGCATATCGCGTGAACGCTCTCCGTCGGGCCGAACCGTGGGCCGACGCCGAAGTTTACACCGCTCTGGGCAAGATTGCAACCGCCAAGGGCGACAAGCCTGTGAAAGCCGATATTATCAACTGGTTCGGTACCAACCACGTCGACAGCCAGATCGATGCCATCACAACCAATTTCAGCTCACAGGACAATGAAATAGCCGAAGCCGCTATCAGGGCTGCGTCAAAAATCGGCGGCGACAAGGCTCTCAATGCTCTGATAGCTCAGCTCGACGGTCCCCGTTCGGTTGCGGCCGAGGCAGCTTTGATGTCGTTCAACGGCAAGGTTAATCCTGGTATCGTAAAGGCTCTCGACGGTAGCGCAACCACTCAGGCTGCCGCCCTCAAGATCGCCGCAGCACGCCGCATGACAGAAACCGCTCCAAAAGTGTTCGCACTGATGAATTCGCAGGATGCAACCGTTGCACAGGCTGCTGCCGCCGCGCTTTCAGGTGTAGTAGGTCCGTCGGACTTCGACACTGTATGCAAAATGCTTGAAACAGCCCCGGAAGAAAACCGCCAGGCCCTCTCTGCCGCGATGCTCTCGTCCGTGCGCAACCTTTCCGGCGAAGAGCAGTATGCCAAGGCTATGCCCTACATCACTTCATCATCCCACCCCGAACTTTACTATCCGGTTCTCGCACAGTCGAACACTGCAGAAGGTGTGGCGATTCTGCTTGATGGATACAACGGCGGTAAGGGGGCGGTTAAGGAAGCCGCTCTCAATGCCCTCCTTACCGTTGATGATCCCGGTCTGATGATCCACCCTCTGTACGATATAGCTGTAGCCGATAAGAACGGCAAGGTCATGGCCCGCTACGCTACTCTGATCGGCAACAGCGATTTCAGCCCCGAAAGGAAATATGTGCTCTACCGCAAAGGCATCGAGAACACCACCAACGCCAACGCCCGCAACATAATGCTCCGCGGCCTTGCATCCACCAACCTCTATCCCGCCATGATGGTAGCTGCCGGTCAGCTCTCTACCGAGGGCAACGGCCGTGAGGCGGCGGAAACCGTCCGCTCCATCGCGTCTAAAAACAGTGGCTCATTCGGTGGAGCTCCTGTCCGGACAGCTCTTGAGAAAGCACGCGAAGTATATAAGGCAGGCGGCTCGGCAGACGACGGATATGCCGTAGACGATATCAACGGTATTCTCGCCGACCTCCCTGAAGCCGCTTTTGCAGCCATCGAAACAGCCGATCTCAACAAGCCTTACGAAAACTTCGAGATGCTATTCGAATACAACGGCCGCGGAACACTCGGCGTCCGCTCCGGCTCCAACTATGACCTCGGAACAAAAGGTGTTTACAACGACGACTGGAACCCGGTGTATGTAAAGGTTGTTAACGACCGCATCACTCTTGTGGAAAATGGTGTCACAGTTCTTGACAATGTGACCATGACAGGCGCGAAAGATGGGATTCCCGTTGCCGACAAGGGTGTGATCACCCTTACGGAATCGATTGCGCCGGTTGAGTTCCGCGATATCTATATCCGCGAACTCCCCTCCACACCTCTGACAGAACTGTCGGCCGAAGAGAAAGCCGATGGATTCGAACTGCTCTTCGACGGCCGCTCGATGCACAATTTCTTCGGAAACACTACCGACTACATCCCAGTCGACGGCGCGATACTGGTATCGGCACAATATGGCAGCGGTGGTAACCTCTACACCAAGAAAGAATACAGCGACTTCATCTTCCGCTTCGAATTCTGCTTCGATACCGAAGGGGTAAACAACGGTATCGGAATCCGCACGCCGACCGATGTCGATGCCGCTTACGGCGGTATGGAGATTCAGGTTCTCGACCACGATGCCCCCATCTACAAGGGACTTCGTGAGTATCAGGTTCACGGATCGGTCTATGGAATCATCCCCGCCAAGCGCATAGTTCACAAGCCGCGCGGCGAATGGGGCGTGGAGGAGATCCGGGCCGTAGGCGACCACATCACTGTTACCGTGAACGGCGAAGTTATCGTCGACGGCAATATCCGCGAGGCCTGTCAGGGTCATAATGTCGATCCCGACGGCGGCGACCGCAATCCCTACACCGTTGACCATCTCAACCATCCCGGTCTGTTCAACAAGAGCGGACATATCGGATTCCTCGGTCACGGATCAGGCGTGAAGTTCCGCAATATCCGCGTGAAGGATCTCAGCAAAGGGAATAAAGCAAAAAAATGAGCAATTCCGATAATTCCGGCCGGAAGCCGGTGTCTGTAGTCGCTATAGGCGCCGGCAACCGTGCCGGAAAATATATCCACTATATCCTCAAGAACCCCGACATGGCGCGGCTCGTAGGGATTGTCGAGCCTAATGACCTGCGGAGGAGCCATATGGCAAGCGTTGCCGGGCTTCCGGAAGAATGCTGTTTCGCCGACTGGCACGATTTTTTCGCCACTGAGCGCCGCGCCGACGCCGTGATGATATGCACCCCCGACCGCATGCACTTCGAACAGTGTATGGCAGCTATGGAAAAGGGATACCACGTGTTGCTCGAGAAACCTGTGGCCCGTACCCCGGAGGAATGCCGTGCTATCGTGGAGGGAGCCAACAGACACGGGGTGACAGTAAGCGTCTGTCATGTTCTCCGCTATCACCCATACTTCGAAAAAATGAAGGAGATTGCCCGCAGCGGCAGTCTGGGTAAGATCGTGAGCGTAAATCACAGGGCCTCTGTAGGTATCGACCGCGCCGCACACAGCTATGTAAGAGGCATATGGAGACGTGAAGACACATCGAATCCGATGATTCTCAGCAAATGTTGCCACGACCTTGATTTTCTCGTATGGCTTACGGGGAGCCGCTACCGCAAGCTGAGTTCATTCGGCTCGCTGAGATGGTTCCGCGCTGAAGAGGCCCCGGAAGGTTCCGCGCCGCGATGCATAAGCTGTAATGTCGAAGAGAACTGCCCCTTCTCGGCGGTCAACCTATACCGCACCCGCCGCGAATGGATAGCAAACTTCGATGTGCCCTACGGAAAGACGATTGGCGAGGTAATCGAGGAAGAACTTGAACACGGCAGATTCGGCCGATGCGTATACCACTGCGACAACACGGTCGTCGACCATCAGGTGGTAGCGATGGAGATGGAAAACGATGTGACCGTCACAATGTCGATGGACTGTTTCACGCTACATGACAACCGCGAGACCCATATCTGCCTCACCGGGGGTGAGATATTCGGCAACGAGCGTGCCATAGAAGTGTTCCATTTCCGCAGCGGAAGGCGCGAGGTATTCGACTTCTCGCATCTGTGCGGCAAGCCGTTCCATGCCGGAGCCGACCTTAGGCTCGTGGAGGATTTTCTGAAAGCCGTCACCGATCCGACCCGCAATGTGCGTACCGAACTTGAAGAGGCGATCGAGAGCCACCGCATCTGTTTCGCCGCCGAAAAAAGCCGCAACGAGCACCGCATGGTGTAAGCCCGTTACGGCTTTTTAATTTCGCATAAGCAAGTAGTAGTACTATTTTAGGCAAGCCATGGAAATAATTACGTATAATGCATTAAAATAGACTTTATGTTATCCGTGAGCAAAAGTCAGTGAAAGGATGCCGCGGATGGAATGGTGGAGGGTGTGTCAATCGTTTCGACACAGCTTCCACTGTCGTTCACTACCTGTTTAAACATCACATTTTTCTTCCCGGGCGCTGCCACTTCTTTCCCCGGCGCGCCAAATTAAAATCCGAACTGCAACAACTGTTGAACTAAAAAGTTTGATGTATTGCGGATTATTCGTATATTTGCAAGCTGAAAAATAGGCAAAACGGAGCTTTGAGGTTCGGTTTTGATGCCCGCGACGCTGATCCTCAACGGATTGGCATTGCGCGCGGTCTGTTTTTCAGCGCGAAAACAGGCGCTTTGCTCCCTCCCCGACCGATGCAGTCGCCCCTTTTTCAGGCACAGACGAGAGGAAAGGCAGGATAGCAAATCGCTTTCAGACAGTGCAAATAAAAAATAATAACATAACACAATACTTTTTAACAAACCACATGCAAAGCAAAGGAACCCTCGGAAGCATCATTGCGGGAGTAATCGCAATCTTCCTGGTGCTGGTATGTCTGTTCTACCTGTCATTCTCGCTGGTAAGCAGCAAGCAGGAAGCCAAGGCAGAGCAGTATGCTCTGGTAGCAGCCGGTGAGAACGGCAAAAATTCCGAGCAGTACAACAAGGCTTACAAAGCCTACATCGACTCAATCAGCAAGCAGCCCGTATGGTTGGGTTACAACTACAATGAAGTACAGAAATGGGGCGTAGGTCTCGGTCTTGACCTCAAGGGAGGTATGAACGTGATCCTTCAGGTGTCGATGCCCGACATGCTCCGTTCCATGAAGAACGCAGACGCCGATCCCGCCTTTGACCAGGCGCTGGCCAACACCGACTCCATCATCAACGGCAACCATTCGTCGGACTATGTCGGCACTTTCGTGGATCAGTACCGCAAGCTCAACAAGGAGGCGGACTTCTCGGTAGTGTTCAACAGCATCGTAAAGCAGGGCCAGAGCGACAAAGATGTAGCTTCCACCCTCAAGTCCGAGGTAAAGGACCGTGTGAATAACTCCGCTACAAACGTACTCCGCAGCCGTATCGACGCATACGGTGTGGTTTCGCCCAACATCCAGGTGCTTCAGGACAACGACGGCCAGATTCTTCTCGAACTCCCCGGCGTGAAAGAGCATCAGCGCGTGCGCGAACTCCTGCAGCGCTCGGCTAACCTCGAGTTCTACGAATGCTACGGCGCCAACGAGATCGCCGGACAGGTTGCCCAGCTCGACAACGCTATCCGTGCGAAAGAGGGTACCGGTCTCAGCGAGCACTTCCTCATGATAAACTCCGACGCCACCCCGGTGTTCGGTATAGCCACAGCCAAAGAGCGTGATGCGATCGACGCTATCCTCGCCTCCAACGAGGCCAAGCAGTTCCTTCCCTCCAACCTCCGCCTCCGCTGGAGCGTGAAGCCCACCCCCGTGAACTTCAACGACACCGTTACCGGCAAGGCGAGCCAGATCGACACCTATCAGCTTCTTGCTCTCCGCGCCACAAACGGCGGCCCCGCCCTCGACGGCAGCTGCGTGATCAGCGCATCGAGCGATTACGAGCAGATGCAGGGCAACGTGGTTTCGATGACAATGAACTCTGAAGGCGCCCGCGACTGGGCACGCATCACTCAGCGTAACATCGGCCACCCCGTAGCCATCGTACTCGACGACCTCGTTTACTCATATCCCAACATCCGCACAGCTATCGAAGGTGGACGCTCGCAGATCACCGGCGACTTCACCGTAGAAGAGGCCCAGGACCTTGCGAACGTGCTCAAGAGCGGTAAGATGACCGCAAAGGTCGACATCATTTCCGACATGGTTATCGGTCCGTCGCTCGGCCAGCAGGCAATCGAATCTGGTATCTGGTCGTTCGTAGTGGCACTGATACTCCTTATGGTCTTCATGTGCTGCATGTACGGCATCATCCCCGGTCTGATCGCCAACTTCGGTCTTATCTGCAACCTCTTCTTCACTTTCGGTATCCTCGCTTCGTTCCAGGCAGTGCTTACCCTCAGCGGTATCGCAGGTATCGTACTCGCCCTCGGTATGGCAGTTGACGCCAACGTGCTTATCTTCGAGCGCGCCAAGGAAGAGCTCCGCGCCGGCAAGACAGTGCGCACCGCCATCGCCGACGGTTACTCCAACGCCTTCTCGGCAATCTTCGACTCGAACCTCACTTCGATCATCACCGGCGTGATCCTCCTGTTCTTCGGTACAGGTCCTATCAAAGGCTTCGCCACCACCCTTATCATCGGTATCATCTGCTCGTTCTTCACAGCAGTTTACCTGACCCGCATCATCTTCATCGTATGCGGCAAGAAGAAGGCGTTCATGAACCTCACCTTCACCACACCGCTGTCGAGCAAGATGTTCTCGAACACCAACTTCAACTTCCTCGGCTGCCGCAAGGTATCGTTCATGGTAGTTGCAGCTTTCGTTGCCATCGTTATTATCTCGCTCTTCGTTCGCGGTCTCAACCAGGGCATCGACTTCTCGGGTGGTCGCAACTATGTGGTTAAATTCGAGAAACCGGTAGAAACCGGTCACCTTCAGGAGCTCCTCACCCCGGTATTCAATGCCGACGGAGAGACAGCCGCAGTTTCGGTTATCACAATCGAGAACTCCAACCAGGTACGTATCTCGACCAACTACAAGATCCGCAGCAACGAAGACGCATCGGCTATCGAAGAGGATATCACAAAGAAACTCTACGACACGTTCCTCGCCGACGGACTTCTCCCCGCAGGTATGACCCTCTCAGATTTCTCGACAACCGATGAAACCCAAGGCATCCTGTCGTCGCAGACCGTAGGTCCGACTGTGGCTAACGACATGCGCAACAAGGCTTACATTGCGGTGATCCTGTCGCTGATCGCAATGTTCCTCTACATCCTGCTCCGCTTCCGCAACGTAGCTTTCTCGCTCGGCGCGCTTGCCGCAGTAGCGTTCACAGCCTTCTCGATTATCGGCTTCTATTCGCTCTTCTGGGGAATACTTCCCTTCGCGATGGAAATTGACCAGACCTTCATTGCAGCGATCCTGACCATAATCGGTTACCAGATCAACGATACAGTGGTTGTGTTCGACCGTGTGCGTGAGAATGTAGCCCTCTATCCCAAGCAGGACTTCTACACCATCATCAACAAGTCGCTCAACTCAACTCTGGGACGTACAATCATGACCTCAGCTTCGACCCTCCTGGTACTTCTCTGTATCTTCATCCTCGGTGCCGACTCAATCCGTTCGTTCATCTTCGCCATGCTCTTCGGTGTAATCACCGGTACATTGGCCACCATCTTCATCGCCGCTCCCGTTGCCTACCTTACGAACAAACGCAACGCAGCAGCTTCCTCAGCGAAATAAGCCATAACAAAATAGCTATCCTATGTGATCAAGGGCATCTCCCCCGCGGCGATGCCCTTGATCTTTTTTAAGGAGTATCCGAATATATTTGAGATTGAATGAAAAAATTGTTACTTTTGCAGCCGAACTAACCCTATATTATGGCTTATCCACCTAAAGAGCGCATGGCATGGTATGCCAACAGACTGAAGGCAATGTCTGTTCCTGAAATTGCATGGCGGATCGGACAGAAATCGCTCCAGATATCTGAAAAGAGGAAATTCGGCAGACGGATCAGCGTCGCCGACCGCCTTTTATATCCCGACCTGCGCAAATTCACAACCTCACAGAAAGGGATGCTCTCAGTGGAACATACCAATCTTCTGGCACTGAAGTTTTATCCCGCCATCCCCAATCTCCCCAAGATGCCATCAGGAGCTCCCCCCACCAAGGCGGAGGGGGGCGACTGGAAATCTGTGTGGGCATATTCTTTCGAATACCGCCAGCGTGAAGATAAGGGTGACGCCAGAATCGCCTGGGAAAAACACCGCCACTACACATGGCCCCGCCTCGCGTATCACTACACACGCACAGGCAACCTCTCCACACTCGACAGGCTCACGGAGGCTTTCTCGAAATGGAACCGCAAGAACCCCTTCCTCTACGGCATCGCATGGGTTTCGCCGATGGAAGTCGCCATACGCGCCATCCAGTGGCTCTTCACGGCGGCAAATCTTCCCACAGAGGGGAAACGCGACAACGCTGCCGTGAAAAGGCTACGAGAGAAGCTGCTGACCGGAGCCGCGAACATGCTTTCATATGTAGAGCGTCACAGGAGCCGATACTCGTCGGCCAACAACCATCTGCTGATCGAACTCACATCCCTCGCGATAGGGGGTGTATGTCTGCGCAACGAGAACTGGGTGGAAACCGCTCTGACAGAACTGGAAAGTGAATACCCCCGACAGTTTTCCACCGATGGGGTCAATCTGGAATCGTCGCTCCATTACCACGCATTCGCAGCCGAAGCATACATGTACACCATGTTCATTCTCGGACGAGCCGGACGCACCGTTCCCGGGAAGCTGCGCAATGCCATCAGGAAAATGGCCCGTTTCGTGCAGGCTTCGATGGCAACCGAGAACATTCCGCTTGAATTCGGCGATTTCGACGGAGGAAAACTCATGGATCTGACCGGCGAGGGATTCGAATATTACCGCTATTTCCTGCAGATGGCCTCCATACTCGACGAAGACACACGCTATACCTCGTTCGACACCGTAGAAGCCACAATAGCACATATATTCTATCCCGATGATATAAAGAAAACCGCTGCCAAACCGCTGAACCTCATCACAGACTGCGCCTCATTCGATGCCGCCATACGCAGCGAGAGCCACACGGGACAAGGATACACCTTCCTGCGCTCCACCGATGGAAGTGTTCTGATCGGCATCGACCACTCCCAGTTCGGATTCGGTTCCATTGCCGCACATGCCCACAGCGACATGCTCAGTTTCCAGCTATTCGACAGCGGACTGCCGGTGTTCACCGATGGAGGCACATACACATACCACATCAATCTGTCCGACCGCGACATGCGCCGCAGCGAACTGATGCACAACACCGTATGCCTCGACGGCCACCCCCAGGGAGAAATGCGCGGAGCGTTTCTCTGGGGCAAGCGTGGAACAGCACGAGCCGAAAAGATCGAGAAGCGCGACGAGACCTACACCGTAGAGTGCAGGGCTACGATGGCCGACGGCACGGCACTGGAGCGGAAATTCAGCTTCAATACCGAGACCTGCTCGCTCACCATTACAGACAGCGATCTCAGCAACGGCGACATAACTACATTCCTTACCACTCAACCCGTAGATATCGCTCCCGATAAAAAGAGCGCGTCTGTCGGCGACTGGATACTCACCACTGAAGATGGGTTACTCTCGGCCGAACAGACCAAAATCGCTCCGGAATTCGGAAAACTCACTCCGGCGACAGCAATCAGGCTCACCGGACGAACAGGGGCCAGCTCGGTCACCATAGCTCTAGCCGGCGACGAAGAATAAGCCGCTGCCACAACCAATCAAGTACCACACAACACAATGGACAGAAAAATACTCATAATAGTGGAGAACCTGCCGGTTCCGTTCGACACACGCGTATGGCAGGAGGCCTCTACCCTTGCCGCCAACGGCTACACCGTGTCCGTAATATGCCCGAAAGGGAAAGGCTACGACAAAGATTACGAACATCTCGATGGGGTACACATATACCGCCACGACCTCCCGACGGAGGGCAACGGCGCCATCGGATATGCACGCGAATATTTCTTTGCGCTCAAGGAGGAATACCGTCTGGCGCGGAAGATCTACAAAGAGGTAGGATTCGATGTGATACACGGCTGCAACCCACCCGACGACATCTATATGGTAGCGCTTCCCTTCCGCCGCAAGGGTGTGGACTATGTTTTCGACCATCATGACATTTGCCCCGAACTGTTCGAGGCGAAATTCGGAAAGAAATCCGGAGCCCTATACCGCAGCCAGATATGGCTTGAACATCAGACCTACCGCCACTGTAAATTCGCATTTGTAACCAACGAAAGCTACAGACGGATCGCCATAGAACGTGGCGGCATGAAACCGGAAGATGTATGGGTACTGCGCAGCGGTCCGCGCCTGGAGCGTCTGCGTATACAGCCTCCGAAACCCGAGATAAAGAGAGGCAAAAAATATATGGTGGGCTATCTCGGCGTAATCGGGCAGCAGGAAGGGATAGAATATCTGCTTGAAGCCGCCCGTTATGCCCGCAACGAGATGGGACGCGACGACATTTTCTGGGGAATAGTTGGTGGCGGCCCTCACCTTGCCGAGCTACGGCGCCAATGCTCGGAAATGGGTCTTGACGACATCGTTGAATTCACAGGGCGCGTTTCCGACGAGAAACTGCTCGACTATCTCAACACTGCCGACGTATGCGTCAACTCCGACGAATACAACGAGATGAACGACAAATCGACCATGAACAAGATTCTCGAATACATGGCACTCGGGAAACCGATCGTTCAGTTCGACCTCACCGAAGGACGCTGTTCGGCAGCCGGAGCATCGCTTTACGCCAAACCCAACGATGCCGCCGACCTTGCCCGCAAGGTTGTGGAACTGCTCGACGATCCGGCCAGACGCGCGGAAATGTCGGCGATTGGACGAGACCGCATCATCAACGCCCTCAGCTGGGAACACACCTCGCGCACCCTGCTCGAAGCATACGACCGCTACTTCACTGCACGCGGCAAGTGACATCGGCCACGCAAGCTCACCTTTCTTATCTATCCCGCACGCAGCGACGCACCGGCGAAAACCATAACGCTTGTCCCTTACGGGATGCGCCACACCGCGCACCCCGCAGCATCCGGTTGTCCACCGACAGGCCTGATATAACCGGCGTTTTTTCCTCACATACATCTGTCATCATACCCGCATACCGGCCGCAAAGCATACTTTATGGCGGAAAAACGGCATTTTTCTTGACATAATGCCACTACTATAAGATTTTTTTGGTAATTTTGTGGAATAAAACAGGACACGAATATACCAATATGGATCGCTTGGACAGCATAGACAATCTCGACCGAAAAATATTATCTATAATAATGCACAACGCCCGCATCCCCTCTAAGGATGTGGCGCAGGTATGCGGTGTATCGCGCGCAGCCATTCACCAGCGCATACAGAGGATGACCGAACTGGGAATCATAACCGGCAGCGGCTATGCCGTAAACCCGAAACTTCTCGGCTACAGCACCTGCACATACATAGGCGTAAACCTTGAGCGCGGCGCTATGTACTCAAATGTAGTTCCCGAACTCGAGAAGATACCGGAAGTGATCGAATGCCACTTCACCACAGGGCCTTACACGATGCTAATCAAGCTCATGGTGCGCGACAACGAACATCTCATGGAGCTGCTCAACAAGAAGATACAGATGATCCACGGCGTCACAGGCACAGAAACCCTGATCTCGCTCGACAATTCCATAATGCGCCAGATACCCATGTATCACGATGAACACCCTGAACATCCGTAACAGCCGGTTCCACCGACCGGAATCATCATACCGCTAAATAATAAACCGGACCAAATCAACATATTTCGATACAATGAGAATAGGATTCGACGGAAAACGCGCCGTTTGCAACAACACCGGGTTGGGCAACTACTCACGCCTGCTTGTGGACGTGCTCGCCAAACGCTATCCGGAGCATGAATATATATTATACACGCCACAGTTCCAGCCCAATTCACGGCTGGAGCCATTGTTGAAATTGCCAAACGTAGAGCTTCGGACGCCCGACACAACCATCGGGCGGGCAGCTTCGTCGATATGGCGCATCCAGGGTCTGACCTCACAACTTGACAGAGACAATATCGAACTGATGCATGGGCTGTCGGGTGAACTGCCTCTCAACATCGACCGTCAGCCGATTCCGAGTGTGGTGACCATCCACGATCTCATTTTCAAGCGTTACCCGAAATGCTATAACCCGATCGACCGCGAGATATACGACTATAAATTCATGAAGGCGGCCCGCAACTCCTCACGTATACTCGCTATTTCAGAATGCACAAAACGCGATATCATCCACTACTACGATATCGATCCCGACAAGATCGACGTTGTATATCAAGGATGTCACGAACAGTTCAAACGAACCCCGCAGAAAGCGGAAATAGAGGCCGTGAAAGCGAAATACGGAATTGACCGTCCTTACATCATCTGCGTCGGCACAATTGAGAAACGGAAAAATCAGATCATGCCGGTAAGAGGTATGCGCGGGCTACCCGATGAGCTTGATCTCGTTCTGGTAGGACGGCGAACATCCTATGCCCGCACAATCGACCAATACATCCGTCAGTATAACATGGGCAACCGCGTGAAATTCATCAACCAGGCCGATTTCGCAGACCTGCCCGCGCTATATGCAGGTGCTTTCTGTTCGTCGTACACCTCCCACTACGAAGGATTCGGAATACCCGTGATCGAAAGCCTATCCGTAGGTACTCCCGTGATAGTTGCAAGCGGCTCCTGCCTTGAAGAGGCCGGAGGTCCGGATACTCCCGCTGTGAACCCCTACGATGTGGAGGAATGGATCGCCACCATGAAAGACCTGATTGAGTTTCCGGTCGGCAGAAAAAGAATAATAGAGAACGGCCGTGAATATGTAAAACGCTTCAACGATCTTGCCATGGCCGAAGGAACCATGAACGTTTACAACCGCGCTCTCAACAGCGCGCCACTTGACAATTAGAACGCAGGTAATTACCCCCATATGCAATCCCGATCCGATCTCCGCATCATTAATGAGATCTCATCCCCGCATGCTTCCGGGTAATATTTTACCGTTTCTCTATCGGCGTGGACCGATATTCGGTGGAGTGGGTGAGAGGGTGAACATTTGCTAAAAAGAATCAAAAAAAATGGACAGACTTGAAGGGAAATCGGTGCTAATAGTTGGTGCGGGCGGATTTATCGGCGGTTTCATCGCCGATGAAGCGTTAAGGCGCGGCATGGATGTCACAGTAGGCGTACGCGCGTCGACCTCGCGGCGTTATCTCACCGACAGCCGCCTGAAGTTTCTCGTACTCGACTACGACAGCAGCGATGCAGTGACCGCGGCCATAGCTCAGGCTCCCGTGTGGGATTACATTATCTACAATCTCGGCGCGACAAAGGCACTCAATTACATAGATTTCAAACATATCAATTTCGAATATCTGCGCACATTCTGCGAGGCGCTGAAAGCTACCGGCCATGTCCCGACACGTCTGCTGTACATGAGTTCGCTGTCGGCGCTCGGCCCGGGCGATGAGAAGGGATACACCCCCCTGCGGTCCGATATGTTTCCCCAACCGAATACCCGCTACGGTCAGTCGAAAGTGATGGCTGAGCAATATCTGGAACATTTCGCAGGAATCCCTTATATAATCTTCAGACCGACAGGCGTATATGGTCCCCACGAGAAAGATTACCTTATGATGATAAAAAGCATCGACAGCCATTTCGATTTCGGGGTAGGCTACCGCCGTCAGATGCTCACATTCATCTATGTCGACGATCTTGTCCGCGCCATGTTCGAGGCTCTTGCAGCCGGTGTCGAAAACCGCAAATATATAATATCCGAACCTAAGGCATACTCCCAGAAGGAATTTCGCGATATTGTCGCGAAGGAGCTCGGAGGCAAGTGGGTGATTCCGGTAAAATTGCCTCTCTGGACCGTATGGGCGGCATCGGCAGCCGCCGAGAAAATCGCGAAGCTGCAATGTAAGACTTCCACCCTCAACCGCGATAAGTTCAGGATTATGCGCCAACGCAACTGGAACGCCGACATATCAGATGCCGTGCGTGATTTCGGTTTCTCACCGGAAGTGGATCTCCGCGAGGGAATCCGCCGCACGGTAGCCGCCTACCGTGCCTCCAGAGAGAAATCATGAATTCCATCCGCTCAAAGTAATTCACGCAACCATATTACGCTCCTTATGTCCGACTTATCCCCTGATTCCGACCGCCGCGTACCCTGGTGGATGTATCTGATTATCATACTCTGCATGCTACCGGGATTGTGTTATCCCTGGGCAGTATCGCTTCTGGACAGCACCAATCCTATCGTGAGGGGACTGACATGGCTTTACCCCGCATATGTACTCCTTTCCGGCTTTCTTGCATGGCAGTGTTACGGGCGGCGCACAATGCTAACCTGGATAGTGCTTGTGCTTCTCATTCTGAGCCATGCGGGATTCTATATCATTACCTTCATGAAATTCTAAAATGAAAAAGAAACTCGTAATCTCTACCGGCGCCGGAATGAGCGCCGAAAGCGGCATCAGTACTTTCCGCGACGCCGGAGGTCTGTGGGAAAACTACAATGTGATGGACGTCGCATCCGCCGATGGATTCCGCCGCAATCCCGCCCTGATCCATCAGTTTTACAACGACCGTCGCAGGCAACTCGTTGAAGCCGAACCGAACGCCGGACATCTCGGACTGGTAGACCTCGAGAAAGACTTCGATGTATATGTAATCACACAGAATGTCGACAACCTCCACGAGCGCGCAGGCAGCAGCCACGTTCTCCATCTCCATGGCGAGCTTATGAAGGTGCGTGCCACTGACGATCCCGACCTCATATGGGAATTAAAGCCCGGAGCCCTCGAAACCACCCCCGCCACCCGCATCGAAGGCCATCAGGTCCGCCCCCATATCGTATTCTTTCAGGAAGCGGTTCCCAACATCGAGCCGGCAATCCAGCTCGCGATGGAGGCCGATATCTTCGTGGTAATCGGAACCTCGCTTGCCGTTTATCCCGCGGCATCGCTTATCCAGTTCGTGCGCCCCGGAGTTCCCGTTTATTACATCGATCCCCATCCCGCCGAGGTTCCCGCCGGCGTTACCGTTCTCCGCATGACCGCCTCCGAGGGTGTGGCACATCTCGCCCGGATACTCCGTGGAGAATAAGAGCATCAGCGCAAAATTTACAATTGAGAACACCTTTGGAGTTATCGACATCCCCTTACGGGCATGTCGATAACTTTTTTCGTGATCCTTAGAGTTTTTAACTGTTTCGTATTGTAAATTCGTCTGAAAAAATTAGTAACTTTACACTTCAATTGCAGACCTCTACAGATGACAGACCAACCATATCACATACCGGCACTTTTCACGCAATCGCTTGACGCTTTAAACATAAAACCATCAGGCGTTTACGTTGACTGCACCCTCGGAGGGGGAGGCCACACCCGCGGCATTCTGCGCCGTATCGCAGAAGCCGGAGGCGGGCGCCTGCTTTCGTTCGACCAGGATATGGATGCCATAAGCCGCGCCCTCGCCGACGAGGAACTTTCCGGAAACAGCTCCCTGACCCTCGTTCACGGCAATTTCCGCTTCCTCCGGAACTTTCTCTGCTATTACGGTGCAGAGACTGTCGACGGCATTCTGGCAGACCTCGGGGTATCGTTCCATCATTTCGACGACCCCGGCCGCGGATTCTCGTTCAGATGGGAGGATGGCGAACTTGACATGCGGATGAACCGCAACTCCACGCTATCGGCCGCGAAACTTCTCGCCGAAGCTTCACCGGAACATCTCGCCGACATATTCTACCTTTACGGAGAGCTTCGTCAGGCACGGCAAATAGCATCAGCCATTGTGAAGGCACGCCAGCATACACCCGTCACGACTGTAAACAGTCTGCTCGAAGCGGTTCGTCCGCTCATCAATCCGCGACAGGAAAAAAAAGAACTCGCCCAGATCTTTCAGGCGCTCCGCATAGAAGTGAACGGCGAGCTCGACGCGCTCCGGTCGCTGCTGATACAGGCCCGCGACGCACTTCGCCCCGGCGGCAGACTCGCTATCATCACCTACCACTCGCTGGAGGACCGCCTGGTGAAAAACTTCTTCCGCACCGGCAATCTCGAAGGGAAAGAAGAGAAAGACTTCTTCGGCCGCAATCTCTCCCCTTTCCGGCTGCTGACATCGAAACCGATAGTTCCCGACGCAGAGGAAACAGAACGCAACCCCCGGTCGAGAAGCGCCAAACTTAGAGTAGCTGAAAAGAAAACCGACGACTGACAGACATCTCCGCGTTACAAAAATGGCAAAAAAAGCAAAACGACAAGACAACATTTGGCGACGTGCCCTTCACGGACGCATCCTTTCGGTAGATTTCTTCCGCCGGAACTGGCTCGTCGTACTTGCCGTGGTGGTGATGCTGATGGTTTACATGACGAACCGCTACACATGCCAGACACAGATGGAGCGGATACAGAAACTCGAGCATGAACTCGAAGTAGCCAAAACGGAACGCATCCGCGCCAAGTCGGCATACATGAGCCGCATCCGCGAATCGTCGATGCAACATCTCGTGGATTCGCTCCATTTAGGAATCACGGTGCAGGAACAGCCACCCTTCAAACTTTCCAGAAGCAAATAACAGACTACATAAACTCATTTCACTGTAAAAAAAACACTTATCAACTTCCACTCACTCCTCCACTCAGATGAAACACGAGCATCTAATCCACATTCTCTTCCGCTACGGGCTTGTAACCCTCCTGATACTGCTGTTCTCGGGAGCCATAAGCTACAAGCTCTTCTCTACAACCGTGCTCGACGCCCACCACTGGAACGAACTCGCCACCCGTCAGCTCGAAAGAGTCGACACTGTGCTTCCCGAACGCGGCGACATACTTTCCGACAAGGGCTACATACTGGCCACCAACCTACGCTACTACACCGTGCGCGTCGACTTCAGGTGCGATAACTTCAAAAACCATCTTTATCTGGCTGCGCTCGACGAGCTGGCCGATTCGATGGCGGTGAATTTCCCCACACGCACTCGCAGCGAATGGCGCGAAAGACTTGAGGAGCCAATAAAGAAAGATCCTAAGAAGCGCCCCCGCGCCTGGCCTCTGATATCCAACATCAGCTTCCTCGACCTCCAGAAAATCAAGACATTCCCCTTCTTCAACATCGGAAACTCCAACAAAACCGGTATGACCGTTGAATCGGTACTTCGCCGATCCAACCCCTACGGTTCCATGGCCCGCCGATCGATAGGAGGCGTCGGTCAGACCCGCGAATGCAAGGAAGTTCACGGCATATACGGACTTGAGAAAGCGCTCGATTCGCTCCTCTACGGAGTTCCCGGGCTTACCAAAAAGATAGCCCTCACCAAGGATATCGTGAACTGGAGGGATATCGACCCGATACCCGGCTACTCGGTCCGCACAACTATCGACATACAACTTCAGGATATAGTTGAGAACGAACTCAACCGCGTTCTCGATTCCTGCTCGGCCGACTGGGGATGCGCCATACTGATGGATGTGAAGACCGGCGATATAAAGGCTATCTCCAATCTCGAACGTGCCAAGAACGGGAGCGGTTATATCGAAGCGCTGAATTACTCAGTGGTGGGTTTTGAACCTGGCTCCGTTGTAAAACCTATCTCGATGATGATAGCCCTCGAGGATGGTCTGGTAAATAATCTCGAAGAGGTGATACCGATCGGTGCATCGTGGGCATATGCCGGCGGGCGACCCATCACCGATTCCCACTACAACGGCTCGCTGCGTGTACGCGAGGTAATAGAACAGAGCTCCAACATCGGCATGGCGCGTATCATCGCCCGTGGTTACGACAAGAACCCGAAGGGATTCGTGGAGCGTCTGCGGTCAATCGGGTTCCTCGATCCGCTCAACACCGGTATCGCCGGTGAGACCACACCGATGTTCATGAGCAACCCTGCCCGTGTGGACCTCTCGCGTATGTGTTACGGCTACACGTCGCAGATCCCTCCGATCTACACGCTCTCGATATACAACGCCATTGCCAACGGCGGCCGATACGTGCGCCCGCGTCTGGTAAAAGGGCTTCATATGGAGAATTTCGACTCGGTAATGCCTGTGACCTACATACGCGACCGCATCTGTTCCGAGGAGAACGCCCGCAAGATGCGCTACATGCTGAAGCAGGTGGTGTGGGGCGAACACGGCACCGGGCGCTCGCTCAAGAACGACAAGGTGGCTCTGGCCGGAAAAACAGGAACATGCTACAGTGTGGACCCGGAGACACGCCAATACAACACTGCCCGTAAGCGACTGGCATTCTGCGGATTCTTTCCTGCCGACGAGCCACAGTATTCATGCATGGTACTGACATTCTTTCCGAAGCGCAACATGTTCGGAGCTGCATCCACATCCGGACAGGTGATGAAAAACATCGCGTTGAAAATGTATTCGCGCGGCCTGCTCAACAACACTCCCGACTATACGGAGGGGGGAATTGCTGAAAACCGGGCGTCACTCTACGGCTCCAACAACAAGCGGCGCTATTCCACCATACGCCGCGCGGCAGGTATCAAAACCATAGCGCATCCCGCCACTCCGGAAGAGAAAACCCCGGAGGGAGAGAAACTTACAGTTCCCCACGTGCTGGGGCTTGGACTGCGTGAGGCTGTGGTGGAACTCGAGAGCCGCGGACTTAACGTAAAATTTCAGGGCACAGGCTATGTAGCCCGACAGATACCGGCGCACGGCACTCCGGTCCGCAAAGGACAGACCGTGACCCTGGCGCTATCAAACTGACAACGAAACGAAATGAAACTGACAGAATTAATCAGCTCGATAAAACCGCTGCATGTAGCCGGTTCACGCGAAACCGATATCACGTCGCTGACAGCAGACTCACGACAGGCCGGCAAAGGCACGATGTTTGTGGCAGTCCGTGGAGTGACCGTCGACGGTCATTCCTTCATCCCCTCACTCGAGGGTAAGGGTGTGGCAGCCATAGTAGTGGAACAGATGCCGGAAGTGCTGTTCCCGGATACCACTTACATCGTGGTTGAAAACAGCGCCATCGCGCTCGGCCAGCTCGCATCGTGTTGGTTCGGTTACCCCTCACGCAAGCTGAAACTTGTAGGCGTCACCGGCACGAACGGCAAAACGACCACAGCCACACTTATCTATGAGATGGCCCGGCTGATGGGATATAAAGCCGGCCTTCTCTCCACGGTAGTGAACTATGTGGACACAGAAGCCATACACGCCAACCAGACCACTCCCGACCCCATCACCATCAACTCCCTGCTGGCGCAGATGGTGGAAAAAGGATGCACATACGCCGCAATGGAGGTAAGCTCGCATGCCGCTCACCAGCACCGTATCGCCGGGCTTAAATTCGCAGGAGGTGTATTCAGCAACCTCACCCGCGACCATCTTGATTATCACAAGACCGTGCAGGCATATCTCGAAGCTAAAAAATCGTTTTTCGACGGTCTCGATTCCGATGCGTTCGCATTAACCAACATAGATGACAAAGTCGGTGAGGTGATGCTTCAGAACACCCGTGCCACCCGCCGCACCTACTCGTTGCGGTCGATGGCCGATTTCCGCGGGAAGGTGATAGAAAGCCGTCTCGACGGCACACTGATGAGCTTCAACGGCAGAGAGGTGAACGTTCTGTTCACCGGACGTTTCAACGCCTACAATCTGACGGCCGTTTTCGGAGCGTCGATTCTGCTGGGCTGGCCGCTTGAGACAGTACTCCTCAACATGAGCCGCCTCGTTCCCGTAGCCGGACGGTTTCAGACATTCCACTCCCCCGACGGACAGATCACCGGTATTGTAGATTACGCCCATACGCCCGACGCGGTTGTAAATGTGATCAGTGCCATACGCGAAGTGGTTGGTAACCGAGGGCGTATCATCACGGTGGTAGGTGCCGGGGGTAACCGCGACAAAGGCAAACGCCCGATAATGGCACACGAGGCAGCCCGTCTGAGCGATCTGGTTGTTCTTACCTCCGACAATCCCCGCTCCGAGGTTCCCGAAGATATACTGAAGGATATGGAAGAGGGGCTTGACACTCCCGATCTGCGCGAACGTTCGGTAAGCATCACCGACAGGCGCGAGGCAATCTGCCACGCGGCAGCCATAGCGCAGCCGGGCGACGTAATTCTGGTGGCAGGCAAAGGCCACGAGGATTATCAGGAGGTATGCGGTGTGAAACATCATTTCGACGACCGCGAGGAGATTGCCAGGGCAATCGGAAATTATTAATTTAGAATTTAACGGATTTATAAATCAGACTGATCGAAAGATATGTTTTACTATCTTTTCAAATATCTGGGTGAGTTGGGAATGCCGGGTGCGCGCCTAATGGATTATATCACGTTCCGTTCGGGTGCGGCGCTGATACTGTCACTGTTCATCGCCATGGTATTCGGCAGGAAAATAATCGACCGTCTGCAAAAAATGCAGGTCGGTGAGATTATCCGTAATCTCGGACTTGAGGGACAGATGAAAAAAACAGGCACACCCACGATGGGGGGTATCATCATAATAATAGCCACGATGGTACCGTGTCTGCTGATGGGCAATCTGAGCAACGTGTATATGCTTCTGATGCTTGTTGCCACGGTATGGCTCGGTGCGCTCGGGTTCGCCGACGACTACCTCAAGATGCACCGCAAGAACAAGGACGGCATGAGCGGCAAGTTCAAGATTATCGGTCAGGTCGGTCTCGGACTTATAGTGGGCCTCACGATGATGCTGAGCCCGGATATCGTGATCCGTCAGAATCATGAGATCACCAATGTGGAGACCAATGTTGTGGAAGAGGTGATATATGAGTCGCAGAACATCAAGTCGACCCAGACCACCATTCCTTTCGTGAAGGAGAATAATTTTGATTACGCATCCCTGACAAAATGGATGGGGAAATACGGACAGGCCGGCGGATGGATTCTGTTCATCCTCGTAACTATTTTCGTGATCACCGCCACCTCCAACGGCGCCAATCTTACCGACGGCCTTGACGGCCTTGCAACGGGATGCTCGGCCATAATAGCCGTCGCGCTCGGGATAATGGCATATCTGGGCGGCTCGGTGATATATTCGAGCTACCTGAATATTATGTATATCCCGGGTAGCGAGGAACTTGTGGTATTCTGCGCGGCTTTCTTAGGAGCGCTCGTAGGCTTCCTGTGGTACAACGCTTTCCCGGCTCAGGTGTTCATGGGCGATACCGGTTCGCTCACTATCGGCGGCATAATCGCAGTGCTTGCCATCCTGATTCACAAGGAGCTGCTTATTCCGGTTCTATGTGCGATATTCTTCGTGGAGGATGTGTCGGTAATGATTCAGGTAGCTTACTTCAAATGGACCAAACACCGCACGGGGACTGGCAGACGTGTGTTTAAAATGACCCCGCTCCACCATCACTTCCAGAAACCGGGCAACTCCGGCATCGAGGCCCTGATTCAGAAACCGCTCACTGCCATCCCCGAATCGAAAATCGTAGTCAGATTCTGGATTGTCGGCATATTTCTGGCAGTCATAACTTTCGTAACTCTAAAAATCAGATAATAACGCTAATATTCTCAGCATAAGATATATGAACGAAACTTCAGCCAAGCGCCTCGTAATTCTCGGAGGCGGTGAAAGCGGTATAGGTGCCGCTGTTTTGGGAAAAGTAAAAGGGATGGATGTGTTTCTGAGCGACAGCGGCAAGATAGCTCCCCGCTACCTCGAGGCACTCGACCGCTATCAGATACCTTACGAGCAAGGGAAACATACACCCGAACTCATTCTCAACGCCGACGAAGTGGTGAAGTCGCCCGGCGTCCCACCGACAGCCCCGATGGTGGCGGAGATCGTAAAACGCGGCATTCCGGTAATTTCCGAAATAGAACTCGCCGGGCGCTACTCCGATGCCAAAATGGTATGCATAACCGGCTCAAACGGAAAGACGACCACAACTATGCTCATATACCACATACTGCGTGAGGCAGGCATCAATGTGGGACTGGCAGGGAACGTAGGCCGCTCGCTTGCATGGCAGGTGGCAGAGGATCATCACGATGTTTACGTAGTGGAATTAAGTTCGTTCCAGCTCGAGAACATGTATGATTTCCGGGCCAATGTGGCTGTGCTCATGAACATCACTCCCGACCATCTCGACCGATACGAATATAAGATGGAGAATTATATCAACGCCAAATTCCGCATACTGCAGAATCTGACACCCACCGATGCTTTCGTATTCTGGGAGGAGGATCCCGTGATTACCCGTCAGCTTGAGCAGATAACGACAGAGGCACGCCTTTTCCCCTTCGCCGAACATCGCACAGCCAATTCTGCCGCGTGGCTCGACGGCGCGGATGAACTGTGTCTCGAAACGCCCGAGACGAAATTGACCATGCCCCGTCGGCAGCTCGCACTGCGCGGTGTCCACAATCTGCTCAACTCAATGGCAGCCGGCCTGAGCGCCGCGCTGCTCGACATACGCAAGGAAGATATACGCCGCGCACTGAGCGACTTCGAGGGTGTGGAACACCGTCTGGAGCATGTGGAGACCATCAGCGGAGCCCGTTGGGTAAACGACTCCAAAGCCACCAACGTAAACTCATGCTGGTATGCCCTCGAATCGATGCCGGAGGGGAAACATACGGTATTGATACTCGGCGGTAAGGATAAAGGAAACGACTACAACGACATACTTCCGCTCGTAAAAGAGAAAGTGAAGGCCATTGTAGCCATGGGTAAGGACAACACCAAGATTCTCGATTTCTTCGGCGACAAGGTAGATGTTGTCCGCGACACCCATTCGCTTGCCGACGCCGTGGCAGCCTGCCGCGAACTCGCGTGTCAGGGCGACACGGTGCTTCTGAGCCCGTGCTGCGCCAGCTTCGACCTCTTCTTCGGATACGAAGACCGCGGCACCAAGTTCAAGACCGCGGTGCGCCAGATGAAGAAACGCGAACTTTAATCCGGAAAAAATTCATTTGTTCTCTCACCATGGCAACAACCAACAGTGCCGCTCCTGCGGGAGCGACGGAGCTAAGGGATCGTAAGCCCATCCCGAAGGCCGACAAATATATATGGGCGATTTACATTCTTCTGCTGCTGGTTTCGGTAGTGGAACTGTACAGCGCGTCGTCGCGCGAGGTTCAGGCTACAAATGTATTCGGCCCGCTGCTGCGCCACGGCCGGCTTCTTCTTATCGGAGTGGCCATCACCGTGGGGCTTTCGCGGGTGAAATACATATGGGTCTACCGCTGTACGCTTCTTTTCGGAGCGCTGGCGGTGGTGCTGGGCATATATGTGCTGTTCAAAGGTGATATCATCAACGGTGCCCGACGGAGCACGACCATACTCGGCATTCCGCTTCAACCGTCGGAAATCCTGAAACTTGCAGTGGTATTGTTCATCGCATACATAATGTCGATAAAGCAGACCCGCAAGGGGGTTGATACCTCGGCTGTGATATGGAGCGCCGGAGCCGTGCTTCTATGCGGTGGCCTGCTTTTCACGCAAGGACTTACCAATACGCTGCTTCTGATGGGTATCTCGTTCGCGATGATGCTCGTAGGGGGTGTGCCATGGAGCAAGTTCGGAATCATGCTGCTGATATATCTCGCTGCCGGAGGTTGCTTCTATGCCATAAAACACAGCGGGAATAAAATAAGTCAGGCTGAGGAAACCACCATTCTCGAAACAGGCAGGGACGCGTCAGGCAATGTCACCACCCTTGACCGAGGAAACCTTCAGAAAGGCCGTATAGCCAACTGGCTGGGTGACTCGGTGCCTAAATATATGAAACCGATCACTTCCGCGAACCGTCAGGAGATGTATTCCTACATGGCTCAGGCTCACGGAGGTATCCATGGCGTTCTTCCCGGCAATTCGCGCGAGACTTCGCGCCTGCCGCTGGCATTTTCCGACTATATATTCGCTATTGTAGTGGAAGACTGGGGTTTCATCGGGGGTATGGGATTGCTGATCCTGTATCTGGCGCTTCTGGGACGAGCCGGAAATATAGCGGCCCACTGCTCCCGCGCCTTCCCTGCCCTGCTGGTGCTCGGAATGGCTATAATGATAGTTCTGCAGGCACTGTTCCATATGGCTATCGTAACGGGAGTGTTTCCGGTGTCAGGTCAGCCGTTGCCGTTGATATCCAAGGGTGGATCGTCAATCATAGTGACTTCGATAGCATTCGGCATAATGCTGAGCGTAAGCCGGTATGCCGTTCAGTCGAACAACTCGCGCGAAATCAACGCCGAAAAACTCGAACTCCCCGATGAACTTGCAGCCGAAAACCGCGGCAAGCTCATCTGAAACCTCTCTCTACCGGATGGTACATGCAGCGCGCACTGAATATAGCGCCATTAAAGAAACAGAAACTTACTGAAGAATGAAAGTACTGATATCAGGAGGCGGGACAGGCGGACACATCTTTCCCGCATTAGCCATCGCCAACGCCGTGCGTCGCAGATATCCCGACGCGGAGATACTTTTTGTGGGTGCCGAAGGGCGTATGGAGATGGAGCGTGTTCCCGCAGCCGGTTACAATATAGAAGGGCTGCCGGTAACGGGATTCGACCGCAAGCGTCTGTGGCGCAACTTCTCCGTGCTTGCACGATTGTACCGCAGCATGAGGCGTGCGCGCCGCATTCTACGCACCTTCAAGCCCGATGTGGCAGTAGGTGTGGGCGGTTATGCCTCGGGGCCTATGCTGAAAGCCGCTCAGAAAAACGGAATTCCCACCCTCATTCAGGAACAGAACTCCTATGCCGGGGTTACCAACAAGCTTCTTGCCGACAAGGCTAAACGCATCTGTGTGGCATACGACGGTATGGAGCGTTTCTTCCCGGCCGACAGGATAGTAAAAACCGGTAATCCGGTGAGAAAAGATATCGTAAGCAGCACAGTGAGCCGCGAGGATGCCAAGCGCGAACTCGGCTTCAACCCCAACCGTCCGCTGGTGGTAGTGGTAGGTGGCAGTCTCGGCGCCCGCACGATCAATGAATCGATACAGGAAGCCGCGCCCCGGCTTCTGGAAGCGGGAGCCTCCATCCTGTGGCAGACCGGAAAATTCTATGCAGCCGAATGTGAGGAGGCAGCCAGCCGCATCAACAATCCGAATCTGAAAGCGATGCCGTTCGTCAGCCGCATGGATCTGGCCTACCGGGCAGCCGATGTAATAGTGAGCCGCGCCGGAGCAAGCACCATCAGCGAGCTTCAGCTCGTAGGAGCGCCCGCGATACTGGTGCCGTCGCCCAATGTAGCCGAAGATCATCAGCGCAAGAACGCCGAAGCCCTCGCCAAGTGTGATGCCGCCGTGATGATTCTCGACAAGGATTGCCGGTCAGAACTCGGAGGAGCCGTCACCGAGCTGCTACGCGACAAAAAGCGTCGCGACACTCTGTCGGCCAACGTGCGTAAGATGGCGCTTGAAAACTCCGACGAGCGCATTGTCGACGAACTTATCAACATAATTAAATAACCGGGGCAGGAACGATGGAAACAAAACAGATATATTTCGTAGGTGCAGGAGGAATAGGCATGGCGGCTCTCGAACGCTACTATCTGGCGAAGGGGCAAGCTGTGGCAGGCTATGACCGCACCCCCTCCGAGCTCACCGATGCCCTTGAAAAAGAGGGGGTGATAATATGTTTCGAAGATGACCCGGAGAAAGCCGTCCCCATAGAATTCCGCGACGCGGAGAATACACTCGTGGTGTACACACCGGCCATACCGTCCGACAACCGTGTGCTGGGCTACTTCCGTGCCAACGGGTTCAACATAGTGAAGCGTGCGGCACTGCTGGGCGAGATCACCCGCGACAGCAAGGCACTCTGCTTCGCCGGCACCCACGGAAAAACGACAACCTCCTCGATGGCGGCACATATAATGCACAACTGCAAGGCAGGGTGCAATGCCTTTCTGGGAGGTGTACTCCGCAACTACAACTCCAACTATCTGCTCGACCCTGCGAGCGATTATTCGGTAGTGGAGGCCGACGAATTCGACCGTTCATTCCACCACCTCACCCCCTATGTTGCGGTGATCACCGCCACCGATCCCGACCATCTCGACATTTACGGCGATGAAGAGGGATATCTCGAAGGCTTCGCACGATTTACGGAACTGGTGCGCCCCGACGGAGCGCTGATACTGCATACCGGTCTGAAGCTCAAGCCACGGCCGCAGCCAGGGGTGAAGGTGTACCACTATTCGATGACAGAGGGCGATTTTCACGCCGAAAACATACGCCAGGGCAACGGCGAGATACGGTTCGATTTCGTTTATCCCGGCGGACGGATCGACAATATCAGTCTCGGTGTCCCGGTTGAGATAAACATCGAAAATGCAGTGGCAGCCCTTGCGGCGTGCTGGTATACGGGAGAGATGGAGCCCGACAAAGCGCGCGACGCGATCGCCACCTTCATGGGGCCTAAGCGGAGGTTTGAATTTTATCTGAAGGAACCGGGTGAGAACGGGCGGGCGATAATTGACGATTACGCCCACCACCCCGACGAACTCAGAGCGGCCATATTGTCGGTAAAGAAACTTTACCCCGGACGGAGACTTACGGTGGCTTTCCAGCCGCATCTCTATTCGCGCACGCGCGATTTCTACCGCGAATTCGCCGGGGCGCTGTCGCTCGCCGACGAGGTGATACTGCTGCCGATCTACCCTGCACGGGAGGAACCGATAGCCGGTGTAAGCTCAGAAATGGTGTACAATCTTGTTACAACAGAAAAAAAATTGCTTGAACGGCGTGAGGATTTGATAGATACAGCAAAAAACTGTAACTTTGAGATACTTTTGACCGCGGGAGCCGGAGACATAGTTCTCCTGACCGAAAAACTAAGTCAATCAATAATTGACAATTAGCAATTAGTAAAGAAAACGTGTCGAAAACAGCTGTCATAAGATGTGTGTTATCGCTGATACTGATAGGGTATCTGGCGTGGGCGCTCGTGTGGGCCGGCAGGATGTCGGCAAGCGAGGTATGCGCGGGGATCGACGTGCATGTTCTTCACAGCCCTACGTCGCGCGATTTCGTGACCCCGGCAGAGGTTAAGGCTCTGCTGTCCGAATGGAAGCTCGACAGCACCGACATACCTCTGCATACCATCGACACCCAACGCATCGAGGAGAGCCTCGAAGGTATCGACAATATAGAGCATGCCAACGTAGAGCGGCTGGCTGACCGGCGCCTGCGGCTTACGGTAACCCCGATGCAGCCTGTAGCCCGCATATTCGATCAGCGCGGTATGTCGTACTACATCAACCGCCAGGGGAAGCGGCTGACGGCCAATGCCCGTTTCAGGCTTGATGTACCTATAGTCACCGGAACGTTCGATTCGGTGCGTACGCCCGTATCGCTCCTTCCGCTCATCAACCGCATAGCCCGCGATTCGGCGTGGAACGCCATAGTGTCGCATGTGGCTGTAGAACCGGGTAGCAGAGATGTGCTGCTGGTGCCGATGATCCGCGGTCATGTGATAAACCTCGGCGATCCCGACGATATCGACGACAAACTGAAGCGCGTGATGCTGATGTATCATAAAGTGATGCCTGTGAAGGGGTGGAACTACTATGATACCATATCGGTAAAATGGCGCGGGCAGGTAGTTGCCACACGCCGCCAGAAAACGATACCCGAACCGCTCATCCGTTTCGATCAGGCCGACGACGAGATCTACGAGGAGGATGTGAACTCGATGCTCACAGCCACAGGTTCGGATACAGCGAGCATCGCGGGGTCCATGAAAAATAGATAACCGTTGACAAACTTAATCCATGAAACCAAACCGGAATACAGAACCCAACGCATATATGGAAGATAAGAAACGCTCAGATGACAAGAAACGCTACATCGTAGCCTTTGAGATAGGCAGCTCCAAGATAAGGGGCGCCGTCGGCATCGTTGACCGCTCTGGAGTTGTCGATGTGGTGGCTACCGAGGAGGAGAAACTGATTGACAAGGTTCGCTACGGCAGTATCGAGAACACCGATGTCAGCGAAGCGCTCCAGCGTGTGGCAGATCGTCTGGAGGGGTACAAGCGCGTTGCTCCCCGAATCATCACGGGTGCTTACGTAAGTATAGGCGGACGTTCGGTTTTGAGCCGTAAGGTGGATGTGGATCTTACTCTTCCTGCGGAGACCGAAATCACCCGTCCCATCATAGCCGAGCTGATGCAGAAAGCGGCTGCCACGATCGATCAGGACCGTGATGTTGTGGATGTGGTTCCGGTGCGTTTCACTGTCGACGACAAGGCTCAGACCAATCCCGTAGGCACTTACGGCGACAAGATCTCCGCGCGCATGACCGTGATAAGCTGTGATCCGAAAATCAAGCGTATGCTCCGCCGGGTGGTTCATGAGCGTGCGAAATTCAATATCGTCGGTTATGTGAACCGCACTCTCGCCGAGGCCGATATGGTGCTGACCGACGAGGAGCGCAGGGTAGGATGTATGCTGGTTGACTTCGGAGCGGAGACAACGTCGGTGGCAATATTCAAGAACGGGGCCGCCATATATCAGGCGACCCTTCCCATCGGGTCGCGCAACATCACCATCGACCTCACGACGCTAAACTATACGGAAGAACGCGCCGAAGAGATAAAGCGTGTGAGCGGCAACGCCCTTCCAAATGAAGGGACGATGCGCAAATCGTCGGGAATCGACGGCGTTGACTATACAGAAATCAACAACTACGTGCATGCCCGCGCCGATGAGATCATCGCCAACATTCTGGCTCAGATGGAATATGCCGGGGTTCGCGAGCGCGATCTTGGCAAGGGCATCGTGATGGTTGGCGGTGGAGCCCGTCTGCGCGGCTTCAACGAGTTGCTGGCTCTGGCGAGCAATCTGACCGTGCGTCAGGGAAGTCCGAACACTTCGGTCCGCATATCCGACGGATCGATCCACGGCACCGACGCTGTAGATGTGATCTCAATTCTGCTTGATGCCTCCAAACACCCCAGCGAAGAGGTCTGTACCGAAATGCCCGAAACCGAATCGCAGGAAAAGGAGGAAGAACCCGACGAACAGGTATCGGGATATGAGAAAACCTATGGCAGCGGCTCCGGCAACGGAAAGGATAAGGAGGTGTCGCGTATCGGAAAGCTGTATGGCGACGACGATGATGAGGATTACGACGACCGTAAACCCCGCAAACCTAAAAAGCCATCATCTCCGAAAGATCCGTCGAAATCAGGGCGCTCGTGGATGGACCGCCTTCAGGAACGCATTTCCTTTATCTGGAACGAAAAAGAAAACGCTGACGAAGAATAACAATAACCGCTCCCCTAACGTTAAAGAGCTATGAGCATAGAAGATATAGACCAGACCGCCGCATTCGTGGAAGACGAACCGGGCGATGTGATAATCAAGATAATAGGTGTGGGCGGTGGCGGCGATAACGCTGTCAACCACATGTATCAGCAGGGTGTGCAGAAGGTGTCGTTCGTAGTGTGCAACACTGACCGTCAGGCCCTGAAAAACTCTATTGTGCCCAACAAACTGCTTATCGGACCGGAAACAACGCGCGGCCTGGGAGCAGGCAACAAACCTGAAGTAGCCCGTCAGGCCGCGGAAGAGAGCGCCGAGGATATAGCCCACCTGTTCGACGATGAGACAAAAATGGTATTCATCACCGCCGGCATGGGTGGCGGCACAGGCACAGGCGCGGCTCCCGTAGTGGCACGCATTGCGCAGGAACGCGGGCTGCTCACCATCGGCATCATCACCATCCCCTTCCTATTCGAGGGTCAGAAAAAGATTCTGAAAGCGCTCGACGGTGCCGAGGAGATGAGCAAATTCGTGGATGCCCTGCTGGTGGTGAACAACGAACAACTCACCGAGATATATCAGGACCTGGATCTGATGAACGCTTTCGGAAAGGCCGACGACACCCTGACGAACGCCGCCCGGTCTATTTCGGAACTTATCACTGCCGAAGGTCATATAAACCTTGACTTCAACGACGTAGACACAACCCTCCGCGACAGCGGTGCGGCTATCATCTCTACCGGCTACGGTGAAGGTAAAGGCCGTGTAAGCAAGGCCATCGACGATGCATTGAACTCCCCGCTGCTTAAAAACAAGGATATATCGCGCTCGAAGCGACTGCTTTTCAATCTCTGCTACTCGCGCAACGCCGAGGAGGCGTTCAAGATGGGCGAGGCACGCGAACTCGACGCCTTCATATCGACAATCGACAAGGATGTGGATGTGATCCATGGTATCAGCTTCGACGATACTCTGGGCAACAAGGTGAAGATGACGATTCTTGCCGCCGGTTTTCCCCTGTCGATCAAAGGAGAAAAGGAGACAGCACCAACAGGCGGAGGTCTGGCAGGATTTCCGAGCCGCAAACCCGCTGCTGAGAAAGCTCCCGCATCGACCATCAGCGCCATCGAAGCCAACTATGGTTCAAGCCGCGTGAAAGAGCAGGAACGTCTCCGCGCCGCACAGCGATATATAGTGCTTCGTCCCGATCAGTTCGATGACAACGCCGTGATAGAGACTTTCGAGACCTCTCCGGCATACAACCGCGAGAAACGTGTAGCCGACGAGGTGCGCAACCGCACACCGCGCACTCCGGCTCCCCGCCAGTTACAGCAGGATCCGATGGGCGCACACACTCCTGCATCGGCAGGTGGCGACAAACCCCAGAATCAGCCGCCGACACCGCCGGCACCCAACCGCAACTCGATCGACTTCACGATGGAGTGAGCCAAGCATAGGGTCATTAACTATTATGATGCTCCCGCTACCGGTCTATGACGATGGTGGCGGGAGCGCTGTTTTGCGCGAAATAGGGTGAGGGAAACGAGGTGCTGCACCGTAATTTTGCGGCAAAAAAGATGGAGGAGAAGGGAACAGCATGTGTATGCCCGACGATGGGGAACGGGGGTGCGATAGATTTCATCGCAGAGATCGAGAAGGAGAACAGGCGCCGCAACGAGCGGGCCGGAAAAGAGGAAAAAGCGTACGATCCGCTGACGGGGGCGGGCGGTTTCGGATATGGAGATCGGGACAGGCGCAGGCGCCGTAGAAGGGTACGGCATCAGGAGTTGACACTGGGACGCTACGAATACATTCCGGCGGAGATGTATGGTTCGGAGGAGTACAAAGGGGTGAAAAGCCGTGAGGAGTGGGTGCGTCTGCGGTGCCGACACGATTTCGAGTTCTGGGCAGCGACCTGCGTAAGGATCAAAGACAAGCGTTCGTCGAAACTGGTACCGTTCCGTCTGAACCGCCCGCAACGGCGCGTACTTTCCATGATGGAAGATAAACGGCTGGACATGGAGCCGATACGCATGATAATGCTGAAGGCACGTCAGTGGGGTGGCAGCACATTGGTGCAGATGTATATGGCGTGGATACAGTGTACGCGCATGCGCCACTGGCATTCGCTGATCTGCGCCCACGTAGCGCGGGCGTCGGCAACCATCCGCGGCATGTACAGCACCATGCTCGCCAACTATCCTGTGGAGCTGTGGGAGGGGGACACGGCGCCGAAACTGAACCGCTTCGAGGGTCAGGATCTGATAAAGGAGATAGCGGGGAGGGAGTGTCGGGTGACGATAGGGTCGTCGGAACGTCAGGATTCGATACGCGGTGCCGACTATGCCATGGCCCACCTCTCGGAGGTAGCTTTCTGGAAAGATACACCCAAAAGCACCCCTGTCGACTTCGTGAGGGCCATCTGCGGAGCTATCGCTACCGAGCCTGATACACTTATTGTCTACGAATCGACAGCCAACGGTATGGGCAACTTCTTCCACTCGGAGTGGAAGCGCAGCGAGCAGGGACAGAGCGACAAGATGGCGGTGTTCGTGCCTTGGCACGAGATAGAGATGTATAGCCGTCCGGTGAAGGATGTATCAAAACTGTGGCATAGCATGGATGCCTACGAACGGCAGCTGTGGGAACAGGGGGCGACACTCGAAAGTATCAACTGGTATCACGCGAAAAGGCGCGAATATGCCGATCATCAGGCTATGATGGCCGAATATCCGTCGACACCCCACGAAGCTTTCGCCAATACGGGCACCAACGTATTCTCCACCGAAGCTGTTGACAGAATGAGCCGCGGCTGCTGCGACCCGCGCTGGCGCGGGGAGGTGACCGGAGAGGCTCCCACCGGAGCGAGAGCGCTGCGCAACGTGCGTTTCGCTCCGGACACCACCGGGAGGCTCACCCTGTGGGAGAAACCTGCGGCGGGATGCCGCTATGTTGCGGCAGTGGATGTGGGCGGACGCAGCGTCAGCGCCGACTGGAGTGTGATAGCGGTTCTGACGGTGGAAAGGTGTCCGCGCGTAGTGGCGCAATGGCGCGGCCACATTGACCACGACCTACTCACATGGAAAGCCGCAGCCATAGCCCGCTACTACAACAGCGCCATGCTCGTGTTCGAAAGCAATACCCTTGAAACTGAAGCCGCCGATCAGGGACAATATATACTCCACGAACTGTGTGAACACTACAGTAACCTGTATATGCGCATGAGTCCGGACGGCAACGGGCGCCCCCGACCGGGATTCCACACCAACCGCGCCACCAAACAGATGATAATAACCGAGCTAATAGGAGCCGTGCGCGATGGTACATATGAGGAGCATGATATGGAGGCATGCCATGAGCTGTCGGTCTACGAACAGATGGAGAACGGCAGCTACGGCGCACGCCGTGGATACCACGATGACATACTTATGACCCGCGCAATCGCACTTCACGCTATCCGCGAGCAGTTTCCGGAAACACGCCTTTCACCCGACGAGGATGACCCCTACGACGATCTCCTCGCCTTCTATCGCCACTGAGATGTAGCGACAATTCACATTAAACAATTGATAATCAATAAAAGGACGCACTACAATGCGTCCTTTCCGCTATTACATCGCTCAGCCTCCCGCTCTTATAGTCCAAATCCATTGAATAAAACGCATATGTTACAATCGACACAATTTCTGTAACACATCTATAATATTCGAAAAAACACACCCTTCAACAGCCTTCAGACGTAACATTCGGTAACACAACTACAGCATATGTAACAACTATGAAAAAATTAACATTTTGTATATTGTTGAATACCTGCGTGTTACAAGTTTATTCGGAAAAATTTACAATTTTGTTACAAAAAAGTTGCAAAATAATTTGCAGATTCGAAAATAGTGCGTACCTTTGCAATGTAATCACAAAGCGGTTACAAAACAACAAGGCGCTGA